>LXQD01000344.1 GCA_003326215.1 Nostoc minutum NIES-26 | reverse complement strand
TTTATGTTTGCTGGTTTACAGCTTGGGTCAGAGAGCATTACGTCAATCCTTAGACCGAGCATCCCAAACAATCCAAAATCAATTAGGTAAGCCAACTTCCACTCCTACTCTGCGTTGGGTGTTTCAATGTTTCATGTCAATTCATCTATTGACGCTACCTTCGGCTATGCCCTCCGGGCTTATCGCCTCCTTGAAACAGATTTCCAACCTCACCGAGGAACGATGTTGGATTCTACAGTTTTTTGGTGCTCCCTGCCGCAAATATTATCTTCTTTGCTAATGAACCTGCGGAATGTGGGCTAACAGCAGTCGATCGTGGCGAGCCAGTGCGTTGGGCGGCTTTGCAGACTTGTAGACGCGCTCTGCGCGGCTTCCCGCAGGGTAGCAACTGGCGTGGAAACCCCCAAGATTGAGCTGCTTCACCAACTTTAAATCCGCTATATTACATTTAGAGTAGGAATAATTTTGCAAAATTGGTATTAGGCTAAAGCGCATTTAAATATCATAAATACAGCGATCAGTCAACAGTTTGACCAATTAAAGTTGCAATTACATTGACTAACTCTTCTGGTTCGACGGGTTTGGACAAATGTTTTTGAAACCCTGCTTTCAGGGCTTGTTGCTGGTTGATATCTCCAGCATAAGCAGTTAAAGCGATCGCCGGAATCTGTTTGCCATGTGCCTGCAATGCTTTCACTTGGCGCATCAACATATAGCCATCTGTCTCTGGCATCCCAATATCACTCAGCAAAATATCTGGTTCTGACTCTGCCAAGGCTTGTAGTGCTTCCACTGCTGATGCCACAGCAATCACTTTGGCTCCAGCCAGTTCTAGCATGAATGTGTAGAATTCACGGGTATCTGTATCATCGTCTACGACTAAGATTTGGATGCCTGTCAAGATGGAATTGGTCGGAGCATTTGAGGTAGTAAGATTCGGGTCTTTTGTTGGGGTTAATTCTTTCTGAATCAGCGGTAACCTGACTGTAAAAATAGCTCCTTGCTCTTCTCCTAGACTTTCTGCCCAAACTCTACCGCCATGTAGCTCGATGAAATGACGGACAATTGCTAATCCTAAGCCCAACCCGCCAAAGGTTCGGGTTGTGGTGCTATCAGCCTGACGAAAATATTCAAAGACATGAGGCATGAAGTCAGGGCTAATCCCTTTGCCTGTGTCGCTGACAATAATTTGAGCATGAGCGTCAACATGCTCCAGTTGAATAGTAATTTTTCCTCCTTCAGGAGTGAATTTAACGGCATTAGATAAAAGATTCCAAACTACTTGTTGTAAACGACCAGAATCACCCAAAACTTGCCCAACAGCAGCATCCAGCATGGTTTGAATCTGAATCTTTTTAGCTTCTGCCGCCAAACGCGTTGTATCCATTGCCGCCTCAATCACGGTCACAAGGTTGACGGGAAACATGTTGAGGTTGAGCTTGCCTTGCAATATCCGAGAGACATCCAGCAAATCTTCAATGAGTTGAGCTTGTAATTTAGCATTACGCTCAATTATGGCAATAGCTTTCTTCAGCATGTCTGAATCAAACTCACGGGTCTGTAAGAGTTTTGCCCAACCGAGAATGGGATTGAGAGGCGATCGCAATTCATGAGACAGCACCGCCAGAAATTCATCTTTAATACGGTTGGCTTTTTCGGCGTTGGTTCTGGCAACTTGCTCGAGTTCCAAGAGGCGATCGCGTTCGGCTTCTGCTTGCTTGCGTTCTGTAATGTCAATAACTGAGCCGATGTAACCTTTGTATTCACCGTTCACTCCAAACCAAGGGCTAGCAGCATCGATGCAAAAGCGATACTCGCCGTCTTTTCGCCGCAAGCGGTACTCCAACTGAAAGCCTTGGCAGCGTTCGTTGGCTTCGAGAAAATTTTGCTTGGTATATTTCCGATCCTCTGGATGTACGGCATCTATCCATCCCAATCCCAGACCAGTCTGTTCAGTCTGCCCGGAAAATTCGTACCAGCTTTTGCTGAGGTAGGTGCAATAGCCAGTGGGGTCAGTCACCCAGATCATGAAAGGGGCATTGTCAGCCATGTTGCGGAATCGTTCTTCGCTTTGACGCAGGGCTGCTTCTACTCGCTTGCGGTAAGTAATGTCTGTAACAAATATGCTTACCCCGTCAGCAAAGGGGTAGACGCGATTCTCAAACCAACAATGCCAGGTGGGATAAAAGTACTCGAATCGAACCACCGTTTGTTGGGCGATCGCTCGATGAACCTGGGTAAAAAACTCAGTTTCGACCAGATCTGGAAATAGTTCCCAAATACTCTTACCCAGTAACTCTTCTTTTTGCTTACCCACAACTTCCGCTACGCGATCGTTGACAAAGGTGTAGCACCACTCTCGATCCAACACAAAGAACTGGTCTTGGATACCTGCTAGCACAGTCTCTAGGTGTGCTTTTGCAACTTCAGCTTCCTTTCTTAACCCTTGCTCCCTAAGCATTGTTTCCTGCCGAAGACGAGCCATTTTTAGGGCTGCCTCTACCCGCGCCAACAATTCACGGGCAGAGAACGGTTTGATCAGGTAATCATCCGCTCCTGCTTCTAAACCTTCCACCCGTGCTTCTTCCCCCGCCCGTGCAGATAGCAGGATAATTGGAACTTTTCTGGTTTGCGGATCGGCCCGTAATTGTTGCAGTAGTCCAAAGCCATCTAATCCCGGCATCATAACATCAGTCAGTATCAAGTCTGGGAGATGCTGACGAGCAGAATATAAAGCAGATAAACCATCCGGCAGAGCTTCCACCTCATACTGCTGACTTAACAACCGCTTGACATAATCGCGCATATCTGCGTTATCGTCAGCCAGGAGAATACGGGCAGTTCTGAGCGAAGGGGTGGAGGGGCAGAGGGGCAGAGGGGAAATTAGGCTCTGTTGACCCTCCGCTCCCTTGCTCCCCGAAGTTTGCTCGGAGGGAAACCACGCCACTTGCTTCAAGCCGGGGAACCCGTCCAACGCAGTGGCTCCTCCTGGCAACTTCTCTTCCTGCTCCCCTGCCTCATCTGGTAGCCAACGCTGAACTTCTTCTAAATATGGGGTCGCGCCTAATGCGGTTGAAGTTAAAGTGCGAGTAGCACTAATCCGGTTTGGCGGCAAATGAGCAGATCCCGTAGGAATCAATATGGTAAAGCAACTGCCTTCTCCTACAATACTGGTTACTCGAACTGTGCCGCCGTGCATTTGCACCAATTCTTGCACCAGTGATAATCCAATGCCCGACCCTTCAAAAATACGTCCTTGCGCTCCTTTGACGCGGTGAAATCGTTCAAACAGGTGAGGTATTTCTGCTGCTGGAATACCGATTCCTGTGTCTTGTATCGACAGTTCGACGAATGCAGAAGCGGGGAGGCGGGGACGAGAGGACGCGGAGAGTTTCTCATTTGTATTCTCTGTGTTTCCCGAAGTTTGCTCAACGGGGGGAACCCTCCAAAGTTCGCTTAGAGGGAAACCATCCTGACGACTTCTCTTTGCACGCAACTTGTCTCGTTGTCTCCTTGTCTCCGTATCCCCGTGTCCCCCTGTCCCCTCGTCCTCTTCATCTTCTACCCACTGCAAACTGACTGCGATTTTTCCTGTAAAGGTAAACTTGAATGCATTCGAGAGTAGGTTAAGGACGATCTTTTCCCACATCTCTCGATCTACATATACAGGTGCGGGTAGAGGAGGACAATTGACCAATAACTGCATTCCTGCCCGTTCTATGGTTGAACGAAATACACTGGCTAGTTCTGCGGTGAAAGTAGCAAGGTCGGTGGGTTCGTATGAAGCTTGCACGCGTCCGGCTTCAATGCGCGAGAAGTCTAGCAGGGTGTTAACCAGTTTCAGCAGGCGATGTCCATTGCGTTGTACCATTTCTAACTGCTCGCGTTCGTTGGGTGGCAGCAGGGTGGCACAATTGATTAAGGTTTCCTCTAGTGGCCCCAACATGAGGGTTAGTGGGGTACGGAATTCGTGGCTAACATTGCTAAAGAAGACGGTTTTAGCGCGATCGATTTCTGCCAAGGCTTCGGCGCGTTTGCGTTCTTCCTCGTAAGCTTGAGCGTTGGCGATGCTGGCTGCAATTTGAGCCGCAACCAAATCAATAAAACCTCTATAATTGTCGTCGTAGAGCCGGAACGGATTCAAACCAACAACTAGTATACCAGCCCTTCCCGTCTGTCCTGATGATGCAATTGGCACAGCCACCGCTTGATGTGGCGATCGCTGCCAAACAGCCGACGGTAAACCGCTAAAATATATTTCTAAATTGGAAACTATTTTTGCCTGATGCGTTTTGATGACTTCCGCAAAGGGCCAAACTGTATCAGAATCGAGAGCGACTGTTCCTGGTACTGCTTTGTGGTTCCGTTCAATGCCGCAAGTTCCCGCCAAAAAAACATGCTGCTTATCCGGATCGACCAGATAAATCATTGCGAAGGGTAAATCGTAAGGGTTGGTTTCCAGACAGCTAGCACTAAGCGTACAGGCTTCATCAAATGACCGTGCATCTACCGTCTTAGCTGCCAGTTCCCGCAACAACATCAACTGACGCTCATTGACGATCCGCTGGGTGTCGTCTGTGTTAGCGCAGATGATACCACCTGTGTTGCCTTTGTCATTAGGAACTGGACTATATGAAAACGTGTAATAAGTTTCCTCTGGGTAGCCGTTGCGTTCCATGATTAGCAGCAGCGCTTCATCGTATGTGCCCTCATTCTTAAGCATTGCTGATTCTGCCCTAGGGCCTACTTGATCCCATATTTCTCGCCACACATAGGAAGCTGGCTGTCCAAGTGCTTCTGGATGTTTACCACCTACTATAGTCTTGTAAGCATCATTGTAAAGGTTAATCAGTTCCTCGCCCCACCAGACAAACATGGGTTGACGGGAAGTCAGCATAATCCGCACAGCCGTTTTTAGGCTCTGCGGCCATTGGTGTGTTGCACCCAGCGATGTTTTCGACCAGTCTTTTTCTCGCATCCGCGCACCCATTTCACCCCCGCCAAGAAGGAAATTTACGTCAGCGTTGCTTGCTGACGTTGACTCATTCTTCATTCGTTCCTCCTCATTGGTCATGCTTCTGTCACAAAGCTCAAAATGTGGTCAACTGCTGGTCAAAATTCTCTTTATATACGGTACTGCGCTCTTAAACAATAACTGAACCTTTATGAGGCAGAGCAAAGTTAATAGATCGCCATATACCAATTTTGGCAGCAGAATAGTCTTTTGGGTCTATTACTCCCCAGATAGAGATTGTTATACCAATTTGAAACTAAAAGAAAAATTTCAGAAACTAGTGAGGAAGTAGAATATTTCTCAAAATTTCCAATAGCTGCCGATTTGTGCATCAGCAGGCTTATGATTAATTGGTGTGGTAGAGACCATCGTTAATGAGTTTCGACTACAGCGATCGCGAGACAAGCTCTAAGGCGGTTCTATGTCTGAAACAAATTCTCAAAATATCGTTAATACTGCCGTGACTCTCATAGAAAAGTATGCAGAGGGAAAACGGGATTTTAGTAGAGCAAACTTGGTTGATGCTGACTTACGAGGTCTCGATCTCAAAGGGTCTGACTTCAGCTATGCTGACTTAAGTGAAGCTAATCTCAGTGGTGCTAATCTTAGAGGCTGTGACCTCAGCTTTGCAAATCTCAGTCAAGCTAATTTGCAAGATGCCGATCTCCGGGGAACTTTGTTATTTTCAGCGGATCTCTGTCAAGCCGATCTTAAGGGAGCGAAACTGGAAAAAGCAGATTGCGATCGCACTACCCATTTTCCTCAGGATTTTAATCCAGTGCAAGTAGGATTGCAAATTAGAGAGAAGTAGAGTCTACACAATCTCTCTGTTGGACAGATAAACTTAATTGATGTTTCCTACTTTTGCCAAACTCGATTGGACAAGACGGGAATTTATGCGATCGCCCAAATCATCGAGATGTTAATTTCGTCCCGTTCCCCTCTTGTATTTTTACCTTTACCTCTAAAAAGTAGTTAACCAACCTTGATTACAAACTGCTTTGAGGAGTTGCTACAGACCTGGGACTTTCTGTAGCATCTAGTGTATCTGTATTGGGAAGTTCCTGTTTAGAATCATTCTGATTATCTGGTGTATCTGTATTGGTTACTTGCTGCTGGGAATTATTTTGATTATCTGGTTTCTCAGTATTAGAAAGTACCTGTTTTGCCAAGTTTTCGGCTGCTTGTTTAAACAAAGGTTCTATTTTCTTTCGCCAGTACTGAGTGTTGGGTAACTGTTCTGGATGGTTTTTATAATCCAAAACTTTATCCCATTGACCATTCTCTAACGCCTTATTGATGTCATTAAATAGTGCATCTGCCTTAGCCCAATCTTGCTGCCACTGGTTAATTATTGCGGCTGTTTCTTTAATCCCAGAAGAAGCACTTGCTGGAATAGACTTTAGTAGTGCGATCGCTCCAACTAAATCACCTGAATTATACTTCTGTTTTGCTTGTTCTACAATCTTGCCAGTGTCAACACTAGGCTGCGATTGAACCGATTTTTCAGTGTTAGAAGGTGGTAATTTTGATATTTGTGACGACGGAATTACTCCATCTCTAGATTTTTGTCTTGGTTTGGGAACTGGTAAAGCAGTAATTAGAGAACTATCATCTACTGTCTTAATTGCAACGCCTTTATCCCGCAGACAAGAAATCCATTCGTCATTATTAACTATCACATCCGAGTGTGCCCAAGCCAAACGATTAGAGTTTAGTTTAATTTCTATCCAACCTCGTTTTGTTCGCTTGCCAGTAACCTCAAATTTGGTGTTATCGGCAACTGTTTGCAAAACATTATCAGAATTAATAGAACTAGGTTCAGAACGCACATTAGAATTACCTGTAACTACAGCCAAACATTTGTTTGTTGTAGTACTATTACTGCCTGTGAAATTAGCAGCGAAATTTTTAACATTTGGATATACATTAGCTGCTAAAGCCGCAGCACCACCCGCCAATAATATGCCAATTAACAGCGGCCATGGGTCGGGTTTGTGAGAGTTTTTCCGACGGGATGGTTTAACAGTAGCAGGATTTGCGGGTGCAACTGCGACGGTTTGCTGCCGAGATACTTGAGATGGAGAATTATTTAGTTCGTAACTGCGGTTTTTAGGCGATTCTTGTGATGTAGCAGCTGTCAACACAGGATTAATAGCGTTTTGACATGCTTGCAGTGCTTCTGTTGCCGTTTGGTAGCGGTCTTTGAAATGATAACGCACCATCTTGGTCAACACTGCTGCCAGTCGATAGTTAACAGGTACTAAATGCTGCCAGAGGATTTCGCCTGTATCGGGGTCTTCTTGTAATTGTGTTGGCTGTACTCCTGTGAGTGCTTGAATAGCGATGATGCCAAGAGAATAGATATCACTATTAGGGCGGGGTTTACCTTGCCCTTGTTCCGTGGGCATATAACCGGGAGTACCAATAGCCACTGTAGCAGAAGGTTGTCCGCCAACTGTCACCATTGGTGTACGCAATTGCTTCACTGCCCCAAAGTCTACTAAAACTAATTTATGGTCGGAGGCGCGCCGAATAATATTATCTGGTTTAATATCGCGGTGAATCACCCCTTGAGCGTGAACAAATTCCAAGATGGTGAGAACTTCCTGTAATAGTTGAATTACTTGGTCTTCACTCCAACGTTTACCAGGTATGAGTTCCTCTGTGAGGGTATGTCCTTCAATAAATTCTTGTACTAAATAAAATTCTTGGTTCTCGTCAAAATAAGCTAGCAACCTAGGTATCTGATCGTGATTACCCAATTGTTCTAAGGTTTCGGCTTCGCTATTAAATAGACGCTTAGCAGTCTCAAAAACTCTGGGGTCAGTTGCAGGTTGTAGGTGCTTGACAACGCAAATGGGGTTACCCGGCCGCCTAGTATCTTGGGCAATGTAAGTTTGACCAAATCCTCCCGCGGCAAGGACTTTAATTATTTGGTAACGATGGTCTAATAGCTTGCCTATCATATTCATTCCCCAGAGTTATTACCTAAATTTTTCAGCTGGTAATAAATATCTCCAAATTTTCTGCAATGAAATCCGTTATCTTGAGAAAAGATTTAGACTAAATCCAGCTTTTTAATAAACGCAGACTGTAAATTTTTCTTTATAGTGCCCCTGTTAACGACCAATGCCACCCAGAATAACAAATCCAGTAACATGGCAACGTGCTGAACTTCTCATGCAACCTGCTTTCATTCGTGTTGTCGATAATCTTCGCAAGCATCTCGACACATCTACTTGGACGGGAACTTACGAAGATGTATTGATTTGGCCAGCTAGTACCACAGATCAAACGAAAGCGTTGGTAACTCAGTTGTTGCAAGAAATGGAAAACGCCACATCAGAACAAGCAGATGAAATCAGAAAAACCCTCAGCCGTCTGCCAATGCCCCATCCAGGATATCATCTGAATTTGCAACGTCAAGGGCAACAAGTCAGTATCGATTTGTGGGAATTGTGTTATCAAGTGTGCTTTTTGGACTACAGTCCAGATAATGAGGCAGTTAGTATTGATACCAGTTTAATTGATGAACTCGGTGAAGTAGATTGGCTACGTTTGGAAGACAAGACTAAGGAGTTAGTTAAGCAAGTGTTTGAAAATTTACCAAAAGATTAATAATAATTCGTAATTCGTAATTAGTGAGTAGGGATTTCCCTACTCCCTACTTTCTACTCCTTCATTTCATAAATGCTGTAAATTTTTCGGTAATTCGCTTGGTTGCCTCTTCTACATTTTCTCGACTATTAAATGCTGAAATGCGGAAGTAGCCTTCACCCGCAGCACCAAATCCAGAACCAGGTGTTCCCACAACATTGACGGTGTGCAGCAGTTTATCAAAGAATTCCCAACTGGATAAATCATCGGGGGTTTTCACCCAGACATAAGGTGCATTTACGCCACCATATACAGCCAATCCCGCTGCTGTCAGTTGTTCGCGAATAATTTTGGCATTTTCTAGATAGAAACCAACCAATGCCTTAATTTGGGCTTGTCCGTCTTGGGAGTAAACAGCTTCGGCTCCCCGTTGTACGATGTAGGATACGCCATTGAACTTAGTGGACTGGCGGCGATTCCATAGCTTCCATAGTTCCACATCTGAAACATCTGCGGCTTTTGCAGTCAGCGTCTTCGGTACGACGGTTAAGGCACAACGGGTTCCTGTAAAGCCTGCATTCTTGGAGAAAGAACGGAACTCGATCGCAACTTCCCTTGCACCTGCAATTTCGTAGATAGAGTGAGGAATATCAGGATCGGTAATGTAAGCTTCGTAGGCAGCATCAAAGAAAATAATCGAGTTATTAGCTTTGGCATAATCTACCCATGCTTTTAAGTGTTCTTTGGTGGCGGTTGCACCGGTGGGGTTGTTGGGGAAGCAAAGATAAATTAAATCAACTTTTTGAGAGGGAATTTCGGCGGTGAAGTTGTTCTCAGCGGTAATTGGCAGATATACTAAGCCTTCAAACTCGCCTTTCTCGTTGGCAGCCCCAGTATTACCCGCCATGACATTTGTATCTACATATACGGGATAAACGGGGTCTGTAACGGCGATAATGTTGTTATGTCCAAAGATTTCCAGAATGTTGCCTGTGTCGCATTTGGAACCATCAGAAATAAAGATTTCGGAAGCATCTATATCTGCTCCTCTAGCTTGAAAATCTTGAGCAGCAATTTTCTCCCTTAACCAAGCATAGCCTTGTTCTGGGCCGTAGCCTTTAAAAGTATTGCGATCGCCCATTTCTTCTACTGCTTTAATCATTGCTGTGCGGCAAGCTTCTGGCAGAGGTTCTGTGACATCGCCAATGCCCAAGCGGATAATTTTAGCATCAGGGTTGGCTTCGGCGAAGGCGTTAACTCGTCGCGCAATTTCAGGGAATAGATAACCAGCTTTCAGCTTCAGGTAGTTGTCGTTAATCGTTGCCATAGTGGATTGTGAAAGACGCACTAAAACAGCTTACTGCTAATTTATCTGTAGGATACCTTTATTGCTTTTGGTAATATCACGATTTGATTTTCGTGTCGTAACGGCAGCTTGTTGTGGAATTACTCGGCTCAATTTTATAGAAATCCACTCAATATGGTAGGCGATCGCTCCCAAATTTTATTTTATGCTGGAGACTAGACCTGCCTGTAAATTTGAAACTGGCGCGCTCAGTTGATTGCGCCTACTTACTTAGCTACAAGAAACTAGTGGCACTATTAACAGAAAAGATTTATGTAAGCCCAAAAAAGTGCCTGAAGTGTGGTTTTGGAAATCTAACTCTATCAAAATATTTCGTCTTACCGAAGGTGGCGAGTATGAACAAGCAAATAGAAGTGGGTTTTTCTCAGATTTAGACCCTGCTTTGCTACTGCGTTATATCGCCATGCCTGACCAGTACGACGCTGTTGTTGAATTTGAGCAGGCTATCCGTAAGAGAGAAGGGGAGGCAGAGGGGCAGAGGAGAGAATGATAATTCCTGACCACTGACCAATTACCAGTTACCATTGACCACTGACTACTGACCACTGACTACTGACTACTGACTCAACACTCGATGTCCGATATCTCTGCGATAATACATCCCTGGAAAGTGAATTGACTTGATTCCAGCATAAGCCTGGGCGATCGCTTGCTCAAAATTTTCTCCAATCCCAGTAACATTTAACACTCTACCTCCATCTGTTACTAGTTGTTGCTGGTTTAACTTCGTGCCTGCATGAAATACAACTACACCTGCTGCCTCCGCCTCTGGAATGCCAGTCATTACCTGACCTTTTTCGTATTCTCCTGGATAACCTCCGGAAGCTGCAACGACGGTGGCAGCAGCACCCTCGTGCCAAGCAATGGGTGGCAATTCGCCTAAACGCTGCTGTACGCAGGCTAAAATCAACTCTTCTAAAGGTGTTGTCAACAGTGGTAAAATCACCTGCGTTTCGGGATCGCCAAAGCGACAGTTAAATTCTAGAACTTTAAAGTCGCCATTGGGTGCAATCATTAACCCAGCGTAAAGCACGCCTCGGTAGTCAATGCCCTTGGATCTTAAGGATGCGATCGTTTTTTCTAAAACTTCTGTTTGAATGCGTGCCATTAACTCTGGTGTAGCAATAGGCGCTGGGGCATAGGCTCCCATCCCACCAGTATTTTCTCCTGTATCACCCTCACCAATCCGTTTGTGATCCTGAGCGGGTAGCAAAGGTCGAATTGTTAAGCCATCCGTTAATGCTAAAACCGAAACCTCTTGCCCAACCAAACATTCTTCAATGACGACAAAATTCCCAGCACTGCCAAACTGCCCTCGGAAAATTGCATCAATTGCCATCTCTGCCTGTTCCAGGGTTTCGGCAACTGTCACACCCTTACCAGCTGCCAAGCCATCAGCTTTAACAACTATGGGCGCTCCCTGTGCTTTTACATAAGATTTCGCTGCTGCCGCCTCTGTAAATACCGCAGACTTGGCTGTAGGAATTCCTGCTTCTTGCATCAGAGCTTTTGCCCAAGCCTTACTCGCTTCAATTTGCGCTCCTGCTCTAGTAGGCCCAAATACCATTAGTCCTTTGCTTTGCAGGTAGTCTGTAATTCCCTTGGACAAAGGCACTTCTGGCCCAATTATCACAAGAGTTATGCCATATTCTAGAGCATATTGGCTAATGCCCTCAAAGTTATCTACTGCTAGGAGTAAATTCTGGCAACGTTCCATAATTGCCGTACCCCCATTCCCAGGTACACAAACAACTTGCTCAATTTGCTTCGATTGCAATAGTTTCCATGCTAGAGCGTGTTCGCGCCCCCCGTTACCTACAACTAAAACTTTCACTGATTTCCTCGTGCGTCCCTTGCGATACGAGAATGCCCTAAGACTACTCGCGGATCAATTTTTCACTAATTCTCATGCTTATGCAAGCCCCCTCTGCGATGACTAAGCGAAAATAACTGAAAAGTAACTTCACATATTGCTCTATGTTTAAGTTTTATTGCTGTTATCTGCTTACTATTAGGTAATACTGAATTTGTTAGTTAATTATAATTTGTATACTTTGAATGCAATCAGAAGAGAAAATCCTAAATAATTTTACTTAAGTTTTTTCGTTATTATGAAATTAACTAAGTATTTATAATTACTTTTTCTCAAGTTCAAAGGTTTGATTTAAAAATACTTGGCAAGTAATGACGTTTAATCATCTTAAGTATTAACCTGTGAATATTGAAATTCAGAATATATCCAAAAACTAGGGGTTATGGCTAAAATTATCGTTACTGGAGCAGCAGGATTTATTGGTTCTCATCTTGTAGAAGCATTACTGCAACAAGGAGAAGAAGTAATCGGCATTGATGAATTCAATGATTACTACGATCCGATGTTGAAGCACAAGAATATTGCACATTTACAGTTGTCGCCTAATTTTAGTTTAATTGAAGGAGATATTCAGTTTTTAGATTGGCAGACAATTCTTGAAGATGTTGATGTTATTTATCATCAGGCGGCACAAGCAGGAGTAAGAGCGAGTTGGGGTCAAGGTTTCCGTTTTTATACTGAACGTAATATCAGCGCCACACAAGTTTTACTGGAAGCAGCAAAAGATGCTAAACATCTGAAAAGATTAGTATTTGCCTCTACATCTAGTGTGTACGGCGACGCTGAAACCTTACCCACTCACGAGGGAATTTGTCCCCAACCTGTATCTCCTTACGGCATTACTAAGTTAGCAGCTGAACGTTTATGCGGTCTATATCACAAAAACTTTGGCGTGCCTTTTGTGGCGTTGCGATACTTTACAGTTTATGGGCCGAGACAGCGCCCAGATATGGCATTTCATAAGTTTTTCAAATCTATTTTGCAAGACGAGGCAATTCCTGTTTACGGTGATGGACAGCAGACACGGGACTTTACATTTGTTAGCGATGCTGTTGCTGCCAATTTAGCTGCTGCTGCTGTACCTGAAGCGGTGGGCGAAATCTTCAATATTGGCGGCGGTAGCAGAGTGGTTTTGGCAGAAGTCTTAGACACGATGGCAGAAATTATTGGGAAACCAATCAAAAGAAACCACATAGAAAAAGCTATGGGAGATGCACGGCACACAGCTGCTGATGTATCCAAGGCACGGAAAATTCTCGGATATCAGCCGCAAGTTTCCCTAAAAGAGGGTTTGACGCGGGAATGGCAGTGGATTAAATCTTTGTACAGTTGATCAAATTTGGAGGCAGAAGGCAGTCTTAATGAAATAAGTTTCATCATCATGCATGAAAATGTCTCTCAGCCTCCTCAGTTATCTCATGATATCAATCCTGTATGAAGATGCGCCCAATTATCCTTATTGTGTCACTCTTTGAAAACAAAAATTGAAGGAAACTTTTAAAACTCTGACTGGATTGGGTTTGTGGCTTGATTTTCTAATATGGTTGATATAGTCATTGCTTTAGACTAAAACTCTTGTGTAATAGGGGTTACATCTTTTCATCTGGGGAAGTGACACAAGAGGGATATTTTCAAAGAGGAGGCAATTGGCGAACAGCGATCGCCCCCACTAAGCTATATATAAGTTATGCTGCAAATTTCTAATAAAATTATCATCCCCGATAGCGAACTCGAAATTAGCGCGATTCGTTCTCAAGGAGCAGGGGGTCAAAACGTGAACAAAGTTGCTACAGCCATCCACTTACGCTTTGACATTGAAGCTTCATCATTACCCACTTTTTATAAACAGCAACTTCTAAAGCTAAACGACCGACGTATCACCCAAGAGGGAGTTGTTGTCATCAAAGCTCAAGAACATCGCAGCCAAGAAAAAAACCGCGAAGAAGCAATGCATAGACTCAAGCAACTCATACTAAGCGCAGTTGTCTTGCCCCAAATACGTAAACCCACTAAACCAACTCGCAATTCTCAAAAAAAACGTCTTGACAGTAAAACTAAGCGCGGACAAATTAAGTCCATGAGAAAGCAGGTCATTGATTAAAATTTGAAACGATCGACATCCGTTGTGAAAGTTTGCCAGACTATCCAGCAATAGCTGAGGTAAATAAATTAGCCTTTGGACAGGAAAACGAGGCTAAACTTGTAGATAAAATTCGCCGTTCAGACCGTTATATTCCAGAACTTTCGCTAGTAGCAAAGATTGGCAATGTCGTAGTCGATCACATTTTATTTAGCTATATCGATCTAGTGAATGAAGAAAAACTACAGGTAATTGGTTTAGCACCTTTGGCAGTTCGTCCACAGTTTCAAAGACAAGGTATTGGTAGCGCACTAGTAGAAGCAGGGTTAAAAATAGCAGATGTAACAGGAGAAGCCATAGTAATTGTATTAGGTCATCCCCATTTCTACACTCGCTTTGGCTTTCAGTCTTCTATTGTTTATAGAATTGAGTCTCTTTTTCCAGTACCAGAGGATGTTTTCATGGTTAAACCACTGCAAAATTATCAGCAAAAGTATATGGGGAAGGTTGTTTATCCACCTGCTTTTGATGAGGTGTAACCGTTACCACACAAGTTTTAGTCTCAAGCAATGGTTATATTGAATGTATTAGAAAATCAAGCCACAAACTCAACCCCAATTAGAGTTTTAAAAGTTGCCTGGAATATTTGTTTTCGGAGAGTGACACAAGAGGGATAACCAATCAACAAGTTTCCTCTAGTGGAAAAATCTCACCTTTTAAGTAAGATTCAAAGTGTTTCTTAAAGTACTGAATACTCGTCATATTTGGCTCATCGCTTTCCATAGGTGCAAATTCATAAATTGGTACTTTTTCCCTTACTAACTGAACCAATTTAGGATTAAGTTCTTCAAAAGAATTAACTCTAGATATTGTTGTTTCAAACCTTAATTTAGCTGGATGACCATATCCTAACTTCATCCACGGCATCCAAGGACAGTCTCTCGCCCACTGAGCAGGAGGGACATTAGAAACATTAGGTCGGCAAACATGTGATGTAAAGTATTCAACTCCCCTAAACTTTTCGCCTGGGCAATAGTCTAAATATTTACTATCTCTTGCTAATGGATGCGGGTATTCTAAAGGAATTTCCATCACAGAGGTGATATATTCACTGCCTTTGGGTATGAGATATTTCTTGGGTTTGACTGAGCCTTGTACAATTCGATTAGCAATATGTACTACTGGTATTGCTTTACTTGCCTTTGGTGATTTCCACGAAGTGAGAATTTCTTGCGTAACTGGGTCGCAAAATAAACCCAATTCTCTATTGATACGATACCCAACTTCACCGTACTCAGGATCGATTTTGATAAATACTTTCGTAGCATTCATACCAATAATAGAGAATAATTTCTCCTTTGGCTTGTCTGGTTCTTCTTGCCACCAAATTTCTCCAGACCAATTGTAATAAAGCTGTAATCCATGATTTTTTCTATAAAAATCTAGATTATTAACTTCGTAGTCATCCAAGCGATCGCTCATGTCTGTTTTATTCATCTTCACATGCCTTGGATCGTAACTATTATCAGGGTAGCAATTAACTTGTGCCTGGGATTGCTACTCTACCTTGTGGGTTCTGCAAAGCAATACGAGAAGCCGCAAGCCTGCTGGTACTCCAAAGGAGTACGCATCTATGCTTTGCTCGCATTCAGGTTGCTACAAGTGGACAGTCGAAAAGTAGAGAAGAGTCATTTGTAGCTGTGATTTAGACAACTGATATTAATTTCTGCTAGTTTTGGAAGTTACTGGGTTTATGCTAGCGAAAATACTACGCTATTATCTGACACAAAAGTCACTACATCATAATGATATTACCAGTTGCTACCCTATCACTCCTGTCCGCGTTGACTGTCGCTCCCGTTCCTGAGATGAGCCAGCCATCTCCATCTCAAACTCCTGCTGTTACAAATATTTTGCCAGCCAATACACCCTTAGTAGGGTTGATTAATACGAAAGGAAAAACTTGGGCTACTTTAAATCGCTTTTATTTGTTTCAAACAGCTTCTAAAACAGTGTCGCAGTTTTTACCATCACTCTTTGAGTTGGACTATGCAAAAGATATAGAGTCTTGGTTGGGAGAACAAGTGGCGTTTGCGTTTCTGCCAAAGGTTGGATCTGCTCCTGTCAGCATAGATTCTAACTTTCTCATACTGGCTCCGGTGAAGGATGAAACGCGCTTACAGCCGCTTTTGGAGAAACTCAAGGCAGACACATCACGAGTTAAGGAGCGGGAGTACAAAGGTATTACAATACTAGAACTGAATGCTCCGGAAGTAGCTCCACCTGGAAACACGTCACCTTCTTCTGTCCGCAGGCTCAAGTTGTCTTCTAAGCCTAACTTAGTGAAGCCCGACTTGCCGAAAAAGAAACGTGGGATTGCGATCGCTACTCTCCCAGGATACGTTGTTACTAGCATCACTGCTCAAGCTATTGAGCAGCTAATTGATGCTTCAGAAGGAAGCACCACTTTAGCACAAAATCCTCAGTTTCAAGAGACACTTAAGCAGTCCCAGTCCGATGGGGTGCTGTTTACATTTTACGAAAACTTAGCTACGTTGATTCCTTTAATCAGCGACATCTCCAAAGATCCAAATCTGCCTTTTCCCGTCTTTGGTGCTGACACAATCGATCTGGAAGAAGTAAAAGAATATAGCAGTGTCAATGGCTTTGTGACGACACAACTGGAAGGGCTACGCTTACAAGTCAGTGCCTATCGCCAAACACTCAAATCTAAACAAAGTAAAATTGTTACAAAAAAAACTGGCACTATGCTAGACCGGATGCCTGGTGCTACCTACTCTGCCCTTACTGGTCGCAATCTGAATCAACAGTGGCAACAGCTAGCTAAAGGATTCAGTACCAAGCCGCAACTCAAAGAGTATCTAGAAATGTTCCGTAATTTTGTCCGTACTAGCACAGGGCTAGATTGGGACAAAGATATTCTGGGTTGGATGGACGGTGAATATGGCTTTTTTCTGTTTCCCACAAAGGGAGGATTGTTTAAATTTGTTGCCGGCTCCAACTTTAATATGGGCATAGGTGTAGCTGTACAAACTAGCAACCGAACCGCAGCAGATGCAACTCTCAAAAAGCTAGATGAATTGATCCAATCCTTCTTGATGGGGGGAGTGGTGGTTAATACTCACAATATTCAAGGTCAACCTGTTACCAGTTGGGATATTGGAGGCGATTCTTCACAAAGCTTGCTTGCCTATAGTTGGGTAGACGACAACACTGTCATTGTAACAACTGGATTTGGGGCAATTGCAGACTTAGTGCCGCAGCCTTATATTTTGTTGCCTTCAACTTATAATTTCCAAACTGCTACCAATTCCTTACCCTCTCCTAACCACGGATATTTCTATGTAAACACGGGATCTTTCTTATCATGGCTTTACGGTTTTTTACCGACAGTGTTTAACGACCAAAACTTTCAGCCTTGGAAACAGATTATCGGTTCGGTTTACAGCATTAGTGCGACGACTTCTACAACAGCAGAGCGAGAACAATTTGACATTTTGCTTGTCTTGGCTCCCAGTAGAAAGGAATAGCGGAAGAACAGGGAAAGAGGACACGGGTACACAAAGAGAAGTTGCTCTTGTGGGTTTTCCTCCAAGCGAACTTCTCCCATGTCGAAGCTGTGCGAACGGAGGGTTTCCACTGCCCTTGCAAACTTCGGGGGACACAGGGAATTTATCGCAAAGATTCTCCGCGTCTTTGCGCCTTTCCCTCTGCGCGTCTTCTCCTCCTGACGCTGTTACAAAAATAGTAACGAAAGCGAGCCTAATTTAAAAGATTTGTAAGATAGCCATAAATTTTCAGTAATCACTCTGATGACAGGTGAAGAAATAACTAAGAGCAGCATTACCGATGTACATGATTGTTGCTATAACTTCTTATTGGCTGGGGGTTGAGAATGAAGATAGTAAAGCTACCATATATATTTTGGCATTTAATAACAAATTTTACCCACTATTGTTTAACTTTGTTGGGCGGTGTGGTTTTGATTTGGGATGCTGTGGGAATAATACTTAAAAAGATAAGGTTGCAGATAGCACAACAGTCGAGAAGAACGCTACGAAATGCGATCGTGGCTCAACGAAGCTATGTATGGGGACAACAACTGTGGGATAAAGCAGCACCAGAAGTGTCGCAACAATCTCAAATTCTCACAAATGATTTAGGAGTGCTATATAACTGCAAATGCATTAACTCTAATTTATTGTAATAATAAATATAGATATACAAAAAAATAATGCTATTGTTTCTAAATTAAGCATTTTTTGGATTAGATAGAAATTCAAAAAATTAATATTAACGAGTGTAATAATTTTGCCTTTTGTTTAATTTTGATAGTTTAGCTTTTAAAGCTATTAATTAACTTTCTAAAACAACGTCAGACGTATCTGGCGTTGTTTTCTTTTCTATTTCTAATAATTCCTCAATTGTTAGGGACATAAATGTTTTAGTTTATTCCAAATAAACCTAGCTTTTTTAAACCTTGTTTCTTCTATTTAGACTCACACCTATTCTTGAAACAAATAATGGATTTTTTAGTCTATTTCTATACAATAATTACAAAAAACTATCACTAAAAATGTAACTTTTATGTCCTTTTAACCTATCTATTTGTATAGACAAAAGCTATGTTTTCTATTTAGACTGTATTCATGAATCAAGTAAAGGTCGCTTGAAAAAACCAGTCGGTTATACAAAATATTCTTGCTTTACTGCATCAATTAATTATGTATAAGGTTGAGAAAAAATAAAACTGACTAACACTACCTAAAAATCAACAACAACTACACTTAATTGAGGTAAAAATTATGTCTGATTCAATCATCGTATCTGATTTATTAGTAGACTTATCTGCGGAACAAGAAGAAACGATCGCAGGCGGTTTGAGTATCGGAAATATTGATGGTATTGACTTGGCTAATAAAGTTAATACTGGTTTTTCTGAACAAAAACTAGCAACTGTTTCCGATGTCCAGTCTGGTCCCGGTGGCAGTCGAGTTACACGAGCTACCGCAGCTTCTAATGTTAACACCTTCGCTAACGAGTTATTCAAGATCGATCTCGGTTAACTGAGAGCGTTAATTCAATTCACATTCAACATTCAATTGAGGTAAAAAATCATGTCTGATTCAATCATGCAATCCGAATTATTAGTAGATTTATCTGCGGAGCAAGAAGAAACGATCGCAGGCGGTTTGAGTATCGGAAATATTGATGGTATTGACTTGGCTAATAAAGTTAATACTGGTTTTTCTGAACAAAAACTAGCAACTGTTTCCGACGTACAGTCTGGTCCCGGTGGCAGTCGAGTTACACGAGCTACCGCAGCTTCTAATGTTAACACCTTCGCTAACGAGTTGTTCAAGATCGATCTCGGTTAACTGAGAGCGTTAATTCAATTCACATTCAACATTCAATTGAGGTAAAAAATCATGTCTGATTCAATCATGCAATCCGAATTATTAGTAGATTTATCTGCCGAGCAAGAAGAAACGATCGCAGGCGGTTTGAGTATCGGAAATATTGATGGTATTGACTTGGCTAATAAAGTTAATACTGGTTTTTCTGAACAAAAACTAGCAACTGTTTCCGATGTCCAGTCTGGTCCCGGTGGCAGTCGAGTTACACGAGCTACCGCAGCTTCTAATGTTAACACCTTCGCTAACGAGTTGTTCAAGATCGATCTCACCTAACTGAGAGCGTTAATTCATTTGAATTAATGGCATACTTCAAGGTCGATATCAAGGGTAAAGGATGAACACAGAATTAGATTTTTTGTTCTTTTATCCTTTGCCCTTTATCTTTTTTATCTTTAATCTTTTTGAATTAACACGATTAATAACTATGCTAGAAACTCCAACTCCTGAACATCTGCCAGCACTTCAAGGAAATGAGTTTCTCCCTCGGATTAGTCCTTGGGTAATGATCGGGGGAGCATTTCTGATTACTATTTTTGGTGGGGCAGTTGCCCTATCTACAGTTCTTAAATATAATATTGCAATTAAAGTTCCAGCGACAATTCGCCCAGCAGGAGATTTGCGGTTAGTCCAAGCAGCGGTGGAAGGAACAGTAACAAAAATTTTGGTTAGTGATAATCAACAGGTGAAACAAGGGGACGAGATTGCCCGCATTGATGACTCCCGTTTGCAAACCCAAAAAAGCCAACTGCAAAGCACCATTCAACAAAGTGAGTTGCAAATTCGGCAAATCGACGCACAAATCAAAAATCTGGAATCACAAGTAGCCGCAGAAACTAGCTTAATTAACCGTAACGTCTCCGCCGCTGAAGCTGAGTTAGCAGGGACAGAACGCAACTATCAAGACCTACAGATTAAGGCACAGACAGATAAAAATCAAGCGGAAACTGCTGTACAACTAGCAAAGACCCAAGTTGAAAGATTACAGAAAGAACAAGTATTAGCTGTGACTGTCAAAGAAGCAGAAGCTGGCCTGCAACTAGCCAAAACCCAACGGGATAGACTGCAAGCCATTGTAGAATCTGGGGCAATTCCCCGTAATCTTTTAGAAGAAAAAGAACAAGCTGTTAAAGCTGCCCAAGCAAGACTAGAACAGGCGAAAATTTCGGCAAAAAATATTCTAGAAGAGAAACAACAAGCCCTGAAAGTTGCCCAACTCAACCTGCAACGGGCAAATACCGCTATTAACCCCAGCAATGCAACCGTCACCGTGGCGGTGGAACGCATCAGTCAAGAAACAGCTAAGGGAAAAGCCAGCCTCGCCGCGTTGGATAAAGAAAGACAAACATTGCTGCAACAAAAATTAGAACAGCAAAAACAACGCGATCGCACTCAACAAGAACTGCAACAATTAAATAGCGACCTCAACAACACTATCATTCGTGCTTCCACCACTGGAACCCTTTTACAACTCAGCCTGCGTAACCCTCAACAAGTCGTTCGTTCGGGAGAAGCGGTTGCTTACATCGCGCCTCAAAACGCACCCCTCGTTATCAAAACCCAAGTCTCCGTTAGCGATATCGACAAAGTTAAACCAGGACATGCTGTACAGATGCAAGTTTCTGCCTGTCCTTACCCTGACTTTGGCACTCTCAAAGGCACTGTCAAAACTGTCGCGCCAGATACTTTGCCCGATTCCGGAAATCAGACTTCTGCTTATGTAGTAATCATCGAACCCGAAAAGATGTACCTCGGCGACAGCAAACACCAGTGCCAACTACTACCGGGCATGGAAGGCAAAGCCGATATCATCTCCAGTCAAGAGACAGTCTTGACATTTATCCTCCGCAAAATGCGTTTGATATCGAATATTTAACTTTTTGATATCTCTGCGTTTGATCTAGTCTTATCTCACGCAGAATGGCCCAGATGTGGAGAAAAGGGAATTTCAATCCTGCTAATTTTTCGATGAATGCCCTATGGTTTCTTCACCTATTCGCCGCAATGCTTATCAATGTGTTCTCCAACTAAGTGAGGAAGACTGCGGTGCTGCTTGTCTTGCTTCTATCTGCAAGTATTACGGACGCTTGATTAGTATTAGTCGCAGTCGGGAGGCTGTGGGAACGGGGCAGTTAGGAACTACGCTACTAGGTTTGAAACGAGGATTTGAAAATTTAGGTTTTAAAACCCGTTCTGTCAAAGCTTCTCCAGACATTTTAGACCGTTTAAAAGAACTTCCTTTACCAGGTGTTATCCACTGGAAAGGCTACCATTGGGTGGTTCTGTACGGTAAACGCGGTAATAAATACATAGTAGCTGACCCTGCATTAGGTATCCGTTATCTCAAACGTGCGGAGTTAGTAGCATCATGGAATGGCATCATGTTGCTATTGGAACCGGACGTAGCGTCTTTATCTCAGCAAAGCGAAACAGACACTGCGACTGGCTTTGGGCGTTTTCTGGGACGTATTTTACCCTATCGGGGTTTAATTTTTGGGGTTTTACTCATCAATATTGTTTTGGGTATCCTGTCTCTTGCTAGTCCATTTTTACTGCAAATCCTTACAGATGATGTTTTAGTTAGACAAGATACGCAATTACTCACGGTGGTTATTGTCGCCGTGGTAGTGATGACCTTATTTAATGGTGCATTGCAATTATTACAATCTACTTTAGTTGCTCATTTTAGCCAAAGATTACAGTTAGGATTTGTCTTAGATTTTGGTCGCAAAATTTTAAATTTACCTCTGAGTTATTACGAAACTAGACGAAGTGGTGAAATTGTTAGTCGCCTCCGAGATATTAATGAAATAAACCAGTTAGTCTCGCAAATTGTCGCATTGTTACCAAGCCAATTTTTTGTAGCATTTATTTCCTTCTGTTTCATGGTTTTCTACAGTTGGAAGCTAACGTTAGCTGTGACTCTGATTGGGGTGTTAATGACCTGCTCGACACTTCCTTTCATGCCGATTTTGCAACAAGCGACTCGTAAATTATTAGTCTTATCTTCAGAAAACCAAGGGGTATTAGTAGAGACTTTTAAAGGTGCATTGGTAATCAAAGCGACCAACGCCGCACCACAATTTTGGGAAGAATTTCAAACTCGATTTGGACGTTTAGCAAATATTACCTTCAATACCGTTCAAATTAGCATTGTCAATGGAATTTTTTCGCAAATGGTCAGTAGTATTGGTAGTATTTCTTTACTCGGTTTTGGTAGTTTACTAGTTATTAGTAAAGAATTGAGTATCGGACAACTTCTAGCTTTTAATAGTTTGCAAGGAAATGTTCTGGCATTGATGGGTTCTTTAATCGGCTTAGTCGATGAATATTACCGCACTCAAACAGCAGTCACTCGTTTAGGAGAAGTAATAGACGCGACACCAGAAATTACCACAACTACGCAAAAACCACATGCTCAGCTTCCAGGTAGTGCAGACATTATTTGTAAAAGCCTCAACTTCCATCATGCTGGAAGGCTTGAGTTAATGGAGGATTTTTCCGTAACACTTCCAGGAGGATGTGCGATCGCCCTTATCGGCAGATCGGGTTGTGGCAAAAGCACCCTCGCCAAACTGATTGCTGGATTATACCAACCAAACTCTGGTAATATCCGGATAGACTGCTTTAACCTCCAAGACTTATCTCTAGAATGTCTGCGTCAACAAATCGTCTACGTTCCTCAAGATCCACATTTTTGGAGTCGCAGCATCATCGAAAATTTCCGCTTAGGCACACCTTATATCTCTTTTGAACAAATCGTTAAAGCTTGTCAAATCGCTGACGCTGATGATTTTATCAGCCAATTGCCTAATAAATACCAAACAGTTTTAGGCGAATTCGGCGCAAATTTATCCGGGGGACAAAGACAAAGATTAGCCATAGCCAGAGGAATTGTTACAGACCCCCCTATCTTAATTTTAGATGAATCTACAGCTGGATTAGATCCAGTTAGCGAAACAAATGTTTTAGATAAATTACTGGCATATCGTAAAGGTAGAACTACCATTATGATTACCCATCGTCCAAGTGTTATCGAGCGTGCAGATTGGGTGACTTTATTAGATAAAGGTAAAGTATTGGTACAGGGAGATTTGCAAAAATTACGTTCTTTCCCTGGAGAACATTTAAAATTTATATCTTACTAAACTCTTCATTGCACAAACTTTTTTACTGTAATTACCAACACTTGGATAACAGCTATGGATAAACTCGATAAAACAAATAAATCCGATGGTTTAATAGACCTATCATCTCAAGAACAAGAACAAATTAATGGAGGATTTGAAGGCTTGTTCTTCCAACAAACAGCAATAGATTCTTTTGCTGAAGACAATACCAATATCTCTAGTAATAACGGTTCGCTGAATTTATCATCTTCATCTAGAACAGGCTATAGTTTCCGTCAAATCACATTTGGATTTACCTCTTCCTTCTCTGGGCGTGTTCGTCGTGGCAAACCTCTACAGTTTCTTTATCGACTGATCCGCAATTTTGGCTTTTAGGATTAGGGTTCTGACAACTTACGACTTCACGAGTTAACTTTATTGATGCCGATCTACCTTATATGAATATCTCCCCAGCAAAAAATCCCAAAACTTTTAGCTTATTAAGTATTGGTCAACGTGGTGTAGGCAAAACAGTTTTCTTAGCAGGAAGTTACGCCGAATTACATGCTGATACTCTCGTCAATAACCCCCATAATTTCTGGTTTGATTGTCAAGATATTGATGTACAAGCAAACATGGAAAAAATTATTAACCATGTTGCCAATACAAATCTTTATCCACCCGCAACAATTAAAATTACTAGCTTTAATTTCAGCTTAAAACGTCACAGTCTTTGGGGGATGAAAACTCTCTGTAACTTCCGCTGGTGGGACATTCCGGGTGAATCATGTGATATCCGCAATCCAGATTTTCAGGAAATGATCTTAGCTTCCCACGGCTGTTGCGTATTTATTAACGCTCATGCGTTATTACATGACACAAAATATAGCCAAACATTAGAAGATATCTTTCATCAGGTAGTAGCGATCGCTTCTCTTACTTCTCAACATCGTCTCAAATATGTCTTTGCTATTATTCTCACAAAATGCGACCTTTTGGAACAGGGTACAGTCACCAAATTGAAAATTGAGCAGAGTCTCCAACCTTTAGTTTCTCGCCTTGATGCTGTCAAAGCTAATTATCAAAAATTCTATTCAGCTATTCCTATCGTCTCTATGGAAGGTGTTGCTGCGCTCAGAGCGAGGGGTGCTGCTGAACCATTACTTTGGTTGCTAGCAGAATTAAATAAACATCACCATTTTCTTGCACAACAAAATCTCGCCAACGGACTGAATCAAAGTTTATTTATCGGTCAGGTTATATCACCGCAAATGCGGCGGTATATTTTAATATTATCTTTGGCAAGTGTGAGTTTATTAGGAGTGATTTCTTCTATATTATTTGCATTTGGTGTTTTTACCTTTCCCTCAGAACAACTACCTTTGAAAGAACAACCACAAAGTCAAATTCAACCAAGTCAGACTACACGTTAACATAATTTATTTCCCCTTTTCGCCATGTCTCAGCTTTTTGGACAGCTTATTTATACTAGCTTTGCTGGCGTGGGGTTTACAGTCCTCAAAAGTGCAGAGGTTCCCCCAGAAGTCCAGCAATTTTTTTTGCAACAGATAGTTTATCAATATTGGGATGCTTACGCTCCACCTAGTATAGCTTATAAAGCTATATACTTACATCAAATTTCTTCTGACCAAACTTTATTTGGTTGGCTTTATAATGATGGTTTCGACGATTTCGGACGCGCTCATGTACCTTACTTTATTTGTTACTATTTTGCTGGAAAATTACAGCCTTCGTTATTAAATAATATTTTTAATTGCTTGCAGATTGGAACTGCATCACAGGTAGATAGGGAAGTTTTACCTGATTTTATAGAAACCATATTTATTACAGATTTCAATAAATATACATCTGTGCGTGATGGAATCGCAGTTTCTTCAGAGGTGTGCGAACAAAGTAATATTGCATTAGCACAGGGAAATTTACTGAATTTATTTATCTCAAATCATGCTGAGGTTAAATTTGTAAAAACTACACAGATGCCAAAAGCATCGGCAAAGAATGAAGCTAAAGTAAGTAATTTTAAAAGGAATATTGTCAAGACTCAAATACAAAGCGTTCCTACCCAAATACAAAAGGTACATACTCAAATACAGAATGTAAAAACTCAGATACAGGGAGAAAACAAAAAGTATCAAGTAGAAGATTATCGTCAAATTATTTTAGCTAAAGCAGCACTGAGTGAGACGACAGGAAAAGGAATGGAGGCTATTTTCAATTTTGATAATAGCTTCATATGGGGATGTACAGTGGGAATTGCTTCACTGTTTGTACTCATGTTTGGGAGTTTTTATATTTTTCGTTTAATGACTCTTCCTGTAATTGATCCAGAGACTACAATGCATGTTTCAATAACACCAAATATTCAAAAAATAGGAAATATTAACCTGACTAAAACCCTCACTGGACATACTGATGCCGTTTGGTCTGTTGTTGTAAGTAAGGATGGTAAAACTGTAGTTAGTGGGGATGAAGATTGGAAAATTAAAGTTTGGAATTTAGAAACTAACATTGAAGATAATTTAATTGGTCATACTGCTACTATCAGGTCTTTAGTGCTTACTGATAACGATAAAACTCTGATTAGTGGTAGTGATGATGGAAAAATAAAAATTTGGGATTTGCAAAAAAATCAATTAGTTAACACTCTGTTTGAGTGTAATAACCCTATTTGGTCTGTTGCCATCACTCCAGATGGAAGTACAATTATTAGTGGTAATGAAATTGGTGAATTAAGATTTTGGAATTTCCACACTGGTAAATTATTGCGTACAAATCAAGGACATAGAGGCAGGATTTTTACTGTAGCTATCAATCCTGACGCTCAAGTGTTGGCTAGCGGTGGCATAGATAAAAAAATTAAAATTTGGAATTTAAAAACTGGTGCTTTAATTCGTACGATTAGCTCTCATACCAATGCAGTTCGTTCTCTTACTTTTAGTCCAGATGGTCAATATTTGGCTAGTGGTAGTTGGGACAAAACTATCAAGGTATGGAATTGGCAAACAGGAGAATTATTCCAAAATCTTGAGGGACATGCTGGCAGAGTTGTATCTGTCAACTTTAGTAGAGATGGAAAATATTTAGTTAGTGGTGGTCTTGATAATAAAGTGAAAGTATGGGATTTACAAAGTGGTAAATTACTCCATACTCTTTCTAATCATTCTGATTGGGTATTAGGAGTTGCAACAAACTCCGATAAAATAGTGAGTGCTAGTAAAGATAAGACTGTAAAAGTTTGGAATTTTTCAGACTGATAACCCTTACGGGTGACGCTCGATGACTCGCTAACGCTGCGCTATCGCTTTTAGTGTCACCCCTTAGGCGAGGACTCGCGCTTCGCTGCGCTAACGGCAGTTCCTCATGGGGAGCCACTCCGTTGCGGTGAGCAGTCCGTTGGGCGGCTTCGCCGACTTGAAGGAACTGCGAACCCGAAGGGGGGAACCCCCGTTGTAGGCGGAATGCCTTCCCGCAGGGTAGCAAGTGGCGTGGAAACCCCCAAGACTGGACTGCCTCACCGTCAAAAGTTAACGACCGTAAAGAGTGTTTATGCTTTTTTATCGCGCATCAACTTACAATCGCTCCAAGGAAATGTAAGTTGCGATGTGATTCAAACTATAATGATATGAAATCCATTGCAAAAATAATTTATGGTACAAGAGCGAGCTTTAAAATTTGCGTTCCATTTGAATCAGACATAACAATGAGGTAATAAAAGTTCTCTGCATCAATTTGGATGTACATTTTTAAGAAAATATTTGATTATACCACAAAATAATTTTGCAAATATCTTTATTAGAGAAGCTGCATTCTAGTTATCTAAAGTGAGATTAATTTCTCAAAGATGATATTAATCTGTTAACAGTGACAATAATTTGTTAATTGTGACATCAATCTGTTAACAGTGACAAATAATTAGTTAATGTACATTGTTGGTGGGTGACGAGGGATTTGAACCCGCAACCAATAGATTAAGAGTCTACTGCTCTACCGTTGAGCTAGTCACCCGCATAGAAAATAATAATAGCAAATTTCTGACGGTTTTACCAGTACTGATGTCTAGCATGAGTTATGGTGCGGTTGCTCTAGCGTATGGCTTTGTTGCATCAAACAGAAAAAAGACACACCTTTTCTCAATAGAGTGGTGAGTTAGTCTTCCACTTTGTAGCTATCTGGTTTGCCCAATTGGATCGTGCGATTAAGCGCAGCACCGCAGCAGAAATAATTCGACAGCTTGGTTATCAAAAAAAACGTCGTCTTAACTTACCCCCAAAAATGCTTTTGAGTCGAAACATAGCGGTTTCGGACAAAGAACGTCTATTATAATCAGACTCCTGTTTCTATTGTTTAGATTCAACAGATTGCCAATCACGAACTTTATACCTGGCTTTGGCTTTCGTGTTCATAATTAGGCTATCAGGGTCTTTAGTAGAGAAGGGATATTGGATAGGTATAATTTACCATTTTCCTTAATCGTGCAACAACGCCCTGGGAAATTCAACAATGAAGGTAGTTTGGCCAGCTGCACTTTCTACCTGAATTGAGCCTCCTAAATGTTTGACCATTTTTTGCACTAATGCCATTTCTAATCCAGTGCCACTATATTTCCAGGGATCGTTTTTGGAAAGGCGATAGAATGGCTCGAAAATCCGTGACAGGTCATGAGCGGTAATTTCTAATCCGGAATTGGTGATACTTAACTGCACTGTATCGCCTGTTAGGCGAGCAGATACTGTGATTGATTCCCCTGCTGGAGTGTATTTGCAAGTATGGTTTAATAGTTCGGTGACAATTCGCTCTAAATCGGTGATATCTGTCTCTAATGGCAAAAGTGCAGTCTCAATCGTTAGCTTTAATTGCTGTTGCTGGCAACTAGTAATATCTCGAAAAGACTCAACAATTGGAGGAAGCCAGGTTTGTAAATCAATGGGGATTAAAGTCGGAGGAGCGGGGTCGGTTTCTAGGTATGTGAGTGTTAGCAAATCGTTAATTAATTTGCTTTCTCTTCCACACTCGTTATGCAAAATCTGCAATAGTTGCGGTACTATCTCTATATCTAATATCCCTTCTGGTGTCAGCACACTTTCGAGAGTTTGGGCGGCTAGGCTAATGCTAGTTATGGGTGTCCGCAGTTCTTGGGACAGGGTTCTGAGAAATTCGTTTTTGAGGCGTTCTCGTTTTTCTAATTCTCTTACCTGCACTTGAGTATTTTCGTAAAGCCGGGCTTGGCGAATTGCGATCGCACATTCATTTGCTAGCTGCTGCACTAGTTCTATTTCAAACTCGTCAAACATCTCCTGTGTGGGTCGCAGTAGCCAAAAATTTCCCAGAATTCCTTGGTCGTCAAAGATGGGACAAGCTAGCTGGGTAACTACATATAACTTGGGATGCCATCCAGGAACAATTTCTATTGATTGTCGATATTCTTTAGCCAAGAGTGGTTGATAAATTTCAAGAAAGTCTGCAATCTTTCTAGTAAATCCCGTTTCTGGAGGTAAATTGGTTGTTGCGTATTTGTATGCAACACTAACGCTAGTGCGGCAGTGGCTATAAAGTTCGATATAGCAAGAGTCAAGTTTCAGTAATCGTGCCAATTCCTGAGTGGCTGTTTGCAGTACCTGAGTTTCATTTTTATTGTCGCGAATTTGTTCGGTAATGCGTTGCACCAGTGCTTGAAAGTTCTGTGCCTGCTGTAACTGAACTTGATGCTGCTGCGCCTGCAAATCCAATTTGGCTCTCAATTGCTGTATTTGTTGATGTAGTTCTGCCTGCTGGACAGCAATTCCGATTTGGGTCGCCACTTGTTTGAGCAGATCGATTTCTATCTGTTGCCATTGATGGGGTTCATAGGAATGCTGGGCACTGAAAAGCCCCCACAAGTCTTGCTGCAACAAGATTGGCACTACCAAATTGGCTCTTACATGCAAAGAGGCGAGGAAATCTATATGTTCGGGATGTAAACCTGCTGCATAGATATCTTCAACAATTTGAATACAACCCCGTCCGTAGCGTTCCTTATATTTGGCACTAAAGCCAGGATCTCGGAAGTTTTTGCCTAAAAGCGAACCCCCAGCAGTTACAGTTGATTCGGATACAATTGTGCCACTGCCATCAGGCTGGATATGATAAATCAGGATGCGATCGCAATTCAGACACTGTCGAATTTCTTTGACTGTTTGCCGGAGAATTTTCTCTAAATCTAAGAATTCGCGAATCCGTTGGGCGATCGCTTCTAATAATTGCTCTCGTTCAGCTTGAATTCCCCTTGCTTGTGCTACCTGTTTAGCAGGAGTAATATTACTACTAGTGCCAATTAGTCGATAAATCCTGGAGTTACCATCCCGCAGTGGCGTGAGAGTCGTACTCCACCAAGTCGCAACACCCTGAAATTGCAAGCATTGTTCGTAGGAAATAGTTTTGCCAAAGCGCACACAATCAGCGTAATGCTGACGCACTCTAGCAGCATCAAGTGGTGAGAGAATATCTTCTGGTTTTTTGCCTTTTAGATCCTCTGAGCTAATTCCTAACCATCGCTCATGAGTGGGATTGAGTGCCACATACTGAAAATCACCATCTTCCAGAACATCTACCACAAAGATAGATGCCTGCACAGAATCATACATGCTCAGTAGAAACTGTTCGTTACCACTGTTTTCGTCTAATTCTGTTCCGAAGAGAATATGAGGATGTGATTTTTTCAACTCTCCAATCGATTCAGCTGGATTTATATTCATGCGAGAGTCCCTATCTGCTATTACTGACTCTTCTAGGCGCTCTCTTATAATTTTGCTTTCAGAAAATGCCCTATAGCGCCTAATTGCGAAGCATTTTCAGTATTTGCTGACAATGATTTTATTTTTCTCTACTTCCAATCGGAAATCCAGACAAGTCAATAGCAGTAAGTGTAGCAAATTCTACTTTTTCACGGTTAAAACGCATTTGCAATTTAGGGCAATTTTGCTGACATTTTCTATTAATAATTTTTAATATTGCATATATTTCACTAAATTCAACTAATAGATTAATTAAAATGTTACATTTTTTAATAAAGTTATAATTACATAACTAAAAGAAGGTAACACAAAAGCAGGATTTGTATAGTAATAAATTAAATATCCGAAATTATAGTAAGCAAATAAACAGCAAATAAACGTTTAGTTTACTTGTGGAGGGTGATAGAAAGAAAGATTTACCTAATATTTTGTACTACGCAACTGGAAGTCGCAACTATACAGGCAAAACCCCTTCGGGTGATACTCAAGGACTAGCTAACACTAAGAGCGTTAGACGAAGGTGAGTATAGATTAAGAAATTTCGAGGAAATCACCGTATCGAGTCTTCAACATTTCCTGAGTGCAATTGTCAAATAAAAACTAGTTATTTGTTATCAAATACTGTGATAAGTAGGTCAACCAAAAAAAACGTAAGATAGATAGAGTACAGAAATTAAGTGATAGCTGATGCCTAGCGCGTTAAGAATAATACTAACTGCTGAAGAAGACCTGACACTAAAAGAACTCAGTTGTGCAGATAAAGTACCACGTCGAACCAAACTTAGAGCGATCGCTTTGCGCCTCAATGCCCACGGATGGAATGTACCTCAGATTGCAGAGTATTTAGGTTGGGCACAACAAACGGTCAGGCAGACAATAAAACGTTGGGAATTTCAGGGGTTAGGAGGTTTATGGGAAGCGCCAG
>LXQD01000343.1 GCA_003326215.1 Nostoc minutum NIES-26 | reverse complement strand
TTCGTAACTTTTTCTTGAAACTTTGCCAGTGATTTGCTTAAATCTAAACTTGAATGTATATTTTTATTCATGAAGTGTAGGCATTCCCTGTTTTGATATTAAACATCAAAACTATTACTCAAAGGGCATCCTACACTTTTTTGTTCCTTTAATAGAATTACACCACCGTCAAAATAAATTTCTCTAAGTATTGCTGAGATTTTTGCTGGTCAATAAGTATCTATTTTACTAATGTACTGAAATTAGTGTTTAGCGATCGCTCGTTTAAAGTCTAACTTCAGAAAATCGCGTTGCTCCCATTTAGTATCTTCTCCGTCTTCTTCTCTCCAACCAAAGCGATGCTGAATTACGCGATAACTTTTATCATACTGTTCTTCCCTTTTAGTTAATTTATTATACAGTTGGGTTGAGATTTGACCATAGCAGTCACCCACTAATTTGTATGCTAAGTTCTTTGATAATATATTTCCATTTTCTCCAGTAGTATCATCTACAACCAAAATATTCAACTCTTCATTAATCGCATTTTTACAAGCACCTAAAAAAATCGAACCGTAAGCACCTCTGTCTTTTCTATCTGGACATAATTTATCAATTATTTCCAAACCTTCAGACGAACCATATAATAATCTAGTTTTAGAAGATAATAAAAGAGTATGCCCATCTGGATGATTTCTTAAATCTGATGGTGTACTATGTTCATCTATATGCCCAAAAGAAAATTGCTTGTTTAAAAAGTAAAATTCTATGAGAGTATTATCTAATTTTTCAGTTAAGATTGATTGAGAATTACTATTATCTCCATCAATGTGAATCCATTGATTTAGTCTGGTATCAAAGTGTTGGAATGCAACAGACATAGTTTTATTTAAACATTGATTTTTTCAGGAGTTTAGTATGTCAAGATTAAAACGTTGGATAAACATGCACGGTAAGGAATTTTATCCAGATGGAACTTTAAAACACCAAGCCAGAGAACAAATGTTATCTGAAGGTATGAGTAATGCTGCAATTGATGATTATGCCCAGAGGCTAAAAAATAAATATGACGAATGGAAACGCCTGGACGAAACCGACCCAGAACCGTGGCCTGTTTACACCGCTTACGACTTCTTCACACCAGAAGAAAAACAGCAGTTCAATCCTGACGGTACTCTCAAGCCCGAATATATAGAAACTGCACTCTCAAAGGGCATCAGTGAGAACTGGTTGGCAGAAATGGAACGACGTAAAAAAATCGAGGTGGATAATTACAACAAAATGTCAGCCGACCACGCCGAACAAGGAATTAATTACGGAGCATGGCTAATGCGAAGTCTCAAGCCTGCCAACGGGACATACCCACAGCGCATAAAGCAGATGGAGGTAGACTTGAGAAACTGTGAAGAATCCAGCAGTCTACCTTTTGACAAAAATACGCCTTTTTAGTTAGGAGGAATTGCTCTAGCAAATTTCTCTCTCCACTTTTGCTCAGGTTGGCAATCATAATTTGAGGAGATTCCCGCTATAAAAGTCTCAGGAGGACTGGATATATAGTCGGCAATTACATTTTCTTTTTCTTGCTGGGAAAGCTGAGTGATTTTTATTTGTGCTGTAGGTTTGGGAAGTTTATCTCTATCCCTAAATCGCCCAACGAGGAATGTTTTGCTTTTGTAGAATTGAGAATCGTTACTTGGCTCACCTACCCCAAAACATCCTCGTGATTCAACGAAAAGATGGGACTGAACCCCGCCAGTATACTGATGTGTAGGGATTAATTTCTGTGCGCCTGTTGCTGCCCAAACTAACATTGTTTCGGTGGACTCAACGCACTGATTTTCAATAGAACGAGCAAGACTGACAATCTTCTCTACACCACAAACTTTCCATCCCACCCGATGCAGCGAAGGGTATTGTTGAGCAATAGCTCTCACTTTTTGAATGTGAGTATTCGCCTCAGTTCTTTGGCTAATTTCTTGAGTTTGGTCAGCGCCAACTGATTGACAGGATGCAACAGCCAAAGCCAAGGAAAGAATGAGGCTCTTATTGATGAAATTGATTGGTTGCATTGTTTCTCTTAATAAAAGTTGAGAATTGAAGGTTAGGGAAATCCAAGAAATAAATTATTCAATTTTCTGGACAACGCCCACGACTTTCCCTCCCCCTGCTCCCTGCTCCCTGCTCCCCTGCCGCCAAAGTGATGGGATATTTTATTATTTGGAAGTCCCTTAGACAGCTTCTAGATTTTCGCTGCCAGAAAACTCTAGAAAAAGAGATTTACAATTTATGTAGCCTAAAGAGATAGCACGAAAAACTGCATGGGCGCGATTTTGGGAACCCAACTTCAGGTTGAGTGAATTTGTATATCCCCTGATTGAACCGGGGGAAACGTGCAAATTGAGAGCTATTTTTTCATTAGAAAGTCCAAATGCCATAAGTTTAAGGACTCTCATCTCCATTGGAGTCAACGATTCGCCAAACTTTTTTCCTTTCCTCAAGGAGTTGTCCTCCTCTTTGATATCTAAGATGGAACGAGAAACTCTGGGGTCAATCCAGCACTGTCCTTGATAAGACATTTTGATAGCGTATAGCAGAATTTCTGGCTCTGTATCGCTTAGTAGATAAGAACTAGCACCAGCATTGAAAGCCATTTTTAGTAGTCCTTCATCTGAGTGAGAAGAAAGCACAACTATTTTGACATCAGGAAATTCTTGGCTAATCTCAGAAATTAAATCAATCCCATTAATATCAGGTAAGTCTATCTTCAAAATCACTATGTCAGGATTAGTTTCTCTGACTTGTTGTAATCCTTGTTCTCCTGAATCCGCCTCATGCACTTCTATATTTGTATTTGTCAATGCAGTTTTTATCCCTAGTCGCAGAATTGGGTAATCATCAATTATTAATACACGTATCATACTTTTTCAGCACTAAAAAACTGGAATGCGTCAACAATATTGCTAAATTTTATCACTCAAACTTGATACTTGCTGTTTAGAGAAAGTCAATTTATCAGAAATTTTAATATTAGTTAACTTGGCTGCACCTGAAGTCAGTTCAAGTACATGAGTAGCAATAGGAGCAGTATAGATAGGACATGGTTGTTGATGGCATGGTGGAGCATTATTTACAACTTTTGTCACTATGCCTTGATTGATAAATATGATGTCTAGAGAAAAGTTTACCTTATACATCCAAAAGCCAGCATTATTGTAAGGCTTACCCAAGTTGAACAACATTCCGCGATCGCTGGCTAGATGAGAGCGATATTTCAACCCTTTGTTTAATTCCTCTGGTGTAGTAGCGACTTCCAGCTGAAATGTCCGATTGTTGTGGGTGAGGCTGTGGGTTAGAGGTAAATGCTGTGGGCGAGAGGCAAAAAAGCTTAGGGTAAGTGTGCCTGAAATTACAGAAATACCAGCAATAGAACCCAGAATCCTCAAAAATTTGATTGCAGCAAAATCCAGTTTTTTTGAAATTGGGAGCAGCATAATTAACTAAAAATATTAATATTGCCGTGGCTGTAAACAGAGTCATCAATTGGGCTAGAAGGTAGTCCTTGCAAAGAAGCTCTATTTCGCATCCTCTCAACTTTGTCTGCCTCTCTGATTGCGAGGGGATTAATGTTCTGCCTCGCCTCTAATAAGGATGTAAGAGTGATTTCTAATGGAGGGAGTTGAGAATGCTGATGGTTGTTTGTGACTTCTGGGAACATTTGGCAGAAAGTTGAAGCTGCGGCTTTTTCTACAATGGCTTGAATTTCCGCACCGACGCAACGATAGGTTTCTTTGAGGAGTCTGCGCCATTGTTCTTCGCTGTACGCATCCCCTCCATTACGGAAACGCCGATCGAACCGTGCTAAGTGGATTTTGAATATTTCGTATCTTTCGCCGTTGTTGGGCAAATCCACTTTAAAAATGTCATCAAACCGTCCACATCGCGTTAGTTCTGGAGGCAACAATTCTAAATTATTAGCAGAGGCAATAATTAACACATTACTCGTTCGCTCTTGCATCCATGTCAATAGCATTCCCGCCAGCCTTCTTCCTAAGTCATCATCTCCCGCAAAGCCTTTATCAAAATCGTCTAGATAGAAGATTATCCGGTCAATCCTATCCACCAATGCTAGTAGTTTTTTTAGCTTGTACTCCGCTTGATTACCTGACTTTCGGAAGTTGCCCCACTCCACAATAATCATTGGTACGCCCAGCAATTGAGAACAGACCTTAGCCGAGTAGGATTTTCCTGTACCGGGCGGGCCAATCAACAGAACACCTTTAGGAATCCGCAAATTATAGGCTAGTGCTAATGGAGTCATCAGACGCTTATACTTTTTGAGCGACTCTTGCATCAACTCTAGACCGCCTACTTTTATAGACTGAGGTTGGAGAAATTCTATATCATAAACTCGTTTGAGGAGTTTAATTTTGTAGCCAAGTAATTGAAGAATCAGTTCTTGGGCAAAAATCTCGTCTACCTCAGATATTGCCTCTCGAATCCCATATTTGATATCTGCCATGTATAATCCCACAGCAGCGAACGCTAGCTCATGAATTTCTGATGGATTGAAAAAAGGCAATATTTCTCGTAAATAAATACTGATTTCTTCAATAGTTGGTAGTTGTTGTGTAAGTGTAGGGATTAACAGCGCAATGTCATAGGATAGTGTGGCGTTTGGCCCTAACAGGATTGCTGTTTTATTACAGTTACGGTTATGTAGTTTTAGATTGATGAGTGCAGATTTAATCCACCCAGAAGTTAGCAAGTCAGGATTGTTGGCGATCCAAGGAAATATCCCCTCTAGTATGAGAATTCCTTGTAAAGGCGTGGTCTTCCAAAAACGTAGGATTTCAAAATAGTGTTCGTGCCGAGTTTTGTCAGTAATAGGTTGATACTCGCTTACAATATTTAATGTCAGTTTTTCTTCAAGAATTTGTAACTGGCACAAAGAGTCATCTTCTAACGACCAAAGATAGCATTTGAGATTTTGTGATTCACATTCCCTGGTCAGAGAACTAAGTAGTTTTAGCCGTTCTTGTAAGGGAGATTCTACTGCTATCAAGGGATTTAGTAGTTTAATTAAGTCAAAGATTTGTTGAACTAAGCCTTTCATGAAACATCGTCCTTGTTATCCTATTTTGCTCATTCCTGAAGATGTTAAGGTCGGCAATCTAGAGCCGATAGTCTTACCTTCAAAATCAAACGAAAGCACAAAGCTAGGTGCTTCTGAGATGGAGTTTGCTGCAATTCTCCAAAAGTATTTTGAACCTTATATTTTTTCTCAACAACAGTTGCTACCTTTGAACCATAAAGCCGCTTACAGCGCCGACTTTCTGTTCGTGGAACCAAATACAAATTTGCACATTGATTTAGAGATTGATGAACCATTTACCTTTGAAACTCATGAACCAATTCACTGTGTAGGTATGGATGATTACCGCAATAAGTGCTTTGTCCAAGCCAACTGGATAGTACTTCGCTTCGCTGAAGAACAGGTTGCAAGCCAACCACTACGATGCTTGCGTGTACTAGCTAATGTCATTAGTAAGTACACGCTTAACAATAGTTGGCAATTGTTATTTAAGGATGTCGAACGGTTAACTCCTATATGGCAATGGACAGCTAACAAATCTCATGAACTTTCCCGAAAGAATTATCGAAACTTTTACCTAAATTAGGGGTAGGGTGTAGGGAGTGGGGTGTAATCTGTTTTTGAATAGAGTTAGAATGCGATTGTTTTAAGATATTACTTGATGGATTCTGAACTTTAGCAAAAAAAACAATGATCCCTAAAATAGCGAAAGCAGTAATAATCACTCTTTGTAGGGATTCAAAGGTTAGCTTTTCTTGGGTTTGCCTTTTAAAAATTTTCAGCCAGTACTCCTCGTTATTGGTATTTCTAAAGTAATTTAATGCCTGAAGAATTTGGGAAACATCCTCTCCGCGTTGAGCTTTCTCATAAAGAAGCATTTCAAGCTTTTCTTGGTCATTCCCTTTTTGTTCGAGCGTGAATGCTTTAGAACCATTCAAAGAACGAGTGATAGTAGGTCGTAGCATATTGAATCACAAAATAAAAAGCACGTAAAAATTTTACGTACTCTTACTGCTAATTACATCCAGCGAAAAGTTATTTCTTGAGTGACGTTTTGCAGTAGTTCCTTGCAAAATGTCATAACTCCAACTCCAATTGTTGTGAATGGACGATCCGTTGAGGACGACTATCGATTTCAAACGGGTCAGTGTTATCTACAAAAAGCTCTTGATACAAGGTTTTGCCATCTCGATCCATATCGCTGTTCATGATGTGGTCAATTACGTAAAGAGGCATTCCCTTTTGAAGAGAATAGACCAACAAATTTTTGACGAACTCTGGTGAAGCCTCGTTCTGTTTGAGAGTTTTGAGTAAGCGATCGCCTTGTTCAACAGTTGTTTGTGCAAGATTGGCGATCCCCGTGTCTTGGCAAACATCCTCAAAGATTTGCGTAGTTCTATCATCAAAGCTCTGCTGCTGGGCGAATTGTGTCAGTTTTTCGATGTTATTCATACGATTTTAGGGTTCTCTCATCGGTAGGAAATTTTTCCAGCGATCCGGCTTGGTCGGTTCTGGAGTTTTAATAGGTTCCGGGACTAGGGGCTGCTGGCGGTCATGACCAAAATTCATATCCAAGGTAGTGATGTAGCTAATGTGTGAACCCCACACATCAGCCAATCTGTTACCTAATTTATGAGTATCCAGAAGAGTCGGTACGTTCACCCCACCGTTCCAGATAATAGGTATTGATTCTTCTTCAAAATACTGACTTAGTTCCGAACGAACAAATTCTCCTGTCCCGCCACAAATAAGAACTTCATCCACAGATGCGATGTTTCTTATCCATCGTAGTAAAGCGCGGCAATACTCTCGACGTACAAGACTTAATGATTTTTGAAACAAGGCTAGATCGGACTCTATATCAGCAGATTTAGTTTTACGTGATAAAGATCGCAGTGGCTCCACATTACCTAAATTTGCATCTACTAAAGCTTTTGGAATACGTAAATCATCCTTGGATAGTCCAATAGCAGTGTGTTCAACAAACCTTTCTACCAACCAATTCATTCCCAAATCTGTGGATTCAGCTTTAATTTGATTTTTGCCTTTAACAACAGTAAAGCTGGCATTGCGATAACCCAACATCAGCATTCCAATGGTTTGGCGATAGTAGGCTTCTCCCAAATTGCGTCTGCGACCGGCTAAAACACCAGATCCTTCTAACGAAACTATGAAATTGCGCTGTTTGAGCTTTAATCTACCTGTTGGCGTGGCAATTCCACCTTTGAGGGCTGCTGACAACTGTTTGCCTAAATTTTTACCATCTTTGTATTCACCAAATGGTAATAACAAATGTATAAAAACATCAGCCTCTTTTAAACCCAGATGATTACAGGCTAACCAAAGTAAACCAGCTAGCTTAGGTAAAGCATACTGATATTTCAAGTCTCGAATCGCTGATGTACCTGCAAATTGATTTTTAGCCAAACTGCCCAAAGCGTAGTATTCAGAGCCTATCCCTATCCATGCCGCATCGCTAGTTAAAGGGTCAACATCTAGCCCAATCACAGATTCTTTCTCTACATCTGCCACTTCTGGACTCATAGTAATGACCTGTGGCGTGGCATCTGGATAGATTTGAGCCAATATCTTATTAAGGCTTGCTCCCAAATCACAAGTTAAAACAAGCTTAACTACATCAGAGTTTTCTTTGTCAATCATTTAATCAACCCCTATTATAAGTGCCTCATTAACGTCCATCATTTCTTCTGACAGCTGAATATCTATACCCCAGTCATCTTCATTATCTTCTTGCTCCTGTTGCTGAGGAACTTGTGAAACTGCTAGTTGTTTAGTTTCTGCAATTGGCTCTGTAAAAGAGGGTACTGATGTAATTGTATTGAACCCAGCCATTTGTTGAATCGAAGTCAACTTTTTTGAAAGATTTTCAGCAGCAGCACGACAAGCCTTGCGAAATTCTTCATCGCTGACCTTACCCTCTAATGCCTCAACCAGATAATAAGAAGCAAGGGCTTCTCCAGTTAGCTCAACAGCAGTTTTCCCAGGATAAGCCAACAAATATTCAATGACTTTGCCTTCCCAAGTTGAGGTACTGCGTTTGAACCTTGGGAGTTCAACATTTTTATTTCGCTGTTCTACCATAATCTGAAATCTAAGTATATACGTATTAAAACACACGAAAAAAACACTAGGGTTTAAAAGTGGTTTTAGTGTGGTGTATGGGGGGTGCAGAGGTGGTGTAAAAAGCCAAAAAAATCGAGTTAGAGCCAAAAAAGCAAGGAGTGTAAATGTGGTGCAGAGGTGGTGCAAAGGGGGTGTGAAAAATTGGGTTTTCGGGTGGTTTACCATGATGGTGTACTCACTTTACTTTTGCGCTCCTGCGGGGTGGCTGCGCCATCCTTCGCTTCGCTCAGGACGCAAAAGTAGTTCGCCCTGCCGGGGGCACGGAAATTGTGCAAAGATACTCCTTAAGCGAGAAAGTCAATGGTAGCTTTAGCAATACTGCGAGTTGAGAAATTAAAATCATTCGGTAATATTGGGGGTAGTGAAAAACATACTGCCCGACTTCAAGATACTCCTAATGCTGACCCGACTAAAACCAACATTCGGATAATTGGGTCTAGAGATGAGCGATCGCTAACTGATGTAGTTCAAGAGTTGATACAATCAAGGACAAAACACCAGCCCAGAAAAGATGCAGTGCTGTGCAGTGAAATATTTTTGAGTGCAAGTCCAGAATACTTTCGTCCAGATGACCCATCAATTGCTGGTACTTGGGACGATAAGAAGATGTGGGATTTTACAAACGCCTCCCAGAAATGGCTAATGGAAAAGTATGGTGATAAGTGTGTCAGAGCCGACTTGCATTTGGATGAATCGACCCCACACATTCATGCCTATATCGTGCCGATCAACGAAAAAACCAAACGACTCAGTTATAAAGAAATGTTTGGCGGCTCCCAGGCACAAGGGCGGCTGAAATTGTCCCAACTTCAAGACAGTTATGCGGCTGCACTCACTCCTTTGGGCATTGAACGGGGGGTTAAAGGCTCTAAAGCTAAACATATTCAGGTTCAGGAATATTACCAAGCGGTCAACTCCAAACCCTTGAGTTTGGAGCTTGAGCGATTTGCACCTTTTCCAGGGGAGACTGCCCAGGAGTTACTTGAGCGCATCAACAATGACAGACGTATCCAAGCACTAAATCACCAGTTAGCCGACCGCCGACGAATTATTGAGCTAGAGAGACGAGCATCCTTATCATCAATCGCCTCAGAAAAGCTTCGTCAGAAGTTAGAGACGCGTGTAGTCGAGTTAGAAAAGGAGAATTTGGACTGGAGACTCAAAGCTGATTTGATGCGCGACTTACCCTTAGAAGATGTGGCATGGCAGTTGGGGCTAGACCCGGTTCAAGGGCGATGGAAGGGCTATGGACACATCATTAATATCAATGGCTCTAAATTCTATGACTTTTCCCCTAGTTCCCAACAAGGCGGTGGTGGTGCGATTGACTTAGTGATGCATGTTAACGAGTGCAGTTTCAAGGAGGCGATCGCATGGTTAAGTGACCGATTTGGTGAAGCCGAGGTACAAAGAGCAGCGATCGCACAAGCTCAAAAAGTAGTTGCTGAAATTTTACAGATAGAGCCACAACCTCAATTTACCCTACCTGTTGAGGATCAAACTCTTTGGCAAGCAGTTTCCGATTACCTCACTAGGCAACGAGGGATACCATCAAATTTTGTACAAGCACTGCATGAACGGGGTCTAGTTTATGCAGATGACCAACAAAACGCTGTGTTTGTGATGCGGAATCTAGATGGTCAAGAAACAGGGGCATTTTTGAGAGGAACAACGGGAGAGAATAACACTTTCAAGGGCTACCACAAAGGCATGAAGCGTAGTGATAGCTGGTTTTACTTTCACTTAGGGGGACAAACAAAGGGACAAGTTGAAAGAGCGGTACTGTGCAAATCTCCAATTGAGGCATTGTCAATGGCAACCCTTGAGCTAGTAGAAGCAAAAGGAATGCTCCAACAAAGGACAATGTATTTGGCAGTAGATAGTGTCAGAAATCTGCCAGTAGATTTTCTTCAAAATGTTCCCTTAGTAGAAATGGCTTTTGACAATGATGATTTGGGGAATAAAACCGCTTTAGACATAGTAGAGCTTTTAAACCACGCAACTAAAGCAAAATCCAAACTCAAAGGTAAAGATTGGAATGAACAACTCTTAGAAAAACTTTACTCTCAACAACAAAAACGCTCCTTGCAACAGGAGCTTTAAATCTAAATTGGGAGTTCTCAATCCTGACTTCTTTTTAGATAAATTCGATAGAATACGTTCATTAATAAGTTGCCGTGAGATGGGCAAAAAAAAGAATGACAGACAATACCAATAACGCAACCAGAACCTACAGCCGTAGATTAGTCATTGTCACTGGCGATAAGGGCGGTGTAGGGAAGTCCACTTTTTCTAGAGCGATGATTCAAACTTACCTCGACACCAATCAAAACTTCGCGGCGTTTGATGCTGATATGTCCAATCCACAAATCAAAAGATTTTATGAAAAAGAATGCACTGTTCTGCCCTTAGATATCTTCAAAAGGGGAGAAGCTGATGTTTTTCTGCTCGATGAACTCAAAGACTTAATCAACCCACCTGGAAAAGAGAAAGATAAAGAGCCTCCTGTTGGCAAGTCTTTATTTTTACTCGAATTACCACCCCAATCAATCCAGTTTTTTCGCTCTTTTGAGGAAGAGATGGGCTTTTTTAAGACGGTAAATAAGAAGCTGGATATGAGAGTCACAATGGCCACCGTGATTAATCGGACAAAGGACTCGGTTAACCAATTGAATCATTTGCGCGATTTTTGCGGGGACAAGGTTGATTACATTGTTGTCAAAAATTTGTTCTTTGGCAGTAAAGATAGCTTTGAAAGGTATGACAATTCTTTGTTGGTCAAGGAACTGGCTCTTGTCAACAAATCAATCCCAGAGATTTGTATGCCAGATTTGATCGCACACGCCTACGATTACTTAGACGAAAAGAACTTTTCTTTTGCCAAAGGGATAGAGCAGAGCGAGAAGTTGTCTATTCATGGTCGAGTCAGTAAGTGGATGGAGAACTTCAAGAAATCTATTGAACCTGTCAAACACTTACTGGGGCTAACTAATGTCAACTTACAGTCCCAATCCTAAACGCTTGATTATGACTGTGGGCGATTCTCGTGTTGGTAAGTCTACAGTAATTCGACTGTTAATTGACTTACTTTGCTGCCAAGGCAAACGAATTAGAGCCTACGACCACGACAACCGTAAGAGACTAGATCCCTATAAATGTCTAGTTCCGGTTAAGAGTATCAATTTTAATGAAGGTACTGATTCAGTCATCGAAGAACTGCGTAATGGTTATGATGCTCTAGTTATTGATATGCCAGGACAACACATAGATAGCATTTGCAACTACATTGACAAAGTAAACTTGTTCAAAATCCTGGGCTTTGTTGACTGGCGGCTCACTTTTGTACAACCAATTTCACACCGATTAGATTGTGTTGAGTATTTGTCTGTGCTTGTAGATTTTGCCGGAAATCAGGCTGATTATCTAGTTGTCAAAAACCAACACTTTGATCGACGGTTCAAACTCTATCAAGATTTAAGCTGTTTCCAGCTAATAGCTTTGGGTGGAACGGATATTGTTTTAGGTGCGCTCAATAAGTACAGCTATGAAGCTATAGAAAGCATTAGCTTACCTTATTCACAAGTCAGTTCCAATATCAATATTTTTTCTATCTACAGAGCATACGCTTACAGGTGGGTCAGCAGTTTTCATCAATCAATTCTCAACAATTCTCTAGCCTGCGAATACTTGGGGCTATTACAGATACGTCCGCAACAGGAGCCTAACTATGACGATTTCTAAATATTCTGAAGCAGAAACCCAAAGAATTAGGGAGCTTTCTGAAGAAATAGGATTTGACCCAACTGACCCGATGTTTCAAATCATGAGCATCCTGGGGAACTTTGAGGAAATGATGATTCAATTCCCCGCCCAGATGGAAGCACTGATGGAAGCTGGGGCGCTGATGATGGATAAAAAGCTAACAGATGCAACCAGAGCCGCTGAAGTTATGCAACACGCAATCATTACCTCCGCTGTCAAAGAAAGTCTCAAGGAAGAAATTCCAAAACTCAAACCAAAAATTTCTCTGCCTGTGGAAGCTCCACAAATTGGCAAAGTCAAACTGGGACTGTGGTCTATTGGCGGCATACTTGGTGGCATGATTGCTGTGGGGGGTTTGCTCGGTTCTCTTACTACTTGGAACGTCATAGCTAACTACGTGGGTGTAAGCACCAATGGAGTCACAGCCAATGACATTAAGCTTTTACAGTGGGCAAAGTCAACTGAGGGCAAAGAAGCTCGCCAGCTAATCATCGACAATAAAACTGATTTGGAAGTTTGTCGTAGAGATAATCGCTTGTTGGGTCATTGTGTGGTAAAGATTAGAAAATCACAGTAATTAGGTAAGACAATGCGCGACTCCAAAACTGCGCTAGACAAGACAGAAGATTTTATAGAAATCGCCATATTCATCTGTTTAATAGTCATAGCGATCGCCTCACTTGAGACTGATATTTTGGAGTCCGCATTTTACATAGTTTTAGCTGCAATCATTTCTCCCTTTACAAAAATAAATAAACTAGCAAAACGTTTATTGCTGGTTTTTGGTTTTGTGTGGGGTGTGTGGGTGGGATACTTTAGTTAGTCAAGTTCTGGGGCTTTATTTTTGAGATCCCGTTTCGGCTGAATTCGCGTTTGTAATGGTAGTTTTAGTTGCTGCGGTTGCCGTGGTTGTGACTGCTGATTATCGACAACTATATTTTGAGCTTCTTGGTCAGAAAGGTTATCTTGTAAAACTTTAAAGTCACTAGTCCCTGATTTCTCAGCTTTGAAAGCTGGATTGGACTGGTTTGGCTGTGGTTGCTTGCGGTCTATGCTGAGAATTTGCTTAGTATCTTCAACTTGAAGCAAAGCTCTATACCCTTCATTTTCGTATTCACTAGTCTGATTACCCAGACTCTTACCTTTAGTAATTATAGTATCGATAACTGCCCGAATAAATGACTTTTTATCTTGGTCTTTATCTTGTATTTGTTCGTAAGGTTTCTTAAATGCTTCAATTGCCTTATTAAAAGTATTTTTAGCAAATGAGGACACACTCGGTTTTTCGCTGTGTGTTAATGCTGCCTTTTGGCGTTCTTTAAATTGCTCAAGTTGAGTAATTACTTTCTGGTTGGCTTGAGATGGTTGAGGCTTCACATTTTCTATTCCAAACTTTGTTAAATACTGTTCAAGATACAGCTGTTTAACTTGCTGCTTATATTCTTCAGTATTGCCTTTAGATAGTAGTTGCCCTAATTCTTCTCGTGCTTTTTGTTGACGGTTAGGGTCAGTTTCTTGATTAAGTGATAAATCTTTTGGCTGGGATTTACTCTCATTGAGTGCGCGAGACAATCTCGCAATCATCATATTATCTGAGATGCCCCCAGGATTTACCTCTTTAATTCTCTCTAGCGTGGAGGATTTATTTTGTTCCATAAGTTTTACCTGTAGGGCATAAATATAATTAATTATAATTCCATTCCAGTATCTTTAGACTTACAATTTTGACGATATTGATGCCTTGGTTGTGATTGAGAATATTCTAGTTGTACCCTTTTGGCGATTAGTCTAATATTTCCGATATCCTGCTGTCCAATTCTCATTACTTGGACTTCGTTTGTAGTTAAGTTAATTTTGACAGCTTCTCTATCCAAATCATCACTTTCTTTTTTAAAGAGCTTAACAAAGGACTCACCTGTTTGTTGATTAATCTCAGATTTAATCCGATAAGCTCCTATTTGCAAATGCCGAGATTTCGCTGTTTTCAGGGTATTACTAAGGAGTTGAGAAACTTCATAAATGTCTATTTCTTTTATAACCTCTTGTGTTCCTAGAGGTGCAAGAGAACCAAGTTGAGATTTTAGAGTTATCGCATCTTCATAAAATGAAGGCAGTTGTTCTGCTTGTTTGAAGTTAGCAACCTTGAGAAATTCCTGACGCTCTACCGTCAGCATATCTTCTGGTTTTTTGGTAATTACGGCTTTACCTTTCTTATCAAGCTCAAACTGCATCAAAGGATAAGAAAAATAACTATTCTTTTCATCATCAGCACGGTGAATACTATAGGTATCCAGAAATTTTCTCACAGTAAAAGCATCACTCCTGTAAACAGTGCTGCCGTCGTCTAATCCTACTCCGTAATTATCCAAAAGTTGCTTGGCGGTATTTGCAATATCTCTATTTTCTTTTTCTACCAGAAATTTTCTTGGCAGAGTTTGAGCGTAGTTTGGAACTTCTTGTCGCGCTGCCCAGTATTTTTGATTAGCAACTAAGGGTTGGCAGGGCAGAAGGGCAGAGGAGAGGACACTTCCGTGCGGGGGTTCCCCCCGTTGAGGAGCCAGTGCGTTGGGCGGGTTTCCCGACTTGAAGCAACTGGCGTGAAAGTGTCCGTCGCAGGGGGGCAGACGAGCAGAGGAGAGGTTATTCTCAATCTCCCCTGCTCCCCGGCACCCCTGCTCCCACTGCTTTTCCTGCTGCCCTTGCGGGGATGGTTGTTGTAGTTCAGGAGGTTTAGGAATTGCCGCCGCGAATTGTGACTGTGACAAGTTAGCTGGATTTGCGCTAACAGTTCCATCTGCCTGCTTTTCGTACAGATTCAATATCTGTCCGTTCTTCAGTTTGATAGTCAACCTCAAATCAGGTAGTGGATTATTTTTGTGCCAATCTTCCAGAGGTTGAGCTTTGTCAACTAAAGCTTGGAACCGATCGCCTCCATTATTAACAATAAAATCGTCTACACCCTTATCAGGCCCAGGTAAAGTAATAACACTCACCTTTGCCTCGGCTCGTTGGAGTAATATCCCAGTTTTTAATAAAGCTTTATGAACGTTGACAATAGTTTTTGGCTTCGTATCACAGTCAAAGCAAAATTTGATGTCTCTACCTGGAGTGGCAAACATCGCAAATTCTTCACGTAACTGGGGCATAATAGGATTTTCTTGCTCATCTTTAGTACGATAGCTAGCATTAATCCCAGGTAAACCAATCGCCGCATGACCTTGAGACAATAGGCTGGCAGCCTTTTTGGCTCCTTCGGTCACGATGATGGGGATATCATGTTTCCAGACGCAGTACCAAAATCCACTGGCCTTGTCGCACTCGCTTGGGTCTACATTTGCCCTTTCATAAATATGCTCTGCGATATCATCTGGTACATCCAACAAGAAAATACTCAATTGAGTTTTGGGCGGGTGTTCATATTTGATAACCTTGCCCGGTTTATCGGTACTCTCTCTCGGCTCATTGGGTTTAAAACATCCCCAGAGTTTTGTTGGTGGCTTCTGTCCTGGTTGTAAATCAAGGAATGAGCGCGGATCTACACCAGCATTACACCACCAGCCGCCTGCTTCCAGATGAGCATATCTGTTTAAATCTCCATCCCTGAGTCGTCCATCATTACGTCTGTTGAGATTGTCACTATACATCAAGTATTCCCAAGCTTCATTTGCTTGTTCTACCAGATCGCGATGCAAACTTTTAAAATTACGGGTGGCAATCTCTGGATTAACAGCACTTTTTTCTACTATTTCATGCCAGTGTTCGGGATCGATATGCTCTGGGGGTAGCGTTTGTGCTGGAGTCGGAGCAGGTGTCTGTAATTGAGTCTCAACTGGGGCAGTTGATTGGATTGGTGTAGTTGATGCTTGTGCCTGTGGTTGAGCTGTTGAGTTAGAAACAGATTGTTCTGATGGAGGTGGGGCAACCGCAACCGTTGAAGTAGGGAAAAATTCTTCTCCCTCCTCCTCACAATTCCATTCCAGGTCGGTCAAAGGGTCGATTTGTGACCACACATAACCTCCTGATTCATCCTCTTTTAGTACAAATGTATTATAACCAATTTCTATTTTGGCCTGTTTATCCCATTCGTACTGCAAACGTTCTATCGCTGCTTCAATTACAGGAACAAGTGCATTTAAAATCTTCAGAGTTCTTTGATAATCTTCTCTAGTATAAAGTGTAGATTCTGTAATTAGATTTATCGAGCGTTCATCAAACATAGAATTTCGGATTGGCAGTATTTACAATATCTGTGTATGCTTGATTCAAAATTGCGTACTGTATTACACTTGCACCCAGGCATTTCAAATCAATAATTTGAGTAGTAGATATAACACGATTAAAAATTAATATTATTTCGACACGCTGGCAACTACAAGCTATAAAAGCTATATATTGTAGGTCATGCCACCCAATTGATTTAATGTACCTGTAAATCATTTGTTGGTAACAAATATCGTCTAGAATAATTTGCAAATTTACTAAAATAATTTGTATGCAAATTCCCACTTTTTTGATTAGCGGTCTGAGACTAGACTTTTGATAGAAACTAGACACTATTTGTGTACAGCCTGACCAAATCTTTACTAAATTACCCAGCAATCTTTTGTGAGTCCGATCTAGCTGATAAATGCTTTGAAAATCAGCGATCGCAAACTCTTTAATTTTAACCCTCATACCAATTCACTAAAATCATGAAACAGATGTAAACCCTGAAAACCTTGCTGTATCTATTTTTTTAATTGCGATCTCAAGAGCGAAGCGCGAGTCCGCGAGCGTCCGCCGCGAATTGCGAATTGTGAGCCACCTGCACTTCTTAAGGTTTCCGTCGTTAGCGCAGCGTTAGCGAGCCTGCGAGCGTCTTGCAAAGTGGCGATCTTCGACGCTTGTAGCGTCACCCGAAGGGCGAAAAGCAGCGAATTGGTATTACTCCTACAGCATCGATCTCATGCCATCAACGGGTAATGCTTCAACTCCTGCTTCTACTGGTTCCTGTGGTATTGGTAGCCGACGATCTACTTCTCTAATTCTCATATCTAAATCTTGCTGGTTCGGAGTTTTTTGAGTACTACGTAATGCCATTTTTACTACTAATTTGTGCCATTGCTGTTGATTATATTTTTCAATATTTTCTAAAGCTTTGGGAATTTTAATAGTTTTTAATAAAGGCACTGAACCTTCTTGTTTATTAGCATAAGCCGGATTGATAAATACACATTTGCCCGATGGCAGTTTCAGAAACTGTGCCGATTCAAACAACTTTTTCGTTTTCTCTTGTTCGCTAACCGTAGTACTGGGTTTACCTCCACCAGTAGACCTACTTTTATGTTTGTACTTGATTTCCTCATCACCGAGGAAGCTGGAGAATAATTGAGCCGATTCATTTTCACCAGGATTGAATACAAACTTAGTACTACAAGCACCTAGAATAGTTTTGGCTACCTCCTTGCCGTAATTCTTTTCAAGCTGACCCATATTTTGCCAGCCGAGGATACCGCAGAATCCTTCAGACCGTGATTCATTCAGCCATCTATATAGATCGGGCAAATAAATAGATGGTAATTCGTCCAAAGCAACGATTAATGGGCCAGACTCAATTCGCTTGGAGGCAATATTCCGCGCAATGGTCATGTGTAAGATGCTCGTCATCAGGGGAGCTACAGCATCTCGACGTTCTCTATCTAGCCCAAAAATAATCATCTGCTTTCGCTTGATTTCTAACGGCAAGGTAGTCTTGCCGACAAAACACCCCAGTGTGTTTTTCGCCATGAAGCGAGTGAACATTAAGCTGGCTGTGGCTGTTATCCCTGCTACTGTTTTCTCACTAGCCGCAGAACTGAACAACTGACCGAACGCTATTCTAATCCAGGGGTTGAGGTTAGCTGCCATTAGCCGATTAATCATTTGCTCAGAAGATAGTATTGCCGCTGCCGTCATAATGTCAGCGCCTGAGCCAAACTCTTTAGTTAACATTAAAATCGCCTGAGTCAGTTGATCTCCTGAAGGGCCAAAAAAGCCATCTTCATTCGCGTTAGTTAATATACGGAAGTTCTTGTTAATTACTGTGGCTAATTGCCTTGCTGTTTCTGCATCACCCGAATCTCTCAAAAAGTCGAGGGGGTTACATACTTCTGATTCGGGAAATCCTGGTGCGAAGATGTGTACGTCATACCCCTTTGATTTGGCATACGCCGCTATTTTGGCTTGCGATGGGTATTTAAAATCGTATAAAACAATACCAAATCCTTGGTCAATTGCTGAATAAATCATCGGGTTGATGGCACTGAAAGTTTTCCCGGAACCAGGTGCGCCGATGGCAGCTGTTCCCCTTTGCACATCTGGTATATATAAAGGAATTACACTGCTTTGTTTTTGGGTTTTTGCACCTTTAAATTGATGCTGTCCAATATAAAGTGCCGCACTATCACATTTGGGATTGGCTATTTGTTTGAGTGCTTTTTTCTTAGCAGTAGCAATTTCTTTCTTTCCTCCCCAGTAGCTAGAAGCAAGTTTGTTCTTGTTGGGATTACTAAAAAATACTTTCAATACACAATAAATTCCTAGCATTCCCAACATTGACAACCCATTAGAAGTCAAGAAATGATGCGTATACTTGCCAACAGCATCATTAGGGTTGTGCAATTGCTCGAAACTAAAAGTTTGACTATTTAGTGAAGAAGTTTGAGAATTTTTACTCATATTAGGGTAAAGAATTAGGTTGACCAAAAATGATTGGGTCTTTTTCTCTGTATTCAATGAAAGGTACAGGGCCAATAAAATACGGGCTACAAGTCCGACCAACGAAGGGAATGGTTTTGCAGATGCGGAAAAACATAGCAGTTTCCATAGAACCGCTTGCTTCATCAATATCCCAAACCACTTGTTTAAATGCCGAACCAAAAGGATTTCTACCAGTTGGTTCCTTACCACCGTTAAGCGCTTTGAGAATACCAAACCCACCTGTTACCTTCTGAACTTTGCCAGAAATCCATTGAGTACCTGTAGTCCTGCCGATGCCTGCCATCTCTGCATGAGCGCAATTATTTTGTAGGCAGGGAACATTAAAACCTTCTTGATAACTACCAGAAATAGAGCGAGTGCGGTTAGCTTCTATGTCTCGCAATACAAGGTCAACTTTACCGATGAATGAAAGGTCGAGTGTTTGTAATCCTGGCAAATTATCCCAGGTCAAAGTTGACAATCCAGGTACTCCATTAATTTTGGAGTTTTGCCAGTTAGCAAAGCGATTGATTGATGCATTCTGGATATTAGGGATGGAGGTGAGTGAGTAATTTCTTAAGTTAATTCCTCTATTTAATGGAATATTACGAATCTTGGAATAGCGACTAGTATTAGCAATTGTGCCACGGTTAATCCCAAATCTACGGGCAAAATCACGGATGGGTAGTACACTGCCAATACTCCTATTACCCAAGCCGGGAACTGCTCGAACTAAATTGGGTAAAGTTTGCCACCCAGTCAATTGAAAGTCAGACAGCCTCACCCGACTTAAATTGATCCCTTGCATTCTAGCTATGGTTGAAATATTTAATTTTTCTATAGCTAATTCTGGAGTTTCAAAGTCTCCTAGTTCCATAAATTCTGCAATACTTTGTCCCGCAGTCCAAATTCTAGTTTCATTTCCTCTAGTTCCGGGATAAGTAACCTCACCATCAGAAGAGATAATCATCTCGCTGAACTTCAGACGCGACCAATCAGGCATGAAACCATTTTCGTAATTAACTACAGGAACTCGTGCTGAGGCTTGGGGTAAAATAAATCCAATTGTTTGATTGAGAATGCCGTATTTCCAAAAACTATGAATAAATAAGAAAAAAATTAATCCCAAAAATATTAAACATCTTATTCGCTCATCTTGTTTTTGATGAGATTTTTGCTGCTTCAGATTTATCTGACTCTGACAAGTATCAATTTGTTTTAATTGATTTAGTAATATACCCAACGTTAAATAAATTAAAAATTTATTCTGAAATTTGCTTGGTTCTTGCTGCTGATTCATATATTCTGATTCCTTGATTGAAACAATTCAAAATGCTTTTAATTTTGAATTTTGAATTTTGAATTTTGAATTTCCCGAAGGGGTTGCCCAAGTTCTATTAACTTATTGACTAATTCCATCGAGACAACAGCTTTACTCGCAGCCGTTGATAGTTCATCACCTTTTTGTAAGTAGATAATTAATTTCTCAATCCGCTGATAAAGTTCGTCAGATGGTTTTAACCACTTATTTGTCAGGGCAACACTCACACCAGACCGAATCTGTCGCGTAGTATTTATAGTTTGTACTAATGGTTCTAATGTGCGTGGGGGTGGTGTGGCTAACACTTGCGGATCGTTAACAATAGCGATTTGGCTGTACTGGGGTTTACCGTTAGAAGGAGCAACTCTAAAGTGATACGATTTGCGCTCGCCTGCTGCTGTTTCGGTAATGATAGTTAAGTGTGTTGTTGCAGATTTCGGTAATCCACGAATATTTAGCTTTTGGATACGCCGTAAATGTACAAGTCCTGCGCCTGAGTGTTTACACTTAAGGTTAATTCCTTCTAAACAACCGTCTGTATCAATCAAAATTTGGGATGGGTCGTCAATCCATACACGCTTTATAGTTTCACTCACCCCATAAAATGAAATGCTCACCCCGTGACCATTCCAAATATTGATTATTTGGAATGTTGCACTTTGCCCACTTACTTGCGATTGCTTGATGGGTCGCACTATTGGAGAGGCAATTGCTACTAATGGATTGAGAACAGCAACCGCGATCGCTCCTGTTAAAAGTAATTTTTTCATGGTAACTCCAAGGTGCGGTTTACCAAGAACGTAACTTTGGTTCCCTGTGGGATGTACCAAACATTGGAACGAGCGAGTATTTCTTCGGTTGAACGGGAGGCGCGATCTCCGACAATAGACGAAAGTTTCCCGAATGCACCCTCAAGCAACGCACCGCCGAGATTACGCCGATTACCGCTGCTGCGCCGCCGAATCCTCCCTTCAAACTCATCTTCTATTTCTTCACTGGTATCAGGTTGATTAATAATCTCCCCGACTTTACCTAAAGCTGATACTAGCCCGACCGTGAGATCGTACTGAGCGATTTCTCCACCTTTATCTTGAAACTTTCGAGCAATTAAAGGGTTGCCACCATCTCCCAGCACACTGATTGCACCAGCTTTGATTGGGTATTCAGTGTTATCCTTAATAATGCTTCTAACTTGGGCTTGAGCGTAATTTCCACCATCCACTGAAACTAATTCAATCGCTAATAAAGTGCCAGATGGAATTGCTATCTCTGCGTTATTATCTTTTAAATCTTGGGTTAACTTTGCCACATAACGTTTTCCATCATCTGCGGTACTGTTCTTAGATTCTCTGGTGGTCGATGGTTCTTTAAGCAGTGGTGTGACTAAAACGCCATTAGCGAACTGTCCTACTGTCAGATATTGAGTTTTACGTCCTTGAATAATTTGGTTTTCCTCTGGCAAGTAATTTTTAGTTAGAGATTTCGCTGATGACCAACGAGGACGAATCTTTTCAATGCCGTTACTTGTTTCTACAGTATCTGCTTCCACAGTATTCTCGTCTAATATTACTTCATCATTAGTCTGTGGATCTTTAACACTAATATCTGTGGATGCAACGGAGTTAATATCATTTGCTATCTCTGCATTAGCATTAGCATAAGTTATTTGACCAAATGAACCCATGCTACGCAGCCGATTGAGTTCAGCAGTCGGGTCTATATCTGGTGCTGTAATTGATGTTAGTTTTTGTGCCGCAAACAAATTACGTTGTGGTGGTGAGTAATTTTTAAACGGTGATGAGTAGTTTCTAGATGGTGACGAGTAATTTTTAGATGATGAAGAGTAAGTTTTAGGTGTTGTAGGGGAAGATGACACTTGCACAGGCTTCTGTTGTTGAGCAACTGGTTTGAGTTCAGGGATTGGTTTTTGTTGTGCTAACTGTGCTGTTTTGTCTTTCTGTTGATAAATCTTGTCTAATTGTTCTTGCTGTTTTGACAGTGCTAACTGTGCATAAACATCCCCTGACTGGTTATTAGGTTCGGGAGTTGATTGTGCTGATTGTGTTTGTTCGTTTTGGCTAGAATTATTCGCGCTTGATTGACCATTGATAATGTTGTTAAATAGAGAATAGAAAATCAAAAAGCCAATCCCCAAGGGTACACCGATTATCCCTAATCTTGACCAAGGTGAGGTAATCACCGTATGCTGAGTTAAACTCTCTGTATCATCAATCTCTGCAATTTTATTCTTATCTACTTCATCTCTTTCATCATCAAGATTTAATATCTCATCAACAGTTAATGGATTCTCATTCATAATCTTTAAGAAGAATTCAGGAGTCAGAATTCAGAAATCAGCATGAATTCTGTACAACTGGTGGACAAATAATAGCAATTCACAATACTCGCCTTCATGCGAGAAGCAAGCTACGCAATAAACGCCTGAGCGCAATTCAAAAATTCCGGTTGTATCTTTGTTACATCAAAATCTATCCTAGTTATTTAAATATTCTGAATCCGGAATTCTGGATTCTGTATTCTCCTATTAATTTTTCCCTAAATTTAAATCAACAATTTGTGTTATCTCTAATCCTGGTTGACGAATTTCATAGATTTTTTTGGCAAGCTCTGAAGTATCTCTTGGAGGTTTTTGTGGGGTCGTAATCGCCTCTACCGTCACCGTTTTATTTAAAGCAATTGCATCTCCGGCATTATCTAGTTTCTTGAATGTAACTAAAGTTGATTGAAAATCTATCTCCCACTTTCCTTCTCTAATTTTTCGCGGATTAGATATGTAGTTAGGGATAATTGCCACCCTCAGATTTCCGCTAAAAACTTCTGGGTCTGTCATTTGCGATAATCTTCGCAGAAATGCTGCACGGAATCCTTGTTTTTCTGATAGTGCAAAAGCTGCTTCGTAAGCTCTAGTAGTTACTTTTCTTATTGAGTTATTGTCTACTCCCTTAATTTCTACACCAGGGTCAGTTTCAATTACTAGCTTGCCTTGTGCATTGTTTTTTTGAATTAATCCGTCCCAATTGAACATCCCGACAAATGAATCTGAAACAAACTTTTTTATAGTTTCACTTGACCGTTGGGCTGGTTCTACAGCTTGAGCGTAGATTGTTTCTCCCGACGACAATTGAATCAGCGAAGGTACTTCGTTTTTAACTAGTCTCCGAATCGCTCCATAGTTGAGAAATTGCACCAACAGTGAAATACAACCAGCCGAACATCCAATCACAGCAATAATCCCAATTCTTGTAGGGATTGCCGGGCCATAACTCAAAAAAGAATTTAATTGCTCGTTCTTTGGTTGAGATTTCACAAATTTCGGTTTAGTAAATTTCAGCATATTTCTAATATTTCTACTTACTCTGTTCTCTTCCCCTGCTTCCCCTGCTTCTCCTACTCCTCTGCTCTTATTTCGGACGAACCAACCTAGTTATTCCCCCAGCACCTCCTGTGACTACCGTTACAGCAATATCCTTAGCTACATTTTTGGCTTCATCTGCTGCTTTATTAATTTGTACTAGCAGAGATAGCCCACCACCTGCCGCTATCCCTGTGGCGAGTGCTGGTGCAAATATCCCGATTGTGAATAGGAAAAATAATGGTTGGTCTGAACGTGAGTTGGCAATTAATTCCGCTGCAAAACCCGCAATGATATTAAAGCTCAATTTTGCCATTCCTACAGAAAAATAGCCTATGAGCCATGCCAGTATCGGTTTAGAACCGTATGGTAGCAATGAACCACCTACTGCCAACGGCCCAAGATAAGCCGTTAGCAGCATTGTCAACTCAATTCCCCATTGATATGCCCCAGAAAGACCTACCAAAATATTAGTGATATTCTCAGCTACCACCGAACCCACAAATGCACTGAAGGGTGACAGTAGTACCTGAATCGGGTTTGCCCCTGACTCAATTGCTTGTTGTGGAGCGCTGATTATCCTGTCTATTCTGTCTATTAGCCAAGCAAACGGCCCCTTCGCTCTAAAGTAAGATGGGTATTGCCTAGATAATGCTTCCTTCGCCTGCTCCAAACACTCTACTGTTTCTTGCGGACTCAGAGAAGATGTGCGACAAGCTTCAATTTCCCTGCCAATCGCCGCACGCACTGCTGATACTCCCAGAGCTTTTGAGTACGCTGCTCTCAAATCAACCCCTACAGCTGTCCTTGTCAGTACGTAGGTATTAACGTTATTTATGTAATCTTTGATTGCAACTGTAGTTTTTCCTAACAGTTGGCCATCGTTGAACAATAAAGCAGAAATCAGCAATGGCCAGATAAACGAACTAAAAGCCCTTTGTTCTTCATTATTCAATACTTGTTTTGTCCACTCTAGGATATAAAATCCCAGAGTTGCGATCGCAAATAGCGTACCGACATCACAAAGAGAGCCGTAGAGTTGTCCTCCAAGCACTTCTTTCCATAATTCCTCAAACCCTTGAGATACTGCCCCTGAAACTTGGGCGGCTCTACTCGCTAAATTATCGTTAGAAAAAACACCGTCAGGTATTTGAGCAATTAGATTAGTCATACTCTCTTGTTGCTGGATCTAACACGGACATAAACACTAGCTCTTGAGTCAACGATGCTTGCCCAGTTATTTTTAGATCGTCTTTTGTGGTCGAGGTAGCTAAATTTTCAGCCACCTGAGAAAGCATCAAATTCGATTGGGCAGTATCTTGACGAGAAGCTAGGGAATCAGCATGAAACCGAGAAATAGCCGAAACCAACTGCCCATTTTGTGCTGCGATGATTTTGAGGATATTTTGTGAAGCATCTAGCGACTGTGCTTGTTGCGCGAGGCTTTGCGCTTCAGTAGATATTTGGGTGGTAGCCTGTATTTTTTTAGTTGTATTTTGTTGACCTTCTATTCCTAAACTAGAAGATACTGAAGCGCGGGTTAAGTCCCGTTCTAGTAACGCAGATAAAGATTTTGTTTCTGGTATGGAGCGACTATCTCTTAGCCTTCGCCTCAAATCTTCAGTACTTTTTTCTGGGTCTGGTGTTCCCATTTCTCCTCTAGAGTTCTCAATGGCTGCACTCGCATCCTTTGCCAGATTTGCCCAAGTCTTTTTAATTTTTTGCTGTGCTTTTGTCTCCAAGGAGTTATACTCTTGCTGAACATCCTTCAAGATTGAACTGATAAAATTCGGAATTGAAACCAAAGCAAAACTAGGAGAACAAATTAATACTCCTGTGATGATAATCGTTCCAGAAAGAATGATTGCTCTAAGTTTAGTTTTCATAATTAAGATGCCTTTATTACAGTTTGTTCTGATAACAATTGTTTTGCTTCTGCTGAAAGTTCCTCTCCTCGAATTGCCTGAATGTAATCTTCACTATATTTAAATAATCCCAATAGAGGATTATTTTTATATTTAGTAAAAAATACATTTCTCAGTTCTTGCTCCCAAGGATTATTAGCCACTGCTGCTAACAAACAGTAAGCTGGATAGTAGCGGCAGAATGTCAGCTTGCCATTATCGTCCAACAACCACTGAGAATAAATTCCTTCTTTTTTGGGATAGAAAGCTTCCGTACTATTTCGGCTAATAATTTCATCGGGGTACTTAAATCGCTCTATAAATGCATCTATTGCTGATGATTGAATTCTCCCTACTAAACGTGTGGTGATATTGGCAAAGATTTTAGCAGCCGCTTTACTCTGGTAAATACTCTCTACTTCTTGTGCTGACAAGATTACCCGAATCCCTGCTTTTGCACCGTTGGCACATAATCGCCCAATCAAGTCTGCGATCGCTTCAAATTCAAACAAAATTGGCGCTTCGTCTAGAAAGAAAATACTGGCTTTTGATGAAAGTGCGCGACGTAAAGCTGCTGCATAAGCACTTAATGCCAAAATTGCTGCATCGGCATCGCTAGATAAATTCCTCAGCGCGAATACAAGTAACCTCGCATTTGCTCTAAAGCTAGAAGGTGACGAGATTGATTGCCCGACTTTACTTGAAAGCCAGTACTTTAACCTCACTTGAATATGACCTAAAGCTTCTGTTACTTCAGTGCTACTACTAGATAGCGAATCTAAATTTATATATCCTGGCGAACAATATTTACAAAAGTCCTTGAGTGTTGGTGTATCCTGCCATTCTGGCGTTCCAATTCCTGCCTTGAATGCTGCTTGATAGCGCAACTTGATTTCGTCGTCATTAAAAAATGTTTGTAATGCCAACGAAATCAGCGATTCGATGATTGATACCATCGAAAAACTTACCCCGATTGAGTTTGTGCCAATAATCATTGTAAGAAGCACTGATTTCAAAAAATCCCTGAAATCCGACATTCGCTCTTTGATGATTTCTTCACTCATTGAGCGCAAATCTGGCAACTCAAATAAGTTGTTATATTCTTTGGCTATGTCAAAATATGCTCCATCTGAACCTAGTAGATTAGTGTAATCAGTGAAGGTGGATGTCCCATCTGGTTTTGGGTAATCTATTGCGATGACAGGCATTCCACAGGCGATCGCCAAAGTTAATATTCCCGCTACTAGCACAGATTTCCCAGAGCGCGTTGTACCAAAGACTGCGAGGTTTTTATGACTCTGGTACAAGTCTAGGTATATTGGTGTACCACCTTCAGAGGCAATCAGTTCAAATCCTGTTTTATCCCCGGTGGCTGTTCTAATTAACGGTGTTAATCCTAGTGCTTCGCTACTAAAATACAGCAATCGGCGGTTAAATGGTTTGGTCAGTAATGCCTCCCAAACTATGGGAATACATTGTAGCCACAGCTTCCAGGCGTATTCCACCTCACGGCTAACTATCGCAGGGCGCAGAAAGCAGCTTGCTAAATATCGACAGTCCTCATCTAGTTTCTGTAATTTCTCTCGATGTACTAAAAACACTACTGCTGTATGAAGTACAGCACTACCCTGGTATAGCGTCCGTTGGGCTTCTACCGATTCAGAAATGTTCAATCCGGCTTTGACATCAATGCTGCCAGATTCACTTGACATCGCTGTTGATGTAATTGACTGTTTGGTTAATCGCTGTAAATTTACCTTGGCTATCCCTTGATTTGCTTTGCTTATCTGGCAAAATATCTCGGTGTCAGAAATCTTCTCTTTAGAAATCACTGACCACAGGTATCGCAGTTGCGAATACTCGTCTATCCAACCCCCTGGTTTCTGGCTAAAATTCAGCGCTCCAATATATTTATTCTGGATTTTTACCCATCTCTTATCAAATAATGGTACTGATTTTTCATTCTCTAGAAGGTGATGCCTGATATGAAATTCACTAGTTTGACTTTCGGTTAGTTCATTATTGGTCAGTTTCAAAGGATTAGGAATTTCTATGGGTTCGCTGTGATTGAACATATCCCAAACTGAAGCCCAGATTTCTCCAGCACTCAAAGGAGTTACTGACAATCCCATTTTATTTGATAATATTTGCTCCCAAGTTTGAAATCCATCTAAGAACGAACTTCGCAAAATGTTTTCAATCCGAGTTTTATTTAATTGGTGAATTTCTCCCGTAAACTGATACCAAATATTTTGCAATTTCTTCAGTCCTATTTCCGCAAAATCTTCTAATCTCTCCTCATTTTCAACTGTATAAGTACACCAGATTCTCAAAAACTTATTTTTCCTAATCCCATTCTTTGTCAATCCTTTTATCCGCAGTCTTTCGCTACGTAACAGTAACTTCATTGGCTGAATGCTACATTGATTTTCAATTTGTGACAATTCTCTTTGTCTCTTGTCATCATTAGTAAATGACCCAAAATGAATTGTTAATAATTCTCGTTCTGGTATTTCTTTTAACCCTCCTTCTATTGATTCAAATATCGGTAATATCTGTTCTGTCGTTAAATTTGGATGAATCCCCAAACAATCAAAGGCAAATTTTATTTGAATACTTTGCTTCTTTTTGACGATTAATGCACCGATTCCTTGTCTACCTCCTAGCTCCATTTCACATATTCCTGCCAAATTGACAACATCTTCAAATGGTGTCAGTGTCAATGTCGTCTTACCTAATTTTTCTTCACTTGGCTTAGACATCTTTTTTTGTTTTTTTGTTTGCTACGCTTTTTATTTGGTTTATTTGCAGGATTAATTAATGATGTAAAAGGCATATACCCTCTACTGATTCGCGGAGTGCCTACAAACTTTCCTAGAAAACTTTTATTTGAGGATACAAACCACCATGTCGCCCAACCCCAGAAACTAGCAAAAAGAGTACTCAGCCATCCAACATTTAATAGGTAATAAAAAATAAAGATACAAGCCATCCCTATTACCAACCAAGGAAAAATTTGGTCCGCTGGAAAGGGACCTATTTTTGGTTGCTCTCCTAAACTCTGATTGACTAAACGAATTTTTTTTTCTTCTGGCATATAAGTGCTTTTGGTGGGAGAACAAAACTCCACCCCCCAATACGGTTCGGTTAACAAAGTTATCTGTTGAGGTGAGCAGGGGGAGCAGGGGTAGAGGAAAGTGCAGGGGGAGAGAAGAGTTTCTGAATATTAACGTTTTCCCCCCAGCCTCCCCAGCTTCCCCTGCTTATCCGAACCGTATTGTCCTACCCCCTAGATAGCTGTTTTTTTAGATAATCAATGTCGTCAAAAAGTCGCCTGCAAAACGCACAAATTATTAGCCCTCCTAGCATTAACCCGTGCAAGCTCATCTCTAAGAGCATCAATACCCCGTTGAGCCACATTAATGCTACTGTTGTGCTTTGCCCCACTTTGTTTCGCCCTTTTTCTCTATCTAGATAGTACGTTTGCATACCTCTCCCCTAAACATGAGAATGTCTGTGCCTAGTATTCAATGCCACAACCACAATTACAACTGACGAAACGCTAAACTTTTACTGACGAAAAGCAGGAAGCCCCTGCTTTTTGTTAGGGTTTCCTTGTGACTTTTAGGCAGAGCCACTACTCGAATGTTCTCGAACCGGGACTGCCACGGTATCTGTATCTACTCAGTTTTCCAGCTACTTGGCATCATCAAAAGCTATTATTTATGTATTCAACCCTTCATGCTGTACATCTGTTATGACAAGGAATGCATATAAGATTAGCTAGCTTTAAGAGCGTCAGGGAGCAACGCGCTCATAGTGAGATCGTCGTGAAATGAGCTGGGGTAGCTGGGGTAGCTGGGGTAGCTGAGGGAGAAAATCGGAATTTTAGATATATTTTGCTACTAGAACTATACTAAATCCACTTAATTTCTTTCTCTTCCCCAGCCTCCCCAGCCCCCCCCAGCTTTGCCACCTCACTTGCATCGCGTTGCTCCCGAGCGTCAACAATAAATATGCAACCTTAGCTACAAGGGATAAGGCTTTGTTGAAAGTAAAAGTTTATGGATCATAAATCACAACTACAACCTCCCGAAACCTTCATCACTCCACTATTGCAATTACGAGATTACTATGCTCCACTTGTAGAAAAGTACGAACAGTTATATACACAAGCTTTAGCAAATTTTAATCATGTAGAAGCGTTGTTGGGAAGTTGGTCTTCTAGCTCAAGCGCTAACGATAATCGTTTAACATCCGAGGACTTTATCGCTCCTGTTCAACAAAACCTATTATCAGGCAATAGCGATCGCATTGTTGAAACCGAGTCCAAGCAGTCAGAAACTGTTAATTTTCAACTGCCAACAACAGATAATTTATCTTCTACAAACCCAGATATCACAACATCAACAGTCATTAGTGAACCACCTGCTTCTATTTGTGAAACCTTGACAGATGACACGAGCAACCGCCATAACGATTTAGAAGTCAACTCAGTAGAACCTAACACTTCCCAACCCCCACAAACAGAGAATTTATCTTCCACTTCAGACAAAGACTTCTCGTCAACAGAGTCAACAGATGAAGCTATAGAGACACCTGAAGTTCCTCAACAAAACTCACTGTCTTGGTCTGAGATTCCAATGCTAAGTGAGTATCAATCTTTTAACCGTACCGAAGCAATTCTACAAGTATTGCAAAAACATGCTGGCACTATATGTCACATTGATTTTTTCGTGCGATCGCTTTATGGAGAGTTGGAACCGAGTGTTTTCAAAGTAGTAAAAGGCAGAGTTCATTCTACATTAACTCGTGGCAAGGAAACCAGTAAATGGTCGCTTGTTCCTGGTAAACCAGCCTGTTATACACTCTCCTTGAAATTACTTAAATCCAATCGTAATAGTAGTTCTTCTAAACAGAGCAAAAACAATAATAAACCTGACCCACGGGCAAAAACTAACCTCATCCCTATGCTTGGAGAATTTGAAGGGCAATTTTTGATTGATGCGCTCACTTCTTTGTTGCAACAAAATCCAGGTAAAGTTTTCAACGTTGCAGAAGTTATCGAAGAACTATATGGAGAACTTGATGAATCAGATATCAGAGAAGTTAAACCCAAAGTGCTGAATGAATTATCACGGGGGCATCGCACTGGGCGATTCTCAAGAGTGCATGACGAAATCGGGCTTTACACCTGGGACACCAAGTTGTTGTAACAGACAAGCAATCGCTAACCAAAGATGGAGGTTTGAAGATTAAATTCCTAATTTTTCTAGAATGACTTTTTCATCTTTGAAACCTACCAGCACGGCTGTTCCATCTTTAACAAAAAGCGGACGTTTGAGTAGCATTGCATCTTTAGCAAATGCCTCAATCCACTGTTCGTCAATCCAAGTCTTCTTTTCATCACCCAAAGCGCGGTATGATTGCCCAGAAGTATTCCGCATGGAAGCAGAACCCAAAGATTTTACCCAGTTTTCGATCTGCTCACGAGTAGGCGGAGTTTCTTTGGTGTTAATAAATTCATAGTCAATGTTGTGCTTTTGCAGCCAGTTAAAAGCTTTTTTGCAAGTGCCGCAGTTTGGGATGCCGTAGACTTGAAGGGACATAAAAGATTAATCAACTATTTCCATGACATATATATACACATACCTAGTGTAATTTCTTGCGATCGCTTTGCTCTTCAGGCGCTCGTAATTTTTAGTGCTGAGTCTGGAGTGAGCCAGAGAGAAAGTGTCCTAATATAGCCGCCAGAAATGGACAGTTCACCAAGGTAAAATAGTTGTTTGTGGGGCAACAATCAAGCGATCGCTCTTCACAATGTGTAACCCATCCAACCACAATCTGAGTTTGGGCAATCCCAATGCACACGATTAGTATAATATTTGTCAAAGGATGTAGCACACTCAGTATACTTGCCAGTGAACATTGGATACCAATCAATGAGTTCTAACTTTGCTTTTCTAGAATGCACAAGAGTGCTTTGGGAAGTGGATCGAGTATCCCATGATAGACTGTTTGTTTAGCCGAACGCAGATAAAAT
>LXQD01000342.1 GCA_003326215.1 Nostoc minutum NIES-26 | reverse complement strand
CGTTCTTTACGGGATAAAGCCAATCAATGGTGGTATTTCCTTGATAACCCTGAAGTTACTCCTGATAACAATCAAGCTGAGCGTTCGCTACGTTTGGCTGTCACGAAACGCAAGGTTAGTGGTGGTTCCCGTTCGATGGAGCGGTTTCAACACACTGCTAATTTACTGACGGTGGTGCAGACTTGCCGTCGTCAAGGTCGGTCTGTGATTGATTTTTTTGCACAAGCTCTAATTGCTGACTCCAATAATTATTTGTCTCGTCCTTCTTTGCTTCCGCAATATTAGACCTGAATCCTTACAGAAAGATTACCAACGATCCAATAGCTTTGAGCAAGATTAAGGTGAATGCTTACCAAATTTATTCCACGTAAAACATTACCAATTATTTGAGTTGCCGCTAACATCAGTTTTTGTAATAGGCCTAATGTCCGAAGTGAAGTACCTAGATTTTCTCCACCTTCTAAATTATGCCATTTCCATTTTGATTTTCTTCTATATACCATTACACTACAAGCCGCTTCAAAATCATCAATAGCTAAATAATGATAGTAAGCTTCAAAAGCTTGTAATGCTTCCTCCATAATGTAAACCTTGTTAACACTCTTTGTCCAAAATTCTGCTGCGTTCCGGTTTGCTGTCTCCCAATCTTCACTCATTCTCAGCCTACTTATCGCTTCTTCTCTAATCACTGGATGCAACCAGTATTCGCCATTTTGAAACTCTACTAAAGAGCGATCGCGCAAAGAATTTACTACTCGCCGATGTTGTGAATCTGGCACATCCCATAGCAAAGAAAAAAGCCCATTAATAGAAACTGTCGCAATATCTTGATAACGATAACATCCTAATCGGCAGAGGAGTTTAAAAGCTAAAGAATGGTGTTCTTCCAAACGATTCATCTGAGTGGTGACTAAATCTCTTAAATCAGCCTCAACTAACAAATCTCCCTGATTCATTTGCCAATACTGCTCTACATTACCTGCATAATCCACTTGAATAGCACCAGCAAAAATTTCCATTGCTTTAGCATTTCCTCCGTAGGCATTATGCATAACAGTCAAAGCCGAAGAATTTGTTTGAATGTTGCGAGTATCAAAATATTGTTGCCATACTTCCACAGACAAACCTTCCAGAGGATAATATGAAACAGAAACATCACATTCATGTAGGCGATCACGACTGGTAATCAGCGTCAATGACTGTAAACTTGGATCGGCTAAAACTCGCAATAACTCTATATAGCGGCGATGAGGCTCGATAAATTTGCCATTTTCATCCAGTGCAGGTTCGAGATTATCAATTAAAACTCCAATTCTTTTAGCCTGAAGTTTTTGGCGCAAGCGTTCGAGTGATACGCCAAATTCCCGCCCTGGTTCTTCATTAAGTTGGCGTAGCCGTTCCTCAAGTAAACTTTCAATTGGAGTAATATTCTGGGTTTCTTTAGCAATTGGAAACTCTATATAATAACCAAATTTTTGCTTGAGATAATTTCTGGCTAAAGTTGTCTTTCCTACACCACCTTTTGCATGAATGAGGATAACTTTTGCACCTTGAATGTCGCGGTTGTTGAGAGATGCAATCGCTGTTTCACGTCCAACAAAATTTTTATCTGGTATGCTTTTTTGAGTTGTCTGTTCTAATATTGCAGTTTTTCTAAGAGTTCTATCACCTAGCAACTCTGGCTTGTACTTATGAAACAGAGCAATCAAATCAGGACGTTTTGAACGGCGTTCGTCTGAAAACTCATTTTCCAAACCGAACTTCTCACAGATTGCTTTTATATGTTGTCTTACCGTTACTTCTTCAATGTTTAGGGATTTAGCGATCGCTTCATCTGTCTGTCCAGCTAAAAACTTTATCAATACTTCCCGTCGCCTGTATGTTAACTCGTTGAATGCTTTGTCGAACTGTCCTTTACTCATATTCTTATGCTACTTGCCAGCAGCTTCACAAGCGTTTACTGGACTTGTTTATTAAGACTCACAGCTTTGTGCAGTTGGTGTTTATTCAACGAGTGCAATTATGAAATTACGCCGATATTGGTTTAACAAAGCAACAACCAAACAACAAACTAGTAACTTGCTCAAGATTATCTCAAACACCTGGAGGCAAAAAGCAATGAGTCGTTCCGAGAAAATTTCCGCCATCATAGCTATCATCGGTTTGAGCATCCAATTTACCGGGTTATGTATTCAGTTTACTAGGTCTTTCGACTCACCAAGGTTGGATACAGTTCAAACATCCTCTCAAACTAAATAAAGGCTAGAGGCGAAAGTAACAAAGCTGCTATGAGCGATTACGACAGCAGAAGGGTTACACAAACATAATTTTCAAGCTTGTCTGCGACTCTTTTCACTTTGTCCGCGAACTGACAGGGATGCACCTCAGAATCACTGCCTTTTCTTGGTATAGAAACTGGTAAAGACAAAGCGTTTATACAAACCCACCCAAGTAAATAAAGCGGCTGGTGGCTTATAAACTGGCTTGGGCTAAAGTTTGCTGCACCAGATACCCCGCTTTTAGCTATCAAGCTCATATCAAAGCCGGAAATTACAGACCTAGCATGACTAATTGACACCATATCACGTCCGCAATCAGGATTTAGCTGTTCGCGGATTGTAAACATTAATGCTTGTCCCTACCGAGGTATGATAGTCGTTATTGGAAATCTGTATTATCAATAACGAGCTTGTGAGTATTTATGCTTAATGAGCCAAGATTTGGAGAGCTAGTTAAAGTCGAGTTAGAGGCGTGTTTGTCTGCGCCGATTACTAGGTATTTTGACGCGCAACTTGAGGGCGACCCAGATGTGTTGGCCCAACTGTTGGCAGATAAGCGCAACCCTAATACTCGACGTGCTTACGAGAAAGATTTGCGGGATTTTTTTATTAAGATGACGGGCTTGCCACCGACTGGTGATAGTGTGCTGGAGTTTTTGCACTTGCAGCGAGAGCAAGCGGTGATGGTGGTGCTGAAGTATAAGGCGAAATTGATTGCATCTGGGTTACGGGAGGCGACAATTAATCGGCGGTTGGCGGCGATTAAGTCGTTGGCCAAGATGGGGCGGAAGTTGGGAGTGTGCAACTATTCTCTGGAGGATGTAGAAGGGGAGAAGGTTAAGGCTTACCGGGATACGCGGGGGGTTGATAGCAAAGCGATAGCTCTTGTGCTTGGGCAGTTTGATAGGGAGACTTTGATTGGTAAACGCAACTATGCAATTTTTCTGGTGCTGTGGGGTTTAGCTTTGCGTCGTCAGGAGATATGTCAATTAAATGTGGGTGACTTTGATTTTTATGGTCGCAAGTTGAGAGTTTTGGGGAAAGGGAAGGGAACGAATGAAGAATATTTGGATATGTCCTCTGATGTGGCTCATGCTCTTGCAGATTGGTTAATTGCTAGGGGGGAAATGAATGCTAATTTCCCAATTTTTACGGCGTTAGATTTTCATAATAGAGGGCATAGATTGACTACGGATGCTGTCTATAAAATAGTGTCGGCGGCTTTTAAGAAAGCAGGTGTGAAGAAACCGATGTCACCGCACAGGGTCAGGCATTCGGCGATTACGGCAGCGCTCGATGCAACTGATGGGAATATCAGAAAGGTGCAGAAGTTGAGTCGTCATGCTGACCCAAGAACGCTGATGATTTATGATGACAACCGCAATAAAGATTTGTGGGAGATGTCAGAGTTGTTAACGGGTATGTTGAGGGATGCAGACAAATAAAAATTAATAATTAGTGAAGAGAAATATTTTACGAGCTTTGGCATCTAGACTTAAGCGTAAAATACTTGGTTCTGAGTCAGCGTTTTGATTAACGATTGCTAATTACTCAAAGATTGCTTCGGTTTCTGGGATTTTTTTTGAGGTAAAACTTTCTTCACCCTTCTAGTGGTATAACCTAAATCATTTAATTTTACTCGAATCGTTTCTGACGTAGGTAAATCTTGAGCATTATAGCCATATTTTTCTATTAATTGCTTTCTAACGGCACTAGCACTTAGTCTTGTATATAGTCTTTGACTCTTAAAACTAGGGTCAGTTTGACTTTGGGAATCAACTAGATTTTTTATGTCTTCTAAAAGATTGGGCAGATGTTCTTCTGCTTTATAACGTCCTTTACCTGAATAATTATCAACACAAGTAATACCAGTTGTGAGTTCTTTTATCCCTTTACGAATAGTGTCCCGATTCCATGCTAATTCTCTGTGTGCTAACCTCTGTCCTCCAAAACCTAATTTCACAACTGTTTGTGCCATAAATTTACGTTTAGCTGCACCATGAGAGTTGAAATGCAGTTTCAATCAACAGCTTTTTTAGGGAATCAGTTAATACTATAGACACAGATACTGCTTACCAGACTCAAAAACTCAGCCATTTTCAAATTACTACAAAAGGGGGGCGGAGGGGCTGCCGTCGGCAGCCCCTCCGCCCCCTCCTTTGGAATGATTATCATTCTTTATAATGGCATAATTTATTTTCTGGAAGTCCCGTAAACAATAGCCAATACCATTACCCGTGATATCAATTAAATTGCTTCTTTAACGTGGCAAATAAACACGCCCTAGATACCAGATGTCTAGGGCGTGTCTGTCGGATATAAACCTATCGATTAAGAACTTTTACAATTAACTGGTTATACTGAGCGCTCTATTCAGGAAGAGTGAGGAGGTTGAAGACTCATGAACTTGAAGGATTCGTTAATGGCTTCAAGTAAACCCCAACGATGGTAGTATTTCACACCTGCTTCAACTTCTTTTTGTCGCTCAAAGATGCAGTCAAGCCACTTATGAGAGCCAGGATTTCGATGGTGGAAGTCATGACAAGGACTATCTCCTGTCAAGATAAATACCCGCGATGGCAGGTGATAAAAAAGCATCCGCAGCCACCATAGAGTCCAAGCTAGAAATATTTCAACCCATGAGGCAGAGGAGTCAAGCTTAGGAGTTGGCTCGCCGCAAAAGATAGCTGCTGTCATCTGACTTAAGACTTCGGGAGAATGTTTAGCCGTCGTCGGTACTGGGAAGTGATGCTCTACACACTGTCTTAAAAGGCTGCTGGCCTCGAAAAAGATTGAAATGGGGATAATCCAAGCAACTAGAAAAGCTAGCCAAGAATTTTTTAGAGTGACAAACCCCAGAACGCTTGACCAGAAAACAACAGAGAGTAAATTGTGGCTAAGGGAATCCGACAAGAAGGTGGCAGCTAATCTAGAGGCAAACTGATGGATATGGAAAGTAGGAGAAACTAGGGTTTTCCAGAGATGTCTCCAAGCATGATTTACATTCATTCCTAGCCGAAAGCCGACCGTATCAATGAGGTATTGATAGGTCTCATCTCCAGGAGTCAGAAGCTTATTGGAATGATGATCCTTATTATGACCTCGTTGGTAGGCTTTGAAGTTAAGAGTCAAAGTTAGAATCGAGATAAACTCGCCTAACCAGCAATTAAATTTCCTGTTATTAGTAAACACCGCATGGTGACTACACGCGTGCATGATCGTTAAACGAAGTTTGCGCGCTCCGTAAACGGTCAAGCCCCAACCAATAGGGATAAGTCCCAGATTAAACCCTGACTCAGAGAGGGCCAAGACGCTAGTAGCGACTCCAATTCCCAAAGCTACAAAGGTTGTCACTATATGATTAAGTGCTGTTCGCTTACGTTGTTGTTCACCAACAAAAGGTTTAGCAGTTAGTTCTGTTAAGAACGGCTGAATCCAGTTCGGTAAATCCTTCTTCATCAGTTCGCGGGGGTCGAAATCTGGGGATTGTGATAAAGGTTCACGACCCCCTTTTAACAGCTTTTCCCTTCTAAGGGAACGTTGAGATAGTATTAACATAAGTAAAATAAAAACGTTAACTGGCGGTGCTTTAGCATGAAACCGCCTTTTTTTATTGTGACGAGAATTTGAAGAGAGACCCCTGGATTTGGTAAATCAAAGTTGGCGATTTAGTTAACTAAAATTAATTATTTTTTCTAGTTAATTATAGTTAACACTTACTTGACTATAGGTTTATGCATTGATACCTTGAAAACATCTATAGCAGTCCTAAATCATTTGCGAGCAACAAGCAAGATACCCGACTCTTTAATAAGTCGGGTATCTGAATCTCTCGATTTGAAAAATTAAATAGGATAGCTAGATAATATCGATTATTAATTTTTTAAAAACTATATTTAAATTTTTGAGCGCAAGGATGGACAAAATGAATCAAGATTTAGATGGCAGTAAAATAATTGATTTACTTTATGAAATGGGTGCAATTCAACACTACAAACAATATTATAAAAATAATTATAAGAAGAACAAGCTATCTGAGAATATGGAGAAAGTATTTATAGAGATGTATGATTGGAATACCAAGCGAAGAGATAATATGATTCCATCTATTTCCGAAAAACTTTGTCTTTCACGTGGGACGGTAAAAACGTATGCTTGTTATTGGTATAAAATAGTAGGAGAAATTATAGGTAATCAAGTAGATATAACTGTTTTTAAAAGTAGTATTCAAAGTTTTTTATTTAAACCTCTTAAAAATGCAGAGCAGGTTTTAGGTGTTTTAGTTGATAATAAATCAATGATTGTTACTTTAAATGAGAAAAATCGAGAGTACATTAAAAATCATCCTAGTTATAAAGATATGTCTTTAGAAACAGCAGTTAATATTATTATTGACAAAGAAAGAAATAGATAATAAGCTAAAAAATAGCACTTTAATAAATTTTGTTTTTTTTTGACTAAAAGCAGTCTATCTAAACTAAGAGGAAAAATCATGAAAATACAAAAAAAGAAGAGCAAATCTGATGAAGATACGGAAAATATAGAAATCAACTATTCAGAGCGAGACGAAGATATATTTCAGAAATTTCTAAATTATCAATTAATGTCAATCAAATATAAATTAAATAATAGTTGCCCAAAAGTATTAATTGATGCAAGTTTAATTTTAGATGTATTACTAGATCGTCCTTCTATCTTTCTGGATGATGCAATTAATATAATGAATTTGGTTTTATCTCAGTCTATAAATGGATATATAGCAGAAATAGGTTTAAAATATATTTGGGATATAAGCAGAAAATTAAAAGGTAAAGAAGATGCTAATTATTTGGTTATCAAGTTACTGAATTCATTTAATGTTTGCAAGATTGATAGCGAGCTTATTAAGAGAGCGCGTGAATATCATCTCAATAGTTTTGAAACTGGAATTCAAATAGAATGTGCAAAAGATAACAAAATTGATGCAATTATAACTTTAAGAGCAAAAGATTTTTTAAGTTGTGGTTGGGAAAATGTTTTTCATCCATCTCATTTTCTTGATTATTATAATTCTGCTAGTGGTAAAAAAATATTTGAAAAAGATGATTATTCTAATATAGAGATTTTCAAAGAAAAATTAAATCAATCATTGAAAATTCCTCAAGAACAAGAATATAAATTATTATGTGAGGAGCAATTATTCTTGTTTAAAGCATGGAAAATAGAACATTTCGAGCTTCTTTGTTCTAAAAATAGTTTAGTAAGTGCTACTGTAATACTATTAAATACTAAAAGCAACAATAAAGATTGTCGTCACTCTGAATCTGCTTTTGGAAGAGGAGCAATAGAAACCTTATTTTCAGCATTAGATCGGGCAATTTCTCATATTGTCGAGCAACCTAAACATATCCTTGAGTCTATTAAAGTATCTAATTTAGAAGAAGGGATAGAATGTTTTGGTTCGGCAGTTGTAGTTGTTAAATATAAAAATGTTAAAGTCCGGAAATTTTATGTTCACAGAAATCTTGTCAATGCTTGCTTCTATGCGTATGTAGAAGCACTTAAGGCTATCTATAATCCTGATGGTAATTCTAGTGATAATTACTTAGAACAAGAACTTTTACCAACAACCAAAATGTCAATTTGTCAAGAGGAGATTTTAAAAATATATAAAATTGGAGAAAGAGATTTTAGTGAGTCAAATTGGAAAGAGATTAATTTAGAAAGCCAAAATCTTTCCGAGATTAATTTAAGCAATTCTGATTTAAGTCTTAGCAATTTACAAAGAATAAACTTAAGCAACGCATATTTGTCCGAAGTTAACCTAAAGAATGCCATATTAGTAGAGGCAAACCTCATTTCGGCAGTTCTGACAAAAGGAATTTTATCTGAAGCAGATATGAGCAAAGCAATTCTTTGCAGAGCAAATCTAAATAAGGCAAATTTCATCAAAGCAAAACTTCTTCAAGCAGATTTAACTAAAACAGACTTAACTGAATCTGACTTAACCAATGCTAATCTTTCAGGGGCAGATTTAACTGAATCTAACTTAGCTAATGCCAATCTCTCAGGAACAGATTTAACTGGAGCTAACTTAACCAACGCCAATCTCTCAGGGGCAGATTTAACTGGAGCTAACTTAACCAACGCCAATCTCTCAGGGGCAGATTTAACTGGAGTAGATTTAACTACCACAACTATAGACGGAGCTAATTTGAGCAAGACTAATCTGAGCAGATCAGACTTGAGGGGGTTAGATTTGAATAAGACCGTCTTTTGTCAACAAATTGTGACTAACACGGCAATGCCTGAATTCAAGATTGAGATATACGGAAACAAAAGGATTGAACAAACAATACAGCTTTTAAATCAATTCGATTCCGACCACTATGTCATATATGCAGTTCACACTTTCACTTTCGGTTGTTGGTGGAATAGCGATATTGCTAAAGAATTTAGACAAATCAACAAAGAATTAAGTCGCAAGGGTATTTCCATCAAAAGAGTATTTATTGTTCCAAAAGGAAAAATTACCAATGAAATTCATGAAATTCTCGAAGAGCAAGTAAATCACGGAATAGAAATACGTCTTATATCTGAAGATTTGGCAGAGAATTTTAATGGGTATGATCTGAGAAAAACTAACTTACTGGTTTGCAAAAACATATTAGTGCCTGAAAATTCTTTTACAAGTATGATGCTTGTTAATAAAGAGCAGCAAGAAGAAAGTGGCTATATCTCCTATAAAAAAGATGATATTGAAATGAATGAACAACGCTTCACTATGATTTGGGAGAATGCAGAACCTTATTTATTGCCCGAGCTGAGATATGCTCGAAAAAGTACCACTTACATTAACAGATGTGCTTTTACCGATAAATTGACCGAAATGTGAACCGTACACGATAACCCTAGCCACGACCGGGCTACAGGAGTGAAAAGCAATGGCACTCAAAACGCTATGGTAAAGCAGTTTGAAGTTTTACAGCACAAACGTTTCTTACTTTTTATGTAATTGTTATCTTTGATATCAAATGCGATATCAAAATTACTTCAACCTCATCAACTCGTGAGGCCCCGACGAACTGGGGACACTGCGTTTAGAGCGGGTGGTGTGGGGAACGGGCAATAATTTACTCGTCGAGTGGCCAAAACTCAGCAGCCCGCCCCCCACACTCCGCTGCGCCACCCGCTCTACCCTAGTTCTTAACAGCTAAAGAATTAGTTATCTAACAATTAATCATCAAAATCAATTGGCTGACCGTTTAAATGCTTGTGAATGCTTCCGGGAGTCAACCAACCAGGAATTGCAACCTTTTTATCTACTTCTGCATCCCCATCGGAATTGTTTAAACCGTTAATTGTTGCAATTTTTAAAGGTGTCTTACCATCAGCTGTTTTGCGGTCAATTTGAATAGTACCCCTAGCTCTACCTTTAGCAGTTCCATCACTGCCACCCACAGCAGTATTAGTGAAGAAATGGGCAATACAGACTAATCTTTCTTCAGCTTTTCTAGGGTCACTCAGAGATGCTTTAACAAACTTTTTGGCAGGTTCCTTAGTGATATCTGACTCAGAATAGTTCGTAAATTCATCAACTAGTAACTGTTGCGGTTGCTTATCAGGTTGGTTATTAATTCTGTCTAACCAACGCTCGCGGGCATCATCAAAAGCTTGACCTATCTGTTCTTCTGTTTGCGCTATCAACTGAGGACTTAAATATTTCCATGCGTTTCTAAGGTTCTCCCCGGCGTGAGCGTCTATCAGCTGATACAAAGGCATATCAAATAAATATTCTCTGAGCATGACAATCGACGCTGCTAGAGTTGATTTACCGCTTCCGGCTTCTCCTAGCACCCAAACAGGTTTTTGATTGTCGATGACCTTCCACAGCCAACCATCTTCATGATTCTTGAGCGCTTCGATTAAGTCACTGATGAGGCGCTGGTCAGTCAAATGATGATTGTCATTTGCGATCGCTTCCTTAGTTTTGCCCTCAATCTTGCTGCGTTCCTGGTCAGCTTTCGCCTTATCTCGCAGGTTGTCAGCAATGGATTTATCAGCTACAGAATCAGCAACCGCGAACTGTTTTTTAGTGTTATGAAATTGTAAATCCTCAAGCTCTGACTGACGCTGATACTGTTGTTGTAACTCCTCTAGAGAAATGTAGCGTTCTTGGACTAACTGATTATCAGCACGTCTATCAATGTCCTTCTTATGCTTGTCTAATATGCGCTCTGATTCATGTGACTGCAAATCGCGCTCAGTCCTAGTAACTAAACCTTGGCGCTTAATTGATGTCTTAAAATTTTCTAGACGTAGAAAACTTTCATCATTGTCAATCTCATCTTTGGCAGCCCAGCAGTAGTAACCCATCCAAATAAAAGCGGGGGCGACTAATAACCACAGACTGGGATTATCCGATGGAGACAAATCTTTAGTAATAAAAGCATCTTCAGGGAGAGACACAACATCATTAAACTGTCGTGATTTCCATACTTCTGTTAGCAATCTGTACTTGAAACGACAGTATTTGTTATCAAGCGACTCTTGAGATTCTGCGGGTTTATCATAATACTTCATCGGGCGATTGTTTGCAGTAACAGGACAAAATCGCACTTCAGTAAATTGATAAGGGTACGGTGTTTGTCCATAGTAATAAGCGCTCGCCAGCCCTAAAAGTAAAGCTGTGCCAGCGCCAAATTTTAGTAATGATTGAGTCTTCATGACTTGGATTTGTGGATGCCGTAAACAACGCCGCCAGCCACTAATGCACCAACTACAAACACGAGCGTTTTGTCTTTCTCTGGCAGACGGTTAAAGTCTTCTACAGTCGCTTTGATGTTGTCATAAGTCTGATGTGAGGTTTTCATTGTGCTGTAGAAATCGCCTACAGCAGTCCATAGAATGAAGCATCCAAATATAGTTTGAAATATAAATTTGATAGCTTTGTCCATATCCGTAAAAACCCATCCATCAGGAGATTTGTTTACGGAGAACTCCAACAAATCACGATTAACTATTTGATTAATTCCCAACACAATAGCGACCGCAGGCAGTAGCCCCGCTGACCCAGTTGCTATTACTAAATACTTAGCCAAGCAATAGGAAGTAACACCCCAGCCGCAGGACTCAATACCTTTGAGAACAGCGCGACTGCGATTAAGCTTTTCAACTTCTTTGGCTTTGAATCTTTTAATAGCTTCTTGTTCGTCCTGGGTAAATGCAGTGTCAGGAAAGTTTTGATAATCAGGTGATTGTTCGGTGTCTCCGGATTGCAGTTCGGTGTCAAGTTCATCTAACATTGCTCTTATGACTAATTTGATTTCCCCTACTGAGCGCTAACTCGTAGGGGATTTTGCTATCTTGATTACTCGAAAATGGTAGAAACCGCAGTGCGGAAGGCTTGCACTAACTTGTTAGTCGTGAATGACTTGCGAGGTACTAAATCAAGGTCTGAACTTTCGCCATAGGTCAGCAGGTGTTTGGCTTTCTCCATTTCATAAGCCCTATCAGCGTCTAGTTGTGCCTTCACGGGTCGGGCTAACTGCGATTTAGAAGCGGCTAGATGGTCAACTTGGCTCAGGTGGTAGTCGATATAAGCTTTGAGCTTAATCAAGTCAATGCTTTCTCTGTAGCGCTGATTTTCTAGTGTGCGATCGCTGGCCAGCTTCAATCCAATTTCTGAGCGTTCGTGACCGTACTTGAGATTCGCTACGGTCAAATCAGCACTGGCTTTATCAATGGCAATACCAGACGCACCAGCTTGTTTATAAATCTCTGCTAGTCCTTTGTTGTACTCCTCAGTGCCTTTGATGAACGCACTGAGGTTATCTGTGATGTAGGGCATGATGGTTAAAATGCGTTCGCCCTCATTGCCCATTTCTCCTACTTTGGTCAACGCTGCATCGTCACCATTGATGCAGCCCATGATTAAGCTGTCTGCAACGCCTAATTTCTCAGCCCTTGCTTTGAGCTTTTTACCGTGCTTACCAACCATGTTTTTGATGTGCTTCACGTTTTTGACTCCTGTATGTGCAACATTCCTTTAGGAACCATTGAGAGAGGGGAGCCGCCAACGCTATGAGCAACGGTATCCCCACCAGCCCAATCAACAAATGTTTGTAAGTAAGCTTGTTTGCTCCTTTAGTCGATGATGACGGCGAAAGATAACGCGAGGTCTGCAAACTGGCTTTTGTAGTCCAGGGCGGTGGCCTCCATCGCTTGCTTGATCTGCGTCAGTTCACTGCCTGCAACATCATCCATCTCGCCGAGATACGTGCAAATTGGGACACGTTGTAAAGTTTTGTAAAGCTAATTGTCAAAAACCTTGATTTACCGTTGTTTCAGCCTCAACCATTACTTAACCATTCAAATGAAGACATTCCCTAAAAGGGCCATTTATGGGCAAGTGTAAGGGACAAAAAGAGGTGAAAGCTTCGGTTTACCGTGCAAAAGTTTAATTCCTCCTTTATCATTTTTGGGCAAGTTAGTAAATCAACAAGAGCTTCTCTGCAATAATTATTTACAACGTGTCCCAATTTGCAGGTATCTCGGCGGCCACCCATCTTGGAGACTTCTTGATTCTTGAATTCCTTTGCAAAGTGGACGAGTGCGTTAAAAATCGCCTCGTTTAACTCCTTTCTAGATGCGAAGGTAGAAGCGATGGACACAGTAAGAAGTTTCACATCCGCCGCTTTTAACTCAATCCCCGCACCCGATGCAATCTCTGTAACCAGTGCTTGTTTTTGTTGCTCGGTTAGCACAATCTGATTCTCTGGGGAAGCAACCGCCAGCTGACTAGACTCCGGCTCCGGCTGTGCATCTTCTGCACCCGCTAAAAATGTTTCTTCAACGGGTTCATCAGTTACAGATAATTGGCTTGTCGCTTTGGCTTTGAGATATTCAACGGCTTGAGTCAATTGCTCTTTGGTTGGATTGTTAAGGTCATCGCACTCTACAGCCAGCGCTGCTGACGTGTAATCATCTTTGGTAAATCCTTGATAGCCCTGTTTGTACAAGCGAGCGCGGACGTTATTAGTAAATTTGTCAGGCATGGTGATTGCTCCTATTTGGCTATTGCTAAAACTGAGATGTTTGCGGATTTCATCGGTTGCGATCGCTTGTTGATAGCCCACTTAGCAGCGACGAACGCCACAAGCGCTAAATCTTTGCTGTGATAGGTGCCATGAGCGCTGTAAGACAAACCAGCTTGACTAAACCAGTAGTAACGAGTGCTTGATGGTACGTCGTCAAGATTGATTTTTAGATAGTTTGCCAGTGCAGATAGTGCTTCAATACCGCTGTAGTCGCCCTGTGAATCATAAAAATGCTTGAATGCTTGCCAACGCTCCTCAAATCCCTCCCTGGTTGGACTTAGCGCACCGTAACGCCGTTTCAGTCCCGCAAATGTCTCTACTATGGTGTCTGCATCCTTGGATTCCACCCTCAAGTTAAAACGCTGCTTGAGAAAAGACACCACCCGATACCAAGTCTCGTCTGAGATTGTCTTGCCTAGCGCTCGCTCATAAGTCTGTCTGAGCTGACGATACTTAGCTAAATACTTCTTTGTTGCCACATTGCCTCTGTAATCTTGTTTAAGTGTGTATAAAATCAACTGACTGTCCGGGCATTCTCAGGTATTTGACTAGCCCCCAAGATTGATTCAGAGTTATGGATATGCCCCTGTTATTAGAGGCTGTCAATAACCTTAGAAAATAACTTTTTAGAAGCCTCAAAAGCGTTGCACTCAATGGCTAGAACCACGTAATAACAAAGCGCTTACCGATTGAAGACTTACTGAATTATCGATTTTACCCCCGCTAATGCACCCCTTAAGGGGCTAGTTGACGCGAGCGCTCGCTGCTTTGGGACGCTCTGCACGGTAGCGGATGTAACCAAAATTTAAAACAAACTCTGCTGAATTGCTGTAGCTGTCTGCGTTGCTTGATGCTGGTTGTACAAGCTCGGCACTTCGTAAACCTTACGTAATACCTTGTCCCGATTGAGTTGCAAATCTGCGCTCTTTCTTTGTTTTGGCAGCGGACGGAACATATATTGTGTGTGCTTGATAGTGCCGTTGCTGTAGAGATATCGATACAAAATGCCGTCGATGCTGTATGTTTTAGACTGGGTAAGCAAAGTGACGCATCCAACAAGTTGCAAATCAATCATCTTGTTTTTCTCCCGCAGTTACAGCAACCGCACCAGTCAAGCTTGCACCCAGGAAGACGGCGATAGACGCAATGGCGCTTCCTTCAAAAATCTTGGCGTTGTAAATCCATGTGGGTTGATATTCCTCGCCTCTACTTTCTTCAATGCGGTCAAAGCCGTGACAAAAGATAGCACCAACAACCATAAAACCTGTTGTTAGTAAGCTCAGAATTGCTACTTCTGACGCAGCATCAAGTATGAATGAGTTAATCTTTTCACGCCAAGTTTTCATGCGGCGAATATGCATTACTGGTCTAGGTTCTACATATTTATGCCACTGGTCATTAGTAAAATTTGAGGGCTTGTAATCACAATGATCGTGTTCATCAAGTAGTTCACCTATTGCTTGGATTGCGTCGCCCAGCGTCACATCTGGATAGTATTTCAGTTGCCTGAATTCCTGTGAGTCTCGTATTTCTCTGAGCCAGCGATCTGTTGCTTGTAAACGCCTTATATGATTAGATGTCAGCATTGTTTCTCCTTTGTTTGGTAGTTCGTTGATTGCTTCTAAACTGCGTAAATTGATATGCATGAATCCTCTGTCCTGATATAGACACGCACAATTACCGCGACCGCAGATATAGAGCGGACGCAATACAGATAACCTGTGTTTATAGCTAAATAACTGTGTCCGGGCTGTTGACGTATTGATAACCCGGACACTATGATATTAACTATAACCGTTCATTAATGTCAAGCGGTCATTAATATAAATCGTTTAGTATTTACTAACGGTTGGAAATTAGCAATGATAAATGGTTGTATTAATAACCGTTTATTGTTAATGAATGCCTATAAGGAACAAAGTCAAACAATTTGTAGACGGTTTGGGCATTACTCGTTATCGCTTTCAAAAAGATACGGGTATAGCACCCAGTACCGCTTACAACTTATATGACAATCCAGATTGGATACCACAAGTTACAGCTTTAAACAAAATCTGCGATTATTACCGTGTCCAGCCTAGTGAGCTAATTTACTGGGTTCCACCAGAAGAAATTAAAGAAGACAAGGAGGATAAATGACCAACGCCGACCAGCCGCAGGACGTAACAGAGCGGCTAGATGACAAGATGAGCGCTTAGAACAATATATACAGTTGCCCCGCCTACGGGGTTGATTATGCGAACCTGCGGATGTGGAGACTGAAGCGGGAGAGCAACGGAGCCTGGAGAGGCAAAAACGCCGTCCCAGTAAGGCGTGAAACTGGGTGCAATATCCAAGACCCACGGGGCAAGGATATGAGAGAGCCGAGAGGGCAGACAGTCAGCCAAATGTTTGCCCCATGTTCCAATCAAGAAACCCGCTCGGACGGGAATCTAAGCGGGTTTCTTGATTATTTGGCTGTACACAAGCGGTAACTCCGAAACGAATTGTCTGTGGTAGGACTTTTCGGAACCGCGATCGCTGACTCTATGATAAGCAGTTCTGCGTTCGTGTTGCAAGGGAGTTATCCGAAATACTACAAATACTTCGGTGCTACACAATGAACTCTCGAAATGTAGAACAAGCGCATGGCTACATAGCACAGGACGACAGAGATGATTTTAATTTTATTTTTGTCCACAAAGAATTAGACGATTTTGGGCTTGATCCGTATTCATTCCGCATATATAGCCGAATCGTAAGACGTGCTGGCAAGGGAGAAGCCTTTGAAAGCAATAAGAACATGGCGATAGGTTGTCGGATGTCGGAAGCGCAGGTCAAGCGATCGCTAAAGACTCTAGCGACACATGGCTTGATTATCAAAGAGTCTCGCCCCGGTACAACTTGCATTTATCGTGTTGCGCCTAGACACAATTGGTCAGAACCTATACCGATTAATCAACAGGTTTGTACGGATAGCTCACACAGACCTACCCCTACCCAGGTCGCTCTGAGCGAGGGGGTAGGTCTGACAGAGCTAGGGGGTAGGTCTGACAGAGCTAGGGGGGTAGGTCTGACAGAGCTAGGGGGTAGGTCTGACAGAGCTAGGGGGGTAGGTCTGACAGAGCTAGAAAGTAATTCCCTCTTAAGTACTTCCAATAAAGTCAATCCCTCTAAGAGCGATGGACGGAAAAAAGAAAAGGAAGAGAGGAGCAAAGCCATTGAACAAGACAAAGTAGTTCAAGATAATCACTACGCTGTTAATTTTGAGAAAGTCTCTACAACAAAATCGCAATCCACTCATGAGGGTCATTATTCCGGCGCGGCGCGTGAGAACGATTCTCAAATATTGGTTTTTAGCTCAGATCCAGTTAAAGAGGTCGATTTCCTGCTTTACTATCAGACCTACCAGCGTAAGCAAGGCAAAGACATTAACAGCGTTGCTCCATACGTGACTACAGTGCTTTCTAAGCAAGATGAAGGTAGTACAGAAGTACTTTGCATGTTCGAGCAATGGAAGGCAGCTTGCAGGACAGTACAGCACAAAATTAACAACTTCGCTGATGACCCCGCAGAAGTAGAGAAACAGCGCAAGAAGTATGATTTTCCCAGCTGGGAGGCGTGGATGCACGATCACTACTACAATCGGCTCCAGTCTGAGGGACTATCTCAGTTTTGCAAGCATAAAGTATCTGCCAAATGGTACGAATGGGCGAGCGCCAAGTTTCCTGAGAGATTTGCAGATATTCCCGCTTGACAGAACGACAATCACACCACCTTAAGTATTTGCTTAAGTGTATGCCTGTAAAAATTTAGACTTAATGGGAATCAAAGATTAATATGTACGCCAGTGACGACAACGTAATTCCTTTTGCCACGACAGCCAATAAGCTACCACCACAGAGCATTGAATCTGAAGAGGCGATACTTGGGGGTATTTTGCTTGACCCCGTAGCCATAGAACGTGTGCGCGACATTTTGAAGCCGCATCACTTCTATATCAGCGCTCATGGTCGGATTTACAACGCAGCCCTGAAACTGAATGCCCAAGAATTGCCCACAGATTTGTTGATGGTCACGAACTATCTAGCTGATAATGGTTTGTTAGAAATTATCGGCGGGCGAAACAAGTTAGCATCGCTGGTTGACAGAACAGTATCAGCAGTTAACATTGATGCCCTGGCAGGTCTGGTTGTTGAAAAGTGGAAGCGCCGGGAACTGGGTAGACTGGCAAGCCTTGCAACTGAGTTGCAGCACAAATCCAATGAAGAAACTCCCTTAGAGCAAGCCTTTGAACAATTACAAGACTTTATTTATGAATTGCAGCGTTCCTCTGATACTGCCGGGGCTAGCCACATTTCAGATGTGGTAATTAATCTGTTTCAGGATATTGAAGACCGCAGCCAAGGTAAGGTATTACCTGGAATTCCTACAGGCTTTTATGACCTTGATGCAATAACTGCTGGATTTAATCGTACCGATTTAGTTATCGTTGCTGGTCGTCCGGCGATGGGCAAGTCCGCGTTCGCCGCTCAAATAGCTTTTAATCTGGCGAAGGATCATCAATTTCCGGTTGTCGTGTTCAGTCTGGAAATGTCTAAGTTGCAGATTGCCATGCGAGCGCTTTCTAGTGAAGCAGGCATAGAAAGCGGCTATTTGAAAACAGGGCGCATCTCTAACACCCAATGGGAGCCACTATCACGGGGCATTGGTGCATTATCAGAATTATCTGTTTATTTAGACGATCGTCCAGACCCATCACTGAGCTATATCGAATCTGAGTGCCGTAAAGTGATGGCAAAAGAGCGCCGTGATTTGGGGTTAATCGTCGTCGATTATCTGCAACTGATGGATGGCAACGGTGGGGGCAACAGAAACAATGAGATAGAAAAGCTGACACGCGGACTCAAGCGTTTAGCAATGAAGTTACAAACCCCTGTAGTGTGTCTGTCGCAACTATCAAGGGCAGTAGAAAGCCGCAATAACAAACGCCCCATGCTCTCAGATTTACGTGACAGCGGCGGAATTGAGCAGGACGCGGACAAAGTAATCATGTTGTATCGTGACGAATATTACGAGCCAGATACGCAAGAAAAAGGAGTTGCAGAGATCATCCTTGCTAAAAACCGTGACGGGGCTACAGGCACAACTAAGCTATTGTTTGATGCACCATTTACAAAATTTAAGAACATGGTGCGATCCCAGCCAGTACAAAGTGGCTGGGATTAATTGGGATTAATAAAGTATGGTCACAGAAACGTTGCTTAACCAATATGGTTAAGCAACACTCATGAAGGCATTTCTTACTTTGGATATGAAAGCCTGACTCTGAAAGACTTTTTCAAGGTGCGACCTCGTATCGCTGTTGCGCGATAATGGCTGTTAACATTTCTCTATTTTTTTAAACCTATTTCTTTCATTGCATTTTTTAGCTCTTTGATGGAATGTTTTTGTTAACAAAAATGTTTTTCTCTATCTCCAGCACCACACCACATCACAAATAGCAAGAACAACTTCATCTACTGTTTCTGAACCACCTAACGCAAAGATAACTGGAACTAGTGCTGCAAAGTCTAGCAACAAGTCACGGCGAGTCCAAACAGATAGCTCGTGAAGTTGATTTTTCCAGATAGAAAAAATTTCAGTTTTTGATAATGTTAATAATTTATCTGCTATAGCACTAAGGGCATCGGCGCGAGACCTCTCATCAGTAATGGAGCGAGCCGCTACCAAAGCTTCCGGCAGCACTTCCGGCAGTTTGTCAGCGATGGCACTAAGGGCATCGGCGCGAGACCTCTCATCAGTAATGGAGCGAGCCGCTGCTAGGGCCTCTGGCATTAACTCAGGTGGCAATTTGTCAGCAATGGCATTGAGGGCAACAGCGCGAGACCTCTCATTAGCAATGGAGCGAGCCGCTGCTAGGGCTTCTGGCAGCACCTCCGGCAGTTTGTCAGCGATGGCACTGAGGACATCGGCGCGATACCATTCATCTACAATGGAGCGAGCCACTGCTAGGGCTTCCGGCATTAACTCAGGTGGCAGTTTGTCAGCGATGGCATTGAGGGCAACGGCGCGATACTTTTCATCTACAATGGAGCGAGCCACTGCTAGGGCTTCCGGCATTAACTCAGGTGGCAGTTTGTCAGCGATGGCACTGAGGACATCGGCGCGAGACCTTTCACCTAAAATGGAGTGAGCCGCTGCCAAAGTTTTCAGCAACGCCTTCGGCAGTTTGTCAGCGATGGCACTGAGATCATTGATGCGAGAATTTTCATCTACAATGGAGCGAGCAGCCGCTGCTAGGGCTTCTGACATTAACTCAGGTGGCAGTTTGTCAGCGATGGTACTGAGGGCAATGACCCAAGACCTTTGACCTAAAATGGAGCCAACTGCTGCCAGGGCTTCCGGCAACGCCTCCGGCAGTTTGTCAGCGATGGCACTAAGGGCAACGGCGCGAGAAGACCTTTCACCTAAAATGGAGCGAGCCACTGCTAGGGCTTCTGGCATTAACTCAGGTGGCAGTTTGTCAGCGATGGCACTGAGGGCAACGGCACGATACGTTTCACCTAAAATGGAGCGAGCCACTGCTAGGGCTTCTGGCATTAACTCAGGTGGCAGTTTGTCAGCGATGGCACTGAGGGCAACGACGCGATACTTTTCATCTACAATGGAGCAAGCCACTGCTAGGGCTTCTGGCATTAACTCAGGTGGCAGTTTGTCAGCGATGGCACTAAGGGTAACGGCGCGATACTTTTCATCAGCAATGGAGCGAGCCACTGCTAGGGCTTCCGGCAATGCCTCTGGCAGTTTGTCAGCAATGGCACTGAGGGCATCGACGCGATACTTTTCATCTACAATGGAGCGAGCCGCTGCTAGGGCTTCTGGCATTAACTCARRTGGCAGTTTTTCAGCGATGGCACTGAGGGCATCGGCGCGATACTTTTCATCTACAATGGAGCGAGCCGCTGCTAGGGCTTCTGGCATTAACTCAGGTGGCAGTTTTTCAGCGATGGCACTGAGGGCATCGGCGCGATACTTTTCATCTACAATGGAGCGAGCCGCTGCTAGGGCTTCTGGCATTAACTCAGGTGGCAGTTTGTYAGCGATGGCACTGAGGGCATCGACGCGATACTTTTCATCTACAATGGAGCGAGCCGCTGCTAGGGCTTCTGGCATTAACTCAGGTGGCAGTTTGTCAGCGATGGCACTGAGGGCATCGACGCGATACTTTTCATCTACAATGGAGCGAGCTGCTGCTAGGGCTTCTGGCATTAACTCAGGTGGTAGTTTGTCAGCGATGGTTCTGAGGACATTGGTGCGATACCTCTCATTTGCAATGGAGCCAGCCACTGCTAGGGCTTCCGACATTAACTTAGGTGGCAGTTTGTCAGCAATAGCACTGAGGGCAACGGCGCGATACCTTTGATTGGAAATAGCCTGAGTTGCAGCAAAAGCTATTGGCATTAACTTGAATGGTAGTTTATCGATTAAGGCAATCAGGGCTTCAAGACAACACTCCTGATCTAGAATAAACCGAGCCGCTACCAAGGCTTCCGACATTAACTCAGGTGGCAGTTTGTCAGCGATGGCACTGAGGGCATCGGCGCGATACCTCTCATCAGCAATGGAGCGAGCCGCCACCAAGGCTTCCGACATTAACTCAGGTGGCAGTTTGTCAGCGATGGCACTGAGGGCAACGGCGCGATACCATTCATCAGCAATGGAGCGAGCCGCTGCTAGGGCTTCCGGCAACGCCTCCGGCAGTTTGTCAGCGATGGTTCTGAGGGCAACTGCACGATACCTCTCATCAGCAATGGAGCGAGCCGCTGCTAAGGCTTCCAGCAACGCCTCTGGCAGTTTGTCAGCGATGGCTCTGAGGGCATCGGTGCGATACGTTACATCAGCAATGGAGCGAGCCGCTGCTAGGGTTTCCGGTAACACCTCCGGCAGTTTGTCAGCAATGGCGCTGAGGGCAACGACGCGATACTTTTCATCTACAATGGAGCGAGCCGCCACCAAGGCTTCCGACATTAACTCAGGTAGCAGTTTGTCCACGATGCCACTGAGGGCAACGGCGCGATACTTTTCATCTACAATGGAGCGAGCCGCCACCAAGGCTTCCGACATTAACTCAGGTGGCAGTTTGTCCACGACGGCACTGAGGATATCAGCGCGATACTTTTCATCTACAATGGAGCGAGCCGCCACCAAGGCTTCCGACATTAACTCAGGTGGCAGTTTGCCCACGATGGCTCTGAGGGCATCGGCGCGATACTTTTCATCTACAATGGAGCGAGCCGCTGCTAAAGCTTCCGGCAACACCTCCAGCAGTTTGTCAGCGATGGTTCTGAGGGCATCGGCGCGATACCTCTCATCAGCAATGGAGCGAGCCACTGCTAAGGCTTCCGGCAACGCCTCCGGCAGTTTGTCAGCGATGGCACTGAGGGCAACGGTGCGAAACCTCTTATCAGCAATGGAGCGAGCCGCTGCCAGGACTTCCGACATTAACTCAGGTGGCAGTTTGTCAGAGATGGCACTGAGGGCAATGGCGCGAAACCTCTCATCAGCAATGGAGCGAGCCGCTGTTAGGGCTTCCGGCAACACCTCCGGCAGTTTGTCAGCGATGGCTCCGAGGGCATCGGCGCGAGACCTGTTATCAGCAATGGAGCGAGCCGCTGCCAGTGCTTTTTGTAATGCCTGCTCTTTTAGAGATGATGATAGATATTTAGCTAAATTTGTAAGAGATTTTGCCTTATCCTCCTGGTTAGGAATTTGCAAAGCGTAAGCTAAACCCTGCTCTGGCATCCATACTTTTTTCCTAATCAACGCAATCAGCAAATCTTGAGGTATATTAGCAGCTAGACTATTTAAAGAAGACGTAATCAAAGCATAACGGCACTGTAAACCAATGACTTTAGACAGTTTTGCTTCAGTCCAAGATGCTTCTGCTAATTCCCATGCCTTAGAAATATCAGTTAAGTAACCTGCTGTTTGTCCTAATCTTTCTCGAACTTCATACCAACCATTACTTCCAGTTTCTGACTCCTCACGTAACAACTGGTGAATTTCCTCAATCAATTGAGCCTTTTGCAAATGCCAAACTAGATATTTATGGATGTAATCATCACTAGGCAAAGTATGCCACAAACCATTTTGGGTTTTTGCTCGGTATTTCTCCAAAAAAGTGGCATGAGCATTAGCAAGTTTTAAGTCTAACCCTGACAAATCACCTTGAAGCCCTGGCTTTGAAGGTTTAGTTAATAAATTTCGTGCTAAATCGTGAAATAAGTCATGTAAACGGTAGGTCGGTGTGCCCTCGGGTAGAGCGTCACCCCGTAATAACAACGCTTGACTGCATAAATCTCGCAACCTTTCTCCCGCATCTTGCTCATCCATACCCCAGAGCGTTGCTGCCATCTTCCGAGTAATAGTTGCATCCTCTTGTAATACACCCAGCCAAATGAAATTCTCTCGTTCGTCTTCAAATAATCGTTTGACGCTTAGATTTAATGAAGCTTGTAAGCTGTGTTTTTTTATAATTGCTTCATCATTAACATCTTTGCCTAGTCGCAAGTCAAAGGATTTTAATCGGGCAATTTCTTTTGTAATATCCTCTAACAGAACTTGAAAAGAAGTACCTCTTGCTACCTGAGCTGCCGCAAGTTCCAATGCTAGAGGTAGATAACCAACAGCTTTAGCTAAATTTTCTGCTGTTAAGCGCTCCGACTCTTGCAGTTCGCGCCTTTCTAGCTTGAGTTTCTTGGTTAGCAATTCCATAGCCTGTTCTGATGTCATCACATTCAAGCTATAAATGCTGGCTCCAACTGCATGAGCAATTGAATCATCACGGGTTGTTATTAACATCTGACAGCGTGATCCACCTACCTGAAAATGTCGCGCCCTCTCAGAATCCCAAGCATCATCTACTACCAGTAGCGCTGTTTTTTCAGAAAGTAGAGTCCGTAGATGGGCTTTGCTAGCCTCTATACTAGTGGTGAGGTAGTTTTGGTTTCCCTCCAATGCGTGTACCCAACGTTGCAATTCTGAACTTACATTGGGTTCCTGACCTAAAGTAGTCCACAAAATGCCATCATAAAAGTGTTTTCGTATCTCCGGGTCATGTGCTAAAGCTGTTGCTAAGGTTGATTTACCTACGGAACCCAAGCCATGAATAGCACTAATTACTAAAGTACCGCCATTAGACAGCAAACGCTGTTTCAAATCCCGGCTAACTTCTAGACGGTTTACATAATATTCTGGTAATGGTGGTGCTTGAAATATCTTCTGCCCCTCTGAACTTGCACTATTTTGATTGAGAGGGGCTGTTAAGGGTTTATGGTTTTCTCCTTCTCCGCAATTGTTTGTGTTAGAGAAACTATATTATCAGCCGGAGGTAGTGATTTTTGGGATGGTAAGCATTGTTCAATAAATTTTTTGACACCCAAATAGACTTTAGTATCTCCTGGTTTTGGTTTAGCAATGGAGTCATGGTCTGCTTCTATTGCAATCGGTTTTACGTCTTTAATACCAGGATTAGCACTACTGGAGTTTACGATTAGAACACCGCTAGTCGGTTTCGTTTCATAATAAACTTTTGTTTTAATCCCTAATTCATCAACGTTTTGGCGATACCATTCATCAAGCTCTCGTAACTGGGGAGCATGAGCTTTCAATTCTTCGACATTAACCGTAGTCAAAAAGCCTGCTAAAGATTTTACCCATTGAGCAACGTCAGAACCAAGGTGCGGAGTAGATAAGAATATAATTCCTTTAGTAGATTTAAGGACTGCTTCTTTACTTTCGTTTCGTGAAAAAGTTTTCGCAGCATTTAACATTTTCTTTACAAGCAAGCCACCCATGCTATGAGTTACGAAAACTACCGGGCGTGAGCCTATGCTAAAATTTTCTAAATCATCTAAAAAATTACTAGCTTGGTCAAAAAGTGGCATAGCTGAACCACTGGCTCTCAACCGTGCCGCACTGTAGCCAAAAGTCCAAATTCCAACATCTAAATCGTTCCCCAGCCAAGTTAGCCAAAAGTTATCTTTTTGGTAATCTCTATCTTTTGGGTTTTGCCAATGCCAAGTATTCCACGCATGACCTGCCAACCCGTGAACAAAAACTACATCCCCTCGCCGACTAGGGTTGTCGCATCCTAATATTTTCATCAAACCAGTCATGTTACTTTCTTCATTTGGCTGCGAATTGGCAGAGGGTTTGCGACCCGGCATACTAGCTTTCCTTGGTACAGTTATTACTATGATGTAGAGCTATACTAATTCTTAATTAGAAATAGCATGTATTCCACCAAGAAAACATTGCAAACTAAGTTTTTTTAAATCAGCTTTGAAACAGCAAATTTTGGTGTTGCATAATTACAGGATGAATTTGAGGTTGAAACCATTGAGAGTTCGTTCCAAATGGGTCAAAATCATTCCCTGATTCAGCAACGCCAAAATTTTTACCGCCGCCGTCTAAGATTAGGATCAGTCCCTAAACGCTTCTCAACCCGTTGCAACTTGGTATTAGTCCAACCAGTCTGCTCCAAAATCTTCTCTAGAGACTCGGTAGTTTCATAAGGAACTCTGATTGGAAAAAGATTTGAATAAATCAAAAACAGAATAAAAAAAGTGACCGGAGAAAAAAGCCGGATAATAAAAGCTCTCGCCCAACTTTTAGCGTCTGATTCCACGCCTTTTTGGTTCATGAGAGATATCATCGCCTTGACTTCTCTCAATTCTTCTCGCAACGGTGCGATTAATTTCTCTGTTAGCGTTGGCGAGGGATTGTTCCAATTCCCGGAGAGTTTGGTTAAGTTCTGCAATAACTCCAGTTGTTGCTGCGACGTTAGATTTAATGCGCTCAAGGCTATCCCTAGCTGATGGCAGCTGGTCGCTAGATTTTTGATATTCTCCGTGTGATCGGCCTCCGCCTTCAGTTGCTCCGCTGTTAGTTGAGTCCATTGGTTTAACTCTGCTTGTAAATTTTCAAATAATAATTTCCAATCATTTGGAGCAGTTTCTGTCAGCTGTGCCAAATAACCAATGTACTGCACTAACCGAAAAGCTGGGTCATCCTGTTTCATCCCAGAATCCAGCGCAAACCGCAGCACCTTAGCTTGAAACTCTGGCGGTTTTTCTGACAGCAACCTATCTAAATGAGATACCCCACCATTACCTTTACCATTTGCGCTCGCCATTACTCTAACCCCAACTGCACAGCAGCCTTAGCAAACTCAGACTCAACCGCATCAATCCAGCCAAAAATTCTCGATTGATTACTCAAACTAAAATCCTCATGCTCTAGTGCTTCCCTGAAAGTAAGGTCTTTCGAGTCAATCAAATCAAAAATATCGTCATATAACTCAGGCAATAACAGTTCAATCGCCCCCAACGCTTCTACAGATTGTTTGACCTTAGAATTGTTGTAGCGAGTAAACTTGTTCTCATCACCCCAGTAAAGATTTTTCACAACCACATAATCAACACGGTCGCCGCAGAAATCCACGAGGCGTTTTAACTGCAAAACACTATCCTTCAGCCGACCCAAAACCGACACCATAGTGATGCGATAACCCAAACGCTGGGCATTCTGAAAAAGAAAAATGTCCTTCGCCACCGACTCAAAATATTCAGCAGCCCCAGCAGGCAAATCTACAAGTGAAACTTTAGGAGATAAACGCTTCAAATCATCCTGCAAAGCATCAGCACCACCGCGCTGATTAAGTTTCAACGCTGACACCCCAGGCTGCACCTTATTGTAGTGACGGTAAAGCTGAGGATTCGACTGGTCACATTCGTAAGCAATACAGTTGATATTTCTATGGCGGTAAATATCGAGGATAATTCGAGCCACTACACTTTTACCAGTCCCGCCCTTATCACCAGTCACCAATACCAAGCGCCCAACAGTTTTTGGCTGTTGTGTTGACTTTTTTTCCTGAACTTGGTCAGCCGTAGGTTTTGCTCTAACTGCCATTTACAAATCCTCATCAGAAATTATTTGAGGCACAAAAGCAGGACGAGAGGTATTTTGATACTCACTGTCTTTACCCTCATCCGACTTCTTAGCCGTTTTAGTAGTTTTAGTATTTGTTGAGTTTGATGAAGCGGATTTTGATTTAGGTTGTGATTTTGACTGAGCTTTTTTGGCAGACTGAGTATTACTTTCTGTAGTAAGAGAATTCTCGCTCTTATTCGGCTCATCAATAACTTGTGTGCTGGTATTCGATTGACTGGGAGTATCAGAAGACTTTTTGCGCGTAGACTTTTTGATATCGCTAAGTAAATAACGGATACGTTCTGCACTAATATTGATATCCAAGCCAGCTAAAGTTTCAGATACTTCCTCATAGCTATAGCCAAGACGAAGCACCCGTTCAATTTGACGGCGCATCTTTCTAATAGCCTCTCGTGCTGGGATATCATCTAATTCCTTAGCACCCAAAGCGCGGAGAGCATCAAGAGCTTCAGGAATTTTCGACTTAGGAATACTATCTTTAGTCACAGAAGTAAAAATCAAGCTTGTGTTATGTTTAAAACTTTACTTTTACACCAAGCATCTATCTAAAGACAGGTTATTAACCGTGCAACAATTAATTAATAATCAGCAATAGATATTAACGTAAATAATCGAACAGTAGTCACTGATAGCCTGTAAGATAACTCACGAAGAGTTTATCAAAAAAAAATCACACAGTTGTCAGTAATAATTCACCATGCCACCCAGCGTGTGATTCCTAGCTCGTTTGATTGGCAGTAGCTGCTCTATACGCGCCCTTACCACACGTTGGTGGTTGCTCCTAGTCCCTCGTTCTTCCCCCATACCCCCGGTAAAGAGCAAGCCATGCCTAAAGCTTCGCTTTTCCGTCGCTGCGCTCGGTACGGCAGGCTTGCCAAAGTGGGAAGTCTCCCCCCTTGGAACCCCCCTCAAGAAGTTGCACTTTGTCAGGAATGACATTATGAACAAGCGTTCTTCCCCGTCTCTCGTCCGCACTAGAAGGCTGCAAGCACTATTCAGCCCCATTGAATACGAGATGATTCGCTCAAAAGCCGAAGACGCGAGCATGAGCTTGGCAGAATTGACAAGACGCTGTATGTTACTGCGACCAATCCCACCACCACCGCCGCGACTGGGCAGAGTTACCGTTGCCACATACCTGGAACTTTCGCGCATCGGCAACAACATCAATCAACTGGCTAAAGCTACCAACACCGCCATCAAAATGCAACTGCCACCGCCAGCATCACCAGAACTCTTACAAGAACTACTAGAACTGTTGCAACACTGCCAACGAGAAATAGCCAAAACCTTCATTGAAGAATCAGAAGAGGAAACAGATGATTGGCAACCAGACTAAAGGGCGAGGATTTCGCGGACTGCTGAATTATCTCGAAAATCAAAAAGATGCCAAACTCATTGGTGGCAACATGGGCGGCAACAATGCCATAGCACTGGCTCTTGAGTTCAAAATCTCCCGACAACTAAACCCAGAAGCTGACCGAGTAGTGTACCACGCATCATTATCACTACCACACAACGAGCGACTAGACGAAGCAACTTGGAACGAAATCGCTAACCACTATCTTGAAGAGATGGGGTTTGACAGTAACCAGTACGTTGTCTACAGACATAGCAATACGGAACACGACCATATACATATATGCGCTAGTCGCATCCGTTTGGACAACGGGAAGATTGTACATGATAGCTGGGATTACAAACGCAGCGAAACCATAATCCGGCAGCTAGAACGAGATTACAACTTACAACAAACGCACAGCAGCCACGAGAAATTATCCCGCAATCCAAGTATTGGTCAACAAAGACGGCTAGAAAGAGAACAAATTGAATATATTAAAGGCGATCGCTCCTCACCACAAGAACGCCCCATCAAACAACAGCTTCAAGAACTAATCGACCGCGCCACAATAGACCAACCGACTATGCCCCAACTGATTGAGCGACTGCAAATAGAAGGTGTGAAAGTTCGCCACGGTTTAACACGTAACGGTAAGAGTAAGGGTATCAGCTATGCAATGAAGGGTCAGCAATTTAGCGGCACAAATTTAGGAGCAGCTTATACATGGCCAGGACTGCAAAAACATAAGGGGATTGACTATCAGCCCCGACGCGATGACCAACGCATTATCGCACTGCTGTTAAATCCAGCCAAGCTAACACAACAGCCAAAACCAGTTCAATCACTTCAACCCAAGCAGCAAGAGAACCCCAAAGTAGAACCTCAAAATCAAACCGACCTTAACCAGTGGCAACAGAGATATCAACAGCTATCACTGGCTCTGAAGCTAACAGCACTGTCACCCAACGACCGGGACAGAAAAATTATTCGCCATTTAATCAACCAAGAACAACCAGCAGATGATATCAAAGACATTATCAAAAAAGGTTCAATACAGCGCACCCAATCAGAATTCAAACAGTTAGTGTCACTGGCAATAGAAATAGATGACTCAGAGAAACAAAAACAAAAAACCATTCGGCGCGGACTGAGCAGATAAATCAACTACTAAAAGAAACTGAGAGGCATTCCCATGAGCGATCGCGCAGACTATCCTCAACCAAAACGCACCTCTGCCCAAAAACAAGAGCAAGAACCAGATTTAACAATTGAGCAATTAAGGCTCACCCAGCAGCCCAGATGCAGAAACCCACCACGAGCGCGTTGACCCAGAGAAGATGACTTTAGACGAGCGCATCGCCCACAACAAGGCTAAAACTGCAACACCAGAACAATCCAAACAAATTAGTAAAGACTTAAATCGGTAATAGTAAATGTTTGGCCAAAATCAACAACAGCCTGACCCATCAGCTTTATTAGGACTAGGCATAGCATTTTTCTTTGGTGCTGTAGCTTATGGAATAGCTAAAATTAGCGGGCCTGTTTTCCCTATAATGCTGTGTGCCATTTATGTATCATCCATTGCTACTAGTAAAAAATTGGCGTTGAAAATTGGTCTGGCGATCTCCGTAATCGAATTGCTCCTTACACCTTTTATAGGTTGGCAGAACTTTTGGAGCTACAACCTAATTTTAGGCTTTGTGCTTGCCGTAATTCCAGAAAGATTGGTATCGGGAGTTGTACGCGGTTCCCAACTGCAAACACCAAAAGAGCTACAGAAACAACTGCGTCACAAAGAACAACTGATGCAGAGAAAACAGAAATCACCTCCTAATATACTGCCCAGACTGGAAATCGCAGATATTCAACTACCAGACGACCTAGCACCATTATCATTTATGTTCTTGGGTTCCCCCGGTTCCGGCAAGACCCAAGCCATTTTGAAAATGCTCTCCATCATGCGTGATCGGCCTGACTACCGCGTTATCTGCTTAGATAGATCAGGCGAAATCCTTGAAAAATTCGGCGATCGCGATACGCTAATCTACAACCCCAGAGACAGCAGAACAGTTCACTGGAGCCACCGCAGCGAAGGGATTGAATTTGAAACTATAGCCGCTGGGTTAATTCCTCCCAACCCAGATGCCAAAGACCCATTTTGGAATGAAGCCGCCAAAGGGCTGTTGTCTGATTTGTACGCTCAGACCTATAACAATTCTGAAGTCTGGGAGATGATAGCACTTAGACCTTTGCAAGATTTAAAAGACTTACTGACTGGGACATTAAGCGCCACTTACCTAGAAGCAGAAAACACAGCAGCAGGTATCAAAAGTTCCGCCATTAATTACCTGCGATTCTACAAAGTATTAGCTGACAATCAAGCTACAGCTGACTTTTCTTGGAGCCGATGGGGGAGAGAAGACGACAACAGGTGGATATTCCTGCCAATATTTGAAAACGAGGCTGAACTGTTTAAACCCCTGTACACAATGGCATTTTCATTAATGCTCAGGGGACTGTTGAGCAATGAGAATCACCAAATCAAAACTGTGATTTGCATTGATGAACTCTCAGCACTGGGTAAGCTGGTCGGTTTAGAGCGCTTGCTAGCAGAGGGACGGAAATTCTCAGGTATTGGAATGCTGGGTACTCAGCTTACAGGTCAAATCGCTAACATTTACGGGGAGTACGGGATGCAAACCATCCTCCAAGGTTGTTGTACCAAACTCATCCTCAATTGCCGGGACTATAGCACGGCTGAATTATGCTCCAAATTGATTGGTGGACAGGAACGCTTAGAAACAACTCACGGCAAGAGTAGTAATGGCTGGTTCAGTGAAACTCGTTCTGTCAACCAGCAAATACGAGAAACCTTTGCTGTACTACCTAGTGAACTGCAAGCACTGCCACCACTAGAAGGATATCTATTAATTGCTGATGGTACAAAACCAGCAAGAGTCAGAGTGACCCCAACAGACTATCCTTTGAAAGCTTCGAGATTTGTAGATGCTGCAATTTGACAATTGAGAGGGTGCAAATGATGTTTATTTCTCGTGGTCTTTTAGCCAAGGCTTGTATTCTGGGCTTGTTGGTTGGTTGGGTTACTGAACTTCCCAAAAATTCTGCAAATGCCCGTCAATCCAAAATCCAACATTTATTGTCACAGATTGACAGTAAACATCAATCCTCACCAGCAGTTCGAGCGTCGGCAGAAATTGAACTGCTAGGAGAGGCTAATGTCAGTGACAACAACGAAGCGATCGCCATTTATCACCAGATGCTAAAAGTTAATCCCAATTCTGCCAAAGCGCATTTTTCATTGGCTAAAGTGCAACTAATTAATTGGTTCTATCATGCACGGAACGAGCCAGTAGGAGCTAAACTCAAGCAGACAGGGTTGAACCATTTAAAAACAGCCAAACAATTGTACCAAAGGCAGGGTGATATGGGAGCGGCGGCACAGCTGGCGAAAGTATACACTCAGGTAGAACAGGAAATAGACCCAAGACAATGGGTATTTCCAGAATGGCGCTACATTAATGTGAAGCTTTCAACCCAGTAAGGCTACAAATACGACAGATAGCTATGCAAGACAACTAAATTGGTTTAACTGTATAAAGTAGAAATTTTAGTTACTAAGTAGTCGTACCTGAAAAAGAAAAAGATAGTAATCTAACTCCCATTCCGCACCTGAAACTGTCACAAAAGAAATAATAGGGAATATGTCCGCTAGTTTTTGATTCAAAACCAAAGTAATAAGGGATAGCAAGTGAAAAATCAAGCTGGAGTTTGGGAAAAAGGGATAGTTATAAAAAATACTGCATGAAGAAGTAGAGTTACTGTGAGTAACTCTTGCAAAAGTTGATAAAAGGAAAGCTTGAGTAAAATGACAATCAAACTAATAAATAGTAGCGACGACAAGCATTAGGTAAGAATTGCAATATCCATAATCTTTCATCAGAGAGGTTTGATATT
>LXQD01000341.1 GCA_003326215.1 Nostoc minutum NIES-26 | reverse complement strand
CTGGCGCTTCCCATAAACCTCCTAACCCCTGAAATTCCCAACGTTTTATTGTCTGCCTGACCGTTTGTTGTGCCCAACCTAAATACTCTGCAATCTGAGGTACATTCCATCCGTGGGCATTGAGGCGCAAAGCGATCGCTCTAAGTTTGGTTCGACGTGGTACTTTATCTGCACAACTGAGTTCTTTTAGTGTCAGGTCTTCTTCAGCAGTTAGTATTATTCTTAACGCGCTAGGCATCAGCTATCACTTAATTTCTGTACTCTATCTATCTTACGTTTTTTTTGGTTGACCTACTTATTAACTACGAATACCATCAAGCTGAACAAATTTGTTCGATTGGTTCTGGTTCGGTTGAATCTGCCGTTAAGCAAATTGACCGTCGAACCAAGATTTCAGGCGCACAATGGAAACGAGAAAATGTATCTCAAGTCCTTGCTCATCGCACTGCTTACCTCAATGGTTTATTGTCGGTTTGAGCAACTTCAAAAAGTGAGATGCTCCCGCTTACTTCCTGCCAACAAGATTGATTATCTAGTAAAAAGCATGTGTCTTGCTTGGGTTGTTGATAAATTCGAGAATCCCAATCTTGCAGAGTCTTCTTATCAAAAGCAGGTTGTTCAAGCTGTTGCTAATGGGGCTGATGAATTGGCAGCAATCCGCGCTTGGATGCAGCAGGTAGCAAAAGCAAAGACTGGGGTTACTTGAACTTAGAAGAAAAGCGAGGGGCAAGAAGTAGACAAAGAATGCCATATCAAGTTTTTCTGCCCCCTGAATTCTCACTCTAAATCTTCTCTGGACATCAAATTTTGGAGAGTTATTTATGGCTAAAGTTTTGATTGATTCAAATTATACCTGTCATCAAATCGCCAATATTCTTTCACTGAATTTATCCATTGTGCGCCTCTGGATAAACCGAGGCTGGCGTAGAACAATTCAAAATTCAAAATTCAAAATGGAAGATAATTCTGTCAATTTGATGCAGGGATTAATTACTTCACATAAAGGAGATACCAAGTAATGAGTCAACAGAGAGATATTACAGATAGAACATTCAATTTTGCCGTTAGAATAGTCAACTTATGTAAAGTATTAGATGAAAAACCAGGAGTAGGTCGAGTTTTATATAAACAGCTAATTCGGTCTGGAACTTCCATAGGAGCAAACGTTGAAGAATCTCAATCTGCTCAAAGCAAAGCTGATTTTGTACATAAGCTAGAAATTGCTCTTAAAGAAGCCAGAGAGACAAGATATTGGTTGAGAATTATGATAACTACGGAAATTATAGAGCAATCACGATTGTCATCATTATTAAATGAGAGCGAAGAACTCATTAAGATAATCGCAGCAATAATAGTCAAAACCAAACAGAACAATTCCAAATAATTTTGAATTTTGAATTTTGAATTTTGAATTGTTTTATCTCAAACAGTTTTTAGAAAACCCACCACATCAAATCAAAAAACGCTTTGCTGCACTCGACACCGAAGCTATTGATTATCTTTTGAGGGGGAGAATATGACGGAACAAATCACAGACTTGGAAAGATCCTGGTTCTTATCCCCGCCCTGGGGTCATCAAATGCCACCATGTGAAGTCAACTTGTTGGAGAAAGTCTACCTCAAAACCAATCGAACATTCGGTTATTGCTTGGGGGTGCAGTGGTATGGCGATTGCTGGAATTACGTCGTTGAGGTCAAAGACGATTTTATCTATGCAACAAAACATCAAATCATCGGCACTGGGCAGATACAACCCAGGATTGTGAAAAAGCCTTCTTTCGTGTTGGGCGATCGCGTACTGTTGCAATTTCCTCATCACGGCACAAAGCAAAGGCTAGTTCTGGGGATTGAGCTAATTGAAAAGTCCTGGTTTTATTTGGTCGAGTTGGCATCACCCGCTTTTCTCGCACCATCTACTGTGATCAATCGCTTTTCTTTGGTACGAGAACAAGACTTGGTGCGAGTGAATGTCTGAGCAATTCACAACAGTTTGAACAATAACAGGAGAGTTGATCGTGTTAACACATTTATGGCGAAACTCCGAAATTAACCAGATGCCTCAGGATGGGGAGATAAACAAGTACAGCATACCCAAGGGCTACGTGAATGCAACCCAGATGTGCCATGCAAATAATAAATATTGGGGACATTACAAAGAAAGGAAGTCTACAAAAGCTTACTGGACAGCACTAAGTAACGACATCGGAATGCCGATATCGTCTTTAATCATTGAAATTAATGGCTATGGCAGTTCTCAAGGAACTTGGGTTCACCCAGAGATAGCGATTGATTTAGCGCAATGGGTATCTGTTGAGTTTCGCTTATGGGCCAACAGAACTCTGATGAAAGTGATGCTCGACCAAGAATCTGTACAGCAGCAATCCATGACACAAATCCAGTTACTCGCTGCGATTGCACAACAGATGGCCGAGCAAGAACAACGTTTAATTCAACAACAACAGCAGCAAGCCCAAATCCTGGCGAGACTCAAAGCAGTAGAAGTTGAACAAGACCGCTTCAACACACCCTGCGGCCATAAGTACAGCATCGTGGGTTTCGCTAATCTTCAGGGTTTGGAGATATCTGCTAAAGAAGCCAGTGCCAAGGGGAAAAAGGCCAGTGCCTTGTGTCGAAAACAGGGTATCGAAGTCGAACGCATTCACGATCCACGTTTTGGGAAAGTCGGCTTGTATCCAGAAAGCGTGTTAATTGAGGTTTTCTCTAGCAATTTCAAAGATAAAGCGATCGCCTAACACAGATGCGATCTCATGAGTGTTAAACCCAACTTTCCAAAATGGTGTAAAGTATTCGTGCCTTAGTTCAGATGTACTAATAAATCCTGATTTAGTTTTGTGACTGTTTTTTGAACATTCCAAAGCGGTATAACCCCATACCGCTGACTTTTCCATGCGTCTATAGGAGGAAATATGAGTCTCGAATCACACCACTTGCAAGAATGGCTCGACAGTGGCGTTAACGAAGAATTGATTGCCCTGAATGTGCGTTCCCTTCCAGGGTTGCCGCAGGCATCGCTTTACGGTACTGTGCCATACGAATATCTGTTGTACAGCGATAAAATCTCTCGCCGTAACGATGGACGACTACGGGACAGGGACTTGAAGAAGTACCAGCACATTGAACACGGGGGCTGGTGGTGCAGTGGCGTTGACCCACTCAACGATTATCAATCAATGCTCTGGGGTTGCTTCAAACCAGACTTGCCCCGGCGAGATCCGCAGAAGATTCACAAATACATAAAATACGAGCATCCATACAGAGAACAAACTCGTGCCTTCTTTCTACAAGTCACAAAGAAGATTTGGGTAAAAGTGTCGAATCGCTGTGGTATTCCCATCTCCGATGAAGACTTACTGCATCCAGGGGGCTTTTGGCATTGGGTGTGGAAGAATAATGTGCCAGTGGTAATTGTTGAAGGTGCGAAAAAAGCCAGTTGTTTATTGAGTGCTGGGTATGCTGCGATCGCCATTCCTGGAGTAAACGCTGGCTACCGCACCCCTTATGATGAATACGGGATTGCTACTGGTAAACCTTCGCTCATCCCCGACCTGAAACATTTCACAACACAAGGTAGACAAGTTAATATTTGCTTTGACCACGATACTAAACCCGAAACAGTCCAACGAGTCAGAACTGCTATCAGTCGCATGGGTCGATTACTAATTGCTGAGGGCTGTACCTTGAGGGTAATTGACTTGCCAGGAACAGAAAAAGGTGTTGACGATTTTATCGTGGCTCAAGGTCAGGCTGCATTTCACTCACTGTACAACACCGCCGAAACCTTGGAGTTGTGGGAAATAAAGTTATTCACCTTGTTGACCTACCCTAGTGCGATCGCACTCAACCAAAGATTCCTCGGTCAGTTGCTCGTACCCGATGGCGAAAAGCTGATTGTCCTCAAAGCACCAAAGGGAACGGGTAAAACAGAGTGGTTGTCCCAAGAGGTGCAAAAAGCACACGACCAGGGGCGGCGGGTACTCATCATCACACATCGCATTCAATTGGGTGAGGCTTTGTGCGATCGCTTCGGAGTTGATTACGTTAGCGAAATCCATACATCAGATACAGGCGGCTTGTTGGGGTATGGTGTATGCGTGGATTCGTTGCACAAAGATAGTCAAGCTCGATTCAACCCCAACGACTGGTCAAACGATATCGTGATTATTGACGAGTGCGACCAAGTTTTCTGGCATTTGCTCAATTCTACGACTGATGTAGCCAAGCGACGGGTGTCCATACTCAGGAATTTCAAACAGTTGGTACAGAATGTCTTGGGCAGCGATCGCGGTAAAATCTACCTGTCCTCTGCCGACGTGTCAGATATCGATGTCAAGTACATTTTGTCTCTTGCGGGAGAATATCGGGTTAATCCGTTTGTCATCGTCAACAACTATCAGCACTATTGGGGCAAGTGCTACAACTATTCTGGGAGCAACCCTAGGAATTTGATTGCGGCTTTTGATAAGGCGATCGCGTCGGGAGGACATCATTTATTATGTTGTTCTGCCCAGAAAGCCAAGTCCAAATGGGGTACTCAGGCATTGGAAGAACGGTTTCAGCGCAAGTTCCCTCATCTACGGATACTGCGAATTGACAGTCATTCGGTTTTAGAACCGAAATACCCAGCTTTTGAGTGTATTGCCCATCTCAACGAAATTCTCACGCAGTATGATTTAGTCATTGCCTCACCCAGCTTGGAAACTGGTGTCTCCATTGACATTAAAGGTCACTTTGATGGAGTCTGGGGGATTTTTCAGGGAGTACAGCCTGTGAACTCTGTACGGCAGATGTTGGCACGACTGAGGGAAACTGTTGACCGTCATATTTGGGTTAGTCGGTACGGTATGGGGACTGTAGGCAATGGTTCAACTTCTATGGGTGGACTGTTGCGGAGTCAGGACATTGCAACACAAGCCAATATTGCTCTTTTGTCTGCGGCTGATAATGAGGATTACAGTTCAAGGGGCGACAATCGCCTCTAAACCTAGCCAGATAAAGGTTTTGGAGGCACAGACCCCTTGAAAAATGTGGGTGCTTATTGAGAATGAACTGTACAGTTATTAAGCAGCTACCTGTAGGGTACAGTTTAATGGTAAAAAAGAACGGTCTCGTAATTTGATTAAGACCGTCACAATAATGCTGGCATCATTCTACCAAAACTTCTTAGAAAAATAGCTAAATAAAGCACAGTTAATCACCCTGAAGATGTTGGTGTGGTTATTACAAAACCAAAAACAAGTGAGGATGGAAAGACTAGCAGCGACACTACCATTACCCATACAACAAAACAGTCGTCGTCGGCATTTGCAAAGGTTTTTAACACTGAATGCCTTAAGTGTAGTCTTGTTGTGGTTTCCCATCATTGAAGCAATAATTAACCAACATTTTAAACTGAGGTCACAGTTAACTATTGCGATGGATAGAACACAGTGGAAGGAGAATAATGTGTTGATAGTGAGTGTGATTTACCAAAAAAGAGCTTGGCCAATATATTGGTGCTTATTAGAGAAAGATGGTAGTAGCAACCTTACTGAACAGCAAAAAGTATTACGTCCAGTAATCCGCTTATTAAAAAAGTACAAACTAGTAATTATTGGAGATAGAGAATTTCACAGCGTAGAACTGGCTACTTGGCTCCACAAGCAGAACCTGAGTTTTGTATTTCGTCAAAAAAAGGATACTACTTTTCGGAAAAAAAGACAGAAATTTCAGCCTTTAAGTAAGATTGAGATTTATCCTGGTGTTCGCTCCTTTTATACCGATGTTAAAGTTACTCAAAAAAAAGGTTTTGGTTGCTTCAATTTAGCTGTTTATTGGAAAAGGAAGTATAGGGGTAAACAAAACAAAGAAGCTTGGTACTTATTAACTAATTTACCTGACTTAAACACTGCCCTCAAAATATATGCTCAACGTTTTGGGATTGAGGCGATGTTCAAAGATTGTAAAACAGGCGGTTACAATTTGGAAAGTTCTCAAGCTAGTCCTGATAGACTTGTACGCATAATATTCTTAATTGCTTTAGCAATGACTAGTGCTTGGATACAAGGTCAAAAAATTAAATTACAACGACAACAAATTTATATCTGTCGCTCCCAAGAGCAGGGTAAAACTGAAAAAAGACATAGTAATTTTTGGATAGGTTTATATGGTTTTAATTGGATAGTTTCTTGGCATGAGTGTCAAGCATGGGTTGAGGAACTGGTCGGCTTCAGTCGCAATAAGCAAGCATATTATCAGCGAGGTTTAAGAGCCATGAAGCTTATACAGCAAGCACTTTAGTTGGCTTGTCGCCCCTTGAAGGATTACAGCTTTATTGACTCCAATTTCCAGCCCGAATCTTTGCAGACTTGGGGTAAGCGGGGTGCTGTTATCAACGTCGAGATGCGCCGCTACCGGGAATCTGTGCTGGAGGGGTTGTCAGCTGATGGCTATACGATTATTGATGCCGACGATTCCGACCCCGACGAAACCAAGGAAGTTGTTAAAGAAGTCAAAGCTGCTTCCAAAGAATTATATGGGAGTGAATGCCAAGGGGTTTCTGAATCTGATGATGTATCCGATGCCGAACTCAAGAAGCTTCAAGAAAAGCGGGTGAAGACGAAAGAAGAAAGATACCAGCAGCGTAAGGGTGAATTGTCCCGGCGTTACGAAGTTGAAGTGACAGCCGAATTAGTAGAGAAAGACGATGACGGCTGGTATCCCCAACTGCGGCTGCACTATTACCTGACGCTGGGGCGGGAGTTTTTGACGAACCGGGACAGCAGACGGGCTAAGGGGCTGGCGGAAGCTGGAGAGAATGCCATCTGGAAGCCTGACTTTAACAAGGGGCAGATGTTAGCGTCTGTGCTGTTACTCGAAAAACTGAATCTGTTGCAGTTGCTTACGCGACGTGTATCGGCGGCAAACTCGTTGAGTAGGACATCGGCTTCATCAAGATCGCATACTTGTCCAGGAGTCAGGTGAAATCCAAATTAGGCGGAAGATTTCTCATAACTTGTATCATGCAACAAAAAGGCAATCAGTGGTGATGCCATAAGGGTAGTGATAAGTGCCATAATAACCATGATAGTGAATAAAGTTGGGGTAATTATACCTTGCTCCAGACCAATATTGAGGATGATCAACTCCATCAAACCACGAGCATTCATCAGAGTGCCGATAGTTGCAGATTCACGCCAATTTTCCCCGGTAAATTTTGCAGCCAACATACAAGCAACACCTTTACCGAGAATTGCGATCGCAATAATTAAAAACGTAAGTCCCCACAAATTAGGGGTGTTTAACAGCCCAATTTGAGTGTTCAGTCCAGAGAAAACAAAAAATATCGGGAGCAAAAAAGAAGTAGTTAAAAACTCTGTATATTGACGAATTTGTTGAGCGAATTCTCCACGTGGTGTAACCGCTCCCAACACAAAAGCACCGAATATTGCATAGATGCCTGTAACATCAGTAAACCATGCACAAAACATCAAGGATATCAACATTAAAGTTAGAGTTTGTCTATTCACGCCTACATCGCGTTTTGTCATACGTGTAAACGCTCTCAGTAGAGGTTGAACAAGAAAAATGGCAAATAGCACGTAGCAAATACCACCACCAATTGCTACTATGGCAATGTTTAGAGAATTTTTCACACTAGCAAGCACGATTGCCAGCAAACACCAGGCAACTGCATCATCTACTGATGCTGCACCTAAAGCCAAAGTACCGAAGCGAGTTTGTGCAAGACCACGTTCGTAAAGAATACGAGCTAACATCGGAAAAGCCGTGATTGTCATTGACGCGCCTAGATACAAAGCAGCTGACCAAGGCATGACTTTCGGTTGAAAGAAATCGCCATTGTGATAAAACCAAAAAGAAGCGATCGCTCCTAAAATAAAGGGAGTAATAATCCCGGCAGCAGATAGCAAACTTGCGCTTTTGATATGGTGTTTTAAAAGTTTGGTGTTGAACTCTAAACCAATCAAAAACATATAAATTGCCAACCCAATCTGGCTAATAGCATATAAAATCGACATTGATGGATTGGGTATTTTGAGTCCTACAGCAGTGATAATGGGAAGCTTAGGAAACAGCCATTGCTGAAAATCTGGTGCAATCAATCCTAAAAGTGACGGACCTAGCATTACGCCTGCAATCATCTCGCAAACAACATCGGTTTGACCAAGATAACGGCTTCCTAAAATCGTAATAACGCGACAGGTAGCTAAAATAACTGTGAGTTGCAGAAATAGCTGAATAACCAAATCAAAATTTGACATTGTACTTCCTTAATTTAGGGTAAATATAACGGAAATACCGTTGGCGAATTCATTGGAGGGGTAGTTTTTGAAAACTTTTGTTAGGGTTTTTCACAACAACATAAGGATTTCCAGTATTAAGAAATATTTTGCCAACGGTATCAGCGAAGTTGTCACTAGGGACAAGATAAACTGAAATTATTACAAATAAATAGTTTGATAAAAATAGGTTGTTTCAAGTTTGAGAAAAATAGGTTAATGCATTAAAATTGAGATTATCCACATTTAAAAGTTCTCAACTATCCGGAAACTATAGCAATACCGAACCATTCGTGAGAAAATTATGATAATTTCTGCATCACTCATTACGAATACGAATATCCTCATCATGTTCAATCGCCTTTAATAGGTCATCTATGACAGAATAGATCGTAACTATTTCATTTAACATATCTCCCTCCTAATTGTCTTGTCTGGAGGGATTTTCTTGTTTCTGTACTTCTCTGTCATCTTTCTTGAAGAGTAACTAGCAACTTGAGTTATTAGGTTCTTAAAATATAAAACACAAGTATTTTATTTTATTTTATTTTGATTAAAGTGATAGAAGAACGATAAAATAGCAGACGCTAATAGACCTAATACAGGTGTTGGTTCGGGAATATTTTGAGCTTGTTTCCCACCATTTATATAAAATTGAGTTTTATCCCAAACAGCAGTACCAACTTTTCGTCCTATTGTCCTTCCATATATATCCCCGTCTTCAAAGTGAATACCACCGTAGCGCCGAGAGATTCCTGCTTCATCCGCAGCATTAGAGAAAGTATCCCAACAAAGTTGTACCTCAACTGCTGGTGTATTACTTTCAAAGGTAGAGCTATTTGCCAATTGTGTATGACATCCACCAAAATCATCACTACCTGTGAATCGCTTGAGAATCTCTGCACCAGCAGCACTGTAAGCACTATGTCCTGATACGTATTCAGCAAAAGGAGGTGTAACAAAGCTAATTTTCTGATATGGGAGCCAAGTTGAGCCATCTATCCACTTTGAACCTTGATCGGGACCACCCCATGTAAATATTTCTTGAATACCTGTTTCTGGATTAGTGCGGACATAAGGATTATCGTCTGGCAGAAGATGGTTGCTGGCTAAATATCGGATGGCTGTGATGGGACGGACATAATCGTAATATTCCTTGGCATCCCAAACAGCCACACCAGCATCAAAAACGGCGTTGCTCAAACCAAAAAACAGTTTGACATTATCATCAAGGCTTAACCCATCTCTGACTGAGACAAATTCGCCAAAGAGGTTCCAGTGACCGGGAGGCAGTTCGGTGTGGGGACCGTCTGCCCAGTATTCTGCAATTACTTTTTGTTCGTCGGTAAGTTCGGCACTGTATTCAATAATTTCCAGGGCTTGGTCTATGTATTTTTGAGTACCAAATTGAGCGGGTGAAGGTGGTAAAAACTGTTCGCCGGATTTCAAAGCAAAAGGGGTGACATTGCCCCAATGAGGTGTAAGAAATTTCTGAACGTTTTGGCCGTTGTCTACACTCAATGGCTGCCAATGATTTGGATCGATAATTTTATCCCAGGTATTGACAGGCTTATATCCACTGGTGTCAGCGTAATTATTTAATTGGTTGGAGCCATCAATATGTCGAAAATCTAATAATTTCTGAGCAACAAAGTTACCAATTCCTGCTGCTGTATTTATGTCAGTGGATGTAACGCTGTAATCGTAACCCTGTTTGTTCATTAGGTCATTGAACAAAGGTTTTTGAGTGGGAAACAAATCCACCAACGTGTTGTAAGCGGCGTAGTTGATTGCTTGTCGTTTATTTTCTACAGTAATCAGATCGGGTAAGACTTGCAGAGTATCACCTAATTGAGTGCCGATTGCCACTGGATCGTAAGCTGCCCAGGCATCAAAAATACTGGTATGCACCATACCTAAAGCACGGGAAGCGGGGGTAGGGCCAAGGGTCGTATTGCTGATTGCTTGGAGAGTAATCTGGTTCCAAAGAAGAACCGGATCATCTTCTTCTGGGGATAAAGAAAAGTCTATTGCTAATGTTCGTATTGGGCTAAATGTCCATGTACTAACTAATCCACATAATACAAAGATTAATTTTTTATTGAACAAAAGTGACATTTCCATCATCCTAACTTTAGGTAATTTTTAGTTCTTATGCAATTTTCACGAAAAAATGTGCTATATCTAGTAGATAAAAGCGATTAATAAAAAATAAGATATTATTTTAGAATTTTTTTTTACAAAATTCCTAAAAAATCATTGATACTAATTTTTAGCAAATAACTCAAAATCAACACCCAATGCAGATTATCTTGTGTTTCAACAGATAAGTAATTTGTTGCCAAAATTGCTGGAATGGGAATTAGGGTGGCCGCCGAGATACCTGCAAAAAGAGACACGTTGTAAATAAATGTTGCAAACAATCCCTTGTTGATTTAGTAACTTACCCAAAAATGATAATTGGCAAATCAAATTTTTGCACGGTAAAACCAAGCTTTCACCTCTTTTTGTCCCTGACACTTGCCCAAAAATGACCCTTTTAGGGAATGTCTTCATTTGAATAGTCAAGTTTAGGTTGAGGCTGAAACAACGGTAAATCAAGGTTTTTGACAATTAGCTTTACAAAACCTTACAATGTGTCCCATTTTGCGCGTATCTCGATGGCTACCCAATTAGCTAAACATTTTTTGTTAAAACCGAATTTAAATGCAACATCGTCATTTGTTGTGTATCAATCATTGCCAAAAATTCTTGGCACTCAGGTGCTTTGATAAACTTATCAGCTGCTTGTTGTGCTGTATTTAAATCTTGCCAATGCACTATATCTACCCATTGACTTTCATTCTCAGTTAAGCTAAGTTCTCTGGATATAAAGCCATCTAGTTTTTGCAAAAAGACCATAGTTTGATCAGCAGCTGCCATCAAATCTGCTTTACTAATACCAGGGTTGGTTTGAAAAATTACAAGTTCTATAACATTAGAGTTCATCGACAATCTCCTATTTTTTCTTCTTTTTACTTAGTGTTCGAGTGGCATGTTTGACTATCCAATTCGTTGCCTGAGTGGATGATTCTTTTTGCCAACGGTTACAGACATTTATTACCCAATCAGGACGAGTTTTACTAGCATCATTTAACCAATTAGCTACAGAACGCTGTACATAATTGCTGGCATCTGAACGTACTTCTTCTAAGATTATTAGACCAGGTTCAGGATGTTCTTTTAAGGCTAGGATATGTTTACACCAGACACCACAAGGACGGGTAGCTTCTACCGCACAGCGTCGGATGTTGGGATCTTGATCTTTCACCCAAGGAAGCAATAAATTCAAGCTGTGTTCTAAATCCTCTACCAGATAAGAACGTAGTGATTCCCAAGCACATTCTCTAACAGACATGTTGCCATCACCTGCAAATCTGCGGGTTGCTTGTAACCTTTCTGGTAAGGATAGAAATTTATCTGCTGCAACTGTAAAGCAAGCCCAATCTCTAACCATATCAGACGGGTGGTTAGCCAAAAATTCAAAAACTGATAAACGGTTGTCACACTCTTTTAAAACATGAAATAGAGCCTCTCCAATTCCTTGCAAACGTTTGATGATACCTACATTTTGAATCACGGCAGATGTTATATGTAGTCTATGAACATCAGCCAAATCCAACTCTATCAAAATATTCTTTAGTAAGACTGACATATCAATGGCAAGCCATTCTACAAGATTCACGGTCTCAATTTTGCCTTGATTAAGCGATTGCAAAACCTCATCAGGAATCTCTGAACGTTTTCTAGCACCTTTTCTCAGTTGCAGTTTTTCTGCCTGAATTTGGTTCATACATTAACCACTATCAGCGTTGAATGGTTTTTGATGGTTGCAGTTTGCGTCGCGCTAGCGTTCCTATTCCAAAAACACCTAACCCCAACAATCCTAATCCAGAAGCAGGTTCTGGAATGCTTTGAGATGAAAATATCCCTTCAATTCGACTGACATTACCAAGCACAATATCGGTAAACAGAAGATTTGACCCTTCAATAACAATTCCCGATGGATTACCGATTCCACTCACAAGGGTATTCACCTCTCCAGACTGACTCACACGTAAGATACGACCTTTTCCAGGATCGTCAAACCCGTTAGCAAAGTCCGTAATAATAAAATTTTTCCCATCAAAATCAATGTCTAGCGGTTGACCTAAACCAGTTGCAATCTCTGTGATTTCACCAGTTGCAGATACCTGCAATAATCGACCAAAAGTAAAATCAGTTACGTAAAAATTATCATCTTTGACAAAAATTTCAGTCGGTCCACCAACTCCTGTTGTCGCAATATTAGAGACAGTACCGTCCACATCTATCCGCAACAAACTACCATTACCTAACCCGAAGTTACCTACAATAAAATCGTTATCTTGCACCGCTACACCTACAGGATCATACAAATTGGTAGCGATTGTATTAATACTTCCATCTCGCGTAATTCCCATCAGGGAAGCATCTGGATTGTTGACAACAATGTATTCAGAACCAAGTGTAATTACCCCAGCTGGACTACCTGGTGTTAAAGTAGCTATAGTTTTTACATTACCCGATTCATCAATCTTTAGTAATCCACCATTAACAGTGATAACTAAATCTTTATCATCTAGAGCAATACCGTAAGGCTGAAGTAATCCAGTTGCAATTGTCTGAATATTGCTAAAAGGTTGTGGTTGGCTGCTCTCGTCAATATTTTGAGCTAAAACTTGATTTGAGGTTACTATCCCAATTGAAAATACAGCAATTGAAACCACTAAATTGAGCTTAAACATTACCATTCTCCGTACGTCACAAACACGTTAGATGTTTTTTAAACCATTCAGGTACATTTAAGGTTTGACACCAACTACTAAATGTTTTTCTCCTGAAGAGCGAATCACCTGACAATTACAGAAACCAATTTTTTGCAACCAAGATATATACTCTGATCCTGAATAATGCTGTCCCCTGGTTTCTAACAACATAGCCAAGTTCATCATTGCTGTTTCTATTGGTCCATTTTTGTCCTCATCAAAAAGCTTTTCTAAAATCATGATAGTCCCTCCATTTGGTAGAGAATCATAAATTTTATTTAATAAATTAGTTCCATCTTGTTGACTCCAGTCAGAAAGTATATAACCAAGAACATACAAATCACCTATAGGCAAATCATCTTTAAAAAAGTCACCTGCTACAAAATTAAGTCGTTTATCTAACTGATGTTGTGATCGTTTTTGTTCTAAATATGACTGAACGCTAGGCAAGTCAAACACAATAGCATGAAGCGTTAAGCATTGTTCTAGTGCTGCGATCGCAAATGAACCACTTCCCCCACCAACATCTACCAAACAACTATGCTTATTGAAAGAATATTTTTTCACTAATTCTTGAGCAGCAAGATAACCCAAACCCCACATACTCGATAGAAAATTATCAACAACTTCTGGATCTTTATATAAATCAGTAAAAGGTGAATAATTTTCTTCTTGTCCAAAAAACTGTTTCCATTGAGGTTGATTTTCCTGCACAGCATTTTTCAGAAATCTAAAACTCTGAGTAGAGATTTCTCTAAAATGCGTGAATGCACCTCCACAGTAGTTTGGCGAAGTTTTTGCTAAAAATGGTTTTATATGCTCAGAAACTTGATATTTGTCTATTTGTTTTTTAACTATTCCTATAGCTACAGATGCCAATAATAATCTTTCTAAAGAGAATGCTTGAACACCAGTATTTTTAGCAATTTCTTCAGAAGTATACCAATTATCTTGAGCCAATAAATCAAATATACCTAACTCATCGCCAACAAAAAGAACATGACTGGACATAAAGCCATACATAGCTTGCTGAATTTCTGACGGAATCATAATTTTTTCAAAATAAATTACAATAATTACATTGATTGATTGATAACGGCTCAAGATTGAACTATGCAGCTTTCCCCAGCCTGAATAATTCACTATATACAGTCTCAATCAAAGAATCTACATGGTCAAAATTGGTACTAAAGTTATTAATAGAAACTCGCAAATAAGTCTTTCCTCTCCAATCCAACAATGTAGGATAATGGCTACCTGTTTCTGTAATAGCTTTTTGAATAAATTTATTGATTTCATTCAGTGGTAAATTGCCAGGATAATTTTTAATTCGGAAGCAACATACAGGTAAAGTTGGTGCTTGTAATAATTCCAAGCAATCAAAACGCAGCACGCTTTCAGCTAAATGTAATGCTACCTGCAAAGCATTTTTTAATAGTTGCCTATAACCATCACTGCCAAGATGTTTGAATGCCATCCACAGTCCTAGGGATCTCCACTGTCTGGTTCCTGGCAGTCCCATCTGAAATAAATCTAATTCTGCAAGTTCTTGCCAATAATGGCTACCATCTTGAAAACTTTGAACTAACTCTGAGCCTTGTTTAGTTAACAAACAACCCATACCAAACGGGACAAATAGCCACTTACATGGGTCTATCGTCACAGAATTAGCCAAGTTAATACCTTGAAAATATTTACTAGTCTCAGGCAAATTCGCAAAAACACCACCAGCTGCGGCATCAACATGAAACCACATATCATAATCTGTTGCTATTCTCGCTAAGGCATCTAAAGAATCAACTGCACCTGTAGCACTAGTGCCTGCTGTACCAATTAAACAAAAAGGTTTATATCCGTGCTTAATATCTTTTTGAATCTGAACTTGCAAAGCTTCTAAAGCAATGCGTCCTGTTTCATCAACTGGAATCAGCCGTAGACAATTTCTTCCAAAACCAAGAAAATCTAACGCTTTTCCTATAGAAAAGTGACCTTCTACTGATAAATAAACTATAGGTTTATGTTTAATTCCGAAGATACCTTCAGCTTGCCATTCTCTACCTAAAACCACATCACGAGCTAGCTTTAGTGCCGTGGCATTAGCCATTGCACCGCCACTTGTAAATATGCCATTGGGTACTTTTTCCAAATTACTTTCATAACCAATAAATTGACCAAGCCAAGACAAGGTTTCTGCCTCAATAGCAGTCGCAGCTGGACCAGCACGCCATGCACCAGGGGTTTGATTTAATCCTGATGCAAGTAAGTCACCAATTATACTCACAGGCAAAGGCTTTGGCGAAATGTAGCCATAATATTGTGGATGGCTGACGTTACAGTATCCACTAAAAATCATTTGAATTGCTTCTTCTAAAACCTGCGAAACTTCACATCCTTGTTGTGGCAGATTTTCGGGATGTAAAGATCGATGATTTAATTGGGTATTAGTTGTTAAAACTTTGTACTGTTCGGGATTGGTATAAGCTTGTTGTAATACTTCTAGAACTTTCTGCCCATCAACAAGAAAATTTGTCTCAAATTTTTCTGATTTATTCATGCAAAAATAATCTCCTGAATTTTTAAGCAACTTGTGCAATATCTGTAATTTCTAGCTGAATACTTTCTTGAATTAATTTGTGCTTTTGCAAAACTTCATTCCTGGAAGCCCCACCGACTAAATAATAAGCAAAATGGGGTTGGGCTGATTCTGGTAGAGAATATACTCTATCTCCCACAACATTCAGAATTTGGACATCCAAAATTTCTGTAATTTGAGCAAAAATTTCTAATCCGCTTACCCGGCTAAGATAACCACTTTTAGGAATAACAATGCCACCGTATAATACTGCTTTAGTATTGGGAATAACGTTATTTAAATTATTGCCAAGTAAAACATTTAGCAGCTCTAGATATGGATTAATCCCTGTCATATACTCTACGGCTGCTACTGTATAAGCTCCTCCTGGACGTAGACCAGCTTCTAAAACTTTTGGACCATCTTGTGTAAAGCGAATTTCTACATGTGCTGCTGTTATTTGGTCACAACTTAAGGCCATGACTGCATCTACAGCTATTTGGCTAACTTGTTGTAATTGCGCCGGTGTAAGTGAAGTTGGAGAAATTGACATACTCTCAGCAAAGTATGGCCCTGTAGCCGGAGCTTTTTCAAATACACCAAATATTTGATAACTATTTTTTGCAACTATGCAATCAACTCCTACCTCAACACCTGGGCAATATTGTTGAGCAATGATTTTAATTTCTGAAGCTCCATAAGCTAGGCGATTTCTGTCTATTTGCCTATCTAAATCAACAGGCCTATGCAACATCTTTAAAAGATGTTCAACTGCATTGAAATATTCATTGCGACTATTAACTTTGATGACTCCTTGACTATTCATTGAGTCGGCTAGTTTAATAATTGCAGGATAACCAATATGAGCTTCAATATCTTGCCAGCCCTGACGCGGATCGTAAATTGGTACTGTTATAGGTACGGGGATATTATTTTGAGACCAGCAGGTGTAAGCAAAATATTTATTTCTGCTGGCTTGGGCTGCACTAATTTTTGCACCTCGTAATCCTATATGTGCGGCTAATTTTGCCGTTATAGCCGTTGCGCCTTCATAAATTGGTAGTAAAGCGTCGAAGGGCTTTTCTTGGTGATATGCTAAAACTTTGGCGATCGCAGTATCCTGATCATGTAATGGTACTGCAATAGCTGCCTCTATATCATTTAAAGATAATCCCGATATATCAGGGACAAATAACACTATTTTGCAGCCAACTTTTTTTAAGGTATTAATTAAATACTTACTGGGATAAGCATGAATAATCCCAACTCGTTTGTCGGTCGCTTGCATAAATCCCTCTATCTTATAGAAATTGATATTTTCAATAAAGAGATAATTAATAGCAGTGACAAATCACTATTGACAACCTATCAATTATCCCCAGAATTAGTTAAAAACTGCCTGTGCGAACTCCCGGTCTATCAGTCACAAATCCTAGTGCAGTCATAGCAAGTTCGCGTTGATGAGACTCAAAAGTATCAAGCATCATATTAGTAGTCCACAACTTGCCAATTTCACTTAATTTCCAAGAATTTATATCTTCATAAATTAGCCCATTATTTAGCCAGAACTCCCAAACGTTTTTTGGGATAGAGCTAATTGCATCGGCTTTGGACTTAGAGACTTCAAAAAACTTGATTAGGAAAGCTGCACCACGATTTTCTGGTGTTTCTAAACGCTTTGAACATTTCTCAAACGGCAATTTACCAGCTTCTACTGCTTGCAAATATTGTTCGGTATTGCCGAAATTCATGTATGAATAACCATCTATGTAACCTCGTGCTGAAGCACCTAAACCAATAGTCTCTGCTGAATACTCACCATTACCGCCACCCCAAAGTAATCTAAAATATTCACAGACTTGGGGTTTTTTAGCAAAAATTTGATCGGCGACATCATAATACCCCATTTCTTTCATGCGCCAGCGCAGTTGTTGAGCTAGGGCAAAGTGCATTTCTTGACTCGGCTTTTGGGGTAATTCTCCCGATGCCATAGCTGCTTTAAACTTCTTCGGAAAAGCAAAATAGTGAAGATTATAGTAATCAATACTATCAAAATCATGCTCTTGCAAACGTGCTAAATCATATTCTAAAGCAGTAATATTTTGACCAGGCAAGTCATACATCATATCGACATTAATGTCTTCAAAGCCTCGCTCACGAGCATGTCTTGTGCAATTATCTACATCTTGTAATGTTGCAGCAATGTTAAATAATTCTCTAATTTTTTCATCATAAGTTTGCAGCCCAAAACTAATTCTTTTAACATTGTATTCTTTCAATAAATCCAATCTTGCGGGATCAGATAAAGTTTTAGGCTCACCTTCAAAAGAAATTTCTGCGTTTGGTGCAATATTAAAACAATTTAATATTTGTTCAAAAATTCGCCTCAAGTTTTGTATAGACAAAATTGATGGAGAACCGCCACCAAAGTAGATAGCTTTAAACGATTTGTCTTGAACATAAGCAAGATGCGATACTAAGCTCATTTCTTGACATAGTGCTTCTGTATATCGATTATAAATTTCATCTCCTTTGTCAACTCTGACGTGGAATGGACAAAATCGACACATATCATGGCAATAGGGTATGTGAATATACAGCAAATTTTCTTTGGAAGTTGTTTGTGGCTGTTTCCATAGGGAGACGAAATCTTGATATAAATTTAACTCGTTTATTTTCTCCTCCAACAATGGATAAAAGTAATAGGTCATAGGATAGAGAGTAGTGTACATTCAAGCCTCCAATAATTTCTGAATTGTGGTGACTGATTAACTATGAATAAACAGCAAGTTCTGCTAGTGCAGCAGGTACAGTATGGTTTTGTTTTTCTAAGGCATTATTGAGAATTTTGGCTGCATTTTTATAAAAAATGGCAGACATAATTTCTTGGGAAATACCAGCCTGTTTGTATTTTTCTATTAATGCTGAATAGCTGCCAACTACAGGCCAGTCAGAGCCAAATACAAATTTATGCTGTAGCCTTTGTAGTTCAGGGAAGTTATGACTCAGAGCTAATGGATCTAACAAAGCTGTATCAATATAAACATTAGGAAAAGTCCGCGTCATAAAACTGGCTTCTACATACCAATATGGCTTACCACCATGAGCTAAAATGAGGACTAATTCTGGATATTTTTCAGCTAGCGGTTGAAACTCAAGCGGGTTAATAAATTTTTGTTCTGTATCTTTTTGAGCAGTCAAACCTGTATGAAACAAAATTGGTAAGCCAAGCAATTCACACATTTTATAGACATATTGCATATCATCTATGAGTGCGTTGAATGCGTGATCAGCCGGATAAAATTTGAACCCTTTAACACCAAGTTTTATACTTTTCCAAAATTCTTTTTTTACATCATGATAATTAGGATTGATATTGCCAAAAGGAATGAAGATATCTTTATTTTTGGCAAATTTAGCAATCAATTCACTATCAATTGTATAGTTTGTACCCGGGCCACATTCAGCTAATAAAACTGCTTTGTATACTCCGTTTCTTGCTAGGTAATTTTGTAATGCATCAGTTTGCGAAAATACTTCTAGAATGTTGACATCTGGTTCCATAGGTCTATGTGTCAGCAATTCTTGAATGTCGTTACGTAAGAGATGAAAGTCTCCGGCATGAACATGAAAATCAATGATATTCATAGCTGATTTCCTTACTATTGATTATTCACAGAAAAGATTTTAAACTAAACTAATTGTGGATTGAAGGAATTTAATTGTTGTTTACAAAATTGCAGTAATGGCAGAATATGTTCTTCTTCTAACCATTCACCGACTAAATCTTCAATGATGTGGTGTTCTTGCAATAACTGTGAGTTGCTGTAGTGTCTAATAATTGGATGCAGGAATTTGCTGAGTTCGGCTCGTTCTCTATCAGTACGAGCAATACGTTCTATGTTGAATGGATCGACAGCTTTTTCTGCACCATATTCTAAAGTTATCAATAGATATTCATCGGCAGAATCCATCATTTTTTCTTGTACATAGTTTACTGGTAAATCTTGGTAATATCTTGCTGATTGTCCATTTTTGTTCAGTGCGATTGCATCACATAAAAACCCAGGTTGCTGCCACAATGCCGAAGAAATATTTATTCTCTGAATAATGGAATCTGTAATTTTTTCTGGGCTAATATCTATTTCTTGATAAGGCAATTTTTCTTGATAGTACTTATGAGCTAATATTTTGCTCAATGCATGAATATTATAACGGAAGCCATGAATAAAGCCAGACATATGCTTTTTATAATCACGCATTTGCATTAGCGTTCCAATAAAATACATATCTTTGACATTACTTGATTCCCATTCACTAGTTTGCTGAGGAAATTTTTCGTTAATCGCTAGCTTTGGTTGACAAGTTTCATCAAAGATAGAAACATCAAATTTAAACCCAGTACAAACAATCACACGATCATAAGTTAGTTGTTCAACTTCATTACAAGCATGAGAATACTTAACAGTTACAATGAACTTATCATTTTGGCGTTTGATATCCAAAATGGTGGCATCTAAAATGGCATTCTGAGATTTCAAATGGTAGGTATCTAAAATATTATTATTTACTGCTCGTAGATTTCCTACATAGTGTGTTTGCCATGCCATCTTTAAAGGATTAGGGCTAGCAACATGAATTTTAGCAGCAGTCTCAACTAAGTTATCAGCTGTTTCAAAGGCAGAGTTTCCTTTACCAAGAATTAAGACTTGTTGATTTTTAAAATCTTCTGGATGAATAGAAACATCTACATAGTTCTCAGCATTTTCAATGCCTGGTATGGGGGGAGTGTAAGGCTTAAAAAGTCCTGTCGCAATAATGAGATAACGGCAAATGTAAACATTGCCTTCAGAATCAACTACCTGAAATATACTGTCCTTTTTCGAGACTTTTGTAACTTTTGCACCGTATTTAATTTTGAGCTTAAAGGAAGTAGCAAAGTCTGCCAGATATTTAACTAAATCATCTGCGGATGGGAAATACCTTTCACTATAATTTTTCATCAAAAGGTCTTGATTATGGCTTAAAAGAGAATTCCAATCCCACCTGAGATTAACTTCAGGATTAGTATAGCCGGTATAAACTTTATTGATAGATATTAACTTTCTATGTCGAGGAAAACTTTGAAAAAAGCTACTGGGCTTTTCATTAGCTTCTAAAATTAAATAACTACGTTTCTGTTGTTCTAGATAGTAGCCCATTTGTAATCCAGCAGGGCCAGAACCTATTACTATATATTCCAACAAATTTTGTGTGTGGGAAAACTGCATGACTCCTCCAGAGTTTTTATTAATTGCTACTCAATGAAACAACGAGCAAATCTAAAGCCCTTTGTTGTACTTCTGTTGGTTCACTAATCTTATCAAAAATAAAATTAGCTGCTTCAATTTTCAATAGGATTCAAATCAAGTGAGTGAGGTGAAAAATATTGAACATTTGCACCCTTTACTTTAATTGAATTAACCCTTCAATCGAAGCTAGTTTATGAGCAGAAAGAAAAATTATCCATATTAACTTATGCGCCTGGACACAACTGTGACTTGAAGAAGATTCTTCTGGACAGATGTTGGAAGGAAAAGTTGAGCAAATTGTAAGCTAATCTGCCACACATCTAAATAATATAGACAGATAGTTACTCTTTAGGAGTTTATTCAACTATTTCAGGTTGCATACTTTGTTGAGTTGATTTAGTTTACTAAACTTTAACTTATACTTGGCGCACAAAATCATAAGTAACAGCTTTATACGTCTTAAGTCCGTATGCGATAGTAATCTAATAGCTGTTAGTCTTATAAATTGTATTTTTACGAATCATCAGAACAGCAGTTAAAATGAATATTAGCATCATTAAGTAAATTTACGATAGTAGTTAAGCAAAAAAATTTAAACTTTTTAATCTAATACCTACTGATCCTTACTCAGTCTTGGTCTCAGCATTTATAAACAAATATTTATTTTCTACTAAATAAAAATATTCGTTTACATTAATACCTACTTTTGGTTTTAATATTTTTCTTTTCATAACATTTAATTATAATGGGTGGAACGATAAAGTCTGCGATGCTTGCGGCAACGTTAGAGACGAACGCGTAATTTCGCCAAAGCCCTACCAGCCTCAAAAAATGCCCTCTCGACTTTTTGCTTCAGGTGCAAGCGATCGCTCTGTTCTTGCTCGGTCAATTCAGAAACTTCAACAGCAGAAACATCAATGATTTCTGAAGCTGGGTCTTCTGAAGAGGGAATGTCTGAGTCGGGCGATTCTGGGTTGGTTGATGTGGTAGAGGTGGCTTTATTACGCTTGCGGGGTGGGGTGTTCATTTATCCACCTCTGGTCTCTAGCTGACTAGTCCCTAAACTTCCTGTAGCTCTTGGGAAACCTGAATTTTTGGCATTGGCTCTAGTGGAGTAGTTACTGGGGAATATCGGCAGTAACAAATAACCACAGCCTCAAAATCATGATTGGGAATTTCTGGGGTATACTCCTCAACTCTGGTTACTTCCCAATCCCCAATTCTGCTATGAGTACTCGAATCAGGAAACTGTTTATCTGCAAACTTAGATACTTGATGATATTCTCTCAGTCTATATCCCGGTTCTGGTATTGGAGAATTGGAAGAATCATAATGTTCCGCAAGTATACTGGTATAAGCCTCGGTATGAGCTAGTTGCCTTTCCTCCCACCCTTCTGCTGACATGGATTCAGCCTTGAAAATAATGTACTTACTCATAAAATTAATTCTCCTGTTCGTAAGTAGGAAATTTAGTTTCGCCTTCAAATACACAGTCAACTTTTAATACTTTGTTTCCGGTTGGTTCTACCCGCAGCAGTTTCCAACCATACTTTTTCTCCATAATGCGGCATTTTTCTGGATCTGTTGCAGCGTGCCGCGACTCTGGTTTCTCACCATTACTCATTCCTCACTCCTCTGTAAGAAAATCAACGTTAATACTAGAGGCTTGATTAAATTGAGAGCAATTATACTCATGCTGCAATCATTTCATTTGCATTTATGGATTGCGAATTGAAGTTACTGATTTTGTCTTCCTTGACTTCATCAACTACTTGAACTAACTTTTGCTCTTTCTTAGAACTTCCATCATTGCTATCGGGTACACGAACTAATAGATCGCCAACTTCACACTCTAAAATCTGGCATAACTTGTCAAGCGTTTCCAAAGGTATTGATTTGGCTTTACCATATTCAATTTTTTGAACGTTGGCCAGCGACATCTCAAGTCGTCTTGCTAGTTCATTCTGCGAAATTCCTCTTTCGTTTCTAATTTCTTTAAGTCTTACTTCCACAGTCATGAGTTGAATTCATACATATAGATTAACCTACTTTTAGTAGTCTATCTATTAATAGTATTTATTAAAAGAAGACTATTAGATAACTTACTATCATGATACTATCTATTGAAATACCTACTATTAGTAGGTAAAATAAGGATAACAAAAGGCAATCGCCCTAGCCTGGAAAACTCTGTGCGATCACCTCTTGTCCTTACATTCAAGGAAATACCATTATGACCTACCCCAGATACACACATCAACAGCTGCGCTCCAAATCCCTAGCCCAGCTAAAGCGCATCTACAGCGAAATCGGCTGCACAGTTGAAGTAATGGACAAACGCTGCAAGGAAGCATGGATCAGCGCGATCGCCCAATACCAAGAAAGCAAACTCCAGAAAATCGCCCGTCCTGCAAAAGATGAACAAGCGATCGCCCAAGGCGAGTTCGACCAGTACATCGCAGACCAAGCCGAAGCTGTTGCACCTGAAGAACTAACAGTAAGAGAAATATCCTTCTTCGACCACGAAATCTTTTACGCTGCTGGTTTAATAGCCATCATTACTTACGAGGATCATTTAACTCAACCTTGGATGGTCATAGTTAACGGGAAAGAGAAATTCCGAGCCAATACGTGGGCTAGATGCCACCGCTTCATTGAATGGCATCACAAGAACGGAACACTCAACGAAGAATTCTTAGAATTACCAACCCAAACAACACAACCAGCCCTGGCGCAACAAGAACCCTGTACCACCGGAAACGAAATCATGGTGCAACTTTTCAATGCTTGTGAACAGCACGGATTAGAACTGCTCGAAGACGGCATTTACCAACAGGACGTAAAACTCGGACAAGCAGGCTGCACCGATGGCAACTGGTGGTTCACAAGCGCAACACAAGCCAAGCCAGAGAAAACCTTTTGTGATTCTGCTGCGGATGCCGTTTGGTTGCTTCAAATACCGGATGATTTACCCAGCACTAATGAATATCTGCAATATCATCCGTTGGAGCAACTGACTTCGGATGAACTGCAACGGTTGTTTGAGACTGCGGCGTTAGTTGCAGTGTAGGGAAAGTGTGGGCTGTGATGCCCACTACTTTATCTGACTTACCAGTTTTAAATATAACCATCTACATTTGGGACGCACCTCAGTAATTTTCTACCAATGCTTCAGCAATCACTTCATTCATAGTCAAAGATAATGGTCTGTGCAATCACTACTCTTGAACGATGCTGGTATCTCTCGCCGCCTTGGGGTCAGCAGATGCCCTCGCTTGAAGTTCATTTGTCCGAGAAAGTCTACCTTACCGATTCCAAAACATTCGGCTACTGCTGCGGGGTGTTGTGGCAGCACGAGGAATGGGTTTATGCGGTCAGATACGAACGCTCCATCACATGTTTCACTAAACACGAGATTATCGGTACTGGACGAGTACAGTCCGCTTATTTGAGAAAACCTGCGTTTGTTCTAGGCGATCGCGTCATGCTCCGTTTTGACAGCCATGCCACAAAGCAGCGTTTGGTTCTAGGAATCGTGCTGGTGAATAACGCTTGGTTTTACGTTGTCGAGCTAATGTCCCCGGTTTTGTCCCGACCACTGGCTGCACCCGTTCGTTTTCCGTTAGTGGGCGAGACAGATTTAATTCGAGTTCATGTCTGACCGATTTTGAACAATAACCAAAAGGACTTTGTTATGTTGGTACACTTTTGGCACAATTCTGAAATTAATCAAATGGCCCAGGATGGACAGATAGGAAAATACGCCATCCCCAAGGGCTATGTAAATGCAACGCAAATGTGCAAGGCTAACGGTAAACTGTGGGGACACTACAAAGAGAAGAAATCCACAAGAGCTTACTGGACAGCACTTTCAAGCGACATCGGGATGGCGATATCGTCTTTGATTATTGAAATTGATGCTTACGGTAACCAACAAGGGACATGGGTTCACCCGGAAATTGCAATTGATTTAGCTCAATGGGTGTCGTTTGAATTTCGCATCTGGGCTAACAGAACACTGATGAAGGTGATGCTTTCTACCCAAGTAGAACCACAACAAGAACCCTCACCACCTAAAACCATAGCCCCATCTCATGAAGCTGCACAGTTAGCCATGATTTTGGGTGAGTTTGCTGGATTAGACAAATCACTCACCGCGCAGTTAGCCGTTAATGCTGCTACTGCTGTAAACCCCGCACTCAAGCCTGCTGCCGACGAACTTAAGACTGCGATCGCTCAAACAAATGTCACTGAAGACGCATTTCTGAATGCAACCCAGATTGGTGAGGTAGTTGGAATGTCTGCACGGGCTGTTAACAACTGGCTGGTACAATCTGGGCTGCAATATCGCACCGAGGATAAGAAAATCCCGTATCGGCCTACCGAATCAGGCAAACAATGGGGAAGAATGGTTCCGGCTTTGGCTAGGTCATCAAATCAAACGGTGTTTCAATTGCGGTGGCTACCCGAAATAGTAAAAGTCATTTCTCAGTAATTGGTCAAAATTATGAACAGCTTACGAAAGGTTGTAGCAGATAAATATGGTCTTGAAGCTTTTGCTATGTACGATGAATTTTTCTTTGTTCATCTACCAGAAAACCAAGACCACACACTCAAATTTTTGGAAAGCAAATTACCTAACTGTATTCGGATTGAGCTATCTGAATGTTTCGCTGGAGGTGTAATTGCTGCTTGGGAAGTACCTTTATTTCTAATCCCTAAAGTTTTGGAACAAGCTTACGATTTTGTTGAGCAATTCTGGGAGGACATATCTAAAGAAGAACAAAAATAACCCAGCAATAATAAAAGCGATTGTTGCTCACTTGAGTACAACCGCCAAACAAAAACACTCCTTACTTTCAGGATAACCAAGATGAAAATCGTAGTTCAAGTAGTCGAAAAAGTTTACCAAGAAGCACACATTCACCTACCGGATGGACTCACAGAAGAAGCCATCAGACAAGTTATCACAGACCGATATAATTCCGGCGAAATGACTCCAGATTTAAACATCTTCCAAGTCGATTTTGAATCCATTAGCGCAACGATTGTCCAACAACCACAGGAGGCAGCATGAGACTCACAACTCTACAAGGTCACTACCAGTGCATCGTGATTGACCCTCCTTGGTTCTATCGCCTCCGAAATCAGGATAAGACCCATCGCAACCGCATCCCTTATCAACCAATGCGGACTGAAGAAATTCTGGCGTTGCCTATTGGGGACTTAAGCGATGCCTACGGCAACCCGAAGCGGGAACGCGCTGGCTGCGTTTTATTTTTATGGTTCACCAACAATCACATGATTGAGGCTTCCCAATGCTTACAAACTTGGGGTTTCGACCTCAAGACCATCCTGACTTGGGAAAAAGTTACGAAAGATGGTACTAAAACACATCTTGGGACTGGCCACTGGCTGAGGAATTGCACTGAACATTGCGCGTTGACGGTTCGTGGCAATGTGAAGGCTTTTGCTGGACGGACACTCACAAACGAGTCCACCATCTTACACGCACCACGCCGTGAGCATTCCCGTAAGCCCCCTCAGTTTTTTGAACTTGTAGAGAAACTCTGTCCAGATATGACCAAACTGGAGATGTTCGCACGAGAGTCAAGAGAGGGCTGGGATTGCTGGGGGGATCAGGCGGATAAGTTTGATTCTTTGGATGAGAATATTTCGGCCAGTGCTTAAAACCCAACTAAGATTCTGTCCTATTTTCGGCGGTGATAGCTTGTTGTACCGTCTCTATATCCAACTCTAGTACGTCAGCTATTTGCTCTACGCTCAATCCTACCTTTAAGAATCGAGGTATTATTTGTAACTTTGTTTCTTGGACAATTTCTTGGTAAAACCGAGTATGTTTCCAAGGCGTTGAATCAAACATTACCTGCAATTCCTGACATCTGAACCGTTAACGGAGTTAACTGAACCTAGAAAATCAAATATCAAACTTTCCAACGCTAATTTTGTGGCGGAGTGTCATCTGCTGGCTGATAAATAGAACGCAATTCGTCAACAGTATTCGCTGTTTCGATTGCTGCCAAGATTGATTCGAGCAACCTAAAATCTTCAATTTGCTCAATTTCCGGTAATAAATCTTGTCCAGGTATTCCAAATTTAAGCTTCAATCCTAAAGCTATGCCTTTTAATAAAGATTCTATTCGGGCAATTCTTTCAAAACTAGTAACATACTGCATACGCTGTTGTGCCTCCAATTGTTCAACTTCCCTGATGAATTCCTGTTCTAACTCTAATGGTAATGTCAACATCCAATCAATAAAAGCCAACAGGTTAATAACAGCCTCACGTTCAAACCCCTGCTCATACAGCCGACGTACTAAAGCCAGTTTTGATTGTTTTCTTTGCAACCTATTACTGCGGGTCTGTACCGCCGCCAAGTGAGCCATTACCACTGTAGCGAATGGGTTACGGCTGGCTTCAAGTTCCGACAACCTTTGCTGATAGTCGAGCAGCTTGATCACCGGAAACTGAAAATCAACCTTACAGCCAAACAACTCGTAACCAAACTGATTTGGTCGCCACTTAATGTTTTCATCTCCCAGTATCGCTAAGGATGCAACCGAGCGATCATAACGGTCAAAAATTCGATAGTTGTAGACAAACATCCGTTTAGGAAAAACAGTTTCCTCTTGACTTTGAACTTCAACATGGATTAATAGCCATTCCTCTTCGCCCCCAATGCGATAAATTTTCACCAATTTATCAATCAGTCGCTTTCCTAATTCAGCATCACGAACTACTTGTTGGAGTTCCTGATCTAGAAAAATAAAACCACGACTCCAATCAATTTCACTGTGCGCTTGAGGAAAAAAGAACGACATGAAATCTTGGAAATACAGTTGTAGCATCTGTTTCCAAGGCGAATCGTATTCAGTTTGAGGTGCTTTCTTAGTCATTTTTCACAGCCTATCTAACTCAATTTCATGAGGTGTAATTATGTCAACAAACATTCAATGGGCAGACTTAACAGATAATATCATTCGTACCAAAGACGGCGGTTGGTGGTGTCAGAAAATTTCCCCAGGCTGTGCAAACTGCTACAGCGAGAAGCTGAATCAAAACTCTTTCTTTGGTGGAAATAAACTCCCCTATTCTGGACAGCCACCCGAACTAATACTGGACACCGAAGCTATCCGTAAATGGGGATTTCAGAAGAAACCTAAAAGACACTTTGTTGCTTCCATGACAGATGTTTTCGGTGAATGGGTTCCACGTCATTGGCAGCGTGAAATGTTAGATGGGATGTTTGTTGCAACCAAACAAACATTTCAAATCCTTACCAAACGCCCAGAAATTATGTTGTCATCCATTGATGAATGGCTTGACGGTCATGGAATAGACATATTACCTAATAACATCTGGGTAGGCACTTCAATAGAAAATCGTCAAACTCTCGAACAACGCAGTCCAATTCTTGCACAAATTCCGGCTCATGTTCGGTTTTGGTCAGCCGAACCATTGTTAGAAGATTTGGGTGATATTAGTCAATTTCTTCAAGATATTCATTGGATTATTTGCGGGGGTGAGTCTGGCGCTAACTCCAGACCATGCCATTTAGAATGGCTGCAATCAATTGTTCAACAATGTCAATCTTTTCAAAAGAGTGTGTTTGTTAAACAAGTGGGGGCAAATGCCTACTTTCAACAGCAGCCTTTTAGAACACGAAATCGTAAGGGTGGAGATATTAGTGAATTTCCTATGCAAATACAGGTTCGAGAGTTTCCAAATCTCACTTGTGATTAAAAGCAAAACCCTCGATATAAGAGCGCAAATTGAGGGAAAAGTAAACCATTTTCGGGGTTAATCTAACTATGAGTTTAACATTAAATACATCAAAAATTCCCTCTCCAAAATCTGGGACAACTTGCTTCAAAAATCAAACTAGTTTTTTAGCTTGGGAAGCACATTCAAGAGATACACTAAAGGTTAAACGTTGTTATGTTGATGTTGCTGGTGGTGACTTAATAGCCGGAATTTTACTGAGCCAAATCATCTATTGGCATTTGCCTGATGACTCTGGCCAATCCCGGTTAAAGATTGAGCGTGATGGTCACAAATGGTTAGCTAAAAAACGTTCAGATTGGTGGAATGAATGCCGCATTACTCCTAAACAGTTTGACTCTGCCATCAGGTTATTAGAGTCCAAACATTTAATCAAAACGACTATCTACAAATTTGATAATAGTCCGACAAAACATATCCGCGTTGATTGGGAGAGTTTTCTTTCTGCTCTGGCTCAAGTTGTACAAGACCCCGTTATCAGTCCTGAACGTGTCAAAACCCTTGCGGCTTCTGGTTGTGACGAAAATGGTAATTTACCACTAAGTGAAATTCCCAAAAAGGTAATTTCCGAAAATGGTAATTTACCACTAAGTGAAATTCCCAAAAAGGTAATTTCCAAAAAGGGTAAGTTCCAATTTCCCAAAAGGTTAATTTTGAAATTCCCAAAAGGTAAAAATACATATATAGAAACAGAGATTACTACAGAGACTACTTCTCCATCTTCACAAACCTTAACGCAACATCCTAAAACCCAAGCGGGAGAGGGGGGAGTGAAAAAAAATTACAACGAAGAAAAACAACCAATTCCCAAATCTCTCACCCTTCGGGTTCGCAAGTTTCGGCTCGACGGAAACCGCCAAGACCCGAACTTGCTCACTTCGTTGTCAAACAAATCCGAGTCTCCTCATCAACATGAAAATCTCTCTTGCGGGAAAAACATCGCCCCGCCGTTGTTCGATAAAGCTGAACAAACGAACAAACCAGTACCTCAAGACCCATTTCTCAACAAGCGGCAGTTCATCCCCGCTAAAGGCACTTACAAGTCATCCTCCTGTGACCCTTGGATGGTGAGCGCCAATATGCCCAATGAAGAATTTTCCCAATGGCTGTTCGACAAACGTTACAAGCACCTGCCTGGAAAAATGCTCTCTGACGCTAAAGCCGAAATTCGCAATAACTTCGAGAGGGCTAGTGATTTGTGGAACGAATTTCAAGCCGAAAAACAACCAACATCATCAACGGCAAGTACAGCAAGTTGTGAATGTTCTCCTATTGGCTATTTTGCTAATCGCTCTGTTGATTGGCATAAAGCCACCTTCAGTGAACTTCTAGACCGTGTGGATGAATTTGCCTTGGACAAAGCGATCGCTTCTTTCAGTACCCGTTATGACCAGCAACACCCAGGCGCGACAGAAAAATGGCTGGAGTGGATAAAGCTTACGCATCCTTCCATGTATTCGCACTTACATCCGCAAGCTGCATGAGTTGAAGTCGGAAGTGGTAAGTCGGAAGTCGGAAGTAGTTCATTTCTACATTCTCGCTTCTTAAGAGCTTCCACTACCCTTGTTCTTCACTCTTAACTTCCGACTTCCGACTTCCGACTTCCGACCTCCGACCTCCGACTTCATTAAAAGGTATTTATGACAGAAATCAACTTTTCTGCCCAACAAGACCGCTTACCCCCACAAAGCATTGAAGCTGAAGAAGCAATACTCGGCGGTATCATGCTTGACCCAAGTGCCATGAGCCGAATCAGCGATCGCTTAGTACCAGAGGCTTTTTACATCAACGCTCACAAAGACATTTACCAAGCAGCGCAACGACTGTACACTCAGGGATTACCAACTGATTTACTCTGTATCACCAATTGGCTGTCCGATAACGGGCTGTTGTTCCGCATCGGTGGACGCAATAAATTGGCCAGTCTCGTTGACCGTACTGTTACAGCCGTTAACATCGATGCTTTGGCCGATTTGGTGATGGAGAAATATCAACGGCGGCAGTTGATTAAAGCGGGAACTGAAATTGTTCAACTGGGCTATGCTACCCAAACCGAGTTCAGCACTGTCCTTGACGAAGCCGAACAAAAAGTCTACGGCATTGCATCAGAGCAAAATGCCAACGACTTGGTTCATATTTCTCATGCCCTAGCAAATGCTTTCACCGAAATTGAGGCGCGTCATGCTGGTACAGTTGCTCCGGCACTGTCTACTGGATTTTATGACCTGGACAGTTTACTCGGCGGTGGTTTTCGTAAAGGGCGGTTGTATGTGCTGGCTGCTCGTCCTTCTGTTGGTAAATCTGCTTTGGCTGGTAATCTTGCTCTTAATGTTGCCAAAACGGGTCAGTTGCCGATTTGCGTTTTCAGCTTAGAAATGTCAATTGAAGAGTACACACAGCGATTCTTAAGCAGCGAATCTGGGATTGAAAACAATTTTCTCGAAAGAGGAGCTATTTGTGATAGCCAATGGCAACCCTTGAGTGAGGCGATCGCTCAACTAAGCGAACAACAGATTTTCATCAACGACGAATCTTGTCCCTCTCTCAATGAAATCCGTAGCCAAGTCCGTCGAATTTCATCCCATTACGGTGGCGTTGGGCTTGTGATTGTTGATTATCTGCAACTGATGGCTCTTGGTATTGATTCCAGGGCTAACATGACTGAGCGTGTTGCCGAAATCAGCCGGGGGCTGAAGAAACTCGCCAAAGATTTGGATGTGCCTGTGCTGGCTCTATCTCAGTTAAGCCGTGAAGTTGAAAGCCGCAATGACAAACGCCCCATACTCAGCGATTTGCGCTCAAGTGGTGCTGTTGAGCAAGACAGTGATGTTGTCATCATGCTCTACCGCGAAGAAATGTATAACCCCGATACCCCAGATCGTGGCATTGCTGAGTTAATCGTTCGTAAGCAACGCAATGGCCCTACTGGCACGGTCAAGCTTCTGTTTGACCATCACTTTACCTCCTTCAAGAATCTCTCTCGTGGTCGAAATTTTTAGCCTACTACTGGAAATCAAAATATGAGTGCAACTTACCAAAAACTCCTTCATCAATGGGCTACTCTTGCCCCTAGCGAATGCTTAACCACAGACCGCGATCGCAAATTCAAAGTTCGCATTTTATCTAATGTTGAAAAGCGCAACTCAGATAAGGCTTGGCGCATGGTTAGTTTTGAAAATATCGAGTGGCGTTTGTCAAACAGTGAAGGGCAAGCTTTAGAACAATTGAATTTCCTGCTGCTGACTACGATCAACCATTGCGCTGCTCGACAAGCCAGCATTGGGTTTACTTTTACTGAACTTGGGGTTACTGCGGTTATCTGCAATGGGCTGAAGTCGCAACCGCAGTTTCATCCTGCTATTGCTGCCCTGGACGCATACATTCAGCTACTGGAGTTTTAGAACACATGAAAGCACTGTCAGTCAGACAACCTTGGGCATGGGCAATCATTTACGCCAGTAAAGATATCGAAAACCGTGGCTGGCCCATCTATTACAGAGGCGATATCCTCATTCACGCTGCTAAAGGTTGTACCAAAAAAGAGTATCAGCAAGCCTGGGAATTTTGTCAAAGCATGAGTGCTGAAGGGGTGACAAAGGGGCTGAAACGGAAGAAATAGGGAAGTGTGACCGTTTTGGGGTAAAAAAAGATAGGTCAGGTATTCTCAACAAGACCTATCAAATGATAATGTTACCTAAATTCTACCAAAACTGCGCTCAAAATCTACTGACACCTGCACAATACAAGATGCTAGAAATCTTGGTTGTGCTATTGCAATTTCATAAAACTGTGACGATAGAGAAGCTCTCATCTGTATTTCCACAACCAATAAAATTTGAAAGCCGACGACGGAGCATTCAAAGGTTTTTACTACTGCC
>LXQD01000340.1 GCA_003326215.1 Nostoc minutum NIES-26 | reverse complement strand
CAAGTCTTTCCAGCCTTACTTGCTTTTGATTCTGTAGCAACCACACCAACATTTTTAGCGTAATTAACTGCGATTTATTTAGATACTTTTCTATGAACTCTTGATAGAATGAGGGCAACATTATGTGACGGTCTTGTTTAATGGATGAGACCGTTCTTTTTTACCATCAAACTGTACCCCTTAGATAAACGCTTAATAGCTGCACAGTTCATTCTCAATAAGCACCTAATTTTTTCAAGGAGTATTTGCCTCCAAAACCTTTATCTGGTTTGCTTTTGCGCTGATTGTCGCCCCTTGAATTACGTACCTTACGGGAAGGCGTTCCGCCAACGCAATAACTTTTTATAAGTAATTTACCGAACTTGATAAATGATTAATTTACTGATTATTATCCAGTTTAAAATTGACGCGACCACTGACTGGGCCAGCGTTCCACAATTACTTTGGTTTGGGTAAAAAACTCTACTGCGTGATTGCTTTGTCCGTGCAAGTCACCAAAAAAGCTTTCTTTCCAGCCGCTAAAGGGAAAAAATGCCATTGGTGCAGCAACACCAATGTTGATACCGATATTACCTGCCTGTGCTTCGTAGCGGAATTTACGGGCTGCTGCGCCACTGCTGGTAAACAAACAAGCCATGTTGCCATATTGACCGCTATTAACTAAGGCGATCGCATCATCAATACTATCTAAATGTATTAAACTTAGCACCGGACCGAAAATTTCTGTGCGGGCAATTTCCCCGGCTGGTTCGACGTTTTGTAAAATCGTTGGTCGGATAAAATTACCATTTTCATAATTAGCAATATTGGGATTCCGCCCATCTACCAACAAATTTGCACCTTCATCTGCCCCTTTTTGAATTAATTCTTCAATCCGCGCTTTGCTTTGGGTTGTAATTACAGGCCCCATTTCTACGCCTTGGTCTAAACCATTACCCACAACTCGTTTTTTCGCAGTTTCCGCGATCGCTTCTGTAAATGTGTGACGTGCTTCCCCGACTGTGACAGCAATTGAGGCAGCTAAACAGCGCTGTCCCGCACAACCAAAGGCACTGTCAGCAGCGATGCGGGTAGTCATTTCTATATCTGCATCTGGCAAAACGATAATCGGATTTTTCGCGCCCCCTTGACATTGCACTCGTTTGCCATTCGCCGCCCCCCGACTATATATATATTTAGCTACCGGGGTGGAACCGACAAAACTAATCGCTCGAATTTTCGGGTGTTCTAGAATTGCATCTACAACTTCTTTTGCACCGTTAACTAAATTAACAACTCCTTTAGGCAAACCAGTTTTTTCTAGCAACTGGAAAATTTTTTGCATCGTCAGCGGTACTTTTTCTGAAGGCTTGACAATATAAGTATTACCGCAGGCGATCGCATAAGGTAAAAACCAAAAGGGAATCATCCCCGGAAAGTTGAAAGGGCAAATCACCGCCGCCACTCCCAGAGGTTGGCGAATCATCATCTCATCAATACCCTTGGCAATATCTTCCAAGTTAGTTCCCTGCATCATCATGGGGATGCCACAGGCGACTTCCACATTTTCAATAGCGCGGCGCATTTCACCCTGCGACTCAGCCAAAGTCTTACCACATTCTTGCGTGATTGTGCGAGCCAAATCTTGAAAATGTTCTTCCAGCAAATTCTTGAGTTTAAACAAATACTGGACTCGTTCAGTAGGAGGAGTGCGTCGCCAAGTAATAAAAGCTGCTGCCGCTACTTCTGCGGCTTGATTTAACTCAGATGCTGTTGATAGAGGCACTTGAGCTAGTAATTCTGCTGTAGCTGGGTTGAAAACTTCTAAGTATTCTGTAGTATTAGATGCACACCAGTGACCATTGATGTAATTAGGTAAAATAGGAATCGCGTTCATAAAGGTAGTGTCATTATAAAATGTAGATGCAGCAATATGACTATATTAGCCGTTCATTCTGACACACTAATTGCATTTGTCTATTGCGAATATGTTAATTGCATCAATTATAAATTTATAAAAAATGCCTGATTGAAGTATATCAATCAGGCTTAATTTCATGTCAAGAATTTAGCGGATTTTTCGCAGAAGATAAAATCTCTATACCGCAGGTTACTGCAAATTGACCTTGACTACCTTGTTTTTTTCGGCTTCAGTTTTAGGCAGGGTTAAATTCAAAATCCCGTCTTTGTATTCAGCCTTAACGTCAGTGTTTTGAATCCGGGCAGATAGAGGGATTACTCGTTGGAACTTACCGTAGTAAAATTCACTTCTGGTTCGGCCGTTATCTTCAGTTTTGGTTTCAGATTTCCGTTCGGCAACCACCTTAACTGCATTATTGGTGACTTCGATATCTAAATCCTTAGCTTCAACACCAGGGAGTTCTAGCTTCAGATGTATCGCTTCCTCAGTTTCGTGCAGTTCAGCTGCTGGAACTTTAGCAGAAATGGGTGCTGGAAAATCTTCAAATACTCGGTCGATTTGACGTTGCAGTGCGTTCAATTCTTGCCAAGGGTTGTAGCGTACTAAAGTCATATTTCTCTCCAATTCGTAACTCTTTATCTACTTGATTTACAACTTAATCATCGCTTTGATTACTATAGTAGAGATTATTTTTATTGCTGAAAATACGGTTAATATCACTCCGAAGTTTGATGATAACCGCACAACAATTACAGCCTAATTAAAGGTAGTAAAAATACGAATATTTTAGGTAGGGTAAGCCCAACTTATATAAATTGTATGGACGGTGTTGTGTCGATGCATAGCACAATCGCGGTTAGGATCGACAATTGTAATACTTGTGGAGAACCAGGACGGGAGATTTATATTTATATGATTGATTTAACTCAATGCTAGTAGTGACAGCGATTAAAAATAATCTATGAATATATTGTACCTAGCTTCTTTGTAGACAGCATTCAGCGCGGCTTGTAACTCATCTTCAACAACATTAATTAACAGTAGCTTTACACAATCTTCCTTCGGGCATAGATTTTTTCTGCTGATGTTTTTGTTACAATTATTGAAATTTTTCCCTAAAATTACCACTATGACTTTATATGCTGAATTGCATCGGCATCTAGGCGGTTCGGTTGTACCTCGCGTTTTATGGCGATATTTTGAGCGACATTCGTCTGAGTTGATTTCTGGCTTTGCTGACTATTCAGAATTTGAAGACTTTTACACGCGACCACGCAACACCCTAGATGAGTACCTGGAATTGCACACTTTAGTAGAAAGCGTGCAAACTGTGGAGACGTTGCCTTACTTTATCTACCGCTTGGTACGGGGTGCTTATATTTTTGAAAATTTAGCTTATCTAGAACTGCGCTACACTCCCTATTTGCGGACACCCGAACATCTAAGTCAATCCGGGAGAATTGATAAGATGGCGGAAATTGTAGAGGTAGTAGGAAAAGCGAGTCACCTATCAGAATATCCAATTGTTACCAGCCAAATTCTTTGTATGCACTCGCGCTTACCCTATGAGGTAAATCGGGCAATTGTTGACTTGGCAGTGCAGAATAAGCAGTACGTCTGTGGTATAGATGTAGCGGGTGGTGATAGTTACTATGCCGATCGCATGGAAGAATGGATTAAATTGTACGATTATGCGCGATCGCAAGGCGTTAACACCACAGGACATTTATATGAAACCACTGCTGGTTGTTATCCCCAACTGTTACCCTATCTGATGCGGATTGGTCACGGCATCCAAATTCCCTTGTTGTCTCCAGAGTTACTTCAGGATGTGGCTAAACGCGGGCAGTGTTTGGAAGTTTGTCCCACAACTTATCTGAAAACTGGCACTTTAGAGGATATTCGTCAACTCAAATTAGTTTTTGACCGTTGTTTTGATGCTGGGGTTGATATCGCTATTTGCACCGATAATGCTGGCTTACACAACGTACGTCTACCGTTTGAGTATGAAAATCTCTTGACTTACGACATTATTAGCTTTGAACAATTGCAAGCTTGTCAAGATGCAGCTTTTCGCCATGCTTTTGCTTGGCCTTACAGTCAACGTCCTGCATCACTTTTAAACGGCTTGCTAAAACCTGGCACTCCCAAGGTTATGGCGATTAAAGATTAATCAATTACCTCTGTGTGGTAACACAATAGAGTGATGAAACGTTCATTTTCTAGCCAATGAATTTTTCTGATTACCTAGAAAAAACTGTACTGCACACTGTGCAGTACACAACAACAAACATAGTCAATCAATAAACCCTAAATATTATATCTGGGTAAGGTTTATGTGCTCAAACCTTCTATAGCGCCACCAGCTGACTTCCAGGCAGCAAAACCCCCATTGATTTCAGCTACCTCAGCAAACCCAGAATCTTGCAATAGTTTAGCAGCTTGGGCTGTTTGTTCGTCATTTTCGCCATAAACGTAGATATGGCGTTCCGCGTGCAAAGAAGATTTAGCACGAGTTACCAAATCGTCCAATGGGATAGTTATTGCCCCGCTAATATGACCGTGATTGTAAGTGGGGCGATCGCGCACATCAATAATTGTAAAATTTGGTTGACCCCATTGCAGACGTGATTTTAGCTCGTGTGCATCAGCTGCTAAATTAACACTCATAAGCATTTCCTGCTTGGTACTTTAAGAGCAATCTATCAAAAATCATCTTTTAATTGAGCTTTCTTTACAATTAATAAAAATTTCTATTGAACTGTCAATAAAATTGCTTATTCTATTCAGTGGTTGGCTGCTCGCCTACACTGTAACTTATGGCATCTACTATTCAAGCTTTACCGACAGAAGTTGTCTATCTCATTACAGCTGGAGAGGTAATAGACTCTTTAGCATCTGTAGTGCGGGAATTAGTAGAAAATTCCCTGGATGCAGGTGCAACGCGAATTGTGGTTTCTTTATGGCCGCAGCAATGGCGCATCCGTGTTGCAGATAACGGCTGCGGGATGAACCTAGATGACTTGCAACAAGCAGCTACAGCCCACAGTACTAGTAAAATTCGCTCTAGTGACGATTTATGGAAAATCAACAGTTTGGGTTTTCGTGGTGAGGCATTACACAGCTTAACGACTTTGGCAGAGTTGGAAATTTTGAGTCGTCCAGCGAGTGGCAAGGTAGGATGGCGAGTTGTCTATGGTGATGGCGGCAAAGCTGTACAAGTAGAACCAACTGCGATCGCTCCTGGTACAGTTGTCACAGTCTCTAATTTATTTGCCAATTGTGCATCTCGTCGTCAGGGTTTACCAACAACAGCACAGCAAATGAAAGCCGTGCAAGCGGCAATTCAACAAATTGCCCTCTGTCATCCCCATGTGACTTGGCAAGTTTGGCAAAACGATCGTCAATGGTTAACCATCTATCCCGCTGCCACAGTCGGAAAACTGTTGCCCCAAATCTTGCCTCAAATCCGACAAGGCGACTTGCAAGAGGTAAAACTCGAAGTACCCAACCCTGCCAACTCAGTACTCCCTTGTACAGACGCGATTAATCGCGTCTGTACTCCTAACTCAGCACTCTCTTTGGTGGTAGGATTACCAGACCGTTGCCATCGTCGTCGTCCAGATTGGGTGCGAGTGGCTATAAATAGACGGATGATAAAATCACCAGAACTAGAGCAAACAATTCTTGCAGCATTTCACAGAACATTACCACGCGATCGCTATCCAGTTTGTTTTCTGCATCTTGTCATTTCCCCCGACCAAATTAACTGGAATCGCAATCCTGCAAAAACAGAAGTTTACCTCAACGAACTAACTTACTGGCAAGAACAAATTACCCAAGCAATTAACCAAGCACTGCGAATTTCTGCCGCCAATCTGAAAGAATCTGTCCACACAACACGAGTAACTAAACTCCTCAAAGCAGCAGAACAAAAGGGTAACTATAACTTCAAACCACAAAATCCTAATGAGGATAACAAAACTCCTAACTTCTGTACAGACGCGATTAATCGCGTCTCTCCTCACTCCTTAAAGGCTGTAGCGCAAGTGAGTAATACTTATATTGTTGCCGAACATCCTGGAGGAATGTGGTTAATAGAACAGCACATTGCTCACGAGCGAGTTTTATACGAACAATTATGCGATCGTTGGCAACTCGTTTCCGTGGAACCAGCAATTATTCTTTATCAACTGTCGCCAGCCCAAGTTTCCCAATTGCAACGCATCAGTTTAGATATCGAACCCTTTGGCGAACAACTCTGGGCTGTTCGTAATATACCCGCAATGTTGCAGCAGCGAGAAGATTGTGCAGAAGCGATTTTAGAACTTAGTTGGGGAGGCGACTTACAAACAGCCCAAGTCGCCGTTGCTTGTCGTAGTGCCATTCGTAACGGTACACCGATGAACTTGCCAGAAATGCAAACACTTTTAGATGACTGGCAACGTACTCGCAACCCCCGTACCTGTCCCCACGGACGACCGATTTATTTATCATTAGAAGAGTCAGCTTTAGCTCGGTTTTTCCGACGTAATTGGGTGATTGGTAAAAGTCACGGGATTTGATTTTATCTCGTACAAAAATGCAAAAAGTCAATACTATTTATGGCTTTTAAATCAATACGGTTCGGTTAAGGCTAAAACTCTTTGTCAAAGTTAAATTTTTTAACGTAGACGCTTCTGCGGCTTTTCGCAGGGTACCGCCAAGAACGCCAAGGACGCAGAGAGAAGAAAGGAAAGAAAGAAAATGTTCAACTGAACTGTATTGGCTTTTAAATACTCGCCTGAAAATTAAGTATGAAAATACCTCAAATTGAAAAATTATCCAAACCACTCATAGAAAAAGTTGCAATTATTGGTGCTGGACTTGGGGGTTTAGCTGTTGCTGTAGCACTGCGGAAATTGGGATACGACGTTCAAGTGTACGAAAAAGCACAAGATTTTCGCCCAGTGGGCGGTGGTCTCGGTTTAATGCCAAATGGCTTGAACTGTCTGAATGCGATCGAACCTGAAATAGTCAAAAATATTAGAAATTCTGGTTGTGAGGTGAACACAAGCATTTTAAAAAATACTCAAGGTGAAACAATCCGCACTAACCCAGCAACCAGGTATCAAGATAAATATGGTCAACCATTAGTCACTATTTGGTGGTGGCATTTGCAGCAAGTTCTAGTATCTCAATTACCAGATGATGTGATTCATCTTAACCATCGTTGTATTGATTTTAAACAAGATGATAGTGGTGTGGAAATATATTTTGATGCAGCACAAAAGGTAAATGCAGATTTGTTGATTGGAGCTGATGGTATTAATTCTGCAATTAGAGAAGTTTTAATTGCAGATGGCAAACCTCGCTATTTGGGAAGTATGTCTTGGCGTGCTGTCATCCAGAGCAATCAAGACATACTTAAACCGGGAGAACTCGGTTTTGTTAGAGGTAATAAAGAATTCATGTATCTACTGAATGTCGCAGACGGGTATATTTCGTGGCTGTATCGTAGGTTATCATCGGATTGCGAGCTTTCCCAAAATGTGGATCTTGTCAAATCGCGGGTTCTCTATCAATTAGCTGACTGGGGAGAATCATTGCGCTCACTTGTAGAAGCAACACCAGCCGAGCAAATTTTGGAGGGGCCAATTTGTGATAGATTACCACTCAACTTTTGGAGTCAAGGAAGAGTTGCTTTGTTAGGTGATGCTGCTCACCCAATGGCTCCGGCTTTAGGACAGGGAGCGAATAGCGCTTTTGAAGACGCGTATGAACTTGCATTGTGCTTTTCAGAAGCATCCAGCATTCAAGAAGCTCTGGCCAACTACGAACAGCGCCGCATCCCGCGCACACAACTTATTCAAACCCGCAGTGCTTTAGGTGAGATGCGCTACTACGAAACCGACAACGAGGCTGCTGCTAGACAAATGCAGGAGCAGTCACAAATGAGCAGTGAAGAATTTCAAAATTGGCTTTTGAACTACAAGCCTTATGAGTAGCCGTAACCCCCACCACCGGGAGTTGCGATCGCAAACACATCACCAGCATTCATCTCCACTACAGCTTTACTTTCTAATTCCTCCACAGTTCCATCACTTCTCTCAACGTAATTTCGCCCTACTTTCCCCGCTTCACCACCACATAAACCAAAAGGCTCAACAATCCGGTGATTTGATAGAATTCCCGCTGTCATTTTCTCTAAAAAACGCAAGCGACGAATCACTCCATTTCCCCCATGATGATATCCTTTACCTCCACTATTAGAACGAATTGCGAAACTTTCTAAAACTACAGGAAAACGCCATTCTAATACTTCTGGATCTGTCAGACGCGAATTTGTCATGTGAGTGTGAACTGCATCTGTACCATCAAAATCCGCACCTGCACCCGAACCACCGCAAATGGTTTCATAATATTGATAGCGTTCGTTGCCAAAAGTAAAATTATTCATCGTACCTTGGGAAGCAGCCAACACACCCAATGCACCGTATAAAGTATCAGTAACTGCTTGGGAAGTTTCCACATTTCCCGCTACAACGGCCGCAGGATACCGAGGATTCAGCATAGAGCCTTCAGGAATGATAATTTCTAAAGGTTTAAGACATCCTGCATTCAAAGGAATATCATCATTAACTAAGGTGCGGAACACATACAAAACTGCGGCTTTACATACTGCTGCGGGGGCATTAAAATTATTTAATTGCTGAGATGAAGTACCTGTAAAATCAATTTTGGCACTACGATTTTCTCTATCAATGGTAATTGTAACTTGAATAATACTGCCATCGTCCAAACCGTAACTGAAACTGCCATCTTTTAAAACTTCAATTACACGACGCACTGACTCTTCAGCATTATCTTGAACAAAACCCATGTAAGCTTGTACAGTTTCTAAGCTGTAGTGTTCTACCATTTTGAGCAGTTCTTGTACGCCGCGTTCGTTTGCAGCAATTTGCGCTTTTAAATCTGCAATATTTTGATTAATATTCCGTACAGGATATGGTTCGCTTGTCAACAACTGTACTAATTCTTGTTCGCGGAATTTACCTGCATCAACTAACTGGAAATTATCTAGTAAAATTCCTTCTTCTGTGACATTTATACTGTTAGGTGGCATCGAACCCGGAGTAATACCACCGATGTCTGCATGGTGTCCGCGTGAGGCGACGTAGAAGAGTGGGGAGGAAGTACAGACGCGATTAATCGCGTCTGTACAAGGCAGTCGAGAGTGGGGAAATACTGGGGTGATGACGGTAATATCTGGAAGGTGAGTACCGCCGTTGTAAGGGTTGTTGGAAACAAATACATCTTTGGGTTTGATGGTGTCCCCATAAACGGCAATCAACGCTTGTACGCTTTCACTCATAGAACCCAGATGTACGGGGATATGAGGTGCATTTGCCACTAATTGTCCAGAACCGTCGAAGATGGCACAAGAAAAATCTAGCCTTTCTTTGATATTTACTGAAGAACTGGTATTTTGTAGTGTAATGCCCATTTGTTCGGCGATCGCTCGAAACAAATTGTTGAAAATTTCCAGCATCACAGGATCTGGCCGATTTTGGGTTTGAGATTGCTGATTTTGGATTAAAGATTCTGAATTAGCTTTCCGCTTTAATACCAGATGATTGCGTGAATTTAATTCGGCTTGCCAATGCGGTTCTATAACATTCGTCCCCGTCGTTTCCACAATAATTGTCGGGCCAGAAATACAATCTCCTGGTTGCAAATCATCTCGCCGATAGACTGGTGTATTCTGCCATGCACCAGCTGTATACATCTGCACAGTCGCAACTGCCACAGGTGCATTGTCATCCCTGCGTGATACCACAGTTTCCTGTGGCGCATCATGCTTTGCCACTACCTCTACCGAAACCGCCTCCACAATCAGCCGCTTTTCTGGGGCAATAAACCCGTAACGCTGACGATGCGAACCTTCAAACTGACTCTGCATCATTTCCACATCGCCAAAATCCACAATCAAAGGCGCATCCGTTCCCTCATACTTCAAATGCACCTTGCGATAAATCTCTATCTTTTCTTCTTCCTTCTTATCCTCTGCATCTACGCAGTTCAATTCCCTCTTCCCCTCTGTTGCCAACGCCGCCAACATAGACTCTAACTCAGGCAACAAACCCTCATTCAAAACACTTTCTACCGATTTTTCCCGAATCGCCCGCACATCTGCTAAACCCATACCATAAGCCGATAACACCCCAGCATAGGGATGAATAAACACTTGCCTCATCCCCAAAGCATCGGCAATTAAACAAGCGTGTTGCCCACCAGCACCGCCAAAGCAACACAAAGTATACTCTGACACGTCATAACCGCGTTGTAGAGAGATTTTTTTAATCGCATTTGCCATTTTATCAACTGCGATCGCTAAGAAACCTGCCGCCACCTCTTCAGGCGTGCGATTATCTGCAATTTCCGCTGTCAATTGTGTAAACTTTTGCCTTACTACTTCTGCATCAAGCGGCAAATCTGCATTTAGACCGAACACCTGAGGAAAAAACTCTGGTTGTAACTTGCCTACCATCACATTGCAATCTGTCACCGTTAGCGGCCCTCCCTTCGAGTAAGAAGCCGGGCCGGGATTTGCCCCTGCTGACTCTGGCCCCACCCGATACCGAGAACCATCAAATTGCACAATAGAACCGCCACCCGCGGCCACAGTATGAATTGCCATCATCGGTGTCCGCAGACGCACACCTGCCACTTCAGTTTCAAAAGTGCGTTCGTATTCGCCATTGTAATGAGCCACATCCGTAGATGTGCCACCCATATCAAAGCTGATAATTTTATGGAATCCAGCTATGAGGCTTGTCTGGACTGCCCCCACAATTCCACCAGCAGGGCCCGATAAAATACTGTCCTTGCCTTGGAAGTTTTCAGCATCAGTTAGTCCGCCGTTAGATTGCATGAACATCAGCTTCGCTAGAGACTGGGGATTGGGAGTTTTTCCCTCTAGATGACTAGCTACTCGATCCACATATCGCCGCAGAATTGGCGACAAGTAGGCATCAACAACAGTTGTATCGCCCCGACTAACTAATTTCATTAAAGGGCTAACTTCGTGAGATACTGAAACTTGAGTAAATCCAATACTCCGTGCTAGGTTAGAAACCTGCTTTTCATGGGCGGTATAACGGTAACCGTGCATGAAAACAATGGCACACGAACGAATCCCATCATCGAATGCCGCTTGTAGTTGGGGACGAACAGCATCCAAGTTCAGGGGTATTAACTCCTCGCCTTGGGCGCTGTAACGTTCCTCTACCTCAATTACCCGCTCGTACAGAATTTCTGGCAAAATAATCTGACGAGCAAAAATGTCGGGACGGTTTTGATAACCGATTCGCAATGCATCCCGAAATCCTTGAGTAATGACTAAAATAGTGCGATCGCCTTTTTTTTCCAGCAGTGCATTCGTCGCCACGGTAGTTCCCATCTTCACCACCGCAATTCGAGCTGCTGGAATCAGTGCATTATCAGAAATCCCCAAAATTTCTCGAATTCCTTGCACTGCCGCATCGGTGTAGCGTTCTGGGTTTTCCGACAATAGTTTGTGAATCACCAGCTGTCCATCAGGGCGCTTCGCCACAATATCAGTGAACGTACCACCCCTGTCAATCCAAAATTCCCACAGGTTACTAAATTGAGAAACAGAAGTCATTACAGCTTTATGAGTACTGGCTAAATGCTATTATCGCTACCTTTAAAGATATGTAATCAACAAACCCGATAAAAAAATTATAAGAGTAGCCAGAGAAAATTGGGGACATACCACTCGTTATGACTCATTTTCTAGTTAAAATTACTTAGTTTGTAGACTGTGGAGTATATTCGTACTACTATCATTATTTCCATATGATAAGTAACACAGTACATATGTGAGTAAATCAGAAGGCAACCTGTTTTTACTTGGCAGTTTCACATATAATCACCGTTGTTAACAGTGCTACTTCTAGAGTTATTATTTATGAATTGTCAAAAGTTCACTATAAAGATTATCTTAGGTTAACTACATGGTATTTGAAAAGAAACAGTGGTTTAAAATGGCTTTACAATTAAGAGGTTCAGTAATTGCAGCTATTTATCAACGTGTTTTCTGGTGTGGATTTTTCGGCTTTTTGATTGCCGGACTTCACTATTTAAAAATACCCGTATCTCAACCTATTTTAGGAAGTGTTATTCCCAGTATTGTTTTAGGTTTACTACTAGTATTCCGTACTAATACTGCTTACGAACGTTTTTGGGAAGGAAGAAAATGCTGGGGTTCTATAGTCAATAATGTCCGAAATCTAGCACGACAAATTTGGGTATCTATTGATGAAAAATCTCCAGTAGATAGAGAAGATAAAATTGCAACATTACGTTTGTTGGTAGCTTTTGCTGTAGCAACTAAATTGCATCTGCGGGGAGAACCTGTTAATAGTGAATTAGAAGAACTAATGTCTGCTTCGAGATACACGAAACTAAAGAGTATGAATAATCCTCCTCTAGAGGTTGCTTTCTGGATTGGAGATTACTTGCAAAAGCAGTACATACGGAATTACTTAAATAGCTACCAATTAACATCTATTCAAGAATTATTAAATAATCTAGTGGATAATTTAGGTGGTTGCGAACGAATTTTAAAAACACCTATGCCGCTAGCCTATTCTATTCATCTCAAGCAATTGTTGTTACTGTACTGCGTATTGTTACCTTTTCAAGTAGTGCAGAGTCTTGGTTGGTGGACAGGTTTAGTTGTGGCATTAATTAGTTTTACTTTGTTTGGTATTGAAGCCATCGGTTTGGAAATAGAAAATCCCTTTGGATACGATGCTAATGACTTACCATTGGATGCAATTTGCAATACAATGAAGCGCAATATTGACGATTTAATTAGCTTATCTCCCAGCGTTGAATTTTATAACTAAAAGATTAGAGATTAAAAATTATTAGTTAGGAGTAGAGACGCGATTAATCGCGTCTCTACTCCTAACTTTTTATAACCGTCGAATACCAAGTTCTAAACCTTCACATACACCTGTGAGAAAATCTAAATCTAAAGTGGCGATCGCATCGCTAGGTTTGTGATAATGGGGATTCCGCATAAATGCCGTATCTGTCACCATAATTGCTGGATAACCCATATCCCAAAAAGGTGCATGATCGCTAAGTCTAGTTTGACGAACTATTAAACCTCTGTTTGGTACTGGCAACCACTGACTGGCTATACCAACTTTGCGAATACTACGACTAATGCCAATTAAGTCACGAATTGTCCGCAAATTACCAACTAAAGCAATAAAATCGCCCTGATTTGGATAAAAGCGTTCTAGCGGAGGCGGATAATTTTGGGAGCCAGGGGTAGAATCGCGATATCCTAACATTTCTAGGGACATCATTAAGCGTAGTGGTTGCTGTTGTTGGCGTAACAAGGCTGCATATTCAGCACTACCCAGCAAGCCGTATTCTTCCATATCAAAAGCAACCAACCGTAAGGGATATCTCGCTGGTGCAGCGGCAAATTTTCTGGCTAATTCCAGCAACACTGCCATCCCAGTAGCATTATCATCTGCCCCTGCTGTTCCAGGTACAGCATCATAATGAGCACCAATTAAAATAGGTGGTAAATTTCCCTTTTTCCGCACAGCTTCGCAGGGTAAATTTAAAATCAGATTCTGGCAATTTTTACCTCCTACTTGGAAGGTGTGGAAATCCACACTCCCCCATTGGGCAAATTGTTGACGAATATATTCTTGAACAAAAAAATGCCCAGCCGTTGCTAGGTAAGGGTCGCGTTCTCGTGCTATCTCACTAAGATGAGTTTGTAATCGTTCTTTTAAATTCAAATGTTTAAAACAGTCGCAATAACAATTTTTATGTATGGAGACAAAGGGAAAAGCAAGCCTGATTAGTGTGGATTTCCCAACTTGAAGATACAGTTAAGTACGGTGTTTGGACTATGAGATTTACAGCAGTTTGGACATACTAAGCATTGTCAATGCTATCCTAGTCTTGCAACTAGCTCCTCAAGCTTAAATTCCTCTACTTTTGCCTTGATGATTATTATACCATTGAGGCGTTTTCATCCTGTAGCACACAGCTAGAGATAGTCCCGCCCAATCATAATAAATGTATAAGTCACGCTAGGAGAAGAGTAACGCATGGGCAAGGTAGTCGGCATCGACTTGGGTACAACCAACTCAGTAGTCGCCGTAATGGAGGGTGGCAAGCCGGTGGTGATTGCCAATGCAGAAGGAATGCGAACAACCCCCTCCGTAGTTGGCTTCAGCAAGGAAGGTGAAAGAGTGGTTGGGCAAATGGCACGGCGACAAACCGTCCTTAACCCCCAAAATACTTTTTTCTCAGTCAAACGCTTCATTGGGCGCAAATATGGCGAACTCAACCCAGAATCAAAACGCGTACCCTACACTATCCGCAAAGACGAAGTAGGTAATATTAAAATTGCTTGCCCCCGCCAGAATAAGGATTTCGCCCCAGAAGAAGTTTCGGCAATGGTGCTGAAGAAATTAGCAGATGATGCTAGTACCTACTTGGGCGAACCAGTCACAGGGGCAGTAATTACAGTTCCCGCTTATTTTAATGATTCCCAGCGGCAGGCCACTCGCGATGCTGGCAGAATTGCTGGCTTAGATGTGTTGCGGATTCTCAACGAACCGACAGCTGCATCTTTGGCTTATGGGTTAGACCGGGGTGATGTTGAAACCATATTAGTATTTGACTTGGGTGGCGGCACTTTTGACGTGTCGATTCTGGAAGTAGGTGATGGCATATTTGAAGTCAAAGCTACTAGTGGAGATACCCAACTTGGTGGCAATGACTTTGATAAAAAAATAGTAGATTGGCTAGCAGAGCAATTTTTAGAAGCTGAAGGGGTAGATTTAAGACGCGATCGCCAAGCTTTGCAACGTCTGATGGAAGCATCTGAAAAAGCCAAAATCGAGCTATCTGCTGTCAGCGTCACTGATATCAACTTACCATTCATTGCCGCCGACCAGGAAGGCCCCAAACATCTGGAAACTCGCATCACTCGTTCCCAGTTTGAGGGTTTGTGCCTTGATTTAGTAGGGCGGTTGCGGACACCAGTCAAACGCGCCCTGAAAGATGCTGGACTTTCACCCGCAGACATTGAGGAAGTTGTACTAGTTGGTGGTTCCACTCGGATGCCGATGGTGAAGCAGCTAGTCCGGGACTTAATTGGCACAGAACCCAACGAAAACGTCAACCCCGATGAAGTAGTGGCAGTCGGTGCAGCAATTCAAGCAGGCATTCTCCAAGGCGAACTCAAAGATGTGCTGCTTTTGGATGTTACACCCCTATCTTTAGGACTAGAAACCATCGGCGGCGTGATGAAAAAACTCATTCCCCGTAACACTACTATCCCAGTCCGCCGTTCTGACATTTTTTCTACATCAGAAAATAACCAAAATACCGTAGAAATCCACGTAGTCCAAGGCGAACGGGAAATGTCAGCAAATAACAAATCCTTGGGACGGTTCAAGCTGTACGGTATTCCCCCAGCACCACGAGGTATTCCCCAAATTCAGGTATCATTTGATATTGATGCCAACGGTATTTTGCAAGTTACAGCCTTAGATAGAACCACTGGGCGAGAGCAGAGTATCACAATTCAAGGCGCTTCTACCTTGAGCGAGTCGGAAGTGAATCGGATGATTCAGGATGCTCAGAAATACGCTGATATTGACCGAGAACGCAAAGAAAGAATAGAAAAGCGGACTCGTGCTGAGGGCTTGATTGGCCAAGCAGAACGACAACTCAGAGAAGTGGCATTAGAATTTGGAATGCAGTTTTCCCGCAACCGTCGCCAACGAATTGATAGTATTTGCCGAGAATTGAAAGAAAGTTTACAGCAAAACGACGATCGCGGTATCGATCAAGCTTACGCTGACTTGCAAGATGCTCTCTATGAGCTAAATCGAGAAGTTCGCCAGTATTACGCTGAGGATGAAGACGACGACTTGCTTGGTACTATTCGTGACATCTTTACAGGCGGCGATAAAGAACGAGAACGGGAACGCGATTTTTCCCGAGACACATACCGAGAACGTGATTCTTATAGTAGTAGAGACTACGGCAAAGACTATGGCAAGGATTACTCTTCTTCCTATGACAACCGTCCTTCTCGCAAACCATCTCGTCCTAGCTACCAGGATAACTGGGATGATGACGATGATTGGTAGTACTCCCAAGTTAAGTTAAAAGTTAGGAATTAGGAATTAACTCATAACTCTTAACTTAAAATAACTGTCTAAAATTTCAAGTTAAATAACTGACTATGCAAAATTTGCAGAATTTCCGCGATTATTACGAGATTTTGGGAGTACCTAAGGATGCCTCCAGTGAGGAAATTAAAAAGGTTTTTCGGCGGTTAGCAAGGCAGTATCACCCCGACCTGAATCCAGGAAATAAAGCAGCAGAGGAAAAATTTAAAGATATCGGTGAGGCCTATGAAATCCTTTCCGACACAGCCAAGCGAGCGCAGTATGACCAGTTTAGCCGTTACTGGAGGCAAAAAGGCTTTGGCAAATCAACTCCCAAGCCTAAAAGCTGGGGAGAAACTCGCCCTAATGGTCGTAACGGCACACAAGATGTAGATCCTAGCGAGTTTGCCGACTTTGAAAGCTTTATTAATCAAGTCATTGGTGTTGGCAATCGTAAAGACACCAAAAATGATGGCAGTAGTAGTAAGAGTAGCGATCCATTTCGTTCCCCTACAAGCAAAGTTCAATACACAGTTCCGCCGAAAAGCACACCACGTCCTACACGGCGAGATATAGAAGCGAGATTGACACTACCACTGGAAAAAGCTTATCAAGGTGGCAATGAACGCATTCGTTTAGAAGATGGGCGATCGCTAGAAGTTAATATGCCCCCAGGTATGGTTACAGGTCAATCCATCCGCCTGCGAAACCAAGGTATTGGTGGCGGCGATTTGTATTTAAAAATTACCGTCGAACCTCATTCATTATTCAAGCTAGAAGGTTCTAATATATTCTGCCAAATACCTGTTACTCCCAGTGAGGCAGTCTTAGGAGGACAAGTAGAAGCACCAACTCTAGATGGTCCCGTAAAAATGGCCATTCCTCCAGGAGTCAGGTCTGGTCAAAGACTCCGCTTGGCGAATAAAGGTTACCCCACCGAAAACAGTAAACGTGGCGACCAATTGGTAGAAATTCAGATAGTTACTCCCAAAAACATTAGCTCTGAAGAACGGGAACTTTACGAAAAGTTGCGGCAAATTGAAACCTTCAAACCCCGCGCTGATTTATTAAGTTAAGCATTAATAGCTGAATACACTCGATCGACAAATGCAAGAGTAAGTATAAATTTTATGAATGCATTTAAAGAAAGCTACATAGTAGATGACAAAGGGAATCGGGTAGGAGTAATTCTAGATAGTTAGAAGGTTTACCTAACTGATGCTTAGGAACTAGTAAAAGAGAATATTTACATCCTGGCTGAAGACCCCACACCACATGGTTGCTTAAAATTGACTAACCAAGAAGGATGGCGCATCCGCATTGGTGATTATCGTCTAATTTAGGAGATTGACGATGAGCAAACAATTATCACCATCCTTCATGTTGAACATCCCCGCGATGTTTATCGTTAAGGAGTTCAGGCTGGGCGACTGAGGTTTACAATATTAGAAAAAACTCGATCGCAAGGTGACCCAAACAGCCGTGAATCATCATGGGGCAATGCCACAAAGGAGTGAACCCACATATTACTCCCTGCTAGGACTCCATCCCTCGGCATCGGTAACAGACATTCGTCGTGCTTATCGGGAATTGAGCAAACGCTATCACCCTGATACTACAAATTTGCCTGCTGCTGTCGCTACTACTAAATTTCAACAAATCAACGAAGCCTACGCTACTCTTAGCAATCCAGAACGTCGACTCAACTATGACTTAAGGATTGGTTATTCGCGCTTGACCGTGGTTCAACCACCCCCTGACTTGAACCGTCCTGTCTCTCGTTCTTATGACTCCTCGAAATCAGCTTATTTAGATGCAACCGATCGCCCCCTCTCATCTGGTGAAATCTTTGCTTTGTTTATTATGGGGTTAACGATTTTAGGTTGCCTGCTGTTGGCGATCGCTATAGGCTTAACTCGTGGTGAAACTGCTTTCCAAACGCAACTGCAACCAAAGCCAGCAGTACACAAGCCTATTACCCATGTATCGCAACTGATTACCCCTTGGGAAATTAAAAATTAAAAATTTTCTCATCCAAAATCCAAAATCTCAAATTCTTATGTCTCTTCTTCCCCCTGATACCCCACTCTATAGTCACCCCTTACCGCAAATTGAGCAGTGGTTAAAAGACCAAGGCTGTCAACAAGATGAAACGGAGTTGCATTGCTGGCGCGTACAGCGAACCAGTTGGCAAGCTGAACTCTGGCTCGATACTGAGCAAATCGTAGTCCGATACGTCCAAGCTGGCGACAATAGACAAGATATCCAACGCTCATTCAAGTATTCCCTGAGTCGAGAAGACATAGAACAGGCTGTGTTTTCTGGCCCGTAAATAGGGATTGGGTGTCAAGGATCGGGGATTGGGCATTAGGAAAACTCTTTCCCAGTCCCCAGTCCCCTAGATTTTTCCAAACCGCCGCTCTCTTTGCTGGTAAGCACACAAGGCTTGGTGAAATTCGGTGCGGTCAAAATCTGGCCAGAGGGTATCGGTGATATAAATTTCCCCATAAGCCATTTGCCAGAGCAGAAAATTCGAGAGACGCATTTCTCCACTGGTACGAATTAATAAATCTGGGTCAGTAATTCCTGCTGTATATAGATGGCGTTCAAATACTTCTTCATCAATTTCATCAGGTTGCAGCAGACCTTGCTGAACTTTTTTGGCGATCGCCCGACAAGCTTGTAAAATCTCTTGTCGTCCACCATAATTAGTTGCTACTGAAAACCGGATCCCACGATTATTCTTAGTTGCTTCCATGGAACGAGAAATTTCTGCTTGGAGCGATCGCGGTAGGGCATGTAAATTGCCAACAAACTGAATTTGCACGTTCTCCTCAACCATTTCCCGCAATTCTTGGCGCAAAACTCTTTGAAACAGGGTCATCAAAAAATCTACTTCTTCCTGCGGTCTTTTCCAGTTCTCTGTCGAAAAAGCATAAGCTGTAAGCGCTTGAATTCCCCAATCCCGACAACAGCGGAGCAAATCCTTGAGGGCATCAACTCCTCGCTTATGACCCATAATTCGGGGTAGACCCTGAAGTTTAGCCCATCGACCATTGCCATCCATAATTACCGCAACGTGCTTCGGCAGTAGTTCCCGTTTCAAATCAGGGGGCAATTCTTGGAGTTCAGTTTGTTGTGCTGTCATTTTTTATCTCGAGAGGCGGTCGATGGTAATCCGAGTAAACGTGAAACCAGTGTTAATGCCCTACCACCAAGCTGACGACCCAAACTTAACAGACCAGGAGCAACAGCTTCCCGATCCACATTTGGGGATAATCGAGCCTCTAATGACTCTTTCAGTTTCCTAATCGTCAGCGGTCTATTTAGGGTTCCCCGTTCCGCTAAGGAAATAGAACCCGTTTCTTCTGATACCACGACACAAATGCAATTTTCGACCCGCTCAGTAATTCCCATTGCCGCCCGATGGCGTGTGCCCAACTGGCGCGAGGCTGTGCGTCCCGAAAGTGGTAAAATTATACCTGATGAAACAATCCGTGAACCACGAATCAACGTCGCCCCATCGTGTAACAGAGTTTTTGGTTGAAAAATTGTTTGTATCAGTTCTTTAGAAACATCAGCATTTAACTTTACTCCAGGTACAGAAAAATCCCGCTCGTCAATTGGGCCAGTTGTTTCCAAAATCAGCAAAGCTCCAATGCGGTTTTTTGAGAGTTCTTTAACCGCTTCCACAATTTCATCAATCACACTATCAGACTTAGGGACTGACAGATTAGATGGTTGAAATAACTGCCGGAATTCACCACGTCCTAATTGTTCTAAAAATCGGCGAAACTCTGATTGGAGAGCAACTGCCATCGCTACAGCACAGCCAATCACCAACTTTTCTAATACAAAATTTAGTAGTGGTAGTCCTAATCTACCACTGAGTGCCGAAGCTAACATTAAGATGATAAATCCTCGCACCATCCATAGTGTCCGGCGCTCGCTAATAATGACTAGGATCATGTACGTCAGCGCCAGCACAAATACGATATCCAGAGTCCCAAGTAGCAAGGACTGCGACCATCCCAGGTTTGTCAGCCATTGCTTCCACCAATCTCTCATGACATCTGGTGTGAAAGGATGAAGTATGTAGATACCCTCTGGGCGGCTTGTGGTTCGCCCTTGGCATTGCCGCGGCGTAAGGTAGGGTGAAGGATAAAGTATAAAGGATGAAGTGTGAAGTTATAAAGTATGAAGCTATAAAGTTTGAAATTGAAAATTTTCATCCTTATCCTTTATCCTTCACCCTTCTATCTTTCATCCTACCTTACCCTACGGGTTCTCCGTTGGCGCTAGCGTCTCCGTAAAAGAAGCAGTACGGGAACGGCTAAAGCCGAACAGCCTTTATTCTTTATCCTGCTTGAGTCTTTCTGGTAGGCGATCTTGCCGAATCAAGTCTTGGTAAGTTTCGCGTTGCAAAATCAAATTTGCTTCGCCATTCGCCACAACAACTGCTGCCGGTCGAGGTAAGCGGTTGTAGTTAGATGCCATACTGTAATTGTACGCACCAGTTCCCATAACTACGAGAATATCTCCTGGTTGAGTTTTTGGCAGTTGAGCATCTTTAATTAAAACATCTCCTGATTCACAGTGCTTACCAGCAATTGTTACTGTTTCTGTTATGGGAGCAGAAATTTTGTTAGCAACTACTGCCCGATAAACTGATTGGTAAGTAATTGGGCGCGGATTATCAGACAATCCTCCATCCACAGCTACATAAGTACGGATATCAGGAATAACTTTTGATGAGCCGATTGTGTAAGCTGTAACGCCAGAATTAGCAATTAGCGATCGCCCAGGTTCACAAAGTAATTTTGGCAAAGGTAGATTTTCTGCCGCACAAGCTTCTTGAATCACCTCACAAATTGGTATAACCCACTCTTCGATGCTAGGTGGATCGTCTGATTCTGTATAGTTAATCCCTAAGCCACCACCAACATCTAACTCTGTCAGAGTTAAACCATAGCTAGCAGCTTTAGTTAACCACTGCACCATCAAAGCAGCTAGATCGCGATGCGGTTGGCGTTCAAAAATTTGGGAGCCAATGTGGGCGTGTACTCCTATGCAATTTAGAGCTGGTTGCTGACTTACAAAAGTAAACACCTCATCCAAATCACCTGGGTCAAAACCAAATTTACTATCTAAGTGACCAGTACGAATATATTCATGGGTATGACAATCAATACCAGGTGTTAAACGCAATAATATGCGGACAGGTTGTTGCTCTGGTGCTAACTCAACCAGAGTCTGCAACTCATACCAGTTATCTGCCACAATATTGACACCTGACTCAATTGCGTAAAGCAATTCTGCATGAGATTTATTGTTACCGTGGAAGTAAATTTTATGAGGATTTAGACCAGCAGTCAGTGCTGTGTAAAGTTCGCCTCCAGAAGCAACATCGATTCCCAAGCCTTCACTATTGGCTATAGCGCAAACAGCCAAACAATTCCATGCTTTTGAAGCATACAGTACCTGAGATTCACCTTGATAATATTGCTTGAGGGTATCCCGGTATTGTTGGCAAGCTGTCCGCAGAGTTTCTTCATCTAAAATATATAAAGGTGAACCAAACTGCTGAACTAGGGTTGTGACATCACACCCACCAATTTCCAGGAATTCATGACTATTAACTCTAGCAGTCAAAGGTAAAAGTTCCTGGTTGGGCGAAAGTTTTGCGTCTGTGCTGCGCCTTTGAGGTAAATACTGAGTACCAGCATGTTGAACCCCAGTGGGGTGAGTCGATACCATAACTATGTAAGTTTTCCTTGCTCAAATTACGGGCGCGAGTAAGTCACCCGATTCTCAGTTTACCTAATTTCGCCAACTGAGAAGAAGGCAGAGTGCAGGACACAGAAGGCAGAAGGTTATGTTCTGAAGGGAATTCAGACCCTTGCTCTATTGGTCGCTCTTATTTTCTAGGCAGGGAGGAAGGTAAACCTTCTGTCCTCTGCCTTTGTTTTTGACAAAGAGTTTGTAACCTTATCCAAACTAAATGCGATCTTATTTAGATTTAAAACTTAAATTACTGACCTTAGAGGATGTGAGTGCGATCCTGGAACTGGATGCAGCCTGCTTTGGCGGTTTGTGGACTCTTGAGGGCTACCAACGCGAGTTGGCAAGTCCTAACAGTGACTTACTTGGTTTATTTTCCCCTTTTGCTACTGCTAAACTGCTGGGAATGGGTTGCTTTTGGTCAATTTTAGAGGAAGCCCACATTACAATTTTGGCGGTTCATCCCCAATATCACCGTCAAGGTTTGGGTCAAGCTTTACTGTATTCTCTACTGAAGACAGCTAGCGATCGCGGCTTGGAGCGAGCTACTCTTGAAGTCCGAGCTTCTAACTTAGCTGCAATATCTCTGTATCAAAAATTTGGCTTTAAAATAGCCGGACGGCGGCGGCGTTATTACCAAGATAATGGTGAAGACGCTCTGATTCTATGGCTATCAGATTTGCAACAGCCAAAATTTCAAAAGACTTTGGCAGACTGGCACAATATTGTTAGCGAACACCTCAGCAAATCTTCTTGGCAGCTGCTTTTATAGTCACAACTCTACAATGCCATATTTTTTATCTGGATGGCATCTGCGTGTTCCTGCCAGTTTCATTATTATTTTTAATTAAAGAAAAATTTATTATTGAAATAATATATGAGTGCTTTGTATTCTTGAATTTAAGAATGTATATATGTTAATAATTAATATTTGTGACTGGCAAAATAAATCTTTAACCACGATGGGCGGCTGTGTGTAGTCAAGCCCAGAAATGCCGATAAACTCAAGCTCCTCAGTACGGCAGCTACACAAAAAGTAATGAATAGTTAGTAGTAGTATCATCATCTTGGATGATACTTCTTGTGATGTCTATAATCTTTATACAGGCATCCAAAAGCCTAGCCTGTGCTAAAATCAGCGTACCGGCACGACGCAGGTGATGGGATCAATGTTATATGTTTGAACGCTTCACAGAAAAAGCCATTAAGGTAATCATGCTGGCCCAAGAAGAGGCCCGCCGTCTAGGTCACAATTTCGTCGGTACCGAACAGATCCTCTTGGGTCTAATTGGAGAAGGAACCGGCGTAGCGGCCAAGGTGTTGAAATCCATGGGTGTCAACCTCAAAGATGCCCGAATTGAAGTAGAAAAAATCATAGGCCGGGGTTCGGGCTTTGTTGCCGTGGAAATACCGTTTACGCCACGGGCAAAGCGAGTTCTGGAACTATCCTTAGAGGAAGCGCGCCAATTAGGGCATAACTACATTGGCACCGAGCATCTGTTGTTGGGCCTGATCCGGGAAGGGGAAGGTGTGGCAGCCAGGGTGCTAGAAAACCTCGGGGTGGATCTATCTAAGGTAAGAACCCAAGTCATTCGGATGCTGGGAGAAACAGCCGAAGTTGGTGCCCCTGGCAGTCAGTCAGGACGTACCAAAACTCCAACCTTGGATGAATTTGGCTCGAACCTCACCCAAATGGCGACAGACAACAAACTCGATCCAGTGGTAGGACGTGCCAAAGAAATCGAGCGCGTAATTCAGATTTTGGGTCGCCGGACTAAAAACAACCCAGTGCTAATTGGTGAGCCAGGTGTTGGTAAAACGGCGATCGCTGAAGGTCTAGCGTCACGCATTGCTAATAAAGATGTCCCTGACATCTTAGAAGATAAGCGTGTGGTCACACTGGATATCGGCTTGCTCGTAGCAGGAACCAAGTACCGGGGTGAATTTGAAGAACGCCTGAAGAAAATCATGGATGAAATTCGGCAGGCGGGTAATGTCATTCTCGTGATTGACGAGGTTCACACCTTAATTGGTGCAGGCGCGGCAGAAGGTGCGATCGACGCAGCAAATATCCTCAAACCAGCTTTGGCAAGAGGTGAATTGCAATGCATCGGCGCGACAACCTTAGATGAATACCGCAAGCACATTGAGCGGGATGCAGCCTTAGAGCGTCGCTTCCAGCCAGTAATGGTAGGTGAACCCACTGTCGATGAGACAATTGAAATTTTGTACGGTCTACGCGATCGCTACGAGCAACACCACAAGCTGAAAATCTCCGATGAAGCCTTAGTGGCGGCGGCGAAGCTATCTGACCGTTACATTAGCGATCGCTACCTCCCAGATAAAGCCATCGACTTGATTGATGAAGCTGGTTCCCGCGTGCGCTTGATTAACTCCCAACTGCCACCCGCAGCCAAAGAGTTAGACAAAGAACTGCGGCAAATCCTCAAAGAAAAAGACGATGCAGTCCGTTCCCAAGACTTTGACAGAGCTGGGGAACTACGCGATCGGGAAATGGAAATCAAAGCCGAAATCCGCGCCATTGCTCAAAGCAAAACTAATGGCTCCGGTACAGAAGGCGAAGAACCAGTAGTCACCGAAGAGGACATTGCTCATATCGTCGCTTCCTGGACAGGCGTACCAGTGAACAAACTCACCGAATCTGAGTCCGAGAAACTGCTGCACATGGAAGATACATTGCATCAGCGTCTAATCGGGCAAGAAGATGCTGTGAAGGCAGTTTCACGAGCCATCCGTCGCGCTCGTGTCGGTTTGAAGAATCCTAATCGACCCATCGCCAGCTTTGTCTTCTCCGGGCCTACCGGGGTGGGTAAAACCGAGCTAGCGAAATCCTTAGCGTCTTACTTCTTCGGTTCCGAAGAAGCAATGATCCGCTTGGATATGTCGGAATACATGGAACGCCACACCGTCAGTAAGTTGATTGGTTCGCCTCCTGGTTATGTTGGTTACAACGAAGGCGGTCAGTTAACCGAAGCAGTGCGTCGCCGTCCTTACACTGTGGTGCTGTTCGACGAAATCGAAAAAGCCCACCCCGATGTATTCAACATGCTGCTGCAAATATTGGAAGACGGACGGTTAACCGATGCTAAAGGTCGCACCGTTGACTTTAAGAATACCTTGCTGATTTTGACTTCTAATATCGGTTCTAAGGTAATTGAGAAAGGTGCTTCCACCATCGGCTTTGAATTTGCGGATGATACTGGTGAATCGCAGTACAACCGCATTAAAACCCTGGTGAATGAAGAACTAAAGCAGTACTTCCGTCCAGAGTTCCTCAACCGATTGGATGAGATTATCGTCTTCCGTCAATTGAACAGAGACGAGGTGACACAAATCGCCGATATCATGCTCAAAGAAGTGTTTGGTCGCCTGACCGAAAAAGGTATCAACCTAGAAGTCACCGAACGCTTCAAAGACCGCTTGATTCAAGAAGGTTACAGCCCTAGCTATGGTGCAAGACCTTTACGCCGGGCGATTATGCGCTTGTTAGAAGATAGCCTAGCAGAAGAGATTCTGTCTGGTCGCATCAAAGATGGCGATACAGCCGTTGTTGATGTCGATGAAAGCGGTAACGTTCAGGTGACTTCTCAACAGCAGCGGGAATTGTTGCCTCAAGGAGTTGAGTAAGATTTAAAATTTGGGATTAAGTCTCAAATATAGAATTAGAAAACGGTAGAAGCATGTAAGTCTCTACCGTTTTTTGTGTGAAAAGGTCTTCTTTAAATTTGGAAGATCGCGGGCGATCGCGTTGGAGGTTTCCAGATCGTTTACTAACTGGCAATGAAACCTCAAGTCACCCTACGGGAGACACTCTTCTCCAAAATCGATTGCATAGTCACCCTCAAGCATCCTCTGTTATTCATCCCAATAAGGAGAGCAATATAAAGACCTTACTCCTGCCTCCAGTTTTAATTTTTCATTCCCGACAATTGCCACATCTTCCACATATAGCTAGAAATCCAATTCGTTATAATGTGAGCGACAATTGGCACTAACAAGTTACCACTGATGAGGGCGCTATACCCCAGTATTAGACCAATAATAGTTGCCCAAATGACATAAGGCCATTGTTGGGAACCGCTGAGGTGCAAAACACCAAAGCAAAGACTAGATACAATTACAGCCACATGATCTAAGCCTAAAGCTGGCAGCATTACGCCCCGAAATAATAATTCTTCACTCAACCCTGGTAGCAACCCCAGCCAAATTAAGTCTGGCAAAGCTAAGGGACTCAGCACTACTTCTAGGTAATAATCTGCACTTTTACGGTAAGGAGGGCAAAAGCGATAAGCTAAGCCACTCAAAGCTGTAATCGTTAATCCCAACGTCAGCCCCAAGAGTAAATCCCTTTGATCCCAGTACCACTTAAATAGTGATACATTACCAAAGTGCAACCACAGCTTGGCAACTATCCACAAAATGATTGCCGTTGCTCCCATTGCCACCAGTACTTGGATGCGTGTGAGGTAGGGAATTTCTGGTTCGTGTTTTTGTTGTTCTACCACGGGTATTTAGAATATGAGGGAGATGAGCGAGACAAGGCAGACAAGGGAGAGAATAATAACTACTCCTGCCTTCTAACTCCTGACTACTGACTGCAAAGAGGATAATTTGGGACACAGAGCAGATGGATTAATACCTGCTTTATGTGCTACCACTATACCCACTGCTTCTAAATATGAGTGTACCTGTATGGATTTGATCCCCAGGGATTGCGGAGGAACTTGTATTAAAGTTTTATTTTCCTCCACTGTAATTATCTGGCATTGCCTCTGGCTTAAACTCAGTAAGGCGCTACTGCCACAAGCGGTTGCAGGTACAATCGCACTATCAACTCGATCTGCCCAAATATCTTCTTGTAGGGATGTAGTTAGTTCTTTCTCTAATATAAATTGTGGGGCACGACTTAAGCCTACAAGTACGCACGGTAAAAAAGTATAACCTAATTCTTCGGCGGCGGAGCGGGGCGATAAATTGGGGTCTGGGGGTGCGATCGCAAGGGCAGGAGAATGGGCGCAAGGAATTTGAAAGGTTCGTACTACTAAATGACTAATTACCGCTTCTGCACCCGCTAGGGGATCTACACCTTGACCGTGACGGTAGTTTTGCACTGCCTCTTCATCCATATCATCGGGGAAACGCGCTACAACTGCGATCGCTTCTGCCCCCGCTTTTTTAATTAATGTCTCGGCTGCCCTGAGTAAACTATCAGGATTGCCAATTGTTCCCCAACTCGCCCCCGATGATGCAGACCGTAATTCTACATTTAACGGTGCATCAGTGATAACATAATCTGTTAAAGTTAAGCCCAGAGTTGCCCTAGCTGCGTCGGCTGCTTGCAAATGTCGCAACCGCAATTCCGGCTCAATGCCTTGGTCTAAAAGTAAACCTATTTTGTTGTTGCGAACTGGGCGCAAACCCCAGCATCCAGAAGCAAATTTGTCAAGCCCGTAACCTTCAACATAGAAAGCGTTGGGGATATTCCAGTACAGACTCGCGCCATTGAGGACATTGGGGTGAGTAATTAGGCGATCGCAAACCTGTGCTAAAACCTTGGCAACAGGTAGTGCATCTCCGGCATAACCTCCAATTGCTGCCCCAATCCCAGTGGGAACAATTAAAATAGTAGTGTATGGCCGATTCATAAAAAGTCTTGTGTGCTGAGTCGGAATCAGCAAGAATAATTTCAGATTGATTCATGAACTTCAAGTTCTGGGTTTCTAATCCTTTAGTATTTCTAACTACTCAGAACTCAGCACGGGCTAAACGCCCCGCTACCGCTAACAGAACTCAGCACTCAGAACTTGCTTTAGTTACAACTGCTTCCACAACAGCCTTTTGCTGGTCAGCGTCTACAGAAGTAATTGCCCAACGTAGGGGTTCTCCTTGGTTTTTCAACTCTGCTTCAATTGCTTTTTGCAGTTCTGTGGGAGTTTCTTGCAGGTCAATTTCAGCAGTAATAAAATGAGTAGTCATTGCGGTGCATCCTTGTGAATTGCAGTTTCTAGAATAGCTGAATAAAGTGTGAAGGATGAAGTAAAAAAATTGAGTTTTCTTTATCCTTCATCATTCCATCCTTTTATCGATCTTTTCCAAATTGCAGTTGATAAACTATTTCTTCCTTTTCTGTATCAATTTTCAAATCTGAACGGGGATAAGCAACACAAAGCAATACATAACCTTGTTTTTGCAAATCTGGACTAACGCCCATACCATCAGTTTGATCGACAGTACCCTCAACAATTTGACCAGCGCAAGTTGTACAAACACCTGCATGGCAAGAACTCGGTAAATCTATACCAGCGGCATCAGCTACTGACAAGATAGTTTCATTTTCAGGAACTTGCAAAGTATGAGTTTTGCCTTGGTGGTTAATTTCTACGGTGTAAATTTTGGACATATACAAAAGCAGGGTGTTCCAACGGTCAAATGGATTATTTTATCTGATAAATAGATGCAAAACCAAATTCTGCAATGCAAATAAAAGAATTATTTTCAAATAGCTTTATCGGCAAAAGTAGCTTTACAGTGTAATTATAAGTCCTAGCCAGACGAAAAGCTTAAAGCCAGGAGCTTCACTTCTCGTTAATTCAACCTGTCAAGACTTATGAAGTTGAATTATCATAAAGCTTCGGAAGTGATTATAAATACTTAACAAATGTTTGGCTAAATATCTTGGAGTGTAAAATGCTAGAGTCATATCGTCAACACGTTGCCCAAAGGGCAGCACTAGGAATTCCCCCCTTACCGTTAGATGCAAAGCAGACATCAGAACTGTGCGAACTATTGAAGAATCCGCCAGCTGGTGAAGAAAGTACATTATTACATTTATTGCGCGATCGCGTTCCTCCTGGTGTTGATGAAGCTGCTTACGTCAAAGCTGGATTTCTCACCGCCATCGCTAAAAAGGAAACTACCAGCCCTTTAATTTCGCCAATCGAAGCGGTGGAATTGCTAGGAACAATGGTAGGTGGCTACAACGTGCAAGCTTTAATTGACTTGCTGCAATTACCTACTAAATCTGTATCAGATTCTTCCGATACACCTTTGGTGATGGGTGGACAAGGAAAAGAACCAATAGCCGCATACGCCGCCACCGCCTTAAGCAAAATCCTTTTGGTGTATGACGCTTATCACGATGTCTTGGAATTATCTAAAACCAACCCCTTCGCCAAGCAAGTGATTGACTCTTGGGCAGAAGCTGAGTGGTTTACTATTCGTCCGCAGCTACCAGAATATATTAACGTCACTGTTTTTAAAGTTCCTGGCGAAACCAACACTGACGACTTATCCCCCGCCACTCAAGCCACCACTCGCCCAGACATTCCCTTACATGCGTTGGCGATGCTGGAGTCAAGACAACCGGGAAGCTTAGAAATTATTGCCGAGTTGAAGAAGAAAGGGCATCCTGTTGCTTACGTGGGGGATGTAGTTGGTACTGGTTCTTCGCGTAAATCTGCCATCAACTCAGTATTGTGGCATCTGGGAAATGATATTCCCTTTGTACCCAACAAACGCGCTGGGGGATATATTTTAGGTAGTGCGATCGCGCCTATCTTCTTTAACACTGCTGAAGATGCCGGTGCTTTGCCTATTCAATGTGATGTCACCAATTTAGAAACTGGTATGGTGATTACCATCTATCCTTACAAAGGTACAATCACCAACGAAGCAGGCGAAGTTATTTCCACCTTTACCCTTAAACCCGATACCATTCTTGATGAAGTCCGTGCCGGGGGACGTATTCCTCTACTTATCGGACGTACCCTCACCGATAAAACACGGCAAGCACTCGGTTTAAAACCTAGCACCGTCTTTATCCGTCCTCAACAACCCAGTGATACAGGCAAAGGCTACACCCTAGCACAGAAGATGGTAGGTAAAGCTTGTGGCTTACCTGGTGTGCGTCCTGGTACATCTTGCGAACCCATCATGACCACCGTTGGTTCCCAAGATACCACAGGCCCCATGACCCGCGATGAGTTAAAAGAACTCGCTTGTTTGGGTTTCAGTGCAGACTTAGTAATGCAGAGTTTCTGTCACACCGCTGCTTATCCCAAACCTGTTGACATCAAAACTCATCACGAACTCCCAGACTTTTTTGCCCAACGTGGTGGCGTTGCCCTACGTCCTGGTGATGGTATCATCCATTCTTGGCTGAACCGGATGCTGTTACCTGACACCGTAGGAACTGGCGGTGACTCTCACACTCGCTTCCCCTTAGGAATTTCCTTCCCCGCAGGTTCTGGGTTAGTGGCTTTTGCAGGTGCTTTAGGTGTCATGCCTTTGGATATGCCAGAATCGGTATTGGTACGCTTCAAAGGTGAATTACAACCCGGTATCACTCTTCGGGATGTCGTGAATGCCATTCCCTACGTGGCAATTCAAAAAGGTTTGCTGACGGTAGAGAAGCAGAACAAGAAAAATATTTTCTCCGGGCGAATTATGGAAATTGAAGGCTTACCCGATTTAAAAGTCGAACAAGCCTTTGAACTTGCCGATGCTACTGCTGAGCGTTCTTGTGCAGGTTCTACCATTAAGCTGAGTGTAGAGACAATTGCTGAATATCTGCGTTCTAATGTAGCTTTGTTGAAGAACTTAATAGCAAGGGGCTATCAAGATGCCCGTACCATCCTGCGCCGTATAGCCAAGATGGAAGAATGGTTAGCAAATCCCGTGTTAATGGAAGCAGATGCTGATGCAGAGTATGCCGAAATCATTGAAATTGATTTGAACGAAATCAAAGAACCAATTGTCGCTGCTCCCAACGACCCCGATAATGTGAAATTATTATCGGAAGTTGCTAATGACCCCGTGCAAGAAGTATTCGTCGGTTCTTGTATGACGAATATCGGTCATTATCGGGCAACAGCGAAAGTTTTGGAAGGTGCAGGTGAGGTAAAAACTCGTCTGTGGATAGCACCACCAACCCGGATGGATGAATACCAACTCAAAGAAGAAGGTATGTATGCCATTTTTGGTGCTGCGGGTGCGCGGACAGAAATGCCCGGATGCAGTTTGTGTATGGGAAATCAGGCGCGGGTTGCTGATGGCACAACGGTGTTTTCTACCTCGACACGCAACTTCAATAACCGTATGGGTAAAGATGCACGAGTGTATCTTGGTTCAGCGGAATTAGCAGCAGTTTGTGCGCTTTTAGGACGCATTCCCACAGTGCAAGAATATTTAGATATTGTGGCGAAGAAGATTGATCCTTTTGCTGATGATTTGTATCGGTATTTGAACTTCGATCAAATCGCTGGTTTTGAGGATGAAGGGCGAGTGATTTCTAAAGAGGAGCAGGCTTTGTTGGTATAGTTTGATTAGGGTGAGTCTTAATGGCTCACCTTGATTGTATAAGTTAAATCTTATTTATGGTATTTCAAATGAGTTATGAACTTTAAGATATGATAAATGTTTTACTTTTAAATGCTTTAACTGAATCCAGTAGTAAAATGTATTCATCTTACTCGACGTAATACACAATTTTCTAAACGCAAACATTAACACAAATAAATTATCAAATATGGCTTCTCAATTAGAAATTACAGATGAACGTAAAGAAAACGCTGAAGCAGAAATTCGTGATAAGAGAAAGCGTGTTGACTACAATACTTTAGAATACCCTATAGAAGTAATTGTTCAAAAATATTTAGAAGGAATAGAAGAAGATGAAAATGAATTGTTCATTCCAGATTATCAACGAGAAATGGTATGGGATGAAGATAGGCAATCAAAATTTATTGAATCTGTAATGCTAGATTTACCAATACCTTACATTTTTGTAGCTGATATATCAGAATCAGAAGATTTAGCACGGTTAGAAGTCATAGATGGTACACAACGTATTCGTACTTTAACTAGTTTTATTAAAAACGAACTTAAATTAAAAAATCTTGAAAAATTAACAACTCTTAATGGATTTACTTTTCAAGATTTAATGCCACCACGCCAAAGACGTTTTAACAGGACTACGATAAGAATGATTCAATTAACAGAAGCAGCGGATGAAGAAATTAGAAGGGATCTTTTTGAGAGAATTAATAGTGGTAGTCTTGAATTGAATGAAATGGAGAAACGAAGGGGATCTCAACCTGGAAAGTTTCTTGATCTAATTGAGGAATTGTCAAAAGAGCAACAATTTCGGGATTTATGTTCTTTTACTCAAACTCAAATAAATAAGAGAGATCCACAGGAATTCGTTCTACGTTTTTTTGCATTTTTAAATGATTATCAAAACTACCCTGGTAAAAGTAATATACATAAATTTTTAGATGATTATTTAAAACAAGAAAATAAATCTGAAATATTAGACGTTAATGCGGCGAAAAATGAGTTTTACCTAATGTTGAACTTTGTTAAAAAATATTTTCCAAATGCTTTACATACCTACGTAAAGAGTAAGAATGAATACGAACCTACAACTAGAATTAAGTTTGAATCTATTACAGTAGGAGTTGCTCTAGCATTAAGACAAAATCAGACATTAATACCAAAATCTACTGAACTTTTATATTCTGAAGAATTTAAAAAACTAACAAAATCTGATGCTAGTAGTTCTCAAAATAAAGTTATTCGTCGTATTGAGTATGTTCGCGATCAGCTTTTAGATAATTCATGAAAAGTATATTATTTCAAAATTTTGATGAACGCGCTCAAGAAGTTACTAGATACTTTTTATTCTTGAAAAACTTAGAGCAAGGTTCAATTCTATTAAGTATAGGTAATGCTAACAATATTGGTTCTTCAGTACTTGTTATGCTAAATTGTTAGTTAAAAGCTGAAATAAATAAAAACCATAGCATCCAGACATCAATAAAACATTTGATGTAATTGACGTATAAAGCATATTTGCTGTTAACTTTAAGTACAAGAAATATATTTTTGTTGTATTTACAGTTATGGTCAGGAAACAAGATATTAAAATCCTAACGGAGCTTCTTGATTTAAAAGATGTGAAAGTTATATCACATCGGATTCATGATGGGATAGGAATGATCTTACAAACTGAATCAAAAAAATCTTGCAGTACTTGTC
>LXQD01000339.1 GCA_003326215.1 Nostoc minutum NIES-26 | reverse complement strand
AACCCGATCAAGAAACCGCATACTATATTAGTTCACTCACCATTCCAGCATCGGATTTTGCTCAAGGCATTCGTGGTCACTGGGGTGTGGAAAATCGTCTTCATTGGGTAAAACATGTTGTGTTTGATGAAGACTCTGCCCAAATGGTTGATGGCTATGCTGCTGCTAATTTCTCGATTATTCGTAGTTTTGTGATTAATCTCTTGCCTCACAATGGTTTTGATTCCCTAACAAGAGCAATACGACATTGCGCCCATGATATTAAATTACTTTTTTCCTTTTTAGAATGAAACAGCCCTACCTTAAAAAGGGGGGTTAGGGGGGATCTAAAAGTACCTAAAGTCACAGCGAAACACTTTTCAAACAACCTCTCAGGTCAATATCGCCAAATTTTGATTGCACCATCATTACTACTACTAATAATGCTCCTGCCGTCTCGACTAAAAGCGATCGCATGAATTAAATCTAAATGTCCAGTGAGTGTTTCAATCAGTTGTCCGTTGCTCATATCCCACAATTTGATGGTTTTGTCTCGACTACCACTAACCAGCAGATTATTTTGAGGGCTAATGGCAACAGCACTCACCCAGTCAGAATGCCCTGCTAGGGTACGAATCATTATGCCGCTTTCTAGATGCCAGAGATGAATTGTTTTGTCTCGACTGCCACTAGCTAAAGTTTGACTATCTGGACTAATGGCGACACTATAAACCCAGTCTAAATGTCCGGTAAAGGTGCGAATTAGTTTGCCGTTGAGTAGGTTCCAAACTTTAATTGTGTTGTCCCAACTACCACTAGTAAGTATCTGACCATCAGGGCTGATGGCTAGGGTGTGAATTGAGTTAGAATGCCCAGTCAGATTGCGAATTAGTTGCCCAGTAGGCAAATTCCAGACTTTGATAGTGTTGTCACGACTGCCACTGACTAAAGTTTGACCATCTGGACTGAGGGCGATCGCATTTACTCGATCGGAATGCCCTTTGAGTTTGCGAAGCTGTTTGCCACTACCACAATCCCACAGTTTGATAGATTTGTCCAAACTACCGCTGATGATTGTTTGACCATCGCGGCTAAAGGCTATGGAAGTATACCAAGTTGTCTCGCGTTTCAATAATCCAGATGGGGAAGTCAGGGTACTCTTGAGGTTGCCAGTGTCGAGATGCCACAGCTTAATTGTATTGTCGTCACTGCCACTGGCAATTGTTTGACCATCCGGACTAATGGCGATGGAACGCACAGAAGCTGCATGACCTGTAAGAGTGTGGATACATCGCCAACCTTGAATTCTAGGCGCTGTTTTCGGTGGTTTAGTTATAATCGTTGGCGGAATTTCAGCAGGTGAATTGATGCCATTGACATCTTGTAGCACTTGCTGAACTGATTGGTAGCGATCGCCTACTCGGTCTTTGAGTAGTTTATCTAAAATTGCTACTAGCTGGTTGCTGATGTTTATATTTGCACTCGACAGCTGTTCTTGCCATAACCAGCGAGACTCCCAAGCATTGTAGAGATTAGAAGGATGCATTCCCGTCATCAGATGCAAGCAAGTTGCACCCAATGAGTAGAGGTCGCTAGCTGGATAAGCTTCGCCAAAGCGCATTTGTTCATCTGGGGCATACCCTGGCGTACCAGCCATTGTACCCCGCGCTCCGCTGATGATTGTACCACTTGCTTGTTTAGAAACTCCAAAATCAATTAGTACAAAAGCGCGATCGCTTTGGCGACGCATAATATTTTCCGGCTTGATATCCCGATGAATCACTCCGTGTTCGTGAACGAACTTCACCACTGGCAATAAATCAGCCAAAAGCTGCCAAATCTGGCTTTCGTTAAAGGTTCCGTGACGTTCTAATTCCTTTAATAAATTCTCCCCATCAACGAATTCTTGCACCAGATACAGCCGTTTGTCTTGTTCAAAATAAGCTTGGAGATTAGGAATGCGATCGTGCTTTCCTAGTTCGTATAAGCGAATTGCTTCTTGATTAAACAGTTCAATTGCCTTGTTTAGCGCTTGCGAATTTCCTTGAATTTCTGGCGACGGAGAAAATTGTTTAATTACGCAGACTTCATTCAATCTGTCTTTATCGACTGCACGATAGGTTTTGCCAAATCCACCCTCACCCAATTGACTAATCGCTTGATATCTTTGTCTTAGCAGTAGCTTTGTCCCACAGTTGAGGCAAAAATTTCCATCAGCGGGATTTTGGGGTTTATAGCAATCGGGATTGAGGCAGTAGGTCATACTTTGGCAGGTAATTAGCAGGAGTATTATGAAGCCTCTATCAAGTCACTAAAACATAGCGACAATTTGATAATACCTTATTGAATCCACTATTTTTATATAGCAATTTTAAATCATTGGTGAAATTATTTATTTCCTTTTACTTTGCGTTCTTTGTGATTCGTTAAAATAAAGTATTTTTCACAAATCAAATGGGACTGCTATATTCCACCTTCACTTAAAAAACCAATGATTATCAATAACCATAGAACTACACCGAATATAATCCATGAGATTTCCCTGCCTGTAAAAGATTCATTTATAGGCAAATGTTGTTGTTGCTGTCCCCAGTAATAATTAAGTGCTTTCACAACAGTTAATAAGGGAATAAAACTAAAAAATGATATTAGCCACCATGGTTCTGGCAATTTTGTCAGGACTACAAATATCCAATAAAAAAATGTCACCTGAAAAGGTGAAGCTTTTACCCTATATCCTTGTTCTTCGGCTAGGGCAAAAACTTTTTGGCATAAACTGTACAAATAAAAAGGCAAAAACCAAGACCGAAACCAAGGTCTAATGTTTAAATGCTCGCGTTCTTTAATAAATTGCCATTGCTTATGTGCCCATGGCAGTTGATAAATTCCCCAAGTAAAAATATATAAAGTGCAAAACTTCCAAATAGGCATTACATGAGAGAATTTAGTCTGATTCATATTTTTATGTAATCCATATTTAGAATATCTTTTAGAAGTTTATTTTCGTAAAGATTTATATACTTTTGTTGACCTTTTGCGCCTCTGTTACCCTTCACAAGCTCGGTTTTAACATCAGTGTTTAACCGGATATGTTATGAGAAAATTATGGCATACAAGGTAATGCGATCGGTACGCATAAACAACAACAAAATTATGAAGAATTCACAAACTTTTGAATCCTACAACAGTGCAGATAATGACTTGCTGCCTTAAGGATCGCCAAGCGAAGCCTCTCTAATTAGTCTCCTGGATTTGCAAGCGGACAGTATGCTCGGTAGTGCCACTTAGTTGCAGTTCCATGACTTCGCCACCAAGGGGTTCTATACAAGTGAGGAGCGATCGCAAATTCGGCGTACTTGCACCGGTATCCACGTACAACCGATCTGCTAAATTACCAATGCGTTTCCAAGTCATGTATAACTTGGCAATTGTTTGTTCTATTTGGGAAGCTTGATTTACCAAGTCAGCAGCTACACTCAAACAGCCAATTCTTTGTGCTTCTTCTAATGCTGTTTCGATATCAATATCTTCCTGGGTTAAGGCTTGGACTTGAGCGGCAGATTTGAGATACTTTCCTAATTGACGTGCCTCGGTAGTTACTTGTTTGAGGGTATCAACGTCAGGATTAGCGGCAATTTCTTTTTGGATAAATTTTTGATGCGATTCTGGCAGTTTCTCCATTTCCTTCACCAAGGGGGCGATGTAGCGCGGCGGAAGGGTGTTATCTGCTGCTTTGAGCTTCACTGGTTCCGGTAGCAACTCCGAGGACATAGCCGTCCATTCGTCCGTGAGTTGACGCACTTCCCGCCTGGTGATGCGATCGCCTTTTTGTGCAGCTTCACTCACCATCTGTTGCACTTCTGGGGCTGCTTTGGAGGTTTCGACAAAGGCCCGTTTGCTAAAATTATTCACCGCGCCTGGGTCAAGTTTGCCTTCTTCTAAAAGGGTATCAGCACTATTAGCTAGTTGAATCCAAGCATACGCCTGACTTTTACTGATTTCCCGTTCTTTGAGCCATTTGAGAAAACCGGTGCCTCGGCCGTCGCCACCCATTTTCTCCCTATCGCGGATAGCACGTAAAATGCGCCCCCGCCAAATTTCAGTTTGCAGGTCGAAGCGATCGCACACTTGCCAAGCTACATCAAGCTGCTGTTGAAAATCTGACTCTAGAATCTGTTCATCTTCTGGATCTGGCAGTTCAAAGGTGAGGTCGGCTGGCTGTTGCAGAGCGGCAGCAAGGTCGTTGATAGAATCGGTATCTTGCACGATGATGGCTAACTAGTGTATGCGACCGGCTTATTATGCCACAATCTGAGTACTTCGGTGGAGAGATAACTTCCTTATTTTGCCGATCTGCGTAGGCGTAGCCCGCCGCAGGCATCGCCTAATTCGCAGGACAAGTGATAATGCATCCTTGCGGCCATATCGATAGCAGGTCTTCTCGCACCCAACCAGTAACATTAGTTGGGAACTTAATGCGATACCAACGATATTGACCTACCTCTTTATAAGAATCTTCAACCGTCACCAAATCACCTGACTGCGCGTTGTACAGAACCTTGCTTCTTAAGTTAGGAGACGAACGCACGTTAATTTTATACCCGCGATTCAGCGCTATGGTTGCATAACGCTTGTTGCTTGGCTGAAAGCTGACTAAATCGCTCCGTACCCAACCGCTTAGTGTACCTTCCACCTTTGGTTGCACATAATACCAGTAATCGCCATCATTTCCCACCGTAATATTCAAAACCTCCACATTACTGCCCGATGGTAAGATTTCCTCTACGGGTGCTGTCAAAGATGCATCTGTTCGCAGATTACTTCTACTGGTCAAGGTCGCCGGACGAGCCATTGCAGGCAATACTCCAGTCATCAATGTTCCAAAAGTCAACAATCCCGCTGTCAACTTTGTCATTAAACCCATAACTTCTCCAGAAGGTAGTTGATAAACAAAGAATAAAATTGAACTCGCAAGCCACTTTAACTAAATACAAATACAGAAAAAATCAGAGATTTTCCGAAAAAGCGAGTTTTCTTTGAATACCTTCGCCAATTTACGAGGTTAGGGAATAGGGTTGAGTAGAGTGAATACGTCCTCAATAAGTGAGCTTGTGGAAAATCTTAGCCAATTTTATTGGCTTAAATATGACCAAGAAAGATTTGCTTCGCAACCAAATTTTTATGCTGGGAAATATTCTGTCGCTCGCAGAATGTGCTAAGGAACTGTGCAGCGCTTTATAAGGCTAGATGAGCATTGTTTCTGTACAGGGTAGGATGCCAAGAGCAAAATTATCAAGTTAGGATATACACTTAACTATATTTTTGCCTAATCTGCACTGCTGTTGTGATTAATCAACATTCCGAAAACCGCCTGAATACACGACTAGAAAAAGTATCAGATGCAGGCTATAAATTTAGCTGGTTTGATTGGTTTTGCCTTTGGTATCCTCCTGGCTGGCTGATTTTATTCAATCGCCACTGGCAGCATTATCAAACCGATCCAGATGGTTGGAATTGGCTGGAATATGGATTATTTTTGCTTCCATGTGGATTTTATTTAGCGCTGCTAAGTAGATGGTTGCGTTTGGGTTGTCGTTCACCACGAACAGAAGTTGGTGAATTTAATCCCAAATATCAAGAAGCTTTTCGTCACGAAATATTAGCTCCTATCATTAAATATTATTTTCAAGGAGAACTGCAACAACTTGAGAACTTGCCACAAACCGGGTCAATGATTGTGGCAATGAATCATGCAGGGATGTGCTTTCCTTGGGACTTTATCACTTTAGGTTATTTGTTAAGTGAAGAACGAAGATGGACAGTGCAACCCTTAGCAAGTCCAGTATTATTTGAGCATCCTTGGATGATTTGGTGGTTGCCACCTAAATGGTCGCAAGTCTTAGGTGGTGTGCGAGCAGAGTTAGGCGATTTTGAAACAGCCATTGCCCAAGGTAAAACTATTTTATACGCACCAGAAGGTTTACGCGGCCCCTTAAAAGGGTGGAGTCAACGCTATCAATTGCAAAAGTTCGATGTCAGCTTTATGCAGTTAAGCGATCGCTACCATATTCCCATTCTTCCAGTACTCTGCATCGGTAGTGAATCTTTACATCCTTGGACTGTTAATCTCAAAAAATTGCAACGACTATTCAAGTTACCATTCTTACCCATATCGCCTTTGATGATTGCCTTGATTCTATTTCCTTCAATGGGAGTTTGGGCAATGAAAACTCGCCTGCGTTACTTTATCCAGCCTTTAGAAAAGGATATTAACTCAGCAAAAGACCGTACAGCAGTCTATCAACAAGCGCAAAAATTTCGAGAAGAATTGCAAACTCAAATTAATCAATTGTTGAATACTATAAAAACATAAGGCAATGAGTAGAAAAGAAGACTCAAGACAAACGTTATCCTGTATATCTTAATTACGAATTACGAATTAGTATGGTTCTACTGACGCAGCACCAAAGCGATAGCCTTTGCCATAAACAGTGTGAATCAGTGTAGTTTCTTTACCCACCTCAATCTTACGACGCAGCAGGCGAATTAATGCGGCGATGACATTGCTATTCGGTTGTTCGCCATCTTGCCACAGACTTTGCAAAATCTGGGCGTGAGTCAAAAGCTGTCCGGGGTTTTCCATAAAGTATTGCAGCAGTTGGCTTTCCTTTTGGGATAGTTCAATCATCCGTCCTTGGCGATAGGCTATTTGGTTTTCGCAATCGAGTTCTAAATCAGCTACAGTCAACCTTCCAGTTGTAATTTCATAGCTTTGAGAACCAGAACGCCGCAATAAAGCACGGACTCTAGCTAGCAATTCCCGCAATTCAAAGGGTTTGACTAAATAGTCATCTGCGCCAGCATCTAAACCTTCTACACGGTCATCTAAAGTATCTTTAGCCGTAAGGAACAGAACGGGAGTAGTTTTGCCTTGGCGGCGTAATTGCTGACAAATCTCCAACCCCGTTTTTCCTGGCAGCATCCAATCTAAAATCAGTAGGTCATAACTGCCTGCTTGTACGAGTTCATTGCCACTTGTCCCATCATAAGCGGCATCCACAGTGTAGCCCTCACGAGTTAACAAGCGACTTAAAGGGCCAGTTAGTTCAACTTCATCATCAACTAATAAAATTCTCATACTGCTTATGGTAAGCATATAGAGATATTCTCAATATAATGAATCGCCCTCCGGGCGGACTGCTGACGCTCCTACGTCGCTACCGCTACGCTAACACCAAGTCACCAAGGAAACTGAGAAAAAGAATGCTGACTGTTGCATTGCCAAAAGGGGAACTACTCAAAAATAGCATCCGCCTGCTGCAAGCTGTGGGATTAGATTTTAGTGCTTTTTTAGATTCGGGAACTCGTCAACTTCAAATTCCTGATGCTAGTGGACAAGCAAAAGCACTACTAGTAAGGGCACAAGATGTCCCCGTTTATGTAGAGTATGGTCAGGCACAGCTGGGTATTGTTGGTTATGATGTACTGCGAGAAAAACAGCCCCAAGTTGCACACTTGGTTGATTTGCAGTTCGGGTATTGTCGCATGTCGGTGGCTGTCAAAGCATCGAGTCCTTACAAATCACCTTTAGATTTGCCGCCTCACGGTCGGGTTGCTTCTAAGTATGTGAATTGCGCTCGTGAATATTTCCAAAATCTGGATCTACCGATTGAAATAGTACCGCTGTATGGTTCAGTAGAACTCGGCCCAATTACAGGGATGTCAGAGGCGATTGTAGATTTAGTTTCCACGGGGCGGACGTTGCGGGAAAATGGTCTGATTGAAATTGCTACTTTATACGAAAGTACGGCACGGTTGATTGCCCATCCCTTGAATTATCGGCTGAATACAGGTAATCTCAGTGATTTAATTAGCAAGTTGCGGGAGTCAGCTTTGGCAAAGGTATATTGAAAGGGACTAAGGACTGGTGAGCCAGTGCGGTCTTGGGGGTTTCCACGCCACTTCCTACCCTGCGGGAAGGCGTTCCGCCTACAACGGGGGAACCCCCCTTCGGGTTCGCAGTTCCTTCAAGTCGGCGAAGCCGCCCAACGGACTGCTCACCGCAACGGAGTGGCTCCCCATGAGCGACTGGCGAACCCGAAGGGGGATTAGGTATTCGGTATTGGGGACTGAGTATTAGGGATTAGGTATTCGGTATTAGGAAAACTTTTTCCCAGTCATCATTCATCAGTTAGCAATATCAATTTATGCCAGAACAGAACATAGATTTTGATTCTAATCCACCATTTGCCGTCAACGAATACGACACATAGCGCAAATGGCCATACCAGGTTATGAAGCAATGCACACAATGGTATTGTCTGTTTTGCGATCGCGTCTGCCAAAAAAAGCTAACGTGTTGGTTGTAGGTGCTGGTACAGGCACGTAATTAGTCAAGTTGGGCACAAGCAATTTAGAGTGGCAAATGCTAGGTGTAGATCCGTCTAGTAATATGCTAGCGATCGCCCAAGAAAAAAGACAGCATTATGGATTATCCGAGCGAGTCCAGCTATTTCCAGGAGTTACCCAAGATCTTCCTGAAACACCCCTTTATGATGCAGCCACTTGCATTTTAGTATTCTTGGGGATTTTTGAGAAACCTCAAACCACATTGACCAGTTAAATCCCCACCTTGTTTGTCGAATATCACCCACAAGCCAAATTTATGGCGTTCCCAATGTTCAACGAAGGAATTGAAGAACAACTTAGCCTCCTCCAAAGATGGTGCTTTCCCCGGTAGCAGCGTCCGCATCGCTTCTGCATCGCTGGCGATTTGACGGTGATAATCGGCTAAATCAGTCAACTGAAAAGGTCTAAGTCGTAGTCGAGAGGTTTCAAGTTCCGCCATCGTAACTTTGGCTAATTAACTTGTCTACACTAGAATTGTTCCAGAGGTAAAAGTTTGGGACAAATGCTTTCCCTGTTTTGCATATAGCTTTTTAATCAAAATCTAAAAAAACTTCCCTGAAAAGCCACAAGCAAAGGGATGATTGATTAATCTAAAAAAAGACTAAGCCAGTTATTGAGCATTCAAAATACTAACTAAGCCTTGTTTTGCGACTTTTTAATAAAAATTGATGAAAGCTGGATTTAATAGTTATAAGGAGGCGGAGAGACTTGCAGCTCTCCGCGAGTACCAGATTCTGGACACTGAACCCGAAGAAGCTTATGACAATCTTGCTCGGTTAGCTGCTTTTATTTGTGGTACTTCCATAGCATTAGTAAATTTAATTGCCGAAGACCGTCAGTGGTTTAAGGCAAAACTAGGTTTGGAAGTATCGGAAATGCCCCGTAATGTAGGGTTATCTTACTTGTGTCTAGAGCGACGAGATATTGTAGTGGTTCCAGATACGCTAGCTGACGAAAAGTTAGCCGCAAATCCGGTAGTAATTGACTATCCCTATGTGCGTTTTTATGCAGGAGTTCCCTTGACTACTCCCAAGGGAGATATTGTGGGAACCCTCTGCGTGATTGACCAAGCTCCACGGGAACTCAACCAAAAACAAATGGACGCACTTCAGGCTTTAAGCCGCCAAGTGATTAGCCAAATGGAGTTAAGACGTAATTTAGCAGAAGTGTCCCGCTTTGCCGAGGAACTCAAACAAACAGAAACGGAATTAAAACGACAACATCTGCGCTCGCAATTATTTTCAGAAATCACCCTGAAAATTCGTGAGTCTTTACAATTGCCGGAAATTCTGCAAACTACAGTTACTGAAGTACAAAAACTACTGCAAGCCGACCGAGTTGTGATTTTTCGGCTTCACGCTGATGGTTCGGGAACAGTGGTACAAGAGGCGGTGCTTCCTGGTTGGCCTGTGGTTTTGGGACAAAACATTCTCGACCCCTGCTTTAAGGAAAGCTACATAGAGAAATATCGCCAAGGAAGGATAAGTGCAATTGTAGACATTGAACATGCTGATATCCAAGCCTGCCACCGGGAATTTCTTCGGCAGTTTGGTGTCAAAGCTAACCTCGTAGTGCCAATTCTCATCAGAGATGGTATTTGGGGCTTACTAGTTGCCCATCAGTGTACTGCACCCCGGCAGTGGAGCAGCTTTGAATTGGAGTTATTGCAACACCTAGCAAATCAAATTGGTATTGCCCTTTCCCAAGCGCAAATGCTGGAGCAAGAAACTCGCCAACGTCAGGAACTAACTCGTTCTAATGCAGAATTAGAACAGTTTGCTTATGTAGCTTCCCATGATTTGCAAGAACCGTTGCGGATGGTGACGAGTTATTTACAGCTGCTAGAGCGAAAATATAAGACTCAGCTAGATAGCAACGCCGAACAGTTTATTAACTATGCTGTAGATGGCGCACGCCGGATGCAAACCCTAATCAACGATTTATTGAACTATTCTCGTGTTAGTACTCGTGGACAGCCCTTTGAACAAGTTGATTGTCAAGTTATTTTCGATCGGGCGATCGCAAATCTTAAAGTCGCCATTGAAGAATGTGGTGGAGCAATCACCCACGATCCTTTACCTGTAGTCAGAGCCGATCCTACGCAACTGGCACAGGTATTGCAAAATCTTATTGGCAATGCTATCAAATTCCGCGGGCAACAGCCACCAAAAATTCATGTTGGGGCAGTGAGGAAAGGTGGGGAAGCAGGGGAAGCAGGGGAGCAGAGGGGTAGGGGGGCAGAGGAGCAGGGGAGCAGGGGAGCAGGGGGAGCAGGGGAGGAACTTCTAACGCAGCACGGGCTAAACGCCCCGCTACCGCTAACAGCACTCAGCACTCAACACTCAGAATGGCTATTTTCAGTACGCGATAATGGAATTGGCTTAGAAACACAGTATGCTGAACGCATTTTTGTGATTTTTCAACGCCTACACGGAAGAAGTCAGTACCCAGGTACTGGAATTGGTTTGGCAATTTGTAAGAAGATTATAGAGCGACATGGTGGTTGTATCTGGGTTGAATCAGAACCGGGTCAAGGCTCGACTTTCTACTTCACAATTCCAGATCGAGCAGAGCAAAGTGCTACCTTTCTGGAAGCCACTGCCCCGTTTACAAGGGGCAGTGGGTATTAGAAAAGAAGCAAAAAGCAGAAGGTGAGACAGCGCGGTCTTGGGGGTTTCTCCCACGAGCGACTGCGTTAGCGAGCATACGATCGTCACCCTAAGGGCAGAAGGCAGAAGGCTGGAGTTATTTTCTTTGTCCCCGCATCTCCCCATGCTTCCCCTGCTCCCCCTGCCTATTAAGAATCCCCAGTCCGATCAACAATCGTGAATAACACATCAACGATTATGCCTATAGAGGTTTTGTTAGTAGAAGACAATCCTGGCGATGCCCAACTCACAAGGATCGCCTTGGAAGATAGCAAAATCTCAGTTAACCTCAATGTGGTTGAAGATGGCGTAGAAGCAATGGCATTTTTGCGTAAACAAGAAAAATATGCTAAGGTTCCGCACCCAGATATTGTACTGCTCGATTTAAATTTACCGAGAAAAGATGGGCGGGAAGTACTGGCAGAAATCAAAACCGATGTTTCTCTCAAACGAATTCCTGTGGTTGTTCTGACTACTTCCCAAGCAGAAGAAGATATTCTCAAAGCATATAACTTGGCTGCTAATTGCTATATAACTAAGCCTGTTGACTTCGATCAGTTCGTTAAAATTGTACAATCCATAGAACATTTCTGGTTTGCGATCGTAAAACTGCCACCGGAGTGATGGCAATGGCAGGTCAACTTATTAAAGTCTTATTAGTTGAAGATAACCCTGGCGATGTCTTTTTATTGCAAGAGTTTTTAAAGGAAGTAACTACAGCTAGGGTAGAGTTACAGCCAGTTGAGCGGCTTAGCGAGGCGCTCGACTGTTTAGTTAATGACAGCTTCGATGTGATGCTATTAGACCTCTCCCTGCCTGACAGCCAGGGAATGGAAACGTTTGTCAGAGCAACACATCAAGCAAAAGCAACTCCCATCATCGTCTTGACTGGTCTAGATGATGAAACCTTGGCACTGCGGGCAATGCAGGAAGGAGCGCAAGATTATTTAGTCAAAGGACAAGTGACTGGCGACTTGCTAGTGCGTTCCATGCGTTATGCAATCGAGCGTCAACGGGTGGAAGATGCACTACGACAGAGTGAGGAGCGATTTCGGGTTGCGCTCAAAAACTCACCAATTTTCGTTTTCAACCAGGACAAGGAGTTACGTTATACCTGGGTTTATAATCCCATTTCTGGGTGGACAGTTGAGGAAATGTTGGGCAAACATGATTTCGATCTCATCCTAGCGAAAGATGCCCAACGTCTCACTGCTATCAAACACAGTGTACTAACCAGCGGTATCGGTACTAGAGAGGAAGTATCTATCACTACTCCCCAAGGAATTCGCTATTACGATTTGACTGTTGAGCCATTACGCAATGAGTTACAAGAAATTATCGGTATAACCTGTGCCAGCATAGATATTAGCGAACGGCAAGCCGCCCTGCGCGATCGCCTGCTGGCTGAAGAAAAAATCCGCGAACAAGCGGCATTATTAGATGTCACCACTGATGCAATTTGCGTGCGCGATTTAGAAAATAAAATTCTATTTTGGAATAAAGGTGCAGAAAATCTCTATGGCTGGAAGGCTCACGAGGCTTGGGGGAAAAATGTCGCTGAATTATTATTTAATGAACCTTCTGCGGAAATCGAAGCAGCTTTGTTAAATGTCGTCGCTAAGGGTAAGTGGGAGGGCGAGTTAAATAAAACTACTAAAAGTGGTAGGGAAGTTTTAGTTTCTAGCCGTTGGAGTTTGGTATGCGACGCATGGGGAAAGCCGAAATCAATTCTCAGTGTCGATACAGATATTACTGAGAAGAAACAATTAGAAGCCCAATTATTTCGTGCCCAACGCCTGGAAAGTATTGGTACTTTGGCTAGCGGTATCGCTCATGACCTCAACAATATCCTGACACCGATTTTGGCAGGAGCGCAACTCCTACCACTGAAATTTCCTGATGCTGATGAGCGGACTCTGCATCTATTGGAGATTCTAGAAATTAATGCTAAACGCGGAGCCGATTTAGTCAAGCAGGTGCTGTCGTTTGCACGGGGTGTGGAAGGCAAGCACATCACTTTGCAGATTAGACACCTCATCGTAGAAGTTGCCAAGATTCTCAAAGAGACATTTCCAAAATCTATCGAAGTTTGTATCGATGTCTCAAATGAATTGTGGATGGTTTCTGGAGATAGCACCCAACTCCATCAAGTACTGATGAACTTATGCGTTAACGCCCGCGATGCCATGCCCAATGGTGGTAAATTAACTATTTCTGCCCAAAATCTGTTTATTGATGAAAATTATGCGCGGATGAACCTGGAAGCCAATATGGGGCCATATGTGGTAATGACTGTCTCAGATACGGGAGTTGGCATTTCAGGGGAAATCTTAGATAGAATTTTTGAGCCATTCTTCACTACTAAACCAGTAGGACAAGGCACAGGATTGGGACTTTCTACCGTAATTGGTATTATCAAAAGCCACGGTGGTTTTGTAGATGTACGTAGCGAGATAGGAAGCGGCACTCACTTTAAGGTGTACTTACCAGCGGTGGGAGGAACGGAAATACTCAACGCAGAAGAGTTAACACCGCTCACAGGAAATGGAGAATTGATTTTAGTTGTGGATGATGAACCTGCAATCCAAGATATTACTAAAACATCGCTGGAGACTCACCAATACCAAACTCTGATTGCTAGTGACGGGATTGAGGCGATCGCACTATATGCCAAACACGCAGAGAAAATCAGTGCCGTACTGATAGATTTAATGCTACCCTCTTTAGATGGCTTAACTGCTATTCGTACTTTGAAAAAAATTAACCCCCAGGTAAAAATTGTTGCTACTAGTGGACTGTTGTCCAGGAACAAGCTAGAGGCGCTTGATAATGCTGGTGTCGCTACCTTTTTATCAAAACCCTACACTATCAATGAATTATTGCTGGCTTTACAGAAAGTACTTAACTACTGAAGTTTAGACCTGGAGTTTAAGTAGGTCGGCGCGAATATTTATTATTAAGGCAAGGCAGAGGGCAGAGGGCAGATGGCAGAAGGGAGGAGGGTTTTAGTTAACTTTACTTTTCGTTACATAATTCTATTTATTTGCGCCTTTCTACTTAGTGGGTCATGAACATGCAGTTCAGCACAACAGTTAAAATCTCTGGCTGAATTTAGTTCTGTGCAACTGCGCTCAGTTGATTTTCTGCGATCGCTCAAGGTTTTTTATTCTTCTGTCAGGTAGTAATCCCTCTGCAAACGCTGACAACTTAAAATTTTGTTTCAAACAGCTAATGCCCGATTGGGTAATCGGGGTTTTGTGTCATTATGGCAAAATAGAAGACATATGCCTTTGTAACTACAGGGAATCTCTCATGGCTCTCCGTCTTGGTGATACAGTACCCAACTTTACGCAAGCCTCTACACACGGCGACATAAATTTTTACGAATGGGCGGGTGACAGCTGGGTAGTGCTGTTTTCTCACCCTGCTGACTTTACACCTGTTTGCACGACAGAATTAGGCACAGTTGCCAAATTGAAACCAGAATTTGACAAGCGCAACGTTAAAGCGATCGCTCTGAGCGTTGACGATGTAGAATCTCACAAGGGATGGGTAGGAGATATCGAAGAAACTCAAAGTACCAGCCTCAACTACCCAATTTTGGCAGATGCAGATCGCAAGGTTTCCGATCTTTACGATATGATTCATCCCAATGCCAACGCAGCTGTAACAGTGCGATCGGTTTTCGTTATTGACCCCAATAAGAAACTCCGTCTGACTTTTACATACCCCCCCAGTACTGGACGCAACTTTGATGAACTTTTGCGGGTAATTGACTCTCTGCAATTAACTGATAATTACAGCGTAGCAACACCCGCTGACTGGAAAGACGGTGAGGATGTCGTAATTGTCCCCTCACTGAAAGATCCAGAAGTCCTGAAACAGAAATTTCCCAAAGGCTATGAAGAGATCAAGCCTTATCTGCGGTTAACTCCTCAGCCTAACAAGTAGTATCACGTCCGGTTTAAGACTTATCATTAAGGCTGACACGGAGACGCAAAGAGGCTGATATATTGGCATCTTTGCGTCTTAATTCTTATACTCTCTGCATCTGGGCGTGAGAATAAAAATATTTGCCACCTACCAAAAGCTTTAATTATGCTTTCCCGCAATTGTAAATGCTGCCCAATAGTAAGGATGACTATAAAGCTTTTTATCTGATGCAATTTTACTAGTTCTATACAAATGTGTTGCTAAATAAGCTCTAATTGTTAATTCTTCAGTTTGCAGATTATTAAGTAAACGCTCATACCATTTTGTTAGTTCTCCAGCAGTTAATTCTTTTAGCCATACTGTGGCTTCAGCTAAAGCCATAGTGGCAGATTTGTCTTGCTTTAGTCTTTGATAAAACTCAATCGTTACCAAGGCACTGGCAGATGATTCTACAGTCCAAAGAGTACTCACTACATGAGGAATTCCCATACAGATAAAACCACTGATTAAACTCACATATTCAGTAGCGATCGCATGGTTGCCAGTTCTTATAGTTTCACAAGCAGACAGAGTAACCAGATTATAGGTAGCTAAATTTTGATGGCAGATTTCTTCTAAGGTGAGTTTATCTTCACCTGCTAAAACTAACTCTGATTTTTGAGGCTCACGACAATTGTTCGTCACATGACCCGTAAAATGAAATATATTATAATTATTATCAAATAAAGCACTTTCTACAATATTTTTAGTAGCTTTTGTTCCCTGGATGCGATGGGGATTATTGAACATCTGGCTAACAATTTCAGATTCTAATTTGGCAAATTTGAGTGGGGGATAATTTGTAGTATTGGGATGTTCAACACTGAGTAAGTTTTGCTCTAATAATTGTCCTCTGCCTTCAGCTTTCAAAGACAAACCGCTTTGGATGCTAGGTAAATAGGAAATGCTGAAATTAGATTCCACATTTGGTAGGTATTCTTCGTATGGAGAAGATAAATGAAAAAGTGCATGGAGAGGTAATGCGTGCAAGTCACGATGGGGAACTAAAATTAGTTGAGTAATCCCTTCGAGTTCCTGCTTAATTGTGGAAATTTGGAGAATTTCTTTTAGTTGTAACAGTCTCTGTTCCATCTCCAATCGCCAAGAATGATTGCTTTTGCTTTGTTGAGATTGGTCTTGGTTGCGATATTCCTGATGCCCTTTATTCCAATCTTCTAGCCAATCTTCAAATTCAATTAAGCGTCTGACTGCTTCCGGTAGAGGCAATTCATTGTCATGTGTAGCGGTTTCTATTATTCCTACATTTTGTATGGGTATAAAGATGAGGATGGGCGATGGGGCTTCATCTTTGATCACAAAAGTATTTAACGCTACTGGGCTAATATGCCAGTAAATAATTGCTGTGTTGGGATTGAGTAGTTGTTGAACGGAGTTATATAGAGGTGAGTAAATTTCTGCTTTCCAACCATCTAATAGCCAGGTTAAGCAACAATTTTTGATCTGTTCTGCCATTTCCCAGGCTTCTACTAAATCGCCGTACTCCACATGTAAATCTACTGCCAATTGATCGATACCGGCAAATCTCAGAGCCAACTGTTTTTTACTTTCATCAGTGTGAGTCGGTTCGCTGAGTAATTGTTGCAAGAAATCTGCACTGATTTGCTGTAATTCTTGAGCTTGGGTTATTTGTCCTAAACCCAAAAGTACTTTAACTAAAGATTGCAAACTCTCCAGATATAACTGAGGAAAATCTTCACTTGTCAGGGTTAATAATGCTTGATTGTACTCGGCTATGGCTTTGCCCCAATCGTCACGGGATGTGGAATGTTTTTTGCCTCGGTCGAAGTAAGCATTGCCGATCGCTAAATGTAATCTACCCCAGCCTTCTGGGTGAGTATTTGAATAAATATGTTTCAATCCTTCTTCGTAACTGGCTAGTTTCCCCTCAAATCCTCCCTGTTGCAAGGCAGGATTTGCTGTGGCGATGTCAGTCGATATCGCAGGTTTAAGATTCACTAAATGACCGGCAGCAGTGCCTCGACCAATCCAAGCTTCCCAGTAGTCAAGTTTAATTTGTAAAGCGTTATCGTAAGAAACGATCGCTTCAGTATATTGTTTTAAATAAAACTGCGCTACGGCCTGGTTATACCAAGCTAAGTGCAGGTCGGGTTTAATATCTATGGCCTTGCGATAAGAGGCGATCGCTTCTTCATGGTCTTTTAGGTTATCTAACGCCACACCACGGTTGTACCAAGCTAAGTAAAAGTTAGGCTGAATTTCTAAAGCTTTGTCGTATGATGCGATCGCATCTGACCAGCGTTTTAAATTAAATAGGACTACACCCCTGTCAATCCAAACTTCGTGGTAATCTGGTTGGATTTCTAAAGCTTCATCATAAGATGCGATCGCATCTTCATGCTGTTCGGCTAAAGCTAGCGCTATACCTCGGAAATACCAATTTTCTTGGTCTTGGGGTTGTAGCTGTAAGGCTTGGTCGTAACTGGCAATTGCTTCCCATATCCGCCCTAACTTGAGCAGGGCTAAACCCTTACCAGCCCAAGCTTCTGGGTAATCGGGATGGATTTCTATGGCTTGTTCAAAGGAGGCGATCGCATCCTCAAAATATCCAATTTCACCTAAAGTTCCACCCCGGTTATACCAAGCTTTGTAGTGGTCGGGTTTCAGTTCTATGGCTTGGTTATAAGAGGCGATCGCTTCGGTAAAATGTTCTAAATGAAATAGCGTTAAGCCTCTATTAAACCAATATTCATAAGAATTTGGATTTAATTCTATAGCTTGGTCGTAAGATGCGATCGCTCCTAACAAATCTCCGCTTTTGGCTTGCCGCAGACCTTGATAAAACCAGGCTTGTGCTTGAATTGCCGCATTTGGACTGGTTGTAAAAGTTGGGTTTTGGTTCGTTTGAGTTGCCAGATTAGAAGCAAGTTGCTCAACTAAAGTGGTACTTTGATCCAACCTTATCAACAACTCATCTATGGTATACCCCACATTTGGATCTAAATTTGCCAAAGATTGATCCCAAATCCCCTCTGCTGACAAGATTGCTGCTAAAGCTTCTGGGGTAGTAGCAAGCAGGTAAGCTGGTGTGATTTCAGTCTTTTGCTGTTCGTGCTCAAACGACAGTTCGTTTAAGTTGTAAATTACATCTTCTTCAGCAGGAGTCAGCAGAGGTATTGCAGTTGCAGTTTCGCTTGCTTCTTCTTGATACTGCCATTCCTGTGAGTTTTCTGTGGCATCTTCATCTGGGACAAAATGGGGCGCTGCCGTAGTTTCGCTTGCTTGTTGATATTCCCCTTGTGAGTTTTCTGTGGTATCTTCATCTGGGACAAAATGGGGTGCTGTTGTGGTTTCGGCTGCTTCCCCTTGATATTCCCAAATTAGTTCCCCTTGGTTATTTGCTGCTATTTCTTCAGGCAGAGAAATCCGGGGTGCTACTCTGGTTTCGACTTCTGAGGCAGTCCGGTCTTGGGGGTTCCCCCCATAAGGAACTGCCGATGGCTCGTCAGACTCCCATAACAGTTCGCCTAAATTGCGGATTAACTCCTGTCCTGGAGAGTTGAGCAAAGTTTCAGAAGTTTCAGAAGTTGTGGTTTCGGTTTCCGGCTCTTCGCTATCTTCGTACCATTCGCTTAAGTCCCGTGACAACAACTGTATACCAATGTCATAGGAAAGTTCTCCAATTTTACCGATACCAAGTTCACCTAGCTGTACCATCCGGCTTGCTAACTGATGGTTTGGTGCAGGTGATATGAGTAATTTTTCACCAAAGCCCAGCAGCCAATCTATCCAACGCTCATGGCTAATGCGATCTTCCATCCGCTGTAGATACTTTATTGCCCACTGTTGTTCTCGTCCTTGATTTACACCTTCCAACAGCTGGTTATACAAAAGTTCCAGATCCGCGTTAGTCAGTTCAGGTGGAGATTCTACCACCTGGTTGTCCGTCACAGTCTGGATAGCACGAGTCTGCTTACTACCAACGGGGCGATTTGAAAACGTTTTAAGCCACTGCACTAGCTGCGTGAGCATCTGCCATACTCTTGGATTTTATTTCTCCTAGATTGTAGCGGCGTTGTCTTCAAAAAATCAGTAATTACGTAAAACCTACTGGATTTCGCAGGGTTTGTAATCGTATAGTTATAAAAAATATACAAAACTTTGCCAGTCGTTATCTTCTGGGACTGAAGACTGGGGACTGGGAAGAGATTAAAGGGCAAAGGGATAGTTCTTTCCTTTTCTCCTTTCCCAATACCCAATCCCCAATCTTATGCTTGATCTGTAGAGGATTCACTAGGAGCATAATATTGATTAATTAATTCTTGGACAATAATTTCTGGATCGTCTGTCTCAATTGCCAGTTGTTCAGCAATCTGCTGGCGTAAGTTTTCATCCTGCTGCAACATCACAAACAACTGATCTATAGTGACAGTTTGATATTCTCCTTCTGCCGGAATTTCTCCCTCACCTGCTTCTTCTTGTATTGGGTAGCTTTCTTCGGGTGGGAGTGTGCTGACAGCGTCTGGCCCATCATATTCCCATATTGGTTCGCCTTGATTGCGCGTCAAAACTTGCATACCAATATCATAGGCAACGTCTCCGATTTCTCCAGTATTCAGCTCGCCCAATTGCACTAAGCGAGCAGCTAATTCATTATTGGGTGTAGGTGATGCTAGCAATCTTTCACCAAAGCGCTGTAACCATTGTATCCAGCGTTCAGTTGAGATACGATGTTCAATGTTTTGCAGCCATTTTAACGCCCAAGCTTGTCCTCGTGCTTGATGTACTCCTTCCAAAAGTTCAGTGAACAGAAATTCTAGATCCGTGTCGGTTAGGGGTGGCGCTACTTCTTTTGGCACACCTTCCGCTATTTTAGAAGAAGTCTGTCGTCTACCAAATAAGCGTTGGAAGAACCTTTTGAGCCACTGAACTAGCCGCCTGAGCATGTGCCGCACCATTGAGTATTGCCTATCCTAAGATTGTAGCGATCGCACTGTACCATCGCATTATTCCAGTCAATAAAATGTACATTACCAAGGCGGAGGAGCAGGGGCGATAAAACTACAGACGCGATTAATCGTGTCTCTACTCCTAATTTCCTAAATTGGTTCAAATGTACTATAATCAAGAGAAATGTTGGAATAATTTAATTGTCCAAAAGGAATATTCCTGCGTTTAAAATAATTGAATGTCAAATGGGCGCTTGTGTTTCTAAATTAATTTATAAAAGGCATTGACATTTAAAATCCATGTCTTACGAACCCCTCCACCACAAGTATCGCCCAAAGAGTTTTGCTGAACTGGTGGGACAAGAGGCGATCGCTACTACCCTTACTAACGCAATTGCAACAGCGAAAATCGCCCCCGCTTATTTGTTCACTGGGCCGCGAGGTACAGGAAAGACATCCAGCGCCCGCATTCTCGCTAAATCTCTCAATTGTCTCAAAAATGACAAGCCTACTCCTGAACCCTGTGGTGTATGTGATGTTTGTCAGGGTATTACTAAGGGCTACTCCTTAGATGTAATTGAAATCGATGCTGCCAGCAACACTGGTGTCGATAATATCCGCGAGCTGATTGAAAAGGCACAGTTTGCGCCAGTGCAGTGTCGCTACAAGGTTTATGTAGTGGATGAATGCCACATGCTCAGTACAGCAGCATTTAATGCACTACTAAAAACACTAGAGGAACCACCGAAACACGTAGTCTTTATTTTAGCCACAACTGACCCACAGCGAGTATTGCCAACAATTATTTCACGCTGTCAGAGGTTCGATTTTAGACGCATTCAATTAGAGGCGATGGTGAAGCATCTAAGTGCGATCGCATCTTATGAACGCATTCGTATTTCTCCTGATGCTGTAACATTGGTAGCTCAAATTGCTCAGGGAGGATTGCGGGATGCGGAAAGCTTGCTCGACCAGTTAGCGCTGTTATCGGGTGAAGTGACACCAGATAAAGTTTGGGATTTAGTTGGTTCGGTAAGCGAGCAAGACTTGTTAATTTTGTTGAGTGCGATCGCTCAAAACGATCCAGAAGCAGTTTTAGATTGTAGCCGTAACATTTTAGAGCGTGGTCGAGAACCGCTAACTATTCTGCAAAATCTGGCCGCTTTCTACCGCGATTTACTGATTGCCAAAACAGCCCCGAATCGTCATGATTTGATAGCTTGTACTCGTCAAACTTGGACAGCGCTAGTCGAGTTTGCCCAGCAACTGGATATGAGTACAATTTTGGTAGGACAGCAGCACTTGCGAACAGCTGAAGTACAAATTAAAAACACTACCCAGCCACGTTTGTGGTTGGAGGTGACATTACTAGGATTACTACCGAGTGCAAATATTCAGTCCACAGGCACAGGCATTTCACCTAGAGTTATCACAACCCCTGCGGTATCGGCAAGCGATCGTCAATCACCTCCGCAGTTCCTAACACAGAAAGCATCTCCTCCAACTTCACCCCAGCAACCCAACCCAACCCTTCAGCAAGAACTATCCCACTCTGCGAGAACGGCTTCGCCTAACGGTAACAATTACCCAGGAAAGACTTCGTCCAATGTCGAAGTTCCAGCAGAAAACAAGCCAGATGGTGACTATACTTCATCTACCCCAGTTTCTTTGCCAGTCGATCGCATCTCTTCTACTAACTCGGTATCGCCACCACCCGCAGAAAGTGTATCTGTTCCTCAGCCACTTACATCGGTGTCACCACCCACAGAAAATGGATCTATTCCTCAGCCACCTACTGAGGAGAAGCCATTTACTGCACCTGCACAACAAGTATCCCCAGTATCACCCTCAGAGGAAGTTGTTGAGACATCACAATATGACTTAACTCAGGTTTGGCAACAGGTGCGTACTAATTTTCCGATGCCTTCCAGGCAAGCTTTACTGGGGCAAATGTGCCAGCTAATAGAGTTTAACGGTACTGTAGCGCGTGTTGCTGTCAAAGGATCTAAATGGTATGAAACACTTAAATCCGATCTTCCGATGATCAAAGCAGCTTTCCAGCAGACTTTTCAGTGTGAAGTTCAAGTAAATCTAGAACAAGTAAGCTCTGTAACTCCTACCTCAGCCAAAAAAGATCCTTCTCCAAAAGACTCTACTCGCGTTCAGCAGCCACCTCCTAAGTACAACAACCAAAACACGCCACCAACGCCAGTACCGCAGCCAACCACACCAGCACCAGCAGTAAGAACCGAGCCGCCTGCAAGGAATGGAAGTGCGCCACCTGCGAGAAATGGCAATGGGGTGCAAACTGTGCCTCCACCATCAACCGAAACACCCCCAACTGATTGGGAAACTGATGAAGTGGCGATCGCAGCTCAACGTCTAGCAAATTTTTTCGACGGACAAATTATCCGCCTCACAGATGATGGAATCGAATCATCCGACTCCACGAATACATCGGAGTGGGTAGAGGAATCAGAAGCTGACGACGAATAAAATTCACCTTATGCGGCGATCGCTATATTGAACCTGAAAAGCTTTTAAAGAGCTATCCCTTCTCAAATTTCTTGCGTAGAATAGGTTGTTGCTCCTGATAACACCAGAGCGCTTATCCGACCAAACTCGCAATGCCAAGCTGTGTATTCTCACCCTCTACTCTGGTCATGTATATTTTGCTAACGATATCGTCTCCTAGCTCAACACCCATTTAGGTGAGAGCAGAACAAGCACTTTAATTTCTCAAAAAACACCCTTCCTTGGAATCATCGACTACAGAAGGGGTTTTTTTGAAATTTATACGTTACTAAATATCACAGCAATGCTATGGTATTTATCTACCGTAGTTTGGTATTATTGTAACGTGAGAAATTTTTCCATCTAATCCATTATTGTGTTGATGAGTGATTAGATAACGAGGAGTTGTGGTGCTTTTTTCAAAAGTGCCAACACAAACATCAGGCCCAAGTGGAGCACCTTGTGTCAATATATATGAGAAATCATCTTGAGTACCTCCGTTTGGGTCATCAAAAACTCCAATGAGGGTTCCTGACTGTGCAAGTCCTAAAATTTTTAACGATCTAGCTTCATCATTGTCACCATTACATTCTCCCCCTTGTTGACAATTATCATTAGCAGGTTTCGAGGAATCATAGCTAAAAACTATGTTTTGTGTACAATCGTTGCCTTCGAAGAATACCAAATCACCTGCTAGTTTGGGTGTAGGTTCGCCTGTTTGTGCTTGTGCTACACCAGGTGCAGCTATTAATAAACCTACTGAAGCTAAGAAAATTACTACGCAAGAAAATAACTTTCTTAGCGCTATGCAAGTTGATACAAGTGTATTTTTCATGGTTTTAAATCTTGAAATTACTCAATTTTGAACATGAATACAGCTTTTTATTAAAACGAAATACAGAGCGGCATAACAGTGTTCGCCACAAGACATAAATCCGCGCCGTAACACTATTACAGCGACGTATATAGTCGTCGTTTATAAATGTCTAAGTTTACAAATACTTGACAAAAGCTGCTTTAGCGTATTTGTATACGCTTTATGCTGATTAATATTTCATGATTTTTATGAAAATGCAAGGACAGTTAAGACAGTTAAGACAATTTAATAAACATTTAATAAATGCTTAATATACTTGCATCAGGCAAAGGCAGCCGGACATGATGGTGGCTCCTTAGGTCGAGGGGGAGATAATACTTCCCCTCGACCTAACTCAATGCCAAATACGCCTAGCACGAGCGTTCACGCTAATTTGTCAGTATGCATCTGAAGGATGGAAACGCCGAGTTCCGCAAGAATCCAGAAAGAAACAGAGCGCCGATTCGCAGCGAACACTGCAATGGGGCGGAACGGACAGGTCGAAGACATTGCCTCTGTGGTAGCCCTTCTTGCGTCTGACGAGTGCGGGTGGGTACAAGGCAGTACATCGAAGCCAGTGGCGGATTCGGGCTGGTTTCATTTACAAGCCCCTCTTGAGACATTGATCGTCCATGAGTAAATTTCCTTCATATGTCTCACCTCTTCGCCTATTCAGAAAATCAAGCCAATACCGCGCAAGACATTTGCGAAGCTGTGGCTTTTAAAAGTATTGATAATGCTGGATTGTGCTAACAATTGGTAAGAAATTTTGTCCTGGATTTCTTACTTTCGGATTTTTAAAAGCATTTTGATTTCCTTACTGTCTTTCGTCTGTGCCAGTTGCGAGTGCGAAATCTGGGATAAAAAAATGCGAAATTCAAATTTATTGTTTTGAATTTCGCATTTTTAATTTTTAATTACTCACAGGTGCTACTATCCACTTCCTGAATGCACCGTTTTCACCCATTTCAAACGCTTTGGTCTGACGGATATGCGGGCAGTGGTACTGCTCATGACTACTAACCAGTGCAGCATATATAAAGTGCCACGTAGCGTCTGAAGCATCAACACAAAAGTTGTAGAAACATTGAATTTTTGCTCTTGACGTATCCGCCTGAGTCCGGCAAACATGCCTACAACAGACATAGTTAAAGACAAGCTGGTTACTGGACTAAAAATTGGTAGACGATGCCGCGCTATCGACATTAATAAATCTGGGATTGCTGCTGTCGGTATGATATACATAATCAGCATAAACATCAGGAGATCCCAAGTTTTCCGCCTACCCATGCGGTTTTTGAGAATCAGATTCCAGTAATCTAAATAGCGCTGATAGCCGCCTTCTGCCCAACGATTGCGCTGATGCCAAAGGGCGATCGCATTTGTCACACCTTCTTCCTGCACAGCTGGGTGGAATGTACACTCAATATCCCAGTTATCGAGATGTAAGCGGAAAGTCATATCTAAATCATCGGTGATGGTTTCTTCATTCCACCCACCGCAACTTTCCAAAGCTATGCGTCGGACAAATTGACCGTTGCCCCGCAGCTCGCCAATTCCACCAATAGCAATACGCTGTTTCTGTAACCACGTATCCAGCGCCATTTCCGCCATCTGTCCCTTAGTCCAGAAATTTTCTTTGGCGTTGGCGATCGCTTTTCGTACCTGTACCGCCCCGACGTTCTCTCGTTGAAATAAAGGTACTACTTGGAGCAGTAAATCTGATGGCACCTGGGCATCAGCATCGAAAACTGCTATCACTTCCCCCTTGGTAAGTGGTAAAACCTCATTCAACGCTCCCGACTTCCCGCCAGTAGCTTGGGCGGAACGCCTGAAAACCTTCAGTTGGTCGTATTCCTGCGCCAGTTCTGTTAATAACTGCGGTGTCTTATCGGTACTGTTATCGTCAATTATCCATACTTCGTACTGCCCATCTGGATATTCCAGACTACAAAGACTCTTGACTAATCTGCCAATTACTGCATCTTCATTTTTTGCTGCCACTAACACAGATACAGAAGGCAAATCTCCCTGCATTTCTTTGGGATAGTGGCGGGGTCTGGCAAATATAACGTCTAAGGCATGAAGTCCTAGTACGGCGGTTAGTCCCAGTACGAATATAAAACCCCAAGAAGCTAAATGCAGGGCGATTGTACCACTCCAAACTATAGTTAAAACCAGAGCAGCTTTGCGTCTACGTCCCTGAAACCGGGATGCTAGAGAGATATCTTGTGCCTCTACAACTGACTCCTCATCTACCGATAGGTCGGACAACAAGGAGTTAAGTGGGTCAAGCTCGTCGTAATAATCGTTTTCGGGCCAGGAATTCGCTGGCATAGGTTATTTGAATTTTAAAATCAGTATTTTTATACACCTTAAAGAAGCTGAGAATCGGGTAACACTGAACTGTGCAGCCTTCACACACTTTTATCTATCCCAGAGATTAGAGGTAATGTTCCACCCCTTAAGAACTCTGGATTGGGCAAAGTGGTAGTAAGGTAGCAATAGTTAAGTGTTGATAACAGCCACAATAACAGCATGAACCGCCTAATAATAGGGATTTTCGATGTTATTGTCCCAGCTTCAATAAAAGCCAATGCAGCCTTATTGTAACCGACATTTTAATATTTCTTAGCAGTAACTTCAGTAATTTAGTCAGTTGTCAGAAGGCAATAGGTAAGAGTCAGTGCTTATTCTCCGCGTCTTTGCGTCCTCGCGTCCCCTCATCTGTTGCTCCCTAATATGTGCTTTGGACATGTTTTCTGGGAATACTATTGAAATCCACTAATATCCCCAGTTGTCAACTAACTTGAGGAATATTCAAAGATGTCTATTGAGCAACTACAGCCTGCCACGCAACAACAAGCAAGCGTTTACTTACCTTACATTCAGGGTGCGAAGCGCAATTTCTTGCCTTTTGCCATTAGTCTCTATCAAAAAGGCGTTTTGGAGGGACACCGCAAAATAGAAGCAAGTGAAAATATTCCCTTTGTCGCCTCTTGGAATATTGCTACCTTACCTTCAGACTTAACGCGTTGCCGGATGCAGTTTGATGGCAATGCTGACCTAAGTTATGAAGTGATGATGGCAAGTTTTGAATTTATGAGTTTTTTAATTGAACTTATGGAAAACTATAAGCGCTATCGCGTGACTGATTTTTCCCAAGCTTTCTACCGCAAACTGCTGCGTATAGACGAATAAGCCAGTTAGTTAGAAGTGTAAGGGTAAATTCTATCCTTATGCCCTTACACCCCTTCTGAAATTCCTGATTACAGGCTTATAGCAATTAAACGGCTCATAGACTCTAGCCTGAGCTTAAAAATATTAAAAGCGATATTTTAGATACCAACTGATGACTAGCAAAATAGTATAAATATTGATAATTTCAGACAATTATGTCACCTAAAAAAACTTCTTCCTTAGGAAAACGCTACTTTTTGAGAGTGCGAGGCTTCTGCCGGAACAAACTAAAATGAGGAAACACCTAGCTGGGTTCTACTTCCTTTTGAAATTAGGAGTGCATGTGTGCCAAAATCTGCTAAATATTTGCTAATTGGCTCAATCGAGGCTTACAGCGGAAAATCTGCAACTGTTCTGGGTTTGTCTCATCAGCTACAGCAAAAAGGACTGGATATTGGCTATGGCAAACCGCTAGGCACTTCTTTTAGTGCATCTGGCAAAACCGTAGTTGAGGAAGATGTCCAGTTTGTTACTCATAGTCTCAACTTGTCGGCAAACCGCATTGCTCCTACTTTGCTTTCTGTAAATGAAGTCAGTGTGCAAAAACGTTTAAGCGGTGAAGATAAAACTGATTATCGACAGTCTCTAATACAGCAATATTTGCAAATTTCCCGTGGGGATTTAGTGTTGCTGGAGGGGCCTGGTGATTTAGCAGAAGGCAATCTGTTTGATTTGTCTTTGCTGCAAGTAACTGAAGTGTTAGATGCTGCTGTTTTGTTGGTAGCGCGATACAACTCGCTGCTGTCTGTTGAGTCGCTGTTGTCTGCAAAGCAGCGTGTGGGCGATCGCTTGATTGGAGTTGTCATCAATGATATTCCCGTTACCCAAATAGAAGCAGTTGATAACCTCTTACGCCCATTTTTGGAACAGCAAGGTATTGCGGTGCTAGCAACGCTACCAAAAAATGATTTACTGCGTAGTGTCAGCGTTGGAGAACTAGTAAAGCAGTTAAACGCTGACGTTCTCTGTCGAAGCGATCGCTTGGATTTGCTGGTAGAAAGTTTGGCAATTGGGGCGATGAATGTCAATGCAGCTGTCAAGTATTTTCGCAAACGCCGGAATATGGCAGTGGTGACAGGAGGCGATCGCGTAGAAATTCAGCAAGCTGCTTTGGAAACCTCTACCCAATGCCTGATCCTCACCGGACAACTGCCACCACCTCCATTCATTCTCAGTCGCGCTGAAGAACTAGAAATCCCGATTTTGTCCGTTGACTTGGATACCCTGACTACTGTGGAAATTGTTGACCGCACTTTTGGTCAAGTGCGCCTTCATGAGCCGATTAAAGTTCAGTGCATTCGCCAGTTAATGACAGAGCATTTTGACATTGACCGCCTGTTATCTAAACTAGGCTTAACTCCCGTAGTGGCTTTACCTTAGCCTCATTGACTCCAAAAGGCATAAATGAAGGCTGTGTTGCTAGTGGGATTAAGATAGTTCGCTGTCACCTAGGAGGTGACAGCGTGCTGTTCCTCTCCGTTTTACGAAAAATACCAAATTGAAATTTGTAAAACAGAGTAAGTACTAGAAACTACCTGTAGCTAGCCTGATTCTGTGGGCTTTAATTACGAGTTACGAATTACGGATTACGAATTACTGAGGCAATTGCTCCAAAAATTGTAACAATGTCTAACTCAGGTTCGCTTCCTATCTACACTCTGTTTGGTAAAATATCTGGGTCGTTTAATCTGATTATGTCCATCTTTGAGCCAGTCAACAGACCTCATCAACCTCGACACATTAGCGCAAGAACTGGCGACAATCCAGCAAACAGGTTCTAAGCGAATTGCCTTGCTGGGTTCCCGTCATGTGCCAATTACGCATCAGAATCTGATTGAAATGATGACCTATGCCCTAGTTTTATCAGGCAATCGGATCATCACCTCTGGCGCTACAGGTACTAATTCAGCTGCTATCAAGGGAGCAATGCGAGCTGACCCCAATTTATTGACGGTGATTCTACCCCAAAGCCTAGAACGCCAACCCAATGAATCGCGCCAGCAACTAGAACAGGTAATGCATCTAGTAGAAAATCCCGGTAATGATAGTCTATCCCTCGCGGAAGCTAGTTACTTGTGTAATAAGGAGATTGTCTCCCGCTGTCAGCAACTGATTTGCTTTGCATTTCATGACAGTCGCACTCTACTACAAACTTGTGGAGACGCAGAAGAACAAAGAAAAGTAGTGACACTTTTTTACTTTGATTAGTTAAGAAGAGCCGATGCGTTAGAGAGACAGCCCTGTGGGCGGGTTTCCCGACTTGAGGCGACTGTTGTCGGCTTTGCCGACTTGTACTCCTTCTCCTAGGGAGACGCTAGCGCGAACGGAGAACCCGCAGGGTAGCAAGTGGTGTGGTTTCCTCCATGAGCAACTACTGTTAGCGCAACGTTAGCGACGTACTCCTAGGTCGAAGCAAGCTATGCGTAAGCGTCTCGCACAGAAGGAGCGTCCCCGTTGGCGTAGCGGCGACCTTAGGAGAAGGGTAGGGTTTCTCGTTCGACGAAGTCGTTCCCGCAGGGTAGGGTAGCAACTAGCGTTCAATAGTCAAAAATTTACCGACTACAGACTATGAACTAGAGTAAGGTAGCAGCGAGTCAATAGATATCGCCTTTGTCGGAGTTCGTTTTCTATACTCAATTTTCTATATTGTGAATATACTGTGCGATCGCTCACGTTTGGTATTAGCTCCTTTGGCTATGCCACTCTCATTCTCATAATTGCGGACTAAGGACTGGGGAGCCAGTCGTGTACGGTGAATCAGCGCTCTTGGTAGGGTTTCCCTCCAAAGCCACTTATGTGCTTTGGTTCCCAAAGTTGAAGAAAGTGGCATCAGGCGACTGTGAATCCGAAGAAGGGGTGTTCTCCGCCCTTGCGAACTGGCGTGATTAGAAACTAGAAATTGGGGCTATACCCAATAAGTCTTTTGCAAAAGTACTTTTAATAAAAAGCGAAGAAAGGGTAAAAGTTAAACAAAAGGAAAATTCCATTCCTTGAACCTTTTCCCCTTACCCTTTTTCCGACTTCTGCAACAAGTCTAATGTCTAGTTTTTATCCCTATCAAAATCCAACATCTCAAATCCAACATTTTTTATGGCCTCTACTTATTCCTTTGACATTGTTAGTGACTTCGATCGACAAGAATTAGTTAACGCCGTCGATCAAGTTGTGCGAGACATCAAAAGTCGTTACGACCTCAAAGATACTCAAACGAATGTCGAGTTAGGTGAAAACAGCATTACTGTCAGCACTGACAGTGAGTTTACCTTAGAGTCTGTTCACACCATCCTGCGGGAAAAAGCCGCCAAGCGTAACCTTTCCCAGAAAATTTTTGATTTTGGCAAAGTGGAATCAGCTAGTGGTAATCGTGTGCGCCAAGAAATCACACTCAAAAAAGGTATCAGCCAGGAAATTGCTAAGCAAATTTCCAAGTTAATTCGTGACGAATTCAAAAAAATACAAGCTTCAATTCAAGGTGATGCTGTCAGAGTTACAGCTAAATCTAAAGATGACTTGCAAACTGTCATCCAAAGGCTGAAGCAAGAAGACTACCCTGTTGCCTTGCAATTTACAAACTATCGTTAAAAAATTTGTAGGTTGGGTATTACCCAACCTACAACGCCTAACTAAAGGACTTCCAAATAAAAATATCTCATTGTAATTGTTGTTTGCTGACACTCATCAGTCACCAGTCATCAGTCAACAAATTCAAGCAGTTGTTTTTATTTCTTGGAGTTCCCTAAGCACGTTTACCAATGCTTTTTTGAAAAGCGGGTCTTTCAGAGAGTCGCTGAATATAGTTCAATACGGCTGGGTAGGAACTGAGGTCTAGCTTCAGCATGACGGGAATGTAACTCAGAATAGAACCTACTGCTACATCAGCAACGCTGAATTCATCTCCTAATAAAAAAGGTTGCCGCTCGAAAATTTCATTCAGGGGATTCAACAAGCGGGGTGTCTCCTGCTGTCGAGTTGCTTCTACAAAAATTCCTGGGCCAAGGGTGGCATTAGCAAATAGCACCCACTGGGAAAGTTCACCACGTTCCTCTGGTGAAAGCGGGGTTTTGCCATATTTATCAGCAAGATACAATAAAATCGCTCCTGACTCCCAAAGCTGGAAATCACCATCCACAATTGCCGGGACTTTACCTACTGGATTGATTTTCAGGTACTCCGACTGGCGATGTTCGCCCACCTGCATATCTAGAAGTACAAATTCGTAGGGCACTGCCAGCTCTTCTAGATACCATTGGACAATTGATGCACGACTACGGGCACCGCCATAAAGTTTTAGCATAATTATTGAAGCTCAAAGAACTTTGTGAGTGTGAGAATGCTGTTTCACGTTGTCTTCTTTAGTGACAACTCTGCTAGCATTTAGCACTCGCTTACGCTCAATAGAATACTTCAAATCAGTGTAAGTCGTTCCTAGAGGAATTAGAGATTTTGAAGTTTCACGACGCTTGTAGGTGCGAGCAGATGCAAATATCCGTGGCACAAATTCATCCCCAAACTGCGCTGATTCTGGGAAGCCTTCTGGCAACACAAGTGTATCACCATCCAGCACAGATGCCAAAGTTGTCGCACGAGCTAGTTTATAGGAGGTAGGAATACCTTTTAATAGTGCTTCCAAAGCAGCAGAGGGAATTGGTTCTACAACTTCCACTTGATGAACTTCTCCATCTTCTTTGATGAAGCAGGTTGCCAAGCCTATAACTATATAATCATCCGGTGCTAAATCGGGGGCATTTTGATAGGAAATTACTGTTGACATAAGAAAATCTCAAAACTTACAAATCAGAGTTGGGGACGGGAGACTGAGGCACATTTTAGGCGCACCTAGGGAGAGACACAGCGACCTAAAGGATTTGCTAAAGCATTCCTGTGTCACCGTGTCTCTGTGTCCCTTTCTCCATCTTTAATGAACGGCTTGTTGGCATTCTACCAAGTTGTCGCTGTCACTACTTGATACTAATTCGTAATTCGTAATTAAGACATCCAAAAAAAGGGAGTAGGGAATTAGCTGTCAATTGTCAGTTGTTATTCCCCGCGTCCCTCTTCCGGTGACGCTCGGTCGCGTAGCGTCTCACGCCACTTTCTCACCGCCTCTCCCTCATCTCCCTACTCCCCTGACCCTCTGCCTTCTTTTGAATATTGATTTTTGCTATTTCTGGAATTGAACTTGGGTATGAGGTATCCATTATTAGATTGGAGCATGAATTGTTTGTGTGAGGTGAATTCTACTTGTGGCAGTACTTTAAATTCAGTGTCAATCATTTTTAAGTAATTATAAACACATAAGTAATCGCTGCCAAAATCAAACACCATCACTTAAGAAAACTCTAATTTGATTTAAAAGAGCAATTAGCTCAGGCAATAAATATGAATAGTCACTCATTTTTAGCTTCTGGCGACCAGCAAAATAACTGTTACGGTCTTGTTCTAAATAATACATTGCAGGCTCAAGAACATGGGGCTAACGGTAGAAGCGAATCTGCTTTAGGTGACGGCTACTTACGCTCTTGTGCTTTGAGATTAGCTCAAGAAGGAGATTATACTGAGGCGATCGCCCTGTTAAGCCAATTGATTCACCGCCATCCGCAAAATGCAGTTGATTACAACAACCGAGGGTTGATTTATTTTCAGAGCGGTGAAAGGCAAAAAGCGTTACGCGACTACAACACGGCGCTACAACTTAATCCGAATTTAGCTAGTGCTTATAACAATCGGGCAAATTACTATGCAGCCTGTGGAGAATTAACCGCAGCAATTGCTGACTACGATCGCGCCATTGATTTAAATCCCAGTCATGTGCGAGCGTGGATTAACCGAGGTATTACCTTGCGCGATCTAGGACAATACGAGGAGGCTATTGAGAATTTTGAGGTAGCACTGCTTTTTGGTCAGCTAGAAGGTCATATTTGGGCTGAACGCGGCAGGACTTATCATCTTTGGGGCGATTGGAATTGTGCGATCGCAGATTATCGTCGCGCCCTCACTCAACTACCTTCCCTAGATAACACTAGAGATATTCCTGGTTATCGCTTGCGTTTACAAATCGAAAATTGGCTAAACGAACTACTGTCTTCTTAGTGCAAGCAGGCACAGAGGACGCGAGGACAAGGAGAATAAATACTGACGACTGACCCTACCCTACGGGTTCTCCGTTCGCGCTAGCGTCGACCTAGGAGAAGGAGTACGGGTGACGCTCCTGCGTCGCTAATGCTGCGCTAACGCCAGTTATTGATGGGGAAACCCCCATCGCCTTTGGCATCTCCCCTTGGGAGAAGACCATACTGGTTTACAACTAACTCAGCCCTCAGCACTTTCAATAATGCAAAACTCAAAAAAATAATTTTGAATTTTAAATTTTTAATTAAAATAGCTCACCAAGATTAGCTATTAAATATTGGCTGTTAGAACTCTGCACAAAAATACAGTATTTGTACGCAACAAAGCCCATAAAGCACTTCAATCATCTCCAATCGCCGATTTGAGATTTTCTTTAGGGTAATGAGTCTGATGCCTCGATTTCCTTGCTATCCTGATTGACTATTACAACTGGCAGTTGGTTAGGATCAAACCGATATCCTTGTTGTTCCATAATACTTTTTGTTTGACGCGGATCGAAATTCCGACTAAACTCCGCTTGCAAACTATTGACGCGTCCTTCCATGAGCTTGACTTCTGTACGAATTTCTCGCAACTTTTCTTGTTGTGACCAGTGATAAGGCAAAAGTTGCACTAGGGCAGATACTGCTGCTGCTGAGATTGCAAAGTTAACCGCTATTTTTGCCGTAGTTTCCAGTACCATCACCTGGTGAGAGCGTTGGCGAAGATGCCGCTTTGGTCGAGGAACTGCCCGACGTTTTTGTATAGGTTGTAACGGGGGTGTAGAGGGTTGAATCGCGTTCATGATGCTCAAGAGAACTTTGCTGATTGAATGGCAATACCGTAAAGAGCCATCTAGCACTAATTACGGCTTGATTTAGCTGACATGTTACTTCATTTTTGGGAAATTGCTACACGTATGTTAAACGTTAAAAAATAATAGAACACACGTAAGTATCTGGTGTTTAACACTTTATGGCATCCAGCCGCCAGCATCTGGAATCTGCACCTGTCTGCCAGGATTATTATTCTTTTGTGACTTTATGTCAATTCTGATTTGTTGTCTGTTTTGTGAACGACAACTTGCAGTGTGGTAGATACCCGGCATTTTCCCATTTTCAGGAAGTTAAAATGTATCTCACCGCACAAAACAACCTTGGTAGCGGTCGTATTCAACTGGTTAATATTTGCTAGTCAGTCGTGGCTATATCAGTATCAACTTGCTGAAGTTAACTGTTAGCTCGTAAGGTTGACAATACTTTAACCTTGTTTGTCATATATTGAGCTACAGATTTTTACTTAAAATTATTAATATTTTTTATACTAAAAATTGCAGCAAAATATTTTGGATATTGCGACTAATCAAATAACTGATGTTCGTCGCACCACATACCTTGTTTGATTAGAGACAACAACCAGGCTAAGCCTGATTGTTGTTAGAGGGTGTAGTGGTTCCTAGTACGACTCGCTCACTATGCGATCGCGCGGTGTTATTTGTAAAGTTCTGTTGCTAACCGCCAAGCCAGAACTCCTGGAATCAACGCTACAACCAGAGCAATGTACACTTGAGTGTCTGAGATAGACGTAGCGAGGTACAAAGCATTTGACATGAGCATGGATAACATCCTCCAAAATGGAATAGATTTTGAGTAGTTCGTTTACTACTTTTCACTGTTTTGACAAGTTAGTGGAATATCTTGTTACAAGATGCAACATAAGCAGCGATCGGCCAGCATTCATTAGTTATTCTTCATTGAAAAAGTTTATAAAACTATGAATTTTTATCTGGGGATCGACTACGGCACTTCTGGCGCACGCGGTATCGTGATTGATGAGGCAGCTTGCATCCAGACCGAAGTGCGATATCCAATGGAAATGTTAGCTACACATCAATGGAATTCTGCTTTATGGAGTCTATTAGCAGAAATCCCAGAGTCATTGCGACGAGAAATTAAAGCGATCGCAATTAATGGTACTTCTTCCACTGTTTTGCTGTGTGATGCAACTGGCAAGCCTGTAGATGTACCTTTATTTTATAACGATGGGCGGGGAGCGGTAGTGCTAGAGCAGTTGCGGAGCATAGCACCCTCAACCCATACTGTATTGAGTGCTACCTCCAGTCTTGCCAAACTTCTGTGGATGTCGCAACAACCATTTTTTAGTGAAGCTAAATATTTCTTGCATCAGGCAGATTGGCTGGCGTTTCTGCTGCATGGACAGTTGGGTATTAGCGATTACCACAATGCTTTAAAACTGGGTTATGACGTGGAAGAATTGAAATACCCAGAATGGCTAGAGAAACTACAAATACCAATTCAGCTACCTCAGGTTTTACCGCCTGGTACTCCTATCGCTGAAATACGCCCGGAAATTGCAATTAAGTTTTGTTTTCGCCGTAATTGCCTCGTATGTGCTGGTACGACTGATAGCATTGCTGCTTTTCTTGCCAGTGGTGCAAAATCCCCTGGTGAAGCGGTGACTTCCCTTGGTTCGACTTTGGTACTCAAACTATTGAGTCAAAAGCGCCTAGAGGATGCGCGATATGGAATTTATAGCCATCGCCTGGGTGACTTGTGGCTAACTGGTGGTGCTTCTAATACTGGGGGTGCTGTGTTACAGCAATTTTTCACTAACGCTGAATTGGAAAGTCTTAGCTGCGAGATTGATACATCAAAAGCCAGCGAGTTAGATTATTATCCGCTATTGAAAGCAGGCGATCGCTTTCCCATCAACGATCCCAATTTACCCCCACGCTTGGAACCACGCCCAGATAATCCTGTGGAATTTCTGCATGGTTTGTTAGAAAGCATCGCCCGCATAGAAGCACATGGCTATGAATTATTACAGCAGATGGGAGCCGACAAGTTAAACCTTGTTTATACAGCCGGTGGTGGGGCAGCAAATTCCACTTGGACTGCTATTCGTGGAAGATGTTTAAAAGTGCCTGTAGCTTCGTCAGTGAATACGGAAGCTGCTTATGGAACAGCGCTGCTGGCAATGCGGCAAGTGGAGACGGGGAAGCAGAAAAACTAATGAATTCTTAACCAGTTCCCAGTTACTTTGTCTCTATATTCACCCTGATGAATTTGCTGGTAAACTAAATCCCGCAAGAAGTTAGCTTTTTTATTCGTGATGGATGCGTACAAACTCCGCAGAGTCATCTGCACTAGCAGATTTTTTTGATGAGGTTGGATGCCTAGACGTTGAATGGCTTTGTATGTAAGTTGGTGATAGTAAGTGTCACTCAAAATTGCCACTAACTCTTATAATTCAGCATCATTGCCCAACACCCGTACAATCTGTTCACAAATATCTTCTATATCCGTATCTATCCCGGTGACAATAGACATATCGCGGCTGATACTAGGTTGATTAGATACCAGATTATAGGGTTCCAGGTTCGTCATCTGGGCAGCTATTCGGGGATGGGTGCTTCGCAGCAAGCGAATGTCATCTATCCCCTTAACTAATATCACTAAGCGATCTAATCCCCAACCTGATGCTAATGCTCTATACCTTGGTTTTAATAAACCGAGATTAACCTGACCACATTCTCCCACTTCAATTCAGTTGCCATCAACTAAAACCTCAATTTCTAAATCGTTATAAGTGTATGGGTGCGAGGTTTGCTTCAAACGGTGGCAGACACCTGGAAGAATTACATCAAGAATGGTGACCATTAATTTTACTAAAGCTTCTCTGCCCAACTGCTGGTGTTAACTAATCAACCATACATACATTTGGTGCGGTTCTCCTACATGACGCTTATCTACCACATCTCGGCGATAGCAGATACCGGGGTGGAGGATGAGTTGTTCTCCTCGTAAGTAGGAAAGCAACTCTGGCATGAGAACAGTGGTGTGAGTTCTGAGTAGTCTACCATCGCTGAGGTAGCGAGTGTATTTAGGCGTAGACGTTCGCGGAGCGTTGCCGCAGGCTAGCAGCTTGTCGTCAGACACCGCGACAAACTATCATGAGCTATACAAAGCTTATCGTAGTTATTGGCGACTGTAGTGATGGGAGAAGAACGTCAAATTGTTGGTTCTAGTTTTAATTCCCACGGTTTTTGAATTATTCTTTGTACATCTAGCTTGCCGCGTACATAAGTAAGCTGTTCTGTTTATTACTCCCTGTGTTCTCTGCACCTCTGTGGTTCGTGGAAAATGCATTGATGTACAACAGCTTGTGGCTAGACATGGCTCAAATTCCCCATTCTCCCGCTAGCCTTTGCAAAGCCAATAAACTAGCACCATAAGCAGGTTCGTACTTGGGAAAAATCACTTTTATATGAGGAAACTTCTTAATTATAGATGCTGTAAATCTCTCATGTATTTTGCATCTAGCTTGCCAGACACTTCCTGTTGTCACAACTTCCAAAAATTCACTAGGGCCAAAAATGGCATCAACTGCTGTAGATGTTGCTTTTACTAACTCTTGCACAGCATCATCAATAATTTTATTTGCTACCTCGTCTCCTTCCGCTGCTGCTAAATCTACAATTGGTGCTAAAGCAGCTATTTCTTTTACTCTCCATCCTCGCCGATATATTACTTCTATTAAATCTTCTATACTGGCCAAGGCAAGATGCTGTGTGAACGCGTCTGCTAAACTCGTAGACATATCACGCCCATCATAGGCTTTTAATGCTGCTTGCATTCCAGCAACAGCAATTTTATAGGCGCTACCTTCATCTCCTAAAATATAACCCCAACCGCCAACTCGTTTAGTTTCTCCTTGATGATTTCGCCCGAAAACTATAGAACCTGTGCCAGCAGCAACTACAATTCCTACAGGATGGCCAATACCACCAACTAAAGCAATCAGAGCATCGTTACAAATTACAATATTTGCTGGTTGTAAATCCCAGGTAAGAGGCAATAATTTACTATTCTGTAGTTCTTTTATTAAACTTTTTACTAGTTCGATATCTGCTGCGCGACCGACACCAGCTAAACCCAAGCAAATAGCTTCAATCCTGACTGCATTTGTAATATTTATCGCCTCATTTACAGCCGCGTAAATTGCAGATTCAATAGATTTTAGTGTTGCTTCAATGCCTATACTCTGATAGTTAGATGCGCCTGCTTCGCCACGACCTAGCACTTGACGCGCATCATCCATCAGGACACAAACAGTCTTGCTACCACCGCCATCTATTCCCAAAATATAATTCATGGACTGTATTAATGGTAATTATTTGGATGATTCTTCTTTTAAAGGAATAAAAAACAGTGCAATCATTCCAGGAATAGTGAGCAAACAGACCAAGATAAAAAATAATGGATATCCCAGCGCTTTTTGTAGATAGCCGCTAATTATTCCGGGTAGCATCATACCTAAAGCCATGATGCCGGTAGATATCGCAAAATGAGAAGTTTTGTATTCTCCTTGGGAAATATACATTAAATAAACACTAAAAGCTGTGAATCCAAAACCATATCCGAATTGTTCTAGAGAAACAAGAGGATACACTAATGTTAGCGAAGGTTTAGTATAAGCAAGATAAACATAAAATAAATCGGGTAAATTCAATGCTAAAGCCATAGGAAATAGACATTTTTTCAATCCATACTTGGAAATTACCAATCCTCCTAAAATTCCGCCACAAATTAAGGAAATTACACCAAATGTGCCATAAACTAAGCCAACGTCTGATGTTGAGAGTCCTAGTCCGCCTACTTCTTGTTTATCCAAGAGAAATAAAGAGGCTATCTTGACAAGCATTGCCTCACCAAATCTGTAGAGCAAGATAAATGCTAGGATAGCTATAATCTTCTCTTGAGCAAAATACGAGCTAATTATTGTCCAAAATGGTATGTTATCTGTTTCTTCGGGCTGTCGTTGGTTATCTGATTTTGGTATAGGTAAAATCAGGCGATGGATGATAAAAATTATTGCTAAAATTAAACCAGAAAAACCAATAGCTAGAGTCCAGCTTAAAGGAATGTTATTGAGAGATACTTCAAGTTTACCCGCTATAAATACTAAAATTCCAGAACAGAATATCACAGCAAGTCTGTAAAACAGCGAACGAATGCCAACAAAAAATGCTTGTTGTTCTGGAGTTAAAGCTAGGAGATAAAAACCATCGGTGGCGATGTCATAAGTTGCAGAAATGAATGCTCCTATTGTCAAGCCGGCGAGGGAGAGGAAAAAAAAGTTTGGCACTTGTAAAGACAAGGCTACTAAGCCCAAACAACAGAACATGGCAAATTGGGTATAAAGTATCCATCTTCTTTTGGTTGAGTAAATATCTACTATTGGCCCCCAAAACATTTTGATCACCCAAGGTAGGTAGAGGAAACTTGTCCATAAGGCAATTTGTGTATTATCTATTCCCAGTTTTTTGTAAAAGATGACGGAGACTGTGTTGATAATGACGTAGGGTACGCCGGAGGTGAAATAGAGGGTGGGGATGAAAGTCCAAGGGGAATGAGGTATTGTTTGATGTTTCATGGATTTTTTTTAACGAACCACAGAGACACAGAGACCACAGAGAGGAGTTATTAAGAGAGGATAATACGTTTGATGCCGTCTTTTAGGAGAGGGACGTTGAAGTTAATCAGGAGGGCTAGGGGGTAGTTAGTTATTTTAAGGTAAGAAAGGACTTGAGCTTCATGAATAGGGGCTAAATTCTGGACAGCTTTTAATTCCACTATTAAACAGTTAGCAACCAGAAAATCTAATCTACCTTGACCTACTTCATGTCCTTTATAATTTACCGTTACCCTTTTCTCAAACTCATGAGGTATTCCACGCCTCAAAAATTCTATAATAAGCGCCTCCTTATACACTTCCTCCAAAAACCCTGCCCCTAACACTCGATGCACCTCAATGGCTGCTCCAATCACCTCTTTCGTCAGTTGATTCATCTCTTCTTTCAAACCTCTTTCCTCTGCGTTCTCTGTGTCTCTGTGGTTCGTTTCCATCAAACCCTCTCCAACCCTGTGGCAAAATTTATTAGAGTCCTTCCACCTTAGTTTTCCCAGCATGACCGCAACCATTCCGAATCTCCCCAGTCTCTACGACCCCTTTACCACTGAAGCCAAGTGGCAAAAATTTTGGGAAGAAAACCAAGTCTACAAAGCCGATCCCAACCAAGGCGGAGAACCTTACTGCATCGTCATTCCGCCCCCCAATGTCACGGGCAGTTTGCACATGGGTCATGCCTTTGAAAGTGCATTAATTGATGTCCTCGTGCGCTATCACCGCATGAAAGGACGCAATACTTTGTGGCTACCCGGAACTGACCACGCTAGTATCGCTGTCCACACGATGTTGGAAAAGCAACTAAAGGCAGAGGGTAAAACTCGCTATGAATTGGGACGCGAACAATTCCTAGAACGCGCTAAGCAGTGGAAAGCAGAATCTGGGGGAACGATTGTCAACCAGTTGCGACGCTTGGGTGTCTCGGTAGACTGGACGCGGGAACGGTTTACTTTGGATGAGGGTTTATCAAAAGCTGTTTTGGAAGCTTTTGTTAGCCTTTACGAAGAAGGTTTAATTTATCGTGGCGAGTATCTGGTGAACTGGTGTCCGGCTTCTCAGTCTGCGGTGTCCGATGTGGAGGTGGAAAATCAAGAGGTTAATGGAAATCTCTGGCACTTCCGTTATCCCCTGACGGATGGTTCTGGATATGTGGAGGTGGCGACTACTCGACCAGAAACCATGCTGGGTGATACCGCTGTGGCAGTCAATCCCAATGATGAGAGATACCAGCACTTAATTGGCAAGACGCTAACTCTACCAATTATGAATCGGGAAATTCCCATCATTGGTGATGAGTACGTTGACCCTACATTTGGGACGGGTTCGGTAAAAGTGACTCCAGCTCATGACCCGAATGATTTTGAAATGGGTAAGCGTCACAATCTGCCGTTTATCAATATCCTCAATAAAGATGGCACGCTGAATGCAAATGCTGGGGAGTTTCAAGGACAAGACCGTTTTGTTGCTAGAAAGAATGTGGTTTCTCACCTAGAAGCAGATGGCTTTTTGGTGAAGATAGAAGATTATAAGCATACCGTTCCTTATAGCGATCGCGGTAAAGTCCCGATTGAACCCCTCCTCTCTACTCAGTGGTTTGTCAAAATTCGTCCCCTCGCAGATAAGGCGCTAGAATTCCTCGACCAAAAAGATTCGCCTGAGTTCTTCCCCCAACGCTGGACTAAGGTTTACCGTGATTGGTTAGTCAAACTCAAAGATTGGTGCATCTCTCGCCAATTGTGGTGGGGACATCAAATTCCCGCTTGGTATGCTGTCAGTGAAACGGATGGGCAAATTACCGATAACACTCCGTTTGTCGTAGCGAAATCAGCAGCTGAGGCTTGGGAAAAAGCCAAATTACAATTTGGTGAAAATGTCCAGTTAGAACAAGACCCAGATGTGCTGGATACTTGGTTTTCTTCCGGACTCTGGCCATTTTCAACTTTAGGCTGGCCGGAACAAACTCAAGATTTAGCGACTTACTACCCCACGACTACCTTAGTAACAGGCTTTGACATCATCTTTTTCTGGGTTGCCAGAATGACGATGATGGCTGGACATTTTACTGGGCAAATGCCGTTTAAAGATGTTTACATCCATGGGTTGGTGCTGGATGAAAACGGGCAAAAGCAATCTAAGACTAAAGGTAATGGTATTGACCCGCTGTTGCTGATTGATAAATACGGTACTGATGCTCTGCGCTACGCCATGATTAAGGAAGTTGCGGGGGCTGGACAAGATATCCGCTTGGAGTACGATCGCAAAAAGGATGAGTCAGCCTCAGTAGAAGCATCCCGTAACTTTGCTAACAAGTTGTGGAATGCCGCCCGGTTTGTGATGATGAACTTGGACGGTCAAACCCCAGCCCAACTAGGGACACCAATTGCTACTGAACTGAGCGATCGCTGGATTCTTTCTCGTTATCATCAAGTTGTTAAACAAACTGCCAATCACATCGATAATTACGGTTTAGGGGAAGCAGCCAAAGGACTTTACGAATTTATCTGGGGCGATTTTTGCGATTGGTATATTGAACTAGTAAAATCTCGGTTGCAAACAAGTGCTGAACCTGCATCCCGGCGAGTCGCCCAACAAACCCTCGCTTATGTGCTGGAAGGGATTTTGAAACTACTTCATCCCTTTATGCCCCATATTACTGAGGAAATTTGGCAGACTCTCACCCAACAACCAGCCGATTTGCCGCAAACTTTATCTTTACAACCCTATCCTCAAGCAGATATCAACTCAATTAATCCAGCTTTGGAAGAACAATTTGAACTGCTAATTGGCACTATTCGCACAATTCGGAATTTACGCGCTGAGGCGGATATTAAACCAGGGGTAAAAGTAACTGCGAATTTACAAAGTGAAAATGCACAGGAACGCCAAATTATCACCGCTGGACAATCTTATATTAAAGATTTAGCAAAGGTGGAAACTCTAACCATTGCTGATGCACAAAAAAGCCAAACATTTGCTCAGAAAAAACCCCAAAAAGGTTTGAAATTCATTGCCCTAACTATTGTAGGGATTGTCTTCTTGAGGGTAGCTTTAGCTATCCCAGATGCAATTGATGATGTTCCCTTTTTTGGAACTTTCTTTGAAATGGTCGGTTTCGTTTATGCCAGTTGGTTTATAACTCAAAATTTAATCAGCGCACAGGCTAGACAAAAATTGTGGGGCAAATTCTTCCAGCCAACTAGCCAAAAAGAACTGCCAGAGATAGAATCACAACAGCCACAAGCACCAGAAAAAGCCATCGCTGGTGTAATTGGTACAATCCAAGTGTTAATCCCCCTAAGTAACGACGTTGTAGATATCGAAATCCTGCGTGCCAAACTAGAGAAAAGTCTGAGCAAAGCTGAAACAGAAGTAAATTCTCTCAGTGCTAGGTTAAGTAATCCTAATTTTGTGGATAAAGCTAGAGCAGATGTGGTGCAAGGAGCTAGGGATGCCTTAGCAGAGGCTGAAAAACAGGCGGAAATTTTGCGAGTACGCCTTCAGGCGTTGCAGTAAGCATCGCTTGCGTGGTTTAGTATAGCTGCAATGGGTAATGGGGTAATTTTGATTTCCCATTGCCCATTATTAATTAAAAATTCTTAAAAAATTAAAAGTAGAAAATATTTTTGGAACTTAAAATTTGATATGAGAACAAAAATAAGATCATGCTATATCTAGCCCAGGTACATAAAAACGAATTTTTAGACCAGTACCAGTTGCGCTTATTAGCGCGTCAGGAAGCTGATAATGTCTGGGCAATTATCCCGGAAGAGGCTTTCATTCTCCTGGGAAAAGGAAACACTATGAGTGAAAAATTGCTTGTTTTAGTTGAGCTTTCCCCTACAGGCGACATCGAAAGGCTAGAAGAAGCTACTGATTGGGTACTACGTTTGGTGCAAGCGTATCTTAGCACTGGCATTACCCCTGATTTCTTACAACAGGAAGCAGAGCGAGCGGAACAGTGGCGACAATCTCTGACATTGCAAAACCAAGACTTAGCGCGTCGTTCTCTAGAATTGGAAGCCCGTCGCGAACAAATTCAAGCTTTAGAAGAAAGTATCAAACGTGACAAAAATGGTCACACGAAAGATGATGGGGGCAACTCGTAGACAATTTACAAAACTTTAAAAACTCTCTAGGTCTCTGTATATGGGCATGAATTTTACTAAATATTAGTAACAAAATAATAACTTTGTTAATGACAATTCATGCAACCACAGCAATAGCTCTAGTTAGACAGATACTAAATTTACAATTTTGTCTCTCACCAATTTATATTTCAAACAAGCCTAATCTTTTTTGGCAGCATCTTCAAAGTCTGTTAACGCGCAAGCAAACTCACTGAAAGCTGTTTTAATCAACACCTCTCTCATTCCTCTGTCCAGCGAAGAATTGCGTATGAGGTCTGTTAATTCTACAAATAGCAGAGAAAACATAAAACGATCTTGGCGCTCAACTTGTTTCAAGCAAGACGATATAAAATTATAAAGCTCTGTTTTTCTTGGTTTAGTTTGTTCTTCCCATATTTGCAGCGCTAGGCGGAAAGTTTTCAAGCGTATCTCATTAATATTGTAGGATGTGTCTTTGTAGCGAATTGATACGCGTTGAGGCAATTCCATAAGTTTTTACAGGGAAACTCAATATAAAGCTTTATTCAGTTTTATTTTGGCTCATCCGGAAAATAGTATTGTCATACAGATTTGCATTCAAAGATAAGTAATATCAAGTTGGGATAAATACCTATCATAAAACTGGAATCGTTACAGTGTATTTATTTACGTCTGATGCCCAAACGAATTGCGATCGCCAACCACATTTGTACGGAAGAACTGTTGGTTCGTTATCGTCAGGCAACAGAAGCGACAGAACGCAACCATTACCAAATCATTTGGTGATTAGCGACAGGAAAAACACCTCAGGAGGTGGCGCAAGTCACAGGATTTACAAGAATCTGGATTTATCAGTTAGTAAAACGCTATAACCAGTTTGGGACGAGCGCCTTGGGAGATCGACGCATCATAACCCAGGTAAAGAACCAAACTTGACAGATGTGCAACAAGCGCAACTGTGGCAAGTACTGGAAGACAAAGCACCAGACGGTGACTTGTGGAATGGCCGCAAGGTGCAGATTGATTAAGTGAACTGACAGGAAAACGTAATGGTAGTAGTTTCTCTGGATTTACTTCCGCATAGTTAGAGCAAATCTACAGTTCGTAGTTGAGTGTAAAGTCTGACTCTGCTTTTGGGAACACTTGATTTAGTCAACTGACTTTTCATCGCCAAGAAGTTTGAAACTCTTGGAGCAAGCTTATAAGTGAAAATTTATCAGTTTGGCTACATTTAATACCAAGGCATTCCTACATCAACATGAAATGGATTAAGCCGTCCTTATATCTTGCAGTCTTTTCCTTACCTACGTGTTTGAATCTCGTGCCGCTTTCTGCTTCAACAGCACAGGTACAGGCTCAGTTGCACCGTACAGAAAAAACTTGGCAAATTAGTCAGGCATTTAAGCCACCAAAGCGGGGAGATCCTCCTGCAAGTGCTGGGGGTTCAACCCGTGGTTCTTCTTGCCTAACAGGAAATCAGCCACTAACCTCTTTAATACCTTCAAACAAATTAGGATTGACTTTCGCTCAGCATCCAACATTTTTCTGGTATGTGCCTCAATCTCCAGTCAAAACTGCCAAGTTTAGAATTGTGGCTCATAAGGAGCAGAAATTGTTTTATGAAACAACTTTGAGACTTCCGAATAGACCCGGAATTATTAGCTTTACACTTCCTGAAAAAACACCTCCACTGGCAGTAAATAAAACTTACCACTGGTATCTGACAATTGTTTGCGATCCTGAAGACTCCAGCGAAAATCCTATTGTAGATGGCTGGGTGGAACGCACTCAACCAGAATTATCCTTGTCGCAGGCACTAGCAAAGGCAGATTTACGAAAGCAGCCAACTCTCTATGCAGAAGCTGGAATTTGGCATGAAGCGCTGACCACTCTAGCGCAGCTACGCCGTTCTGAGCCTCATAGTTTAAAAACTCGGCTGGATTGGAGACAGTTTTTCAAATCAGTTGGATTGAGCGCGATCGCCTCAGAACCATTGATTGACTGCTGCAAAGCGGAGAAATAAAAAATGGGGGAGCAGGGGCGCAGGGGAGACGAGGAACAAGTAATAAATGCTCTTGCCTCCTATCTCCTGTACAGACGCGATTAATCGCGTCTGTACTCCTAACTCAGCACTTAAGTATTATGTGGACAAAGCTAAAACCGCGAATTTGGCAATGGCGAGGTGTTCTGATGGCTGTTCCCAATGTTACAGCTCTAACGATCGCACTCCGCTTGACGGGATTGTTGCAATTATTGGAATTAGCAACACTGGATCAGTTTTTTCTCCTCCGTCCACCAGAGGCAGTGGATACACGCATTGTCATAGTTGAGATTAACGAGGCAGATATCCGCAAGCAGGGACAGTGGCCGATGTCGGATGCGGTGCTTGCTGGCGTACTAGAGAAGATTAGGCAGCAGCAACCTAGAGCGATCGGTTTAGATATTTATCGCGATCTACCCGTCAATCCCGGTCATCAAGCTTTAGTTAATGTGTTTGAGTCTACTCCCAATTTGATTGGAGTCCAAAAAATCTCTGATACTTTCGATAGTTCTTCGGTTGATGCATCTCCAGTACTAAAAAAACGCCATCAAATTGGGGCAAACGATCTACCTCTAGATGGGGATGGCAAAATTCGCCGAGGATTGCTGTACCTCAATTTAAAAAATGATGAGATTCTGGAAAGTTTTGGGCTAAAACTGGCGTTGTTGTACCTCAAAGCTCAAGGGATTACCGAGCAACCAGCAGCCAATAACCCCAATTACTTACAGTTAGGTCGAGGTGTTTTTCCTACTTTTGAAGCGAATGATGGCGGTTACATCCGAGCCGATGCAGGAAGCTATCAAGTACTTTTGAACTATCGAGGCAGAATCCAGCAGTTTACAAGAGTCTCCCTCACAAAAGTACAAGAAAACCAGATTCCACCAAACTTAATGCGGGGCAAGGTGGTGTTAATTGGGGCAACCGCTGAAAGTTTAAAGGATTTATTCTACACGCCTTACAGCAGTAATGTACTTACTGACCCGGAACGCATGGCAGGTGTGACAATCCATGCTAATTTAGTTAGTCAAATTTTGAGTGCAGCTATAGATGGTCGTCCGCAGATTAAGACTTTGCCTGAGCCGTTAGAATGGCTGGCAATTTTGGGCTGGTCAATGATTGGTGCTAGTTTGTGTTGGCTACAACGCCACAGCGGCAACCAAAAGAGTCTCATGGTTGTCAGTGTCTTTCTGGTGGGTGGCGGTTTACTCGGTGGTAGCTTTCTGGCGTTTCTTGCTGGTTGGTGGATTCCCGTTGTACCTTCAATTTTGGCATTTGCAGGATCTGCGATCGCTATCACCCAATATATTGCCCAAAGCGCTGCTCAGATGCGAAAAACTATTGGGCGCTATCTCACAGATGAAGTACTTGCCAATATACTCGAAACTCCTTCTGGATTAAAGCTAGGAGGAGAACGCCGCAAAGTTACGGTGCTTGTGTCTGATTTAAGAGGATTTTCTGCCATTTCCGAACAATTGCCACCCGAACAAGTAGTAACGATTCTCAATCTTTACTTTGGAGCAATGACAGAGGTGATTAATCATTACAAAGGTACGATTAATGAGTTTATGGGTGATGGCATCTTTGTGATGTTTGGTGCGCCGATTAGTCGCAAAGATGATTCTCAAAGAGCGATCGCTTGTGCTATGGCTATGCAATTGGCGATGCAGCAGGTGAATGAAAAAAATCAGCAAATGAACCTACCAATCCTTGAAATGGGAATTGGCATCAATACAGGCGAGGTCGTAGCAGGAAATATTGGTTCTCAAAAACGCGCCCAGTATACGGTCATTGGCAGTCATGTTAACCTAACTGCCCGCATTGAGTCCTACAGCGTCGGAGGGCAAATTTTTATTTCGGAAAATACGAGGAAAGATGCCAATATTGAACTCAAAATTGCTGGGCAACTACAAATAGAACCCAAGGGAATAAAGGACCCTGTGACAATTTACGAAATTTGTGGCATTGGCGGCAAATATAACTTGTTCTTGCCTCAAGACGATGAAACGATGATTAACCTGAATCAAGAATTGCTTGTAGAGTATACAGTTTTACAGGGTAAACACGCAGGGGGAACAGTATTCCGAGGGGAATTAGTTAGCCTTTCCGAAAAAGGGGCGCAACTGCAATCGCTACATTCATTAGAACTGCTCAGTAATCTCAAGCTCAAATTATTGATTGAACCAGAACTACCCCCAGGAGAAGAAAACCTCTATGCCAAGGTAATCAAAAAAGTTGATGAATCTGTTTTTCTAATTCGTTTTACAGCCATTCCCCCAAAAGCGATCGCGGTACTCAATGCACTATGTCAGCCTGTTTGATTCGACAAATTAATAGAATTTCACTTAACCCAAATTCCACAATAGTAAATATACTTAAAATCTTGTTTTCCGCAGATTGTTTTGTGAAAATATTAATTTTTATAAAATAGCTAAAACTCATAAACAACAAACGCTTAACACTTTTATCATCTATGAGTTTTACTCGCAGCTTTTAGACTCAAACAAACCGAAATTATTGAGAATAGTGTTAAACACATTTGACATATAACGGTTCAATAACACAGATATACAAGATAATCATAACTTCATAATTTTTTTACATTATAAATAAATTTTTTCATTGCTGTGAAACTGATAATATCCATCTTTGCTTAACAATTTTTTTAGAAAAATATGAGTTTATTTCAAAATACCGTAAAGTACGTAAGTAATCCTTTACATCACTTGCAAAAGAACTTATTTTGGAATTTAAAGAACGAGCTGCGAATTCTTACGTAAAACAGATTTAGTATAAGGTTATAGAGATATGTCTAGTTCCGATTTGTCGATTGATGTGCTATTACAGCGTCTTCAAAGTCGTTCAAAGCTTCATGCTGGCTATCCTTATAACCTCGCATTTGATTATCAACATATACTGCCACTTTTACAATACACACTCAATAATTTAGGTGATGCCTACGTAGAAGGTAATTATGGAATCAACGCCAAGGATTTTGAACGAGAAGTAATTAGTTTTTTTGCAGGCCTTTATCATTTAGAAAAAGATGATACTTGGGGATATGTGACATCTTGTGGCACAGAAGGAAACCTTTATGGAATTTTGTTGGGACGTGAATTATATCCAGATGGAATTCTTTATGGTTCGGCTGATTGTCACTATTCAGTAGTCAAAGCTGCCAGGATGTTTCGCATACCATTTGTAGAGGTAAAAAGTCAGAGCCATGGCGAAATAGATTATTCATCGTTGCGTCAAGCTCTTGCGAATAATCGAAATAAACCTGCAATCATTAATGTCAATGTGGGGACTACAATTACAGGTGCAGTAGATGATATTAGTAAAATAGTACAAATACTTGCTGAACTAAATATAAGTCAATTTCACATTCATGTAGATGGAGCTTTAGGAGGAATGCTCATTCCTTATATGGAAGGAGCTACTCCTCTAGATTTCTCTCAATATCCAATTGGTTCTATAGCAGTTAGTGGTCATAAATTTATCGGTTCTCCTGTTCCTTGTGGAGTAGTGCTAGCTCGCAAGCAAAAAGTGCAATCCTTTGATATAGAATATCTCGGTTCAACGGATACAACAATTACAGGGAGTAGGAATGGATTAACACCAGTTATACTCTGGGATGCTATTCAGCAGCGACAACATCTGTTTAAAGAGGAAGTATTACGCTGCCGTCAGTTAGCAGAATATTTCCAGAATAAAATTGCTGAATTAGGACATTTTGCACTTCTCAATCCCTTTTCCACTACGGTTGTATTTGAGCGTCCAGAGAAGTTAATCGAGAAACGATGGCAACTAGCTTGTTATGGTAAAATTGCTCATATTGTAGTTATGCAAAATCATAATGAATCAATCTTAAAACAGCTTTTGCAAGAACTAGATTTAATGAGTGCGATCGCAGCTTAGTTAAATAAGTAACGCTGCGCTCCAATTAAAAATTAAAAATGCACTATTGCTAGGTTTAGCCAATCAAGGGTTATTGCACTCGACTTATAACCGCTATAGTATCCTTATTTCCGCTGCATAAAGTAAGGAGATTCCTCTGCGTGACTTTTAGAGTTACAGTTGTAGGTGCTGGGATCGTGGGTCTGTCAGCGGCTTGGGCGCTCTGGCGTGATGGTCATCAAGTTACTGTGTACGAACAAAAAGCGCTTCCTAACTCTTTGGGTTCTTCAGTAGACCAACATCGGCTCATTCGCTATCCCTACGGCAGCGAATTAGGTTACACCCGCATGGTGGCTGATGCCTATCAAGCTTGGGAAAAACTGTGGACAGATATCAACAAAAAGCTATACGCACCAACCGGAACTTTAGTACTGGCAAAAACGGGAGAAAGTTGGGCAAATGACTCAGCTGATACCTTGGGTCAGCTTGGTTTATCTGTGCAGTGGCTGGATGCCGATCAACTTCAGGACACTTTCCCATTGCTGGTAGCTGATGGCGTGGAAAGTGCCTTTTACCTGGATAGCGGCGGTGTTTTGTTGGCTGACCAGATAATTACAGCAATGGTACAACACCTAAATAGCAGGGGAGTAACCTTTCATACGCAAGTACAAGTGCGTGAGATTGTACCTGACCTTGCCCGGATTGTACTGAGCAACGGAATTGTCGTAGATGCCGATACGTTGGTAGTAGCGGCTGGACCTTGGGTTACGAGGCTACTGCCAGATTTGAGTCAGCGTGTCACGCCATCACGTCAAGTCGTGGTTTATCTTGAGCCACCTCCTGACAAAATAGCTCAATGGATCGCTGCACCAATGATTCTCGACATTGACCCTGACAGTGGCTTTTATTTAGTGCCTCCTGTTCTCGGCACTGAACTGAAAATTGGCGACCATCGCTTTACACTGACTGGCGATCCCGATTGTGAGAGAGAAGCTGGTGAAGCTGAGGCGCGTGCCATTTTTGAGCAGTGCAAACAGCGATTAAAGGAATTTGACCGCTACCGCTTGCAAAGGAGCTGTACCTGTTTTTATACAGTCGCACCTCAAGAGCGCTTTATTGTAGAGCGTTTAGGTAATTCATGGTTAATGACTGGTTTTTCCGGGCATGGCTTCAAGTTTGGGCCATTGCTTGGTTTAGCTTTAGCTGAGGCTGTAGCAGGTCGTCGTACAGCAAACGATCTGAGTCAATGGGCTGCCGGTCATGCAATTTTAGATTTTGGATTTTGCGAAAAGTTGCGTGCGGGGGTTCCCCCCCGTTGAGCAAACTTTTCAAGACAGATTTTGGATTATCTTGTTTATCCGTTGATGGGTAACACGATCGCAAACTCAGTTTCTTGACCCAGTACAGAATTTACCTCAATCACCCCACCGTGCTTTTCTACCACAATTTGATGAGCGATCGCCAACCCTAACCCGGTTCCTTTGCCCACTGCTTTAGTGGTAAACAAATGGTCAAAGATACGTTGTTTGACTTCCTCGGTCATCCCTGTGCCGTTATCGGCAATTTGAATTTTTACGCGATCTTTATCTGGCATTGATGTCAAAATCGTGATGCAATTGGGATTGGCATTGATTTTTTCCAGGGTACGCTCTTGATTAGATTCTTCCAAAGCATCAATGGCATTTGCCAATAAATTCATAAATACCTGATTCAATTGCCCCGGAAAACACTCGATTAGTGGTAATTTTCCGTACTCTGTTACAACCTCAATTGCTGGACGCTCATCATTGGTTTTTAAGCGGTGTTTGAGAATCAGAATTGTACTTTCAATTACCTCATGAATATCGAACAAAACTTTGTAATCTTTATCGGCTCTGGAAAAGGTTCGCAAGGAAGTGCTGATGTTGCGAATCCGTTCAACCCCAAGTTTCATAGAGTTAATTAACTTAGGTAGGTCTTGGCGCAAATACTCTAAATCGATCGCTTCGATTTCATCTGCAATCTCAGCATCGGGATTAGGCAGTTTTTCTTGATACAGGTCAATTAGCCCGAATAAATCTTTTGGCGTTGCATAACAGTGGGATGAATTGAGGTAAGCAGGGGAGGCAGGGGAAGCAGGGGGAGAATTTTAGAAGTTGCTAAATCATCCCGCAACTATGCAACGCCAATCTTTTATATAGTCTTTTGCTGGTTCAATGTTTCCAGCAATAAAGCCAACAGGATTATTAATCTCGCGAGCAACCCCGGCAACTAAATTTCCTAAAGCCGACATTTTTTCATTCTGCACCAGTTGCAGTTGCATGGTTTGGAGTTCTTTTAGAGTCTGCTCTAAGTCTTGAGATTTCTGACGTAGTTCGGTTTCAGACTGCTGGAGAGCTGCTTCGGCTTGTTTGCGATCGCTAATATCCATAATTAAACCATCCCAAATGATCGTACCATCCGCTTGTTGTTCGGGGCGCGATGCCGCTTGCACCCATTTGACAGTTGCTGATGGTGTGATGATTCGCCACTCATGCACAAACTGAGTTAGGGTTTGGGCAGACTCCACCATCGCCTGCTCAATGCCTGCAACATCATCGGGATGTTCCATGAACCGAGTATTTTGCGTTCCTGCCATCAATTCCTCTGCCCCTCTGCCGCTCTTTCTGGTGTACGCAGTTCATGACGGCTACTTATGGCGAAGCAGCGCTACGAACTATGCGAGCAGAAACTTGGGATTTACTCAATTCGTTCGCTAAACGATGTGCTTGGTGTTTGTAAAGCGGATACTGTAGCGTTGCGGGTAGTTGGTTCATTAGCGTTCTTGCCATATACATGTCACAGCCAGCAACCCTAGAGATTACCGCCGCACCTTCAAATACAGCTTCTGATGAATTAGCTCTTTCGATTTGTACAAACCATTGACCAGCTGTAATCTTTCCCCGTTCCACTCGTTGCAGTCCTTCAATTGTTGCCAAAACCACCAAGCGATCGCCTACAACCAACTTGGTATCGTCAGAAGGCATAAACTTAGCAATTTGATGCCCGGCTTTAGCGTGGTAGATTGGTACAACTCCATAGCCGTAAGCAATCTCTGCGAGTAATTTGCCGTTGAGGGTATCGTTGGCTTCAATTTGATATTCCGTGACTAGTGTGGTTTGCTTGTTTAAGCTAAACAAATTCAGGACATTTTCACCAAACGCAGCCGCTGCAAATGCTTCGGCTGCCACTGCATAAGCACCTAAAACCCTAGCATAGGGCAGCAGTCGAGCCACATTTTCGCTGAAACGTGGGTCAAAGGTACGGATTACCAAGTTGGCTGTGGGGTTGGCAGCATGGGTTCTCAAGCCAATTTCGAGGTTTGCTACTTCATCATCGGTGACGACAATTACACTTTTGGCAGTGGTAATATTGACTTTACTCAGGGCATTTCTGATATTCCCCGAAATTAGCGGCATTTGGGATAGCACGCCTGGTTCCAGGTCGGTGGTGTGAACGCCCACCATTGGTTGCCTGAGTTCTTGCAGCAGTCGTGCCACTCGTTGACCTACTCTCCCCAAACCAATCAGCACCACATGGTCTGCTTTGGGAACCGGAGGACGACGCTTGGTAAACTGGAATCTGGCAGCTAAAAGGCGCTCAGTCATGATGGCATAGAGAATGCCAACAAAAACCGTTCCCGCAACAGTCAGGCTGATGCTAAACAGATGCAGCCACCAGGGAATTGGAAAGGATAATTGTAGTTGTCCAAATAAGTTGTCGTAGCCACCAATGCTCAGAACGAGGGCGACATTCAGGGCATCTTGCCAAGTGATGTTGGGATATTGCGACTTGTACAGCAGCGTTCCACATAAGAATAGGTTGACGATGAAAATGCCACTAACAAAGGCTACGCGACTGGTTTGGCTGCTCTCTTCCCAAAACTGGGTCAGCTTGCTACGTAGATTTTGCCACGTCATATCCGTAACCACCGCACTGCACAATTGCCTAATACTTGTGACAGGTCGTGCTGAGCGAGCAACTAAATTTTCGGTTGCTTCAATATAGGCAATAGTATCTCCTGGGAGAACTTTAGTATCTGGTTCCCATTGGTAAAATCGCTTTGGTAAAGGTTTTCCTGCCCTTGTGTGGGTGAGAACTCGTCTGTTTGCACTATTGATTTCGTCAAGTTGGCGGTGATGCCAACGATGGGAAATATCGATTGGCACTCTTACCACTCGCAGTAACCGATTTTCTAGAGTGAAAAATCCCCTAGTTTCACTACTTAAGGCTGCTAATGCAAAGCTTTTGGCTGGTAGTTGAGTGGCTTCAAAGGCAACAAAATTACCCAGGTTTTGGCTCAGTAACTCATTGAGATTGTCTTGGGCTGAGCGAATCACCAAGCGAATATCGGGATTGAGCGATCGCGCCGCAAATGCCGCTGCAATATTCACGCGTTCATCACTGGTTACAATTAGAATTGCCCGACACTGGCGAATTTCCCCTTGTTCTAATATCTTGAGTTGGCGGCAGTCACCAACGATCAATTTGTCTACTAAGTCAGGTAAGTCCGGGATTTTCCAATTTTGAATATTTGCTAGTTCAATAGCATTTACCTTTACCCCAAACTCTTTGAGCACAGATACGCAATACTGCCCTAGGTTGCCAAGACCACAAACTAAGAAAGAATTTGCACTTGTTGTTGCATTCTGTACCATAATCAAGACTGTCAAGGTGTACTGTACAGTTTTTGTTCTTTTATAAGCGCAATTTAGTTAGATGTACTGAAAAAATTATTTCATATTATCTGGGTGTAGAGCGACAGATTTTTTGGCTACGTCGGCAGATTGTTTGTCACAACTTACAATCCTTCTGCATTGCCTATCTAAATAATTTCTATAATCCAGTATTAAGAATATTGCAAAATTAGATTTTTATCAGCAGAGCTTATAAGTATGTAGAATTGACTTGGAATTTGTCGCTGCGGTCAAATAATTCGTTGAGCTACATTACTATTACAAACATCAAATAAATATCGCCTCCCTGCAATTGCATCTTCGGCACAGTGAGCAATCGCAGGCACGACAGCATAATACTATTGCGAAGTAATGGCTAATTTAATCCCTTATATACTAAGCTTTTCTACTATGTTAAATAAATTACCTTTTTAGTTTTTGATTACTAGCACCGATTTACATAAGTCAAATTATAAAAGTCACAAATATTCAATTTATTTAAGCCTATTGAATAGGCCGATCTTTCCTGGACACAACAGGCATGAGATAAACTTGTCTTTAATTGAAGTTTTTAAAATACTATAATTGATATAGAGTAGTCAATATATCATCACTAAAATTGTGTTTTTGTCATAACTAATGTAGTTAAATTATTGACGTTTTTATTAACTAAACTTTCGACAGTAGAGAGAAACTCATGCTCTAAATAAGGTTTGGTCAAATAAGCCTGTACGCCTAGTTCTTGAGCAAGTTGGCGATGTTTATCCGCACTGCGGGAAGTAAGAATTACTACTGGTATTTTTACAAAATTTGGGTTTTGTCGGAGATTGCCTAATAACTCAAAACCATTCATTCGCGGCATCTCTAAATCGGAGATCACAACCTGGATTTCGGGATGTTGTTGCAACTGTTCTAGAGCTTCTACGCCATTTTGTGCTTGTATTACTTGATAGCCTGATTTTTGCAATGTGAGACAAAGGGTTTGCCGAAGACTAATTGCGTCATCTACTATCAAGACTACTTTTGGTGTTTTGTTATATGGTTCTAGAGACTGAATTAGTGGTTGTTCTATAGTATCTGTGGAAGCAGAAGCACTTAGTAATGGGATTGATGGAGCAGTATATCCTGATATCTGCAAGGGATTTTTCTTAGTAGAATAAGCTGCTGGTAGTGCTGTAATATCAAGAGTTGCTTGCATTTCGTTAGACTCCAACAGTAGGGCACCATCAATTACTAAGATGAGATTACCATTGGCTAAGCTACTACAACCATAAATATATTTTGGTGGAGCGATCGCATTTCCTAAAGGTCTAATTACCAGTTCTTGTTCGCCAATTATTTGGTCAATTTCTAAACCAAAAATTCCTTGATTTCGCCGCAGTAAAAGTACCGGATTTTTCATGATTTCTGTGTCATGAGTAGTTGGCATACTGGGTAAACTTGCACTGTTGAAAAATGAACTGTGATAATACATCAAATCTGAAAGGTGATGCATGCTGACCATAGCTTTATCTTGGTCGGTGTTCCAATGCAAGACTTTTTTACCTTCATACTCCTTAATTTGCTGAGCAGAAGGAATTAATATTTTTTCGATACTATCCAAAAGCAAGGCATAAACAATACCTCCAGACTGGACTAGCATTAATTTATCTGTAGTCATAGAAAAAGGAATCTTAAGTATAAAGGTTGTTCCTTGATTGGGCAAGAATTGAACTGAAACTGAGCCGTTAAGTGCCTGCATCTGTGAACGTACAATATCTAACCCTATACCACGTCCAGAAATTTTACTTACTTTATCAACAGTGGTAAATCCGGGCGAAAACATTAAATCTAAAAGTTCGGATTCAGTTAAATTAGCAGCATAAATATTAGCTTTTTCTTCCGTTTGTAAGTGATAAATTTCAATAGCTTTTTTACGAAGTTTTTCTAAATTTAAACCCTGTCCATCATCTCGAACTTCGATAATAGTTTGGCTTCCTTGATGATAGGCATGTATTTCGATTAAACCTTGTTTTGCTTTACCACTTTCCTGGCGAATTTGTGGAGATTCAATACCATGATCGAAAGCATTACGTACTAGGTGTAATAAGGGTTCATAGAGCTTTTCAGCTATGGCTTTATCTACTAACACTCCTGTGCCTGTGAGTTTCAATTCTACTAACTTGTGATAAACATTACTTAAATTTTTGATCGTCTGGGGAAAGCGATTGAGGATATTTCCCAATGGTAACATCCGCGCTTCTACTAAATTATCGATGATACTAAAAGCTAAACTCTGTTTTTTGTCACTAATTTGAGTTGCTTGTTTGAGGAGTAAGTCAAGAGATTCTGTAGTTTCTTGTAGCTGTAGCGTCTCTTCTATGGTTTCGTGTAACATCAAATTAAATTCTGTATATACATCCATTTCTAGAGAATCAAAGTTCACACTAGCAAAATTTTGTGTGTATTGTAATGTAAAGTTTTGTCTCTGTAAAGGTAGATCGCGTAATTGATTTAAAGTTTCTTGATGTCTATTAAGTCGCTGCAATAATTGTTCAATAATTTCTTGTATTTGTTCATCATGTAAAGTCCGTCGTTTTTGATGAATTAGCAATTCTCCTGCTAAATAATTGATGCGTTGTAGCCCCTCTGTATCCACACGTACAAACGAATTTTGTCGATATTTTTTACTTTTAACAGACTGGGATTGTTCTTCTATTTGAGCGTTAATTTTTATAGTTGAGCCAGGAATATTCATAATATTATTTTCATTGGCAACCCATGGTTCAACTGCTTTTAAATAATCCTTAATCTGATATTTTTCTGTAATTTTGTTAGTTTCGATTTCCTCGTTAATATTTTGATAAGCTTCTTCTCCCCATATTGCCTCTACAAGATTATCACTTGAATAAGATATATTTTTAACAAAGAGCAATTTTTTTAACTTAGGATTATCAAGCCAATTTTTTTCTTTAGCAGTTACAGGAGGATATTTTTTATATTCTTTTGCTAATTGGCTAATTTTGTTTTGCAACTTTTGGATCAAAATAACGTTGCTGTCATTTTTATGTGCAGAATAGTGAAATTTAGCAACAGCAAGTAAAATGATTAAAATGACACCATGGCGATAAAGACAAAGATTATAGCTATCTTCTTCATCTCGGACAAAATCCAGAAATTTTCCTAACCAATTTTCAATATAACTAAATTGGGTTTCTTCATGATTGTTGGAAATAAGTAAAGTCAGCGCCAGTTCTGACTCTGGTACTTCCATTTGATGGTTAAACCAACCTAAAATATACTGAATTACTTTTAAATACAACTTGGCAGTTGTTGGTTTTATGCGTTCATTTTTAGTATTGCCAGATGCAGTTAAAAATCGGTAAAATTCTTCTCCAATACTTACAAATACAGGCTTGATATTTGTTGTAGCTGGTGTATCATATGAATCGGCATGTGATTCCACAGATGCCACTATTGCAAGTTTTTGTAACGCTAGAGAAGGTATTCCGCCAGAAGTGCGATCGCCTGCTAGTACTTCTTTTTGTGCTTGCTGTAAATCTGTAAGAGCAACTTCTGCAATTTGGCGTACCTCGGCAGGATTTGCTTGCAGTGCTGCTAGAATTGTTTTGGCAATTTCTCCAAATCCAGGTAAGTTTAAAGATTCTGCAAGTCCAAGAAAAACTTCAGCTTGCGAGACTAAAAAATTTAGTAAACTAGCATTATCTGGAGGATTGCTAACTGTTTCGGCAAGACTTTCGAGGCGTTGCTCTACTCCCACTTCAAATATTGATTGAACAATATCAAATCCTAATTCCTGGGAAGTGGGAATATGAGTATCAGCGCCAAAATCATCACCAAGTTTTGCTTGCAGTTGGGCAAAAACTGAAGTAGCTCGCTGAATAATTTCCTCATCATTTATACTACTTATTCTTAGTTCTTTAGTTAATGCTAAGTTAAGACATTCGTAAGCTTGTAGTAAGAGGGTTTGCAATTCAGCATCAATTACCAGATTTGGGTTATACAGAGCTTTAAATACATCTTCTAGAGAATGGGATATCGTCTGAATTAGTTCTATTCCAACGGTAGCCGCTCCACCTTTAATTGTGTGAGTTGCCCGCATCATATTATGTATTTTGGTAATGTTATAACCTTCGGACAAGCTAAACAGTTCTTGCTCGATAGTTTGCACTAATTCTGGAGCTTCTGCCAAAAAATAGATGTAGCCTTGTTCGCGAATTTCTGCGTCTGTAATCATAAAAAGGGAGTTAAAAGTTACTCAATTTATGGAGTTCTCAGTTGTTTTTACTATTGAATTCAAAATACGAATGGTTTCGTCTGCATAAGCGAGTTCATTTGTTAAATCAATATTTACTAGTTTTGAATGTTATAAAAAATAATACTTTCTACCATTTTCTATCCCACTGGTTGCCACTCAAAACTCACAGTTAAGAGTTAATGGTAAAGTTTTGAAGCTGGGATTTTCAAGCCTATGTTTTCAACTCCCAACTCCTGTACAGACGCGATTAATCGCATCTGTACTCCTAACTCTTTTTTAATTGACTTTAAACTTACTTGCTGTCGATAATAATTCTTGCGCCATTCCTAATAAATCTTGGAAGACAGTAGCAATTTCTTGCGATTCAGCAAATGTCTTGTCAGCAATTTCCGCGACATCTTTCATTGATGTTGTTACTGTTACAGATTGTCCCATTTGTTTATGAGTAGCTGCGGTAATTTGTTGGATTAGCTGACTAATTTCGGCAGTTGCAGAAACGATCGCATTTAAGTTTTGGCGAGTTTCACTGACAAGATTTGTTCCTTCTACTACCTGCTGAATACCAGCTTCCATCGCTACGGCGACTTCTCCAGTTTCTGCTTGAATCTCCTGGACTAATTTTTCAATTTCGATGGTGGCTGCTGCTGACTGGCGAGACAAAGAACGAACTTCATCAGCTACCACTGCAAAGCCTTTACCATATTCACCTGCACGGGTGGCTTCAATCGCTGCATTCAAAGCTAGTACGTTTGTCTGTGTGGCAAAATTGCTAATTAAATTCACCACCTTGGAGATTTTTTGCGAAGATTCGCTAAGGCGTTTAATCTTTTTGCTAGTTTGGGCGACGGTATCGCGAATCGTTTGGATGGCTTTGACAGTTAAGTTCATCGCGGTATCGCCAGACTCTACAGTTTGGTTGGCTTGTTGCACCGCTGCTTGCACCAACTCGGCGTTAGCCACTACAGCTTGAGTAGAGTCCACCATATGTTGAATTTCGCCCAAAGCTTGGGTAATATCATCGGACTGTTGTTTTGCTAGATTGGTCAGTCCTGCTAGTGAAGTATTGCTGTCGCCAGAGGTTTGGGCAACTTGTTGGGCAGCTGCTTGGACTTGGATGACAATTTGCCGTAGTGCTTGCAGGGTATTATTGTAAGCATCAGCGATCGTGCCTAGCTCGTCTTCTGTAATTGGCGCACGTACTGTTAAATCACCGTTTAGGGCAGGTCTAAGGGCTGTCAAAAGTTGAATCGAACGTTGTTGTAGTAATTCCTTGTCTGCCTTTTCCCGGGCTGCTGCTTCTGCTAATTTTGCTGATTGCGCCTGTAGTTGTTGCAAATATTCAGTTTGTTGTAATGCCTGTCCCAACTGGTCAGCAATGCGTGCTAACAAAGTGACTTGCGATTCTTCCCAATCACGAGTGCCAGAATTTTGGTAAGCTGCCAAAAAGCCCCACAATTGCTCGCCAAAAAATACAGGCACAATTACATAAGCTTTGACTTCAAGCTGCTCTAACATTTCAACGTAGCAGGGAGAATAACCAGCCTGATGGATGTCATTAGCTACAGAGCTTTCACCTTTAGCATAGCGACCTCCCTGAGTTTCTTGTAAGTAAGTATCTTCACTGAGGGCTTTGATATCAGAACCTACCAGTTTTACCCAACCATGAGCTACTGACTCAGCGACAAATTCACCACTCCAGTCGGGTTTGAAGCGATAGACAACGACGCGATCGCATTTTAGTAATTGCCGTACTTCTTGAGTGGTTGTTTTGAAGATGTCTTGTGCATCTAAGGATTGCCGAATGCGATTGACTATCTTAGTGACAGCTTTTTCTTGTTCGGCTAACTGCGCTAGTTGTCTAGATTTCACCCGCACTTGTTCGAGATATTCTGCCTGTGATATCGCTATACCAAATTGCAAGCTAATTTGTGTCAAAAAGTTAACTTCCCAAGGTTGCCAATCACGAGAGCCTGAGTTTTGATAAGCTGCCAACAAGCCCCACAATTGTTCGCCAGAAAATACAGGTACAATCACATAGGCTTTAACTTCCAACTGCTCTAACATCTCCACGTGGCAGGGAGAATGACCCACTTGATAGATATCATTAGCAACCAAGCTTTCATTTTTGACATATCGACCCCCTTGATTTTCTTGCAAATAAGTATCTGCCAAGACAGTTTTAATATCAGGGCCTACAAGTTTTATCCAACTATTACCCACTGATTCAGCAACAAATTCACCACTCCAGTCGGGGTTGAAGCGAAAGACACCGACGCGATCGCATTTGAGTAATTGCCGTACTTCTTGAGTGGTCGTTTTAAAGACGCTATCTACATCTAAAGATTGACGGATGCGGTTAACGATCTTGGTTAAAGCTTTCTCTTGTTCAACTATCTGAGTTAGTTGCTCAGATTTTGTATGCACTTGTTCTATATATTCTGCTTGGGAGATAGCCACACCAAATTGCAAGCCAATCTGAGTCAAAAAGGCTTCTTCCCAAGGTTGCCAATCGCGAGGCCCGGAATTTTGATAAGCTGCCAGCAAGCCCCATAATTTTTGCCCAGAAAATATCGGTGCAATGACATATGCCATCATTTGATACTGCTCTAAAATATCAACGTGGCATTGAGAATGGCCTGCTTTATAGATGTCATTAATTACAAAACTTTCACCCTTAGCATAACGTCCTCCTTGGGTATCTTGTAGGTGGGTATCTTCCCAGACCATATAAAAATCAGGGCCGACCATTTTTATCCAACCATTACCCACTGATTCAGCGACAAACTCGCCACTCCAGTCTGGTCTGAAACGATAAACACCGACGCGATCGCATTTGAGTAATTGCCGTACTTCTTGAGTGGTTGTTTGGAACAGTTTATCGACATTCGATACCCGCAGAATCTTGTCAACGACTTTAGCTACTGATTTTTTTGCTAATGTTCGCTGATGCAATTCTCTTTGAAATTCAAAGCTCTGCAATCTATGAGCTAGTTCTGTTGTAACTTGAGATAGCAGAGTAATTTCAGCTTCTTGCCACTGGCGTGCAGAAGTACAGCTGTTAACTGCTAGTAAACCCCATATTTGACCTTGTAGTACAATCGGTAAACTCAAACAGGCTTTGACTTGAAATTTCTCTAGCAGTTGTTTTTGATGTGGTGTGAGTTGTATCTGATTGATATCGTCAACAGCTACAGGTTCTAAATAGTCTTGATTGCTATATAAACCAAAAAGAATTCCGGGAATATTTTCGCCTTGAGTAGGTGTCCAACCTAGTGTTCTCGATTCTGCTAAAATAATACCGGATTCCAGCGAATTAAATTGATAAATCAAGGCGCGATCGCTAGCAATTTTCTCCCTGACTTTTGTTACAGTAACTTTCAGGAGTGTATCCATATCTGAAGGTTGGCGTATCTGAGTAACAATTTCTTGCAATTGCTGTCGCCAAATTTTAAACTCTTGAGAAACTACATTTAATGTAGATAAATTATTAACAGTCATTTCCTGATTTTCTAAAGATTTAACTTCAGAAAGTAGATGTTCATTTTCCTGACTATTATGATAAGCGATCGTCATTTCCAAAAACCTCAACCTCTGTTATTATCAGATTAATAATTTACTAATTAAAAGCTCGATATTCTAGGGTATTTTTGAATTAAACTTAATACCAGCAAATGTATAATGCTCTCTCCCTTAAAAGTATGACTGTCAATTATGAATAGCCCACATAGGAGACTGAATAATTGCTACTGCATCTAAACTAAACATCATCTCCTCAGCATTATTAATAAAGTATCCTCGTAAAAAAGGTGTCATTTTCGAGTAAAATAACTCAGTAGATGGAGCTTTCATTTGACTAGTATCAAGCCACTCAATATCTATAAATTGCCGCACTAATAGTCCCAAAAATTTACCTTCTATCTCTAATACAATAACCATCATTTTAGAGAGAAAATTTCCTCCTTGCGAAAGTGATGGATAACCTAGCATCTCCTCTAAATCAACCAACCAAAGCATCTCGCCACGCCAGTTGTATATACCTAAAACACAACTCGGCACTTGAGGCACGGTACATATTTCCGCCAATGATATTTGCACAACTTCTGTAACGTGCTGCAACGAAATTACTGCTGTATCTCTTACTCCTAAATTAAAACTTAAAAATTTTTGCTTGTCCAAAGTAATTTGTCCTTTAATTGTTAATAATTTTTTGATTTACTATTGTATATACTTTTATTTGCTTAATTGCTTTAAAATTAATATGAGTTCTTCTTGATTAATCGGCTTAGAAAGGTAAGCTTCTGCACCTAACATATTGCCCCAAATTTTATCTACATCGCTATTTTTTGTAGAGCAAAAAACCACAGGTATCTTACTAGTATCAGGATTATTTTTTAGCTCTCTACAAATTTCAAATCCGCTTTTACCTGGCAAAATTATGTCGAGAAATATTAGATCTGGCTTAGTTCTGTCTATTTTGACTTGAGCTTCTTCACTACTTGTAGCGCTTATCACAGAATAACCTGCTTGTTGCAAGTAACGGCTGAGGATTTCCATATCAGTCAAACCATCTTCAACAACCAAAACGGTATTCATAATAACTATCTATCAACTTATCCTAAAGATGAAAAGCAAATTTCAAAGGTGAATCAAAATTAGATAAATACAAAAACTTGTATTTATCTAATTTTGATTCATCATTGCTATATATGACTCAGAAAAAATACTTAATCTTCACATTTTTTCCATTGATATTAAAAGCCACAAAAATATTTTATGACTCCAACAAAGAGTAGAGACTATAGTCATTAAATCCAAAACAAATTTTTTTTAGGATGACTATAACTAATACTAATTTTTGATTTTAGATTTTGAAGTTGAGATTAAAATTTTTTCTGAAAAAGTTTTCTCCTGTCAGGAATCTGAAAAAATACTACCTATCCAAATTTTGTACAAGTGCTAACCTAATACTGAAAACCGATTTTGCCCATCAAATTTTGGATTTTATATTGTTCAATCAAAAATCTTAAATCTTAAATTTAAAATTCTTCTGCCTCCTAAGGACAAACCTTTAAAGAAGATTGAGGTTTGCTGTTAACTTGAGGAGGAGCCTGTACAGGTAGATACTTACGTACTACACTCATGACTTTATCGGTTGCTACAGGTTTAGTAAGAAAATCTGTAGAACCAACTACCCTAGCACGGACTCTATCTAAAAGACCGTCGTTGCCCGTTAAGATAATCACCGGTGTATTAGCGAAGGCAGAAATTCGTCGCAACTGAGTACAGATTTCATAACCGCTGGCGACTGGCATGATCAAATCTAAGAAAATTAGATCTGGCTTATCTTGAATGATAGTTGGTAGAGCTTGTACAGCATCTTGGATCTTGATAAACCTTAAGCCATTTGAGGTGAGAATTTCCTCTAACATTTTACAGACTTGAGGGCTATCATCCACACAGGCTACCAGTGGGGCAGTCGATTTTTTTGGTTGAGTGGAGATATTGTTTTTTACATCCGTAACTAGCAAAGGCAAATCGGGTACTTCTACTAGTTCAATAATGCCTTTGAGAATATAGGGAAGTAACGAACGAGTGACAAGCAAAACACTCTGCTTCATTTTTGCTGCTAAATCCCGCAGTGTGTGTTTGCCGTTAATCAAAGTTACAAAGTTTTTGTAGACAGATGGACTTACCAACTGCTGGAGTTGTTCTGGTTTCCGCAAGATTGGTGCTAAGTCAGGAGCAAAATTCGCTAAACCAGCTTCTGACCACATCTTCCACGAGTCCTGCATATACTTCATAGACACATCTGCGCTCGTGAAGCTCATTGGTGTTTCTAGAATGACTTCTTGATTGCGATCGCAACTTCCAGCCACAAAATTTGTCTGCTGTGCTAGGTCAAATAAAAGTTCTGCGATCGTGTTTTCTACAATAGTATTAATTTGTTCTCGTTGAATTTTTTGTTTTTTATACAAAATCTCCCAGAGGCGATAATCCCAGTAACTAATTGATATGTCTTGCTGGCGTAACTGCATTTTATCCACATCAATTTGTGGGCAATGTTGAGCCATATAACGCCGCCAACGTCTAAAAGGATGAGTTCCCCCTGTTGCCCAAACAATTCGTCCTAACCGATAGTAAAAAGTCCATTGATTTCCTTTTGAACTCTTAATATTTAACTGCCCATTATATTGCAGTTGAGTACAGTTTTTAAATTCATTAAGTATATTATTCGATACCATCAGTTCCGGGTGGGTCATACTTTGTTCCCTGAATTAAGAAGTAAGTCAGCCCTTTCAAAACCCACACTAGCTATATAGTTATCTGCAAGCATATTTACGATCGCAAATAAAATCGGCAAGCTAATTCTGATAGCAGCCCATTTATTTTAGATGTGTTGGTATATAGCTTTCTTGAGTCAACGTTGAGAGACTCAACAGAAGTGGGGAGACAGCAAATGCAGTACTAGTAGAGGAGCTATTTCATACAGAATTTCCTCTCAAACGACTCTACTGCCTCACTAATTTTCACCTCTCAAGTAAGATTGCTACACTCCAAGATTTAGATGCATTCATTAGTGTTATATCATTATTAAGCACTTTGATGCTAGTTTATAACCGTGGAATTTCTGATTTTTATTTAAAAAGATAGTGTGTTATATAAATTTTTGATTGTCTTCTTAGACTTATCAAAAATGTTAAGCTATTGTTACAAAAATTATATTTATTAATAAATATTGTATTTTAAGCGCAAACAAGCGAAATAAATTATTTTTACTAATAATATTTATAGTTATCTATCAATGATGTAGAGTTGCTGAATGTCGTTATCTGAATTTCGTTGAATTAAGGAATATTACAATGGTAAGTTTCCATATATTTTTAGCGAATCAAATGGACAAACAGTAAAACTCTACACTGCTAATAAACTTTTGATTTAATCCTGAAACACCATAATATTGCCAGAATAGCAAGCTACCCAAACTTCCCTAGTTTCTGGATCGTAAGTAATCCCAATTGGATTGGCATCAACATTAACTTTTTGGATTACTTTCATGTCACTGGTGCGAACTTTACTGACTGTGTTGTCCCCGTAATTAACAACGTAAAGCCGTTGACCATTATCCGATAGAACCATGCTACGCGGAGCATTACCTGTGGAGATTTTATTTATTAACTTACCATTTGGCAAACTAATTTTGGCAATTTTACCTTCACCATTCAATGAGGCGTAGAGATACTTACCTGCGGGGTCTATGTTCAGATGCCGTGGTGACTGACCAATATTTCTTAGCCATTTAACCGAAAAATTTCTGAGATTTATTTCCGCTATTTCGTAAGAACCCATTACGGCAACATAGGCTTTTTCTGAAGCGGCATCTACGACGATTCCCCGAGGATATGGGCCTAGTTTAATCCGTTTGATTTCTTGATTTTTTTCAGTATCTACAACACTTAAGTCCCAGGAACACCAGTTACTAACTAGTACCAAACGCTCATCGGCTGAAGCTGCTACAAATTTTGGCACAGACCCAACTTGAATTACACGATCGATATCTAAAGTTTCAGTATCAATTCGATACAAAAAACTTTTGTCAGTTTTTTGAGATGGGCTGCATTTATCGCTACCAGGCCTGTTAAAACCAGGACCATACATTTTGTAGTTAGAAACCCAAGCATACTTGCCATTATGGGAAAAACTGGCCTCGACAGGCGCACCTTTGTAATTACCTTTAAAGTTTGAATAACCGTATTTGGATAAATTTACTTCATCAGGGATGACTTTGACTAACTCATACTCTCGGTTGTATACAGTTATCGTATGGTTATACATCATGTTTTGGGCAAAGAATAAACCATTACCCGAATACACTACCGATTTGGGTGAAATCTTGCCAGAAATAGTTTTTGTGAGCTTCATCTGGCTTTGAGGACTGGGAAAAGTTTTCTGGATATCCTCTTTTTTGTCGTGATTTTTTAGTTGTTTAGGGATTTCAGCAACCACAGGATACGAAGGAGTAGCTTGGGAAGCTGAGGATATCAGTGTTTCTGGACTAGATTCTAGTGCTGATAGTGTCTTTGGGCCAGCAATGCCATCAACAACTAGTCTATTGGCTTTTTGAAATCTAATCACAGCCGCTTCAGTTGCAGCATTAAAATATCCTGTAATGGGTTCTTTAAAGTATCCCGCTGTATGCAGTTTTTGCTGGAGGGAAATCACTTGAGAACTGTTGACACCTCTTCGCAGAAGTAAAGGAGAGACAGCCAATTTTGCTTGCTCATCATTGACTGAAGAAGACGGGGCAGTGTCTTGGGAGAATGAAGGTTTTGATGTTCCTAAACCAGATTCCAGCACTGATAACGTCTGGGGACCAACAATCCCATCAGCGATTAATCCATTGGCTTTCTGAAATTTAATTACAGCTGCTTCTGTTACGGGGCCGAAATATCCTGTGATAGATTCCTGAAAGTATCCAGATGCTTGTAGCTTTTGCTGGAGAGCTATCACTTGCGAACTTCTGTTACCCTTTTTTAAAGCTAGAGCTGGGTTAGACCAGCTAAAAGAACCCAGACCAACCGCAAAAGAGGCCAAGAGCATCAACGTTCCTCTGCAATCCTTTGCCCACTCTAGTTCTCGGAAAAATAAATCGGAATCAGCAACAACTTGCAGTTCCGAATTAGCAGCAGCCTCATAAGTTTCGGCTAAATGAAGGTAGGCAAGTGTGTCCATAGTTAAGGAATAGCCAAAGCAAGGCTTAAATAGTAAAAAATGTTACTTACATCTAAATAATTATACTTGTAAAAGTATAGGTGTTAAATGAGTATGAAAGTTTTTCTGCCTCTGTTTACCAAACTGTTTAGTCTGATATGCCTCATCAATTGCATCTGCTAATGAAAAATGAGGAATAGGTGGGCTTTTTGCCCACCTTACAGAAAGCAACTGTAGCTTCTCTATTAGTGATAGATCCGTCAGCTAGGACAATACTCTATGAGTTTTCAAAGTTGTTCTTAGCTGGTTACGTGGGTTATTTCAAATGCTGTCAATGCGTAAGTCCTAACAACTATACCGATTCTCCATGAAGATATACTTAATGTTTATTAAACCTGTTGTTAGATACGCTGACAATTTTGTAGTGTTTTGTGAATCTAAAGAATCTTCCCTGGAATCAGTTTCCTGGAGACAGCGCCTTGCTTTGGTTGCCAAAGTTGTAGCAACTGTCATCCTCTAGCATAGCTGCCTTTGTTTTTAACGCACCATAGCTATACACTTTTCATCACTGCATAGTGAATCCTTGTGGCCCGATCGCCTTTTCCAAATCAGCCCCTTGGAAGTTTGCGCCTAATATATTCGCGTCTGTGAGATTTGCTTTCTCTAAGTCCGCATCGAATAGGTTAGCTCTCTCCAAGTTTGCTCCGATGATGTTCGCTTTGCCCAAATCTGCACCTTGCAGGTTTGCACCTTGCAGATTAGTTCCTTGTAAGTTTGCTCTTTCTAAGTCAGCACCTTGCAAGTTTGCATTTTCCAGATTTGCAGCAGGCAAGTTTGCATCTTTGAGCGTAGCTCCCATGAGGTTGCACCCTACACATTCGTTAGTTTCTAGTAAATGCCTAACGTTTGCTGCTACGGATGTTATGGGCACAGCTGTATATTGCGTGGTTACGGGTGGTGTTTGTAATTGAGCGCTAGCACTAGGCTGGTTAAGTAGAGAAAATGCCCCTACAAGTACCAGAAATACTGTGCTGACGAGCCAGTTAGTTAATTTTTTTGAAGTTGATTTATTCATAAGACTTCGGCGGCTTTGCTTCTTAGAACCGCCACTAAACTGCTTGATGTTTTTACTTTAAATAAGTCGATTAATAATATCAAATACTATCTTTATTCCAATTGATAAATTCAAGTGATTAAACACTATTTTTTCCCACTGCCAATCAGAGACACTATCCTCCATCGAAATAGTAGGGGAAATGAAGAGATGGGGGAAAAGACTTGTAATAAATTCCCCTCTGCTCCTTTACCCCTCTACCTTCTACTTATCAACGTTGGCTAGCTATGTTCGGCTGACCTAAGTAGCTATACACGAGTCGGGAAACTTGACTAATAAAAGCCTTACCTCTTAAATCGTTAAAAGGCCTTCTCACCATAATGCCTGCTAAGTAGCGTTTACCTGATGGCATCTCAATAATACCGGCATCACCGAGAATCACTCCCAACGTTCCAGTTTTGTGAGCAATTACCGCACCTTTACCAAGTCCAGAAGGTAGTAAGCTTCTGTTTTCGACACGACGCATAAGACTCAAGACTTGGCTACGACTGGAATTACTCAGTACCTGATTGTTCTGATTAACAATTAGCGCTGACAGTCTGACCAAATCTTTAGCGCTAGTTGTGTTAGTACCCTTGAAGTCGCCAAGCAGATTCCGAATCACAGTGTTTTGTAGTCCCCAGTTCCGGAAACGCTGATTTAACTTAGCCTTACCACCTAAGCGGTCAATAATCATGTTGGTAGCGGTATTGTCGCTGATGGTAATCATTTTGGTAGCAGTGTCCAAAAGACTAAACCGAGTTCCAGGTCGTTTGTACTGTATTACTCCTGAACCCCCAGTCATTAATTCACGCCGCATAACCAAGCTTTCATTGAGCTTGACTCTACCTGCATCCACTTCTTGAAATAACGCCACCAAAACAGGAAACTTAATTGTGCTAGCAGCTGGAAATGCTTTCTCACCGTTAAAGTCCAGATAGTTACCAGTGTCTAAATCCAAGAAAAACATTCCCGGTTCCAGAGAACCGTAACGAGCCATCAATCCTTTAACCTGAGAACTTAGCTGCGATATTTCTCTGCCTAAAGGAACAACGCCAGCAAAAGGAGAAACACCACCTATGGTAACAGGAATCTTTTCTTCAACAGAGGACGCAATATTATCATTGCTGCGCTCAATTGATGCAAAGTTAACTATCCAGTGAGAGGAAGAGTCACCTTTAATGAGCAATTTTTCAGGAGAGATTGTGTATCCAGGTGCTAATTCAACCACTAATCTGGTTGTATCGGAGTCAACTTTTCCAATGCGTATTTCTTGAACTTTTGAGCCAAAGCGTTGACGAACCGTATTTCCATCGAGTTGGGTTTTAGGAAGGTCAATAACTAGTCGCGTTGGATTATTAATTAAAAATGCTCTTGGTTGAACTCCCGACTCTGTAGTGATGTTGAGTTGGTTTTGTGCGGTGTCAAAGTACCAAGATTCTAAACTAGCTGCTTTGGCAGCAGAAGAAAGCAGCAAAATGCTGATAACGCTAGGCAAGAAAAAGCGTAATCTCATTCGTGTGATTTATGAGCGACAGTAGGATTTACTAGCACAAATTTTCCTCGCTTCCCCGGTATATCCGGAAGAAAGCAGATGAAAATAAGTGATAATTTTTTAGTCAAGACATTGATAGCACAAAATAGTTCCACTACGAAATAAAAAAGTTTTGACTGATATTTATGCTTTATTTATTTTCAATCAAAATATTGGGGTTTAATTGCTGAAAAATCAATATATTCAGGCTGAGAAGCTGAAATAAACGTAAAAGTATTTTCGGAGGCTCAATACCGATAATTTTTGATTAAAATTACAATATTTAATCCGAAGGCAGAAGGCATAAGGTTGAAAGTAAAAATTTAATCTTTCCTAGTCCCAACTCCTGTACAGGTGCAAGGCCATGCGTCTGTTTTAACGTTTTCATCTGGTGTAAGCTGTTCATGAGGGCTACTTAACCAAAGTTGACTGCGATCGCTAGCTTTAGATAAATTAATAGTTTATGGTTGTAGCCCAATTTTTAGTGAAAGCTACCGACAATAAATCAGCTCGTTAAATAACTCATCAAAGGCATTAAACTAAGTACAACTACTCATATATATGAGTTCTATAAATATGGTACTTAGAAAAGCTCATCCACAATCCAATTACATTTCTAGTGCAATCGGACAAACTGGGCATCGCTGGGGATTGAGTCGTCGCCATACCCTCATGACATTTTTACTCAGCGCGATCGCGTTTGCTTGCACGCACAACTCGCCATCAAAGCTATCCTCAGTCAGCGAATCGACTAATAATAGAATCTTAAAAGTTTGGTGGGATAAAGGTTTTACCCTAGAAGAAGATGAAGCACTCCAGCAGGTTGTTAGCGATTGGGAAAAACAAACCGGTAACACTATCAAACTTTCTTTTTATACTACTGATGAGTTACCGCAGAAGGCGCAAAGGGCACTTCAAGCTGGCAATCCACCTGATATATTGATGAGTCATAATGCGGAGAGAGTACTAAATCCGCGTCTTGCTTGGGAAGGGAAACTAGCAGATGTTTCAGATGTCATCCAACCAATTAAAAGTCTTTATCCTGAAACTGTATTAGCAGGTGTTTATCTTTATAACAATATCGATCAAAAACGGAGCTACTATGCAGTTCCAATTAGTCAAGCAATTACTCACATTTTTTACTGGCGGGATTTACTTCAGTTAGCAGGTAAAAGTGACAAGAATATCCCCAAAACTTGGGATGCTTTTTGGGAGTTGTGGAAACAAGTGCAGAATATTCTGCGAACTCAAAATCATCAAAAGATTTATGGGTTGGGTCTTCCTACTTCAGTTGAAGCTGGAGATACCTATCAGATATTCGAGCAGATTTTAGAAGCATATAGTGTCGAACTTTTAGATTCCAAGGATCGACTTCGTGTTGATGACCCCAAAGTTCGCCAAGGTATTATTGACAGTTTGGATTGGTACACTAAATTCTATCAGCAGGGCTATGTACCACCAGACGCAGTGAAGTGGTTAAATCCAGATAATAATCGCCAATTACTCAACCGCTTCGTGGTTATGACTCCCAACAGTTCTCACTCGATTCCTGCTGCGGTGCGGTCAGATCTTGACATTTACTATCACAAGTTGGGCACTATAGAGTTTCCCCATAAACCCAATGGTCAGCCGATGCGCCACTTGGTGATAGTTAGGCAAGCAGTAATATTTGCTGAATCTCAGAACCAAAAGTTAGCCAAGGATTTTCTGACTTATTTAAGCAAACCAGAGGTGATAGGAGATTATCTCAAAGCTGCGGGAGGACGCAATTTACCAGTACTGAAACCAGTTTGGCAAGATCCTTTTTGGACAAATCCCAACGATCCGCATATTTCAGCTGCTGCTAGGACAATACTTGAGGGTCAAACTCGCCTGTATTATAGTTCCCAAAACCCAGCTTATAGCATAGTTTTAGATGAGAATGTTTGGGGTAAGGCTCTAACTCGTATAGTTTTAGATCGTATCACTCCCGAGCAAGCAGCCGACGAGGCGATCGCCCGCATTCAGCAAATTTTCGCCCAATGGCGCTAATTCAAAACAACTAATTTTTTACTCAATTCCCGATTCAAAGATAATTACCTCAATCAGCAACAACAAGGAGATTCAAGGTGAGCTGCTGTGAACATAGTATTGAAAAGAAAATTTTATCAAATTATCAAATATTTTAAGCATCAGCAAATATTTCATCAAAACCATAATTCAGTACGCAAGCAAACTCAGCTCCGCCAAAAGTTAAATCGTTGTTATGTACTCATAGCATTAATACTTAATTTGATTTTTATTGCCTGTACTTATACGTCTAAATCAGACCTATCTTCAGTTATTGCACCTGCTAGTACTGGCAAAACTTTGAAGATTTGGTGTGATAAGGCCTTCACCGTAGAAGAAGATGAAGCACTCCAGCAGATTGTTCGCAACTGGGAAAAACAAACTGGTAATAAAGTTAAACTTTCTTTTTATACTAACGACGAACTACCACAGAAAACTCAAAGAGCAATTCAGTCTGGCAATCCACCTAATATTATGATGGGTTACAATGCTGAGACAGAGCTAAATCCACGGCTTGCTTGGGCAGGCAAACTAGCAGATGTTTCAGATGTAATTGAGCCAGTTAAGAGTTTTTTTTCTGAAGGTATACTAAAAGCCGTTTACTTTTATAGCAACGTTACTAAAAAACAAAGCTACTATGCAGTACCAATTCATCAAGGAACTATTCACATCTTTTATTGGCGGGATTTACTCCAGCAAGTAGGTCGGAATGAAAGCGATATTCCAAAAGATTGGGATGGTTTTTGGGAGTTTTGGAAACAAGTGCAGGATGACCTCCAAGGACAACAAAAACAAGATAGAAAATCAAATATTTATGGGTTAGGATTTCCTTTCTCTATCGGCGCTTCCGATACCTACTACTTATTTGAGCAGATATTAGAGGCATACGATATTCAACTTCTAGATGCACAGGGTCAACTTCGACTCGATGAACTGAACGTGCGTCAAGGTATTGTGAAAAGTTTAGATTGGTATACAAAATTTTACCAGCAGAGTTATGTCCCACCAGATGCAATCAAATGGTTAAATCCAGACAATAATCGCAAATTACTGAATCGCAACTTGGTGATGACTCCCAACGTCACGCTGTCGATACCTGTTGCAGTTCGTCAAGACCCTAACACCTATTATAAAAAGCTGGGCACTATGGAATTTCCTAATAAACCCAACGGGAAATCAATGCGCTACTTAGTCACCCTGAAAGAAGCGGTTTTATTGGCTGAGTCTCAGAACCAGAAAATCGCTAAAGACTTTCTCGCTTATTTAATCCGACCAGAGGTAACAGAAAAATATCTCGAAGCTGCTGGAGGTCGTCATTTTCCAGTCATGAAGCCAGTCTGGCAAAACTCCTTTTGGACAAATCCCATAGATCCGCATATATCGACTGTTACTAAAACATTAGTTGCGGGTGAAACGCGCTTTTATTACAGCATCCAAAACCCAGCTTATAGCTTAGTTTTGGCAGAAAATGTCTGGGGCAAGGCTCTCAATCGAATTATTGTCAATCATATCACTCCTGAGCAAGCAGCTGATGAAGCGATCGCACGCATCAAGCAAATTTTCGCCCAATGGCGCTAAGAAGATCGGGAGTGGGCAGAGGCGCAAGGCCTTGCGCCCAGATAGGATTAGGGAGTAGTGTAAAATGCAAAATTACAGTTAAGACTTTTCATCCAAAATCTCAAATCCAATGGATTTCAAAGTCCCTAACTTATGAAGTTCTGGAATCAGTATTTAACCACTAGAGTTGCCAATTCTTTTTTACTCCTGTCCCTAGTGACTGTTGGTGTGGTGGGAGGAGTTGCTTTCTTTAAAGCTAGGGAGGCACTAAAGCAGGCTGCTTTTAACCGACTTAGTGTTGCTGCTACTCTCAAAGAAGAAGAAATTGCCCGTTGGTTTGAAGATCAACAACGAGATTTTTTACTCATAACTCAGTTTCCAGATATCCAAAGCAACATAAACACAATATTTAGTTCTAAACAACGCTCTGATGCAAATTATCGTGCATCACAAAAAATTCTTTCGGATTACCTGAAGGCTGTAGCCAAAATCAAGCCTAGTTTTAAAGAAGTTTTTATTCTTGACCGCAGTAATCAGATTATCGTATCTACTAATAAGAGTCGCGAAGGCGACTACGAAATTTTAGCTAACGTTACCTACTTTGAAAAAAATGAGATTGGGGATTCTTTCGCCCCGATTTTCTATGTTTCACCTCTGACTAGTAAACCATCAGTCACCTTGGCAACACCTCTACGTAACAAAGCCGGAGTCCGCCAAGGTGTAATTTTAGCTCACCTGAACTTAAACAGAATTGATAGTATTGTCCGCGAACGTACAGGCTTGGGTAAAAGCGGCGAAACCTACTTAGTAGGATCTCTAGTCACTAAAAACACTTTTATCTCGAAAGGGCAAGCCAACACCCAAGATTTTACTGAAGGAATTAGCAGCCAAGGCATTGATGCAGCCATGAGCGGAGTTAGTGGTTCTGGACTTTATCATAACTACGCTAATGTGCCAGTAATTGGAGTCTATCACTGGCTGAATGACCAAGACCTAGCTTTATTGGTGGAGATGCATCAGGCAGAAGCATTTGCCCCAGCTCGCCAACTGGCAGGGTCAATTGTGCTAGTAGGACTGGTGTCGGTAGGAGTGCTATTGCTCGGAGTGTATTGGCTGACGCGGCAGTTGAAAATTTCTCGCGAACAGCTAGAAAATTACAGCCACAGATTAGAGGTAAAAGCCCAAGAAGCTGAAGCTGCCAACCGTGCTAAAAGCGAATTCTTGGCAAACATGAGCCACGAACTCCGCACACCCCTCAATAGCATACTCGGCTTCACTCAGATTATGATCCGCGATCGCTCTATCAATCCTTCTCAGTTAGAACATCTGGAAATTATTAATCGCAGTGGCGAGCATTTGCTGACCTTAATTAATGACGTATTGTCAATGGCCAAAATTGAGGCAGGTCTGACAACACTCAACGAAAACAGCTTTAACCTACACAGTCTGCTTGACTCACTCGAAGAGACGTTCCAATTAAAAGCAGAATCCAAAGGTTTACGGCTAATTTTTGAGCGCAGCCCCGAACTTCCCCAATACTTGCAAACAGACGAAAGTAAATTGCGTCAAGTGCTAATTAACCTTCTTGGTAACGCCATCAAATTTACTGAAGAAGGTGGTGTAACACTCCGCGTCAGAGCAAAGACTGCAAATGGAGAAACTTCTAATTCTCAGTCCCCATTGCCCCTAATCCCCAGAGGGGGCCCCGAGTTCCCTAATCCCCAGTCCCCACCTCCCACTCACCTTCACTTTGAAATAGAAGATACCGGTCTTGGTATTGCACCCGATGAAGTGGAAAAATTGTTTAGACCCTTTGTCCAAACCGAAGCTGGTCGGAAATCTCAGCAAGGAACAGGCTTGGGTTTAACCATTAGTCAACAATTCGTGCGTTTGATGGGTGGACATATTACTGTCAGCAGTACTTTGGGTCAAGGAACTATTTTCTCTTTTGAGATACAAATTAGTCCAGCCGCAGTAACTGAAGTTCAAATTCTCCAACAAAAACGAAGAGCGATCGCTCTAGAACCCAATCAACCAAAGTACCGTATTTTAGTAGTTGAAGATAAATGGGAGAATCGTCTACTCCTAGTCAAAATGCTGGGTTCACTTGGCTTTGAGGTGCGCGAAGCAGAAAACGGTCAAGAAGGGATAAACCTTTGGGAAAGTTGGGAACCGCATCTGATTTGGATGGATATGCGAATGCCCGTGATGGATGGGTATGAAGCCACAAAACAGATTAGAGGTACTCTAAAAGGCCAAGCTGCCGTCATCATTGCTTTGACTGCTAGCGCCTTTGATGAGGAACGGTCTGTGATTCTATCTACAGGCTGTAATGACTTTGTACGTAAGCCCTTCCGCGAGGAGGTCATCTTGAACAAAATGGCTAAATATCTGGGGGTGCGTTATGTCTATGAGCAAGCAACTATTAAACAAGAGCAATTAGGAAAAAATTCACACCATCAGCTTTTATCATTAGAAGGGGCGCTAGCTCGGATGCCCTCTGCGTGGATAGCACAGCTACATCAAGCAGCTCTGTGTACTGATGAGAAGCTGATTTTCAGCTTGCTCGAGCAAATTCCTGAAGAATCAGCTTATTTAGCACACACCCTGACTGATTGGGTCAATAACTTTCGCATTGATAAAGTCATTGATTTAACACAACCAGAAAACAATGGATAACGATCGAGTTCAGCTGCCGAAAGCAAATATTCTGGTTGTTGACGATACTCCAGACAATCTGCGACTGTTATCTGCCATGCTAACTCAGATGGGGTATGAAATCCGCAGAGTCATTAACGGACAAACAGCTTTGAAGACAGCCCAAGCTGCCCCACCAGATTTAATTTTACTTGACATCATGATGCCAGATATGAATGGCTATGAAGTTTGTCAACGCCTGAAAGCTTCCGAGAAAACCCGCGATATTCCAATAATATTTATTAGCGCTTTGGATGAAGTACTCGATAAAGTCAAAGCTTTTGCTGTTGGTGGGGTCGATTACATCACCAAACCTTTTAGCGAAGAAGAGGTTTTTGCTCGTGTAGAGAATAATTTGACTATTCGTAGGTTGCAAAAGCAACTCACAGAGCAAAATATACTTTTACAACAGGAAATTCGCGATCGCCAAAAAGCAGAATCAGCACTGCGGCTTAGTCAGTTTTACTTAGACAGATTTAAGGATTCGATCTTTTTTGTGAATTACGATGCCCAGTTTGTTTACGTAAATGAAGCAGCTGGCCGTAATTTAGGCTACTCTCGCGAACAATTGCTGAACATGTCTGTTTATGATATAGACCCAAATTATCAGGAAGCTAAGTGGCGATCGCATTGGCAAGAAGTGAGAAGCAAAGGCTCTTTAGTGGTTGAATCCACTCACAGAACTCAAGATAATCGCCATATCAACGTAGAAATCAGCGTAGATTATTTAGAATTTAACGGACAGGAATACCATTGTGCCAGCATCCGCTATATTAACCCTCAGTAATTAGGATAGGCGATCGCTTGTGGATTATATAGTAAAGTGCTGGGTGCTGAGTAAAAACCCAGTCGCTTTACGGTTTTGAGCAATCAACACTGTCCTAGCCTGCGTTACTACGGCTACAAGTAATTTTTTTACCAGTTTCCCTTGCTTGTTTAGAAACTACATTGCCCACCCTATTTTAATTGTTGGATTCAATTCATCGCTGCGACTCATACAATATTGGGCAGAAGCATAACTTGTTGGAAGTTATTAATTCAAATATTTCCAAATAAACCTGGTATATTTTAGAACTTTATTACAAATAATTATACTTGTGTACTGCTGCTAACCTAAAAGTTTAAAGTATAAAGTTAGTTTTCACATTTTCAGTGCATTTAATGTGTGGTATGGGAGTTACGAAAATGTTTTTATTAAAAAAATTATTGACTAGTCCAATTGTGACAGTTGCTGCAATCGCTACTTCAGTTATTAGTATTAATCCCTCTCAGGCAACAATTATAGATAGTTCAACCGCGCCTCAAGCAACTCCAACTCCAACATTTAACCATCAAGAACCACAAATTACTACCGAGTCACACCTCATCAAGCCTCAAATTCCTGTTATAAATCCGGTAACTACAAAAACTTTCCCAGCTGCTGTCAATTTTTTTAACCAATTTGCTCAAACATCTTTAAATACTTCATCAAGCTTAAATCTAGCAGATACTAGTCAAGTAGAGTGGCTACCAAATAGTTCTGCTCCCGTTAACTTTTATTCAGATAATAACGTCAAGCCAAACTACAACTTTGACGAAGAGAATAGCAGTGCTGATGAAAGTTTAGGGCAAATTAATAGTGTTGCTCAGTTTTCCGATGTACAACCAACAGACTGGGCATTTGGTGCTTTGCAATCGCTAGTTGAGCGCTACGGTTGTATTGCTGGATATCCTAATGCTACATTCCGTGGTAATCGTGCTTTAACCCGTTATGAATTTGCAGCAGGTTTGAATACTTGTTTAGACAGGATTAACGAACTGATTGCTACAGCGACAAACGATCTAGTCACTAAAGAAGACTTAGTATCTTTAAAGCGCTTACAAGATGAGTTTTCTGCCGAATTGACTACTCTGCGCGGTCGTGTAGATACTTTAGAAGCTCAAACAGCGGAAATAGAAGCAAATCAATTCTCTACCACCACCAAACTGTTGGGTAATTTAAGAGTTCAAACTAATGCTTATTTTTCAGGTGATGGTAATCCCCAAGCTAACGTTCAATACAATCTCTTCTTGGGCTTGCTGACTAGCTTTACAGGTCGAGATTCGTTATTTACTGCTATTGGAGCCACAAGCTCTGCATTTCCTGAGCTAGCAACAAACAACAATAGCAGAGATGTTGGTTCTACAAGAGAAGGTGCAAGCGATACCACTGGTTCAGGCGATACTCTTAACACCTTTAGAATACTCGGTTTGGAATATCAATTTCCAATCGGTGAAAATTTATTAATAAATGTGGTTGCTGCTAATAGGTATCGTTTTAGCCCGGTTTTACTCTCCCAGTTTCTTCCTTACTATCGCATTGGTAGCGGCCCTACTAGTGCTTTTGCCGAGGCACCCCCTATTTATTTAGTGGGGGGAGGAGCTGGTATTGCAGCCAGTTATAAGGTTGTAGACTCAACAGTACTAACTTTGACCTACTTAGGAACTTTTGCCAACGAGTCCCAAGCAGGGGGTTTGTTCAATGGAGACTACGTTGCTGCTGCCCAGATTAATTACAACCCCAATCCTGGCTTTTTCTTGCAACTTTTATATCAACACGGCTACTTTAATCCTGGCAATTTTGGCTTTAATAATGGTCAAGTTTTCAGAGGCAATGGTTTTGTAGGTACTGCCCTGGCAAATCGTTTTGATGATGCTGGTGTTTTGTTTGACGAAGCCTCAGCAGTTAGTAGCAATGCTTATCAAATTGGTGGCTACTTCGCCATTAGTCCGAAAGTGGTAATTGGTGGTTGGGCTAACCTCATTCAAGCCAGACTGCTGGGTAAAGGAGATGCTGATATTTGGACTTACTCAGTGCAAGCTGCCTTTCCTGATTTGTTTAAGAAAGGAAATCAAGGGGGATTAGTTGTAGGTATGGAGCCGACTCTTACGGGTCTAAGAACCGACATACCATATCCAAAGTTTAAAAATGATACATCACTGCATATCGAAGCTTATTATCGACATCAGCTTTCAGACCAAATCTCTATAACTCCCTCTTTGACTTGGATTACAGCGCCAAATCAAGATGCTAACAACGAAGATATTATTATAGGTGGCTTTAGAACGACGTTCAGCTTTTAGCGAGCGCGCTAGCTTGAAAGTGCTGAGTAGCCAGTAGGGTGCGTTATGGACGGAACGTCCTAACGCACTACCAAAAATTTACGGTGCGTTACGCTAGCGCGATAACACACCCTACCATAGCATCCTTGTTTCACGCCCAAAGCTTAAGCCGTAGGTCTTTAATTTTTAATTTTTAATTGGAATGAAATACCTTTTCAGACTTTTACTGACGTATTTTACATAAATTAATATACTTTATACCGTAAAAATCCTGACTACCTATGACTTTTTCATGCTGTGAAAAGTGGGTGATTACTCTAAATTGAATTTATGGTTCCAGCAAAGTCTCAATATCAAACCTCAGTGACATCTGACAGTTAATTATATGGATAAGTTCCTTCAAGGATGCTTCTAGATAAATTTTCTATAAAGTTTGCCTAAAAGGTGGATTCAACTGAGCGGGTGAGAGTAGACGCATCGTCCTTTGCAACTATGCGGTTATTACCTAGCCATATATAACGGAGAATGATATGACATACAAAAACGCTGTTTTAGACGATCGCGACTTACAAGAAGGTTTAAAAAGTATCAATGAAAAGTTTGGCGATTTTTGCACGCGTGTAGCAGGTGAAGCATGGGGACTGCCGTTAATCGACCAAAAAACAAAAGCTCTAATCACAATTGCTGTTGATGTTGTAAATCAAGACCAAGTAGGGCCAGGTAGTCCGTTTGCAGCACATGTAAATATGGCTCTCAAGCAAGGAGCTACCCTCGCAGAAATTGAGGAACTCCTCTTATTTATGTGCGTTTACGGGGGTTTCAATAAGGTTGCTGGTTGTTTCGGTACTTTGAATGAAATTTTCGGTTCCCAAGTCTAAATAGATTCAGCGAGCAAGGAAAACAGTAATGATAGCAACAATCAGAAAAACCGATTACGCAATTCGGGATCAAAAAGGTAAAGTAGCTTTTTACGTTCTATTGTGGAAACGCAGAGGTATTTCCTTAGAACTTTTCGATGACTACTGGAGAGACGTTCACGGGCCAGTCTGTGCTAGGCTTCCGAGTCAGTATCAGTATTGGCAGTTCCACCTGGCTCAGAATGAGGGTGGTCTATGGCCTACTATCAGGGGTATTGAATACACTTGTCCGGAAGAAGATCAGTTCAATGGCATTGCTGAATTGACTTTTGAATCAGAAGCGGAACGTGATATCTGGTTCAAATCTGCTGCCATCCTCATGGATGACGAGCATAACATCTTTAGCAAAGCCATAGGCTACAACACTAGTTTCGGCAATTCTAAAACATATGTTGATAGCATTCCCAGCGGCGACCCTAACGGCAAATTGGGTGTAATTAAATTCCACGTCATGGTGAAAAAATCTGATGCCGTGAGTGTTGAAGCCTTTCGCCGATATATGACAGATAGCTTTGCACCAGCTGTTGTCCAGAGTCATTCTGTCCTGAAATTCCGACTGCATTTATTTGAAGAAGTTGATAATTCTCGTCCAGATGCAGCAGGGGTATCTCATTATGAACCCTCTGATAAACAGTATCAAGCTGCCTTTGAAATCGCTTTTTCCAATCCTCTAGAAATGGAAACTTTCTTTGCCTCAGCAGAGTTTGCTGCTGCTGTCAAAGAGCAGGCTAGATATGTCGAACGACTTCTGCCATTTCCGGAGCGAACTGCTTATACCTTTGTTTACGACGGCAAGATGACACTGGCAGGTCAGCGGAGTTCTACAGTGGCAGAACTGATTGCAAACATCGGCGCAACCAATCAATTAAAGGAGGACGTAGTTAGTCTTATGTTGGAACAAAAACTCATCTCTAACTCGAACGGTCACTCGAATAGTTATAGTAATGGTTCTCAAAACGCTACAACTACATTTGTTAATAAACGAACTAACTATTACAAAGATTTAGCCGCCGATTATTCTCGACCAGGACTAGTAACTCCCTATGTAGCGAAAAAACTCATAGAGGATGCTGAGAAAATTGTGGCTATGAAAGAGAAAACTTTGCCAGATATTGGCCCTTACTATACTCTCGAACAAATTGAACAAGAAAATAAAGATTGGTGGCCAACTCATTGTGAAGCATTAAGACAAGGTCGAGGCGATATATTAACTGGTGAATATCGCAATGACTTGGTTTATTTTTGCCAAGATGGCCCTTACCAAGGTTTGGAACAACAAAAAGAGCGCGAGCAACATTGGTGGGCATTAATTGCTCAACCAGGTGTGACTATGTGCTGGCCAATTGTGATGTTTCACGGTGAAGTCACCTACTTTGAATGGAAGTGTGTAGATGACGAAACTAACGAAACACTGGCTAAAGGTAATGTTACCTGGATTCGCCGCGGTCATAGAGGCGGATGCTATCTCAAAACCGAGCAATTGACCTTCTACCGCGATGTTTTTGCTCCCAGTGGATTACTGAAGTTAATTACCACAGCTTAGGATGACACATGTTCGGGTATATCAAAATGCAGTTTCGGATGACCTCGAACTGCAAGCAGGTTTAAAAAGTATCAACCCGAAGTTTGGTGACTTTGTTACTCGTGTAGCTAGTGAAGCATGGGGTCTGCCATTAATCGATCAAAAGACTAAGGCTTTGATTGCGATCGCAGTTGATGTTGCCAATCAAAATCACAAAGGCCCCGGCAATCCTTTTACAGCACATGTAGATATGGCTCTCAAACAAGGAGCCACTCAAGAGGAAATTGCAGAAGTTCTTTTATTCATGTGTACTTACGCGGGATTCAATAAAGTCGCAGGCTGCTTCGGTAAGCTAAAAGAGTTTTTTGAGCAGAATAATCACGAACCAAGGAGAGCTGCAATGAAAGCAGCAACGAAAAAAGCCGATTACGCAATTCGCGATCGCAATGGCAAAGTAGCTTTCTATGTTCTGTTGTGGAAACGCAAAGGTATTTCTTCAGAGCTGTTTGACGAATACTGGAGAAATGTCCACGGGCCTCTTTGCGCCCGTCTACCGGGTCAGCATCAATACTGGCAATTTCATCTAGATCGCGACCATAAAGGTAGTTTGTGGCCTGATGTTCCAGGGATTGATTACATCTGCGATCGCGAAGATTTATTCGATGGTATTGCCGAGTTAACCTTTGAATCAGAAAGCGATCGCCAGGACTTTTTCCAATCGTCAGATTTACTCATGGCTGACGAACACAACTTATTTAGTAAAGCGATCGGTTATAACACTGGTTTTGGTAATTCTATAACCTTGATTGATGGCATCCCCATCGGCGAACCAAATGGCAAACTCGATGCCCTCAAGTTCCATGTATTGCTGAAAAAAGCTGATGGCGTGAGTGTCGCCGATTTTCGCCAACATTTAACAGCTAATTTTGCCCCAGCGATTGTTGAGACTGATGCCGTCCTCAAGTTGCGACTGCATTTATTTGACGAAATTGATAATTCCCGTCCGGATGCTGCTGGCGTGTCTCATTCGGAACCACTAGACAAACAATATCAAGCAGCGTTTGAAATTGCCTTCGCCAATCCTCTGGAAATGGAAGCATTCTTTGCTTCTTTAGAGTACGCTGCTGCCTTTAAAGATTTAGCTAAATATGTAAAACAGATTTTGCCATTGCAAGAACGCAGTGCTTACACCTTTGTGTATGACAGCAAATTGACATTAGCAGGTCAATGCAGTTCTAAAGTTGCAGATTTAATTGTGAAAGTAGGAGCAACCAATCAATTGAAGCCAGACATAGTTTCTCTGATGAACGGTAAGCAAGTTGTGAAGTCTGGTTTAGGTCATTATCTCCAAGGCGTGCAACACCTAGGGGTGACAGTTCAAGATATGACCCAATCCCTCGAATTTTATACAGAAGTGTTAGGAGGGGTAGTAGTTGTTGCCGAAAATAATCTTACAGGCGATGGGATGCAAAACACTCTCTTTCAAAAAGAAGAGTTGGATGCATTAGCTCAAGGAGTTGACCCCAAAAATTCTGATATTCCCAGTCTTAGAGATGCCAAAGAAGCCTTAGATATTAAGTTTATTTCCTTTGGTAATACATGCGTTGAACTAATCTATTTTCGAGACGCTTCTACACAAAATCCTCATAATTCTTCTGTCGATCGCATTCCTTCCCACATTGGTCATGTCAATGCCATGCACCTCTCTTTTCATGTAAAAGACGATGTGGATTTAAATCTTTTCGCCCAAACCTTGGAAGAAGAATGCCAAAAACGCGGCATGAAAAATGTTGTTTGTAATCGTGTAATCCGCGTGAAATCTGAAGAAGAAAGAAGAAAAGTTGCTCTCAAATATAATTCTAATAAATTTTGGCATGAGCCTGATTCATCTGATGTAGAACAACCAGAAGAAGACTTTGGCGATTTAGAAGGTTGGGCATTGTTCTACTGTAAAGGGCCAAACGGAGAACAGTTGGAATTTAACCAAGCTACTCGGACAGTCAAAGGGCATTTTGCTAAAGCACAGGAGGAATATGGTATGTTAAATAACGCATCTTTTACAGTTTTAGAACCAAAATCTTCTCAACAGTCAGAAAGAGTTTATGCTACATTTAGCAGCCCTGTAAACGCTTCTTGGTCAACTGTTTGGAATGTATTACTAGACAAAATTGAAAATCCAAGACGCTACAATCCAGAAGCTCAAGATTACAAGATTCTCGAGAGACACGGTAATAGTTTACTGCGTGAAATGAAAGTCCTCAACATCACGGTCGAGGAAAAAATTACTTGGAACGAACAAACAGGAGAAATCAAACATACTCTAGTAAATAATCCTCTGTTCATTGGTCAGGCAATTAACGCAGTTATCCGTCCTGCTAGTAATAATTCTCATGAACCTGTGGTAGTAAGCTACACCTTGGATTGGGAAGCTTACAATGAGGAAGGGCGAAAGATGGCTCAAACAATTCAAGCATCCATTACCCAAGCAGTCAAACAAGCTGTTTTAAACACGAAAACCGTTGCCGAACAGCAAAGTAATGGTTCGCATACCAACAGCCAAATAACAGGCGCGATCGCTAATGGTAGCAAACCCACTGCCGAAAAATTTCCAGGCACAACCACAGATTTAGTTAAGTGCTTATTCTCCAGAGGTGAGGCATTTGATTCGGAAGGGTTTATTACTTTCTTTACCGACACACCAGTTTATCAATTTGGCAACTTTGATGTCTGTCTAGATAAAGCAGCAATCAAGAAATCAGCGGATGCTTTCTTTAGTCAAATATCGGCTGTGTACCACGAAATTAAGATGATGTGGGAAATAGCCGATGTAGTTTTCGTGGAAATGGATGTTACCTACTGGCGTAAAGATGGTTCAGTAATTACCCTTCCTTGCTGCGATATCTTCCGAGTTGAGGGAGATAAATTCTCGGAATTGCGGATTTTTATGGATGTGAATCCTGTATTTAACCCCTCAATTCCTGTTCCCGATTCAGCTTCTGTATTTACTATTAGTGAAGGTAAAAGGCTTGCAACTCCCAACACAATGAGGCTGCATTTTGCAGAACATCCGGAAGCACAAGAAAGGGTGAAAAATGGATTTGCACCAAAATGGTCAATCACCGGCCCCAAATGGCCAGTTGATTCCCCAAGTGCTGATGAAAAATCTGCGGCACAGTTAAAAGCTGTAGGTGAATTAGCGCAAGCTGTAACTGCTCAAGATTGGGAAAAAGTCAAATCTTATTTGACTGATGATATCTTTTACAAAGTTGGTTCCGGTGAAGTTGTTTATGGCCCCCAAGCTGTAGTTGATTTCTTTGCACGCACATTTAGAACTACTGCTATTTTTTATAGTCATGATGTCAGAAAAGTTTGGCAAGAGCCAGATATCATCACTATCGAAATGGATGCCAAATACGAAATGGTTCACAGTAAAAAGCATGTGACGATCGCCTGCTGTGATGTCTACCGGATGCGAGGCAATAAGGTGAGTGAATGGCGCGTTTATGCCGATATGTCTCCTTGGCAATCTTAATGACAACAGGCGTTGCTGATTAATGGGATGATTTTTTCTTCACACAAATACCCAAAAAAGAAGAGTTTGAGAGATTGAACTTTTAATTTTCATCCTCATATTTAGCAATGCCTCAAAATAAATTTTGCCTATTCCTGATACTCTTCAAATATAAATTTGTAGAAATATAATGAGGTGAGCTATGTCACAAAAAGTAATTAGTTTATTAGCAGATGCTTTTGATAATCCTGCTTTACAACAAAAACTTCATACTGCTAAGACTCCTGAAAGTTTTGTCAAGATTGCATCTGAAAATGGTTACAATTTGACTCCAGAAGAATTAGCATCAGCACTTGGTAAAGTCCATGTCGTTTTTGGTGAAGTTGTCGAGTCAATGTTAAGTGGCTTAGTGACAGCAAATAGTACTAATGAAGCTGCGATAACAGAAAAGATTTCTGGGACAAATGTTGATTTAGTTAAACGCTTATTCTCTAGAGGCGAGGCGTTTGATTCAGAAGGATTTATTACTTTCTTTACCGACACACCAGTTTATCAATTTGGCAACTTTGATGTATGTTTAGATAAAGCATCAATTAAAAAATCAGCGGATGCTTTCTTTAGTCAGATATCGGCTGTATACCACGAAATTAAGATGATGTGGGAAATAGGCGATGTCGTATTCGTAGAAATGGATGTCATCTACTGGCGTAAGGATGGCTCATTTGTTTCACTTCCTTGCAAAGATATTTTCCGAGTTGAGGGTGACAAATTCTCAGAACTGCGGATATTTATGGATGTGAATCCTGTATTTAACCCCTCAATTCCTGTTCCTAAATCTGCTTCTGTGCTAACGGCAAGTCAAGGAAAGCACCTGCTACCTCCCGGAACTATGAGGCGGCATTTTGCAGAACATCCGGAAGCACAAGAAAGGGTGAAAAATGGATTTGCACCAAAATGGTCAATCACCGGCCCCAAATGGCCAGTTGATTCCCCAAGTGCTGATGGAAAATCTGCGGCACAGTTAAAAGCTGTGGGTGAATTAGCGCAAGCTGTCACTGCTCAAGATTGGGAAAAAGTCAAATCTTATTTGACTGATGATATCTTTTACAAAGTTGGTTCCGGTGAAGTTGTTTATGGCCCCCAAGCTGTAGTTGATTTCTTTGCACGCACATTTAGAACTACTGCTATTTTTTATAGTCATGATGTCAGAAAAGTTTGGCAAGAGCCAGATATCATCACTATTGAAATGGATGCCAAATACGAAATGGTTCATAGTAAAAAGCATGTGACGATCGCCTGCTGTGATGTCTACCGGATGCGAGGCAACAAGGTGAGTGAATGGCGGGTTTATGCCGATATGTCTCCTTGGGGCAACTCTTGAATCCCAGATAGAAAGAGCGATCGCCACCGTGATATTCACTTGCTGTACTAGGTCTTAAGAAAAAATTCTACTCAGAAATTATCTTACTTCCTAGTACGGTAAGGACTACCTTGCCCATATATGACTTCACTACCTTCTGTTCTGGTCATCTAAAGGAAATTCATTGACATGACACATCCTTCAGGCCCCGTTGGGATTATTAATTCAGGTATAAAAAGACAAGTTGATGACTACCTGCTCGTCACACAAGACGATCCATCACGCCCAGCAGTTTACGCCTCTGGAGATTTATATACTTATTTAGCAACTTCCAAAGAAACTAACTTTGATTTCAATTTTTTCGATTTCTTCCTGCCAGTCGGCGGCGGCCCGCCACCTCACTTCCATCCTTACGAACACGAGACTTGGTATATAACTGCGGGAAATATTCAATACAATTTAGGCAATCAGGGAACTAATAGTATCGTATTGCCTGAAGGCAGTTTAATCTTTGGAGCTAGAAACCGCATACATGGATATCGCAATCTGGACTCGATAGCATCAATCACAGGGAGTACTCCAGGGGCAAGGACGCTTTCTTTAACAACTCCTGGGGCGCTAGACCTCTTCTTTGATAATATAGCTATTCCAATAGTAGATAGGAATGCCCCAATACCTGGGTTTACCGCTGTTCCAGGTGATGAAACTTACAGAAAACTGGCAGAATTTTCGATTCGTACTAATGCTGGCATAAATTTTGCTCCGCCAACTTATCAACCTCCCTCAAATTCTAAGAAGTACGTACTGGTGCTGCCAGAAGACGCACAGGGTGAAGTAGTAGAACAGGCAAAAGAACTCTCCAAGATTGATGGTTTTAGTGTCTGGACAACTGGCGATCAAGAAGGGTTAGCGCAACGACCAACATTTACTGGCCCATTTGGCATCGAGTATACTTCCCTGCTCAGTTTTGAAGAGTCGGGAAATGAGTTGGCTTACAATCAGTTTTCGCTTGCACCCCAGGAAACTGATACCTTTGTCCAAGCTAACTTAAATGCCAATCAAGTGGTGAAGCATACTGAATCGTCAGCAACTGGTGTTGCCGATTTGGAATCTGTTTCAGACGGTATTAGCTATGCTCTGACAGTAGATGGTTTAGACTTTGGACAATTTTTACCGGGCGATACTCCCCAAACTCCTGATAATGAACTAGATGATGTTGTTGCTATCCATATCCACTCAGGCGATCGCGGCGCTAGTGGCCCGCACGTATTTAGTATTTTAGATCCAGCTCATCAGGATGAAGGAAATCTTAGTCTCACTTTGAATGCGGATGGTTCCACGACCCTTAGCGGTGTTTGGAATTCGACAGAAGCAGAGATTCCCGAAGAGTTGAGTGATTTCCTCAATGGTAGTGGCTTACCGGGACAAGAAGCCGACTACTACTTCCAGATCCACACCAAGGGGAATCCAGATGGTGAGATTCGCGGTCAAGTTGCTCGCAACAGTGATGATTTTCCCGACCCAGTTACCAGTGATGACCATCAACTTTTATATGTCACAGAAGGGCAACTATCTGTCAAAATCGGTGATGAAGTCAGGCTTGCCGGCCCGGACACCTCTATTGAAATTGCCCCAGGGAATGAATATGCGATCGGCAATTTTGGCACACAAGAAGTCAAATCGCTAGCAGTTTCCATACCGCAAAAAAACCTTGAACCAGCGCCTATTCCTTCATACTTAAATCCTCAGGGAAATCTCTCACCTAAGCAACTGGTTTACCTCAAAGATACAGACGATGTATTTTATCAGCCCAATCGCAAAAATCTTCGGGTTTACGGTGGTGAGGGTAATGACGAACTTTACGCCACTAAAGACGTTCGCCTATTTGGCGAAGAAGGAAAAGACCTACTTGACGCTTCTAGTGGCAAAGGTCACAACCTTCTCGATGGCGGTGATGGAAACGACTGCCTTTTAGCTGGTACAAAGGATCAACTGGTTGGAGGTGACGGAGACGACAAACTCATCATTGTTAGTGGTGGCAAAAACGTCCTCTACGGTAATGATGGGGCCGATCAGTTTTGGATTGCTAACGGTAGAATCCCCAAGACTGTTGCCGATCCTAGACAAATAACCGACCAGCAATTTCCCTTTCCCGACTTACTGCCGTTAAGAGATACTCAAAACATCATCGCAGACTTTGAACTAGGTGTTGACAAAATTTACATTAACGGCATCTGCGGTATCTCTGACTTTGATGATTTGAAATTGCTACCTGCGTTTGGCGATATTCGCAGCACCAGCATCGTCGCTAGCTTGGGTGGCAAGGATATCTCCTTTGCAAATTTGTCAGGTGTTCTGTTCAACGAATTGTCGGCTACAGATTTCGTTTTTGCCTAAGTTCCTGATACCAATTCTCTTTGAGAGAATTGGTATCAGTATAAAGCCAGTTACTAATTACCGATTACCAATTTTATTTTAGCGATCGCATTGCTGAATGCAAGTCTGTATCAATCGATTTTGAGATTTTACTTAATTTCCTAAAACAGAGTCAAACTAAGCACCTTGACCTTAGTCCTAACCCGTAAATAGGAGCAGAAATGATTACAATTAGCGACAAAGCCGATCAAACTACCGCGATCAACATCTTCACAGTCGAAAGTCCCGAACAGCAACAGCGCATAGTAGATTTTCTGGTGGAGAATCAAGAAATACCTATGAGGCAACCAGGCTTCATATCAGCTAGCGTACACACAAGCTTGGATGGCAAGCGGGTTATCAATTACGTTCAGTGGCAAAGCAAGAAAGATATGGAAGTAGCTATGAAAGACCCAGATTTTGTAGCTATGAAAGAGAAAGTTGGAGGTTTTGCGCCTCACGATTTCAACTTTTATCAGGTCGTCGTCACAATGGAGCCGCATTAACAAATAAAAAGATAATCCCATAAATAAATTTAGTTGCTCTCAGAGCATTTTTCTTTCTTCTGCCTTTTAACTTTTGACTTTTGCCTTATTCGGTGATTATTCACTTAGGAAATAGCAGTTATGGCAATCGCACCCAAAATCTTGGCCTTCGCCGGCAGCACTCGTACTGAATCCTACAACAAAAAGCTAGTGAAAATTGCGGCTTTAGGCGCACGGTCTGCTGGTGCTGAAGTCACTTACTTGGATCTGCGCGACATCCCCATGCCATTATTCGATCAAGACTTAGAAGATCGAGAAGGTCTTCCTTTGAATGCGCGTAAGTTGAAGGATATTATGCTGGCACATCAGGGACTTCTGATTGCTTCTCCTGAATACAACAGCTCCATTTCAGGTGTTTTGAAAAATGCTATTGACTGGGTGTCACGCCCAGCAAATGGTGAGCCACCACTAGCTTGTTTTGCGGACAAAGTGGCAGCGATTATGAGCGCTTCACCGGGAGCCTTGGGAGGTTTGCGGAATTTAGTTCATTTGCGGGCAATACTTGGAAATCTTAAAATTATCGTTCTTCCCGACCAAATAACTATTGCCAAGGCTTATGAGGCTTTTAATTCTGACGGCACCTTGCAAGATGCCCAACAACAAGCGGCAGTCGAGCAGATCGGCTTTCAATTGTCAACGTTGCTAGCGAAATTGAAAAGTTAGAAACTTGTAAAGTTAAACTTATCAAACTCACAAAATAGGATGCTATGACAACTAAATCTAAAGGAAAAATTGGCGTACTTATCGAAGAACATTTCGATCAAACAGAATATCGGAAGTTTAACGAATATTTCCCTAAACAAGGTTATGAAGTCGAATACATTTCTCATCTGTGGGGTAATTCACAATTAACATTTGGTTCTAACCCAGATAATGGTGAAGTTGAAGACCATGTAGTTGTCACCACAGAAGTTAATGACATCGAACCTTCTGATTACAAAGGCATTATTTGTATTGGTGCCTATGCTATGGATCGTCTGAGATATCAAGTTACTGTAAACAAGGGTCAGAAAAATCAAGCTCCGGCAGTAGTTTTTCTGAGAAAAGCTATGAAGACAAATGGCTTAAAAATTGGAACAATTTGTCATTCTTTATGGCTTTTATGTGCTGATTCAGATTTGCTGAAAGGTCGCAAAGTTACTTGCGCTCACAATATTATTTGTGACGTAGAAAATGCAGGTGCTGAGGTTATCTATGACAATGATGTAACTGCTGATTTAGTTATAGATGGCGATTTGATTTCTGGAAAACATCCTGGTGTGGTAGATCGATTCATGGAAGTTTTTATCAATGAAATTGAGCAACAAGAAACTAAGCAGAAAGTTACAGGGAATAAATTGCTGATCTAGTTATCAAAAAGATGTAGCACTCTTAGTTAAGTTGTGATTTTTTGCGCCAATTTCGCCAAGGTGAAACAGAGAAAATCACAAATTGATTAAGATTGCTATATCTGAAAAAGGCTCTAAATCTACTTGAATGTTTGATTTCTGGTAGAGGCAATTTCAATGCAGGGAACTATCTATTCTTTTTCTGAAAAATCAATAATTTAGGATTTGATCGAATTTACCATTAGTTCTATAAACAGCCAGTATCGGGAGTTTCGCCTCAATATCGCATCACGGAAACAAATTTTAAATTCCGCCCGCTATCAGAAAAATATGGGCATTTCTAAAGACTCAAATATCTGAAAAAGTGCCGAATTCTTAACAAGTAAAAACTACAGACAATTATCCTGGAGGTAATCTTAATGGATCGCATGAGTTTTTCATTTGCAGATACGATCGCTGGTTATGTCACCCACTTCGATCGTAACGAAAAATCCTTTGGGATCGAGACATCAGATGGACGAGAATACCAAGCATACCTTACGCCCAGTGCTTATGGTCGCATTACCCAAAACTTAGAAGAACCTTACCTCGATGGTACTGCTCGCTTTGGTGAGTTACTAGCTCCGGGTCAGCATGTGTTTGCCTATGGTGTTTTCTACCCTCAAGGACAAGATTACAAGTTTGAGGTTAAATACATTGTCTTTCCTGGCGATGCACCAAACAAATATCGTCATGAAGAGCCAGATTGGTGGGTGAAGCAAATAAATTCAATTGCTGATTCTTACTTGAAATGGCAGTTTGGTTATCCAGAAAAACCGATTGATTATCGAGAATATCGCACTTACCTTAACTTGGCTGGTACAAAAAAGCGTGATGATTTCTTACAAGAAACTGACACGATTTCCCGTCTGGTGTATGGTTTTGCTTCGGCGTATCTATTGACTGGAGAAGACCGCTTCTTAGAAGGTGCAGAAAAAGGTACTGAATATCTGCGTCAGCACATGCGGTTTTATGACCATGATGAAGACCTAATTTACTGGTATCACGGGATTCAGGTGACAGGTAACAGGGAGCAGAAACTATTAACTTCTGAGTTTGGCGATGACTATGATGCCATCCCCGCCTACGAACAGATTTATGCTTTGGCAGGGCCTATCCAAACTTATCGGATAACTGGCGACCCACGCATTCTGCAAGATGCTCAGATGACCATCGATTTGTTTGACCGCTTTTTCCTAGATAAAGAAGGCGTTGGCTATTTCTCCCACATCGACCCCTTAGGACTAGACCCGCGTGCAGAATCTCTAGGGCCGAACCGCGCCCGCAAAAACTGGAACTCAGTTGGGGATCATGCTCCGGCTTACTTGATTAATTTGTGGCTGGCAACTGGCGAACAAAAATACGCCGATATGTTGGAGTATACCTTTGACACGATCGCTAAATATTTCCCCGACTACGACAACAGCCCATTTGTGCAAGAGCGGTTCTACGAAGATTGGAGCCACGACACCACTTATGGATGGCAGCAAAACCGCGCCGTCGTAGGTCATAACCTGAAAATTGCTTGGAACCTAATGCGGATGCAAAGCCTCAAACCGAAAGCAGAATACGTGGCTTTGGCGCAAAAAATTGCTGCACTCATGCCCGATGCGGGTAGCGATCGCCAGCGCGGTGGCTGGTACGATGTTGTAGAGCGCACATTGGGTGAAGGAGAAGAACAATATCGTTTTGTCTGGCACGACCGGAAAGCTTGGTGGCAACAAGAGCAAGCAATTTTGGCTTACCTGATTCTGCACGGTATCGAAAAACAACCAGAAGACTTGCGTCATGCTAGGGAAGCAGCAGCTTTCTACAATGCTTTCTTCCTCGACCATGATGACGGTGGCGTTTACTTTAATGTCTTGGCAAACGGTTTGCCATATTTGATGGGTAATGAGCGGTTTAAAGGTAGCCACTCAATGAGCGGTTACCATTCTACTGAGTTGTGCTATCTGTCGGCAGTTTATACAAACTTGTTGATTACCAAGCAACCAATGGACTTTTACTTTAAGCCGCAACCAGGAGCGTTTAAAGATAACATCCTGCGGGTGCAGCCAGATATCTTACCACCTGGTAGCGTGCGGATTGGTCAAGTATGGGTAAACGAGGAAGAATATACCAATTTTGACGCAAATGCTTTAACAGTCAAGCTACCTGATACACAAGAGCAAGTTAAAGTCAAAGTGCAAATTGTGCCGAATTAGTAGACTGACAGCAATCTCAAAGAGATTGTGATTTGAAAGAGTTTTTGCGTAAATCTTGCCCATACTACCCACGAATACACCCAGCCAGCCATATGAAAATCAAGATTGAAACGCTGCAAGTAACATTGTTAGAAAATACAGCCCCAGAGCAAATCGCTGTGAATGAACTCCCACAAGTAACGGTGGTAGAACTGGTTGGTGATATAGATACAAATACCGCTCCCTCAGTTCAAGGGCAGATTTTACCACTGGCTCAAGCTGGAATTAGGATGATTCTGGAAATGACCAAAGTGCCCTATATGTCCAGTGCTGGTTTAAGGATACTGCTGTCCCTCTACCGCCAAATATCCGTTAAAGGTGGGCAGATTATTTTGGTGGGGCTTTCCGAAGAAATTCGGGACACAATGGATAACACTGGATTTCTCGACTTTTTTAAAACTTGCGACACCCTTGAACAAGCCTTAGAAGTTCTCAAAGTGCAAGTTCAGGTTACACGCACCTAGCCATATAGGAACAAAGAAGAAACACAATGGATAGAATCGATATTCATCCCACCCATAGTTATGGGGACTTCAAACTACGTCCTGGCAGTGCGATTCCTTTTGGAGCAACGTTAGTACCAGGGGGTGTTAATTTTTCTATCTTTTCACGACATGCCAAATCCTGTACCCTAGTGCTGTTCAAAAAGCACTCTTCAGAACCAATGGCGGAAATTCCGTTTCCACAAGAGTTCAGCATTGGCAATGTTTTCAGCATGACCGTATTTGATTTAGATTACGAAAACCTCGAATACGGCTACCGCATGGACGGGCCTTTCAACCCCAAAGAAGGTCATTGGTTTGACCCTACCAAAGTTCTCTTAGATCCCTACGCCAAAATTATTGGCGGCAGAGATATTTGGGGAGAAAAGCCTGACTGGTACAACATGTATCATCATCGAGCTCGTCTGGCATTCGATGATTTTGACTGGGAATCGGATCGTCCTTTAGAAATCCCACCAGAGGATCTGATTGTTTACGAGATGCATGTCCGCAGCTTTACCCGCCATCCCTCCGCTGGGGTTAAGCATCCAGGGACATTTGCTGCTATCCGCGACAAGATTCCTTACCTCAAAGAGCTAGGTGTTAACTCTATTGAGTTGATGCCCATCTATGAGTTTGATGAATTTGAAAACAGTCGTCCTAATCCCCAAACAGGGGAACTGTTGCTGAATTATTGGGGTTACAGCACCGTCGGTTTCTTTGCGCCCAAGGCAGGCTATGCCGCCACAGGTAAATTTGGGATGCAAATGGATGAACTCAAGACGCTGATTAAACTCCTGCACAAAAACGGCATTGAGGTAATTCTAGACGTTGTCTTTAACCACACGGCGGAGGGCAATGAGTATGGCCCGACTATTTCTTTCCGGGGAATTGACAACAAGACATACTACATGCTTACCCCAGATGGCTACTACTTTAATTTCAGTGGCACTGGCAACACCCTCAACTGTAACAACCCCATCGTTCGCAATATGGTACTTGACTGCCTGCGTTATTGGGCAGCTGAGTATCACATTGATGGCTTCCGCTTTGATTTGGCGGCAATTCTGGGACGCGATCCTTGGGGTGCGCCGCTGGCAAACCCGCCATTGTTGGAAACTCTCGCTTTTGACCCCATTCTCGCTAAATGCAAACTGATTGCTGAAGCCTGGGATGCTGGCGGTCTTTACCAAGTTGGTTCTTTTCCAGCGTTTGGGCGTTGGGCAGAGTGGAATGGTAAGTACCGCGACACCATTCGCAAATTTCTCAAAGGCGAGCCTGGAATAGTTGGAAACATGGCACAGCGACTACAGGGTTCGCCGGATCTTTATGCTGGGGCAGGGCGAGGACCAGCAACTTCAATTAATTTTATTACTTGCCATGATGGTTTTACACTGATGGATTTGGTTTCCTATGACGGGAAGCACAACGAAGCCAACGGTGAAAACAACAACGATGGCACTAATGATAACGATAGCTGGAACTGTGGCTGGGAAGGGCCGACTGATAACCCAGATATTAACGGCCTGCGCCATCGACAAATAAAAAATGCGATCGCCATGTTGCTCGTCAGCCAAGGCGTGCCTATGATCCTCATGGGTGATGAGGTAGGACGCACACAATATGGTAATAATAATACCTATTGCCACGACAACGAACTCAACTGGCTAGACTGGAATTTGTTGCAAACCAATGCAGATTTGTTTAAGTTTTTTAAACATTGCATTGCCTTTCGTAATGCCCATCCTGTATTAAGAAACAAATATCACTACCGGAATGTAGATTATGTCAGCAGTGGCTATGCTGATATCACTTGGCATGGAACCCAAGCATGGAATGCTGACTGGTCTGATTCCAGTCGTGTCCTCGCTTTTATGCTCTGTGGGAAACACGCCAAAGAAGGGACGGTCACTGACAATTACATCTACGTGGCGATGAACATGCATTGGGACAGTCACTGGTTTGACATCCCAGGACTTCCTCCAGGAATGCAGTGGCACGTCTTTGCTAACACTGGTGCCACTCCACCAGCACAAAGTTGGGAACCAGGAACAGAACCATTACTAGAAAATCAATACGGTATACTTATCGCAGATCGCTCTGTGGTCATATTAGTGGGAAAGTAGAATAAGGATGAAGAATGAAGTATGAAGTCCAAGTTTGAGTCTTCATCCTTCATCTTTATTTTCTGTGTATTTTAATTACGAATTACGTTAGCGTAGCGTTAGCGAGTCCTCGAGCGTCATTGCGAATTATTAACATGTCCAAAATTATCTCTGTCCACTCATTCCGGGGGGGAACTGGTAAATCAAATATAACTGCTAATTTGGCTGCTACTATTGCTCGTTATGGGCATCGAGTTGGCATTGTTGATACTGATATTCAATCACCAGGAATTCATGTCGTTTTCGGTTTCGATGAGGAAATGATGGATCTGTGCTTGAATGATTATTTATGGGGTCGCTGTGATATTGAAGAGACTGCTTATGATGTCAGTTCTGTATTGAAGGATGTAGCCCATAAAGATAGCGCCATTTACCTTATACCTTCTTCTCTTAATCTTGGTGAAATTACTAAAGTTATCCGGGATGGATACGATGTAGGCTTACTACATGACGGTTTTCAAGAACTAATAGACAAGCTAAATTTAGACTATTTATTTATTGATACCCATCCAGGACTCAATGAAGAAACTCTACTATCAATCACCATTTCTGATACTTTAATCATCATTTTACGTCCAGATCGTCAAGATTTTCAAGGTACTGCCGTAACTGTCGATATAGCTCGTCAATTAGAAGTGCCTGAGATGTTATTAGTAGTTAATAAAGCGCTGTCAAATTTGGATTTCACTGCTTTACAGGAACAGATGGAGAGTTCATACAATGCCTTGGTTGCAGGCATCCTTCCTCTTTGTGAAGAAGTGGCTCAGCTAGCTAGTAGTGATATTTTCTGCTTACGCTATCCTAAGCATCCGTTGAGCCAAATAGTGGAAGCGATCGCTAAACAAATTCTCACGTAAAATAGTCACAAATATAAATCGGGGACAAGCAGTTATGAACAAATTTAATTTTCTAGCTGTCACCTTTTTAATAACAGGAATAATTAGTCCCATTGTAGCTCCTGCTGAAATTATTGGTGATATAAGTTTAAAATATCCTAATACTCAACAGGTCACGGCGAGGATTTCCATCGCACAATCTAGTAGAGAGGGCAGGAATACCACTCCTGCTACTGGTAACAGGAGACAGGAGAATAGAATCTGGAGAAGGAAGAAGATTTTTTTCAATACTCAACCAATACCCAATACCTCTCAACTACAAAGAACAAGAGGTGCAGTAGATGAACAAGAACAAGACTGGAAAAAGGACTACGAAGATTACATAGGAACAACTTTTCCCAACCCTTTAATGTCATCTAAAGCTATTAGCGAAACCTTAAGTACAATTGAAAAACAAACTGGAAAAAAATCTGCTGTCGTCTATCTAATACCGACACCAAAACAACTAGAAATTCTATTAGTCACTTCTAGAAATAAGCCTGTTTCTAAGAGTATACAAGCAGCTAATAGAGATGCTTTGCTTAAAATAACTAAACAGTTTCAAACTGAGCTGAGCGACCCTAGAAGAGTTGACACTACTAGCTACTTGGCTTCTGCACAACAACTTTATAAGTGGTTGATTGCTCCCATTCAAAAAGAACTTCAGGCTGAAAATATAGATACTTTAGTTTTTTGCGTAGGTGTTGGCTTGCGCTCTGTACCATTTTCAGCATTGCATGATGGCAAGAAATTTCTGGTGGAAAATTACAGTATCAGTTTGATTCCTGCCTTTAGTTTGACAGATACTCGTTACACTGATATCCGCGACTTCTCAGTGTTAGCTATGGGAGCATCCGAATTTAAAGACCTCCAGCCTCTTCCTGCTGTACCTATAGAGTTATCTACAATTGTGCAGAATAAAGGGGGGAGCAGCTTCCTCAACGATAAATTCACTTTAAACAATTTGCGATCGCAACGCCAACAAAGATCGTATAAAATTATTCACTTGGCAACTCACGGAGTCTTCCAACCAGGGACAGCTAGTAATTCCTACATTCAATTGTGGAATACCAAGCTGCGCTTAAACCAGTTGCGACAGTTGCAATTGAATAATCCTCCTGTAGACTTGTTAGTATTGAGTGCTTGCAAAACTGCCTTGGGAGATCGGCAAGCAGAATTAGGCTTCTCCGGATTGGCGCTGGAAGCAGGAGTCAAGTCAGCAATGGGTAGTCTTTGGAACGTGAGTGATGCAGGGACTTTAGTGCTGATGACGGAATTTTATCAGCACTTGAAAACATCACCCTTGAAAGCAGAAGCTCTAAGGCAGACACAGATAGGAATGATCGAAGGGCAAATTAAGATTCAGCAAGGGCAATTGCGCCAAGCAGGGTTAAGAACAGGAACGCCTTTACCGCCAGAATTATCACAACTTGGAGATTTAAATTTATCCCATCCTTACTATTGGGCAGGTTTTACAATGATTGGCAGTCCTTGGTAATTAGCCAGGGAGTAGGGAAGCAGAGGAGCAGAGGGGAAAGGACTACATACAAATTACTCTTATTCTCCCTATCCCTCCATCCTCTTGTATTCTTATGCTTTGTTTAATCTCTGGCGTTTCCAATTTTTAGGCTAACGACTTAAAGATTTTTCCGCAATATGACTAAAAGGTTCTTCGGCAACATCATTAAGTCCTACTGACTTTAACAACTCCTTCCAGTCCGTGACCAAACTTAAATCTTGCGGATTAGAGTAGCGTAGGTCAGCTAATGTTGTCAGAGTTTCATGCCAAATACCAGCCTCTGCATATATGCGTGGGCGATCGCGTGGTGCTGCTTTCTGTAATTGACTCACTAGAGTAGCACTCGGCTGGATTCTTTGCACCCAACCTTGTACCAAAAGGTTTTCAGAACTATCTTCAGGATTGCAAATTACGGAAAAGAACCAACGATAATTCTTGCCAATTTGTAGAGGTTCTACGGTTTTATTATTAGGGAGGCTCAAGCTAACAACACCAGCATTATCAGGAGCTATAAACCTAGTTTTATAAACTACTTGATTTTTGCTACCTTCATGTAACTCGAACTCTACTACATGCGACGAAGTTGGAGGAATATATACAAAGAAAGTCGGGTATTTTTCTACAGTTAATCCTAGATTATTTGCTGGCAGTAAAGCTTTAATAGATTTACTACTTAAGCTACAATTATCGCCACGCGATGCCCCTCCTCTGCGATTTTCAGGTGCATCTACTTTAGGAGGCTTGAAGCGCACTGCTCCTCCTTTGAGATTTTCAGGCGTTCCAACTCTCGGAATCTTGAAATTATCTTTCGTTTCAAATGTATCTTGGGATTCAACTATTTTTTGGCTCAATAAATTCGATGGTGTCTGAGCCATCAAGGCTTGAGGATAAATAGTAACTGCACCTATTCCTAGAGATATAAATAAAGACAATGGTGTATAAGCCCGACAATAATTATTTTTCATTTTTACCTCTTTTAATTATGTTTCATATATTAAATACAACTTCAATTTATATCATTCCTAAATTATTTATCCAATTATTTGTTATTATCTTCTTTATCTTGAAAATGGATTGGGGGAGTAGAAAGAAGCCATTGCGTTATGGGGGTTCCCAAAGCAAGGCATTACCTACCCTATCAAAAGAGCTATATCACCGCTGAACTCTACGTTTAAAAAAGCCAATCTTTATCATACCAGAAAACTACTTTTGATAAACTTTTAGCACTGCAAATTATGAAATTTTTCATCAAAATAAAGTCATTTTTTAATAGACTAATTTTTTTGCTAATTTTTATAATTTGATAGGGATATCAATCAGCAGTTTGTACATTACTCATCATTTTTACTACCTCTTTTTTTCAATTCTTTTACCTGGTTTTGCATCTGTTGAAAATATTCTTTATCTAAAGTTCCAGGAGCTGAACCGTTTTTCTTAGTCTCACGAACATCAGTAGATGCTTCAGAGCTACTGTCTGGGGGAACTTGAGTTTTTTTATTTCTCAGTTCTTTCCCCTTTTTCTGTAAGTCTTGGAAGTATTCAGACTGTGTAATTTTGGCTACTTGGCGTTCTCGTTTAGACTGGTCAATCTCGACATTGACTTTGAAAGGATTTTTTAGGCGATCGTAAATTGCTTTTGTGTATCCCGCTTTATTAAATCGGTCTAAGATAACGACACTTCCAGCAGTGGTCATGAATGTCAATGCAGATGGTACTAGCGGTATCCAAGCACCTTGGGAAAAGAAACCGAAACATACCACCAATAAGCCTCCTAGTGCTATTCCACTACCGAGACCAAAGCGCACAGGGTGGCGAATTTTCCAAGCCAGTGTTCCTCCTAGGAGCGACCATACTCCTATCCATACAGTCTCGCCCCAGTTTGACCAGTACCAAAATAAAGGACGACCATCCAAGACAGCACTGAGGATTTGACTAACTGCCTGTGCATGAATCACAACTCCTGGCATTTCTTGGTCTTTGTCCTCTCCGCCGCTGTAAGGTGTGTAGAAAAAGTCCTTGATACTGTCTGATATAGCGCCGATGAGGACTACGCGGTTTTTGATTAAGTTAGGATCGACCTTGTCTGTTAATACTTCTGTCAGAGTTACTTGTTGGGCGACGCGCCTGGGAGAGCGATAATTCAGCAGAACTTGATAACCTGCGGCATTAACATTTTGGTAGCTGCCAGAATTGGATTCTAAACGTCTAAATACTGTTGAGCCTAGCTTTAGTTCCTTAGATGGAGTGAGTGTTGGCTGGATTTTTTCTACCTTCAGGTAATTGAGTGCCAACTGGAGACTGAAAGAGTAAAGATCGGCGGAGGAATCTTGGCACAGATGCGGCTTTTGTCCACTGGGCTTATCTACAGCAGGAGGATTGAGAAAGAGTAGACTACGGCGTAGAGTACCACCAGAATCGATTAGCAAGTCAGCAAATCCAACCCGACTTTCTGCAACACCGGGAGGAGGCGCAATTCCCGAATTACCAGAAGTATCGCTGACTTTGCAAACAGCAATAATGCGATCGCTTTCTTGCAATTGTTTAGTTAACTCTGTAGTGCCGGGTGCAAAGGGCAAATCTCGATAAAGGTCTAAACCGATGGCTCGCGGTTTTTGCTGCTCGATTTTACCCAAGGCTCGTGCTAATATACCATCGGGTAATGGCCATTTCTTTTGCTGTTGGATATCATCTTCAGTGATTGCCACAATCAGCAAGCGGGGATCGGGACCTTCATCGCCACGCCATTGAATGAACTGGTCGAAAGCCCAGAGTTCTTGTGTTTGTAATAAACCAGCTTGTCGCACCCCCATAACCAAAGCTGTGGCGACCGCCGACGTGAAAATTACGCTTGCACTTGAGACGAATAATGCTGCGTACATTCCCTGCAAACGCGGCCACACAGAATTAATTGCTTGAGAGAACTTAGAAATCACACATTCATCCTTGCGATCGCAACAGTCAGCCTGAAATCAGGCACGATGCACAGCTAGCATGGTAATGTCGTCAAACTGATCGGCATCAGCAATATAAGCATACACACTAGCTTCAATTCGGTCTAGTACCGCAGTAGCTGAAGGCGCAGGCTGTTGCAGTAAAGATAGTAATTTTTCTTCACCAAAAAATTGGCCCTTAGGGTTGCGAGCATCAGTTACACCATCGGAGTAAGCTACTAAGATATCACCAGGTTCTAACTGCACTTGCTCAATACCAAATTCCCGATTGGGGATGATACCAACAGCTGGACCTGTAGGTTTTAGCCTCGTCTTCACACCATCAGCACTAAAAATTAGTGGGGGTTCGTGTCCAGCGTTAACATAATGTAACAAGCCTGTAGCTGGATTCAATACGCCGAAGAACAGCGTGGCAAACATATTGATCCGACTGTGATTATTGGCTATGTAATTATTTGTGAGAGTAACGGCATTTTTCAGGGCAGTAGTGCCAATTCTGGGAGCCTGCGATCGCACCCCCTTGCTGGGTTTGCCACGCTCATCGTTAAGTATATCTAACCAGCTCAGATTATAATGCTGTTGGGCAAAAGCTCGGATCAAACTGCGAAAAAGGGACATAAACAACGCAGCGCCCACCCCTTTGTCGCAAACATCCGCAACCACAATGCCAACTCGATTATTGGCAAGGGTAAAAGCATCGTAAAAGTCTCCACTGACTACACGTGCTGGATGAAAGCGAGCTGCTATTTCCCACCCAGGCATTTGTGGTAAAACCTCTGGCAAGAAATCGGCTTGAATCATGTGAGCGATCTGTAAGTCTCGCTCATAGACGAGCAGAAGTTCATGCTCGGTTTTCATGGAGTCTCCTTTTTGGATTGGGGGAGCAGGGGAGGCAGGGGAAGATAAAACTTCTAACTCTTGTACAGACGCGTAGACGCTCGTAAGAGCGGCTTCTCGTAAGAGTATAATCGCGTCTGTATTTAGCACTTTTACTGTGCTGATGCCGTGCGGTACATAGTGAATATGTTGCGATTCTTGTCGCCGACGCGTTCATAATCAAACTTATCGACATCATGGAGTGCAAGATATACACCTAGACCACCAATTGGACGCTCCTCTAATGGTAGCCTTAACTCGTCTTCAGTTGGAAGCTGAGCCTGGCAGGGATTGTAGGCTATAGCTGTATCTTCGATGGAAATTGTCAGGGCTTGCTCGTCAATATCCGCCTGCAAGTTCAATAACCCCTCGCAACCAGCTTGACCATAGCCATAGGTAATAATATTGGTAGCTATTTCGTCTACTGCTAAACGGCAGCGATAGGCAGCTTTTTTATCTAAACCAGCTGCTGCGGTAGCCGCCATCACGAATTCAGCGATTTTAGTAAGTGAATCTAAAGTTGCAGGCACTGTTAAAGAAGGTTGCATATCAATTGCCTTGTTAGAAACTAATTAATATGCTTCCTACTAAACGTTTTCGAGTTCGCCGATGTTATCTTTATCTAGTAAAATTAAACTTTGGTCAAATCCGGTCTTCCGCAACGTATTGATTACCGTCTCCTGAGCGCCAACTACATAAATATTAGCTTTTGCACCCATCTTTTGCTTGGCGAATATTAGTACTCTTAAACCAGCACTAGACATATACTCTAAATCCTGCATCAGCAATACAAGGTCTTTTGCTCCTTGAGATACTGCTTGAGCAACTTCTGCTTGGAAAACTGGCGCATTCAGCCCATCCAGTTCGCCTGACAACTTGATTTTAGCAATACCATTATCTGTTTCCAGAGTTACATTAAAAGCCATAATTTTTTTCCTTAACGACATTGGTTTAATAACATCACAAACAATTTGTTACCCAACAGTAAATAATTGATTCAATTTGTGTAGTAAAGTTTATTTTTACTTGGGGGTGGTTTTGTTTAAATCCTGAAATTAAATTAAGCTGTTCGTTAAATAAATGCAGCCTGAAAAAGTCCTAAATAGTTAGGAGTTTGAAAATGACATGCAAATTGTTAGGTATTATTTAGTCAGAAAATGTCATACGGGAATGGCACTAAGAGACTTGCAAACAAATATCCAATCGCTCTGGAAGCTGAGGAAGAAGAATCTGATAAGGATGTTTTAAAATAGGCAAATGATATTATGCGATCGCTTTGCATGGTAGAACCAGCGAAGCTGTTAAGCTCACCACTTTTTTACTTACTGGAAATGTAACAATTCCTTTAATCTTACCGAACACTGCTGTCCATACCCCAAGAAAGTCACCATCCCAAACCCTAAAGCGACTATCAATACCCAACTGAATGCCCCGACAAAAAATAATCTTTGCAGTCTGGCAGCTTTTTGCTCTTGAACCAGTCGCGCTTTTACTTCCTTAGCACGTTCGGCTTCTAACCACGTCTCAACTTCTCGGCGATCGCATTCTTGGCTAGCGGCTAAAAACTGATAATCTAAATCGCTCAAACTTTTGCCCTGTGACCAAGCCAGAGCCTCCAGCAAGGCAGTTCCGCGCAACAGTCGTGAATAGTCACAGTGCTTTGAAGCTACCCAGGCATTTAATGCTTGAGAGTAAGGACGCAGTTTCGCCAATTGTTTTTCTACCCAAGCTTGGTTAAAAACCTCTTGATAAATGCGGTTTTTCACAATCAATTGCCCCCGCTGCTTGGTCACCAATCCCGACAACAGCAGTTCGATTTGTTCTTCTCCATCATCAACAGATACCTGAGTCCCCTGTAAAATTTGCTGGTATAATCCCAGTAAACCTCCAGCACGTTGCTCGTTTCTCAGGAGGCGATCGCGGATTGTCTTTAAATGCTCTGGCTCATCATTTGCTTCCCAATTGTCTAGGATGTGCGTTTGTACTAGCTTTTCAAGAATCAACGAGGGAAATTGGTAATAAAAACTGATGAGATGATAATTAACGATTGGTAAATGGTCATCCAACTTGTAACGCTCATCAGCTTCCAGAGTTCTATGTTCTTGCACATCCTTGCTGCCACTGTTTCTTTCCTGCACGACTATCTGGCATAGCTTTTGGGTAAGAAACGGCTGGCCACTCGTCCAAGCCAAAATTTCTTTGAGAACTGCCATTGGATTAGCTACTTTACCTTCTAAACCTGCTGCTAATGGCTGCACTTCTGACAAACTAAAGCCATCCAGAACAATAGATGTACCGATATTAAATGGGGTACAGTTGCGATCGGCAATTAAATCTGAAGGTGTTGCCACACCAAACAGCGCCCAGGTGAGGCGGTTATATTCGGGGTTTTCTGCTCGCTGATTGTAGCAAGACCGAATCAGAGTAAAAAAATCGACAACCGGAAAATTCAGACCGAGAACGCTATCGATTTCATCAACAAAAATAAAGATTTTTTCAGTTTGAAGTTGAACTAACAAAATATCTTCAACAAACTGGCTCAATCGCTGTAATGCTGATAAATCTTCTCGCTCTGACCACCAAGCTTTTAAATTAACTTTGCCAAAAAGGTTAAAGCTCCTTAATAGGTCAACAACTATACCCTTATACCACTGCGAAGGCGTAATATTGCCGTTACCAATTCTGGTCATATCGATAGAGGCACAACTGTAACCTGCTTGTTCCAATCTATGCCTCGTTCGTAACCGCAAGCTAGACTTGCCCATTTGCCGGGAGCTAAATACATAACAAAACTCGCCCCGCATCAAAGCATTATAAAGTTCTTGGTCAGCCTGCCGTTCTACATAGCTAGGAGCCTCTACTTTGAGACTGCCGCCGATTTGATATTCATATTGATTCATCCGCCGTCACCCATTTAATTTGCACATAGGAACAGCCAAAATACATGCTAAGACTACACTCCGTACTGAATTTTTAATTTTTAATTTTTTAACCCAATTGTTCGCGGAAATACAGTCGATACAACTCACAACTGGGTATTGCTTGATTTCCCTCAAGTTTTACCAATCCCATGCTTTCTAATTTATAGGCTGCGATCGCTTCTAATTGCACGCTTGTTGGAGATGTCACTACGCCTTTGAGTGCTGTCTTCAGTTCAGGATGTGTTTGCAGATTTGCTAAATGATGCCGCAAGTAGTTGCTATAAATTCCCGCTATTGTCGGAGCATTCTGTAGTAACTGTTCTAGAGTTACTTCTTGCCGTACCAAATTATAAAGAGCAAGACGTACTAAATAAGGATGACCGCCGATCATCGCTACTAGTGGAGCCAGTTTTTTAGCTCCGGTTTCACCTTCAGCCCAAGCCAGTCCATGACGTAATGCCAAGTCCTGCACTTGCTCTAAAGTAAATTCTGGTAACTTAATTGGTAGCCCGACATTGAAAGGCGATTGATTGATGTCTAACGGGATATAAGCTTCAGTGGCATGAACTACCAGTAGTCGGAGTTTTTGCCAAATCTCCAGTTCGGAAGCGTCCTCGTACCAGGAGCGCAGTAGCGGTAAAAAGTCGCCAGAGATTTCTGGATACTCGAAAATCCGATTTACTTCATCCAAAGCTAAGACTACCGGACAGTCGATTTCCTGCAAGACATACCCTTGTAAATATAATGTACAGCTAACTTTGCTACCAATATCCTCATCCCAATAATCATGTAACTTTGGCTCTAGGTTCAACTGCCGACTAATATTTGCACAAAACCAGCGTAAGAATTTTTCTAAGCTAGTAAAAACTTGACTATCTGCCCGCTGCAAACTTATTTGCACAGTGTGTAACCCACTTTGTCTAGCATGAGCCAGAATTCTTTGCATCAGGGAAGTTTTCCCCGTTTGGCTGGGGGCTTTGATTCGGATCAGACTTCCAGGCTTATTGATTTCGGCAAAGGCGCGTTCTTCAATTGGCGGACGCTCGATATAAAAGCTGGAGTTAAGCGGTACTGAGCCACTAGGAATTTCTAAGAAGTCAGGATTGAAGATGACGGATTTTTTCTCTTCTTCTACCTTCGTTGCTACAGGCAACTCCGATATGCCACTATCCTTAGAGATAATCTCAATTTCTCTTATCCCACCTGACGGCTGATGATGCTTCAAGACTGCTGTCTGTATGTGCTGCTGTTTTTTTTGCAGGATATTACTTTGCGATCGCCGTCTCAAAACTGACCTAAAATTACTTTTTGTGACCTCTTCCTCCAAAGCATGTGACAGTAACTTCCACAACTTAGAACCAACATCTTTGATGTAATTAGCATCATAGCCGGAGCTTTCTGCTATCTCTGGATAAGTTTGCCCTTCCCAAGCTTTACGAAATACTAACTCCTGAACGTCATTTAAGCTTTGTTCAAGAAACGTATCTAAAATAATTAATGCTTCTTCAAGATTCATTTTTAAAAAGAGTAACAAAGTTTGTTTTAGATATGACTTTAACGGACTTTTTACGACTTTTTTCGTTATTTACGTAAATTTAATAGTCTTATATCTTGCACTGATAAAAGTTCATGTTTATTCCATAACACAGTGCTATAGCAATCCGCTTTGATTTCTGAAATTATTTGCGTGGTGCGCGAAGCGCAGCGCCAGCGCGATAAGCAGGCAAAAAGAAGCCTTGGAGTTGTACCTAGCTTCACAAAAATCAAATAGGAGTCCTATAGGTAACAAAGGTGTTTATCCGACAAAAGAACGATACCAAAGGTTAATACTCCTCTATTAAATGATTTATTCTTTGCAAGAAAGCCATGCATTTAAAGCATACGTTTAAACAATTTTACTTAAAAAATTAACTTTTTAAAGAAATATTTTATACTTTTTATAGAAAGCGACTCATTGGCTAGGGAACCTCTCAATTTTGCTACTTTAACTCTCTTTCCTCAGTCTAAACTTTGCCTCCTTACAGCTATCTAATAGCTGCATCTTTTTCAAGATTGATACAACTTATTTAAAACAATACCAAAAGCATTGATACAGAGACTATTTATAAACAAAATATTAAGTAGCCATCATGAACTGCGTACACCAGAACACATGAAAAAGGGACTAGGGGCTAGAGGCTAGGGAATAGTATTTTTTACTCAGCACAAGCGCACTTTTTCAAGTCAGATAGACAAAATATTTCTGTTGCTTTATTGCCGTTGTGTTACGGCATTAGGTCACTAAAGATAGCGAAAATAAATATTCGTGACGCAATACACCCAGATATAGGATGCGTTAAAGCGCAGTGTCAGGTATTCTATAACGTTAAAATTCACTTTATTATTTTTTTCTAAGTATAGTTTCTCAAAAATAAAATATTTGCAGTTAGTAAAGCAATATAGATTCAACAATTCACCTTTCATTGCAAATATGTTTATTCGTTTTGTTAACGCTAGGATTATTATTTAGATAGTCACGCACCCAATTACATCCATTTTTTAGTAACTTATCTAGTTCAATATCTTGTAAATTCCATAAAATTACAGTTTTTTCCAAACCGGCAGAAACAGATACTAAAATATTATTTTTGATGAAGTTTACTTTCCTGATTGCACTTTTGTGACCGTGAAGACTGTAATGTAAACTCCCATTACTTATCTGCCAAAGCTTAATTATTCCATCCTCACCACCTGAAGCTAAAAGTTGACCATTCGGACTGAAACTTACGCTTAATACATGACCCTGATGGGCAGATAAAGATTTTAGCAAAGTTCCGTTGGTTGTCTTCCAAAGCTTAACTGTACCATCCACACTAGCAGATGCTAGAAACATCCCATCTGGGCTAAATTTTACATCTTGAACCGCAGAATTATGGCTGTCTAGAGTTTTAAATAATTGCCAGTCTTTACTCTTAATCCACAGCTTAATTATTCCGTCTTTGCTGCCAGAAGCTAAAATTTTACCATTAGAGCTAAAGCTAACACTAAGAATTTTATCATTATGACCTTGCAGAATTTGTAGTAATTTTCCATCACTTGTTTTCCAAAGCTTTATAACTCGATCTACACCAACTGAGGCTAAAAATTGATCGTTGGAAATATTGGGAATAAAACTTATATCAAAAATGACATTACTATCTTTCCATTCATTCAGCAATTTTCCATCGCTAATTCTCCAAAATTTGATTATACCATCAACGCTGGCAGAAGATAAGAACTCATTATTATGACTAAAGCTGACACCTTCAACAGCTTTTTCGTGTTTCAAAGTTTGTAACAATTTGCCATCAAGGCTGCTCCAAAGTTTGACTGTGCGATCGTTGCTGGCTGTAGCCACAATTTTGCCATCATGGCTAACACTCATTTTTCTAATTACATCACTATGGTCTGTAATAATTTTTAGTAAATGTTCGTGAAAACTCCAGAAGATAACTTTTTTATCTTCACCAGCAGAAGCTAGAGTGTGACTATTTGGGCTAAAATTTATACTATAAACTTTGTTATTATGTCCTGCTAAACTTTCAAGTAATCGCCAGTCACTCCTCCGCCAAATTTTCACAGTGTTATCATCACTTGCAGTTGCTAGGAGTTTACCATCCTGACTAAAACTCACGCTATTTACCCAATCACCATGAGATGTTAATGTTTTAATTAATTGCCAATCCGCAGTTCTCCAAATCTTAACTGTTGTATCTTCACTAGCTGTAGCTAAAAATTGACCATCCTCACTAAAGCTGATATGCAAAACTGCTTGATTATGAGCATTAATAGTTTTCAGGAGCGTTGCATCTTTGCTCCTCCAAATTTTCACCGTTCCATCTTGATTTGCTGAAGCTAGTAATTGTTCATCTGAGCTATTGCTTGGCAAATAATTCACATACAAAATGTTAGTTTCAGCATCTTTAATATTTTTAGTTAATTTCCAGTTTTGATTCTTACTCCAAATGTTGATTGTTTCATTTCTATCATCAATTGTAGCGATGTTTTCACCATCTGGACTAAAATTAATACTAGCATTCCAAACATTTTTACCCTCTGTTTTGAGAGTTTGCAGTAAAATGCCATCCTGCCAATTCCAAAGTTTTACTGCTCCGGTTTCATCAACTGTAGACAATAATTTTCCATCTGGACTAAAACTTAAAGCTAGGATGGCATTTTGTTGTCGAGCAAAAACTTGGAATAATTTGCCATCACTCCTCCAGATTTTAATGCTTTTATCTTCACTGACAGTAGCTAAAAATTTTCCATCTGAACTAAAACTTACGCCCTTAATAGCAGCTTTAAATCCTTCTAATCGGTTACGTTCTCTGGTGAAATTAACTGTACGCTGTAATATTTCTAAAACTTGAATTTTAGTAGCTCGATCAACCCCATAGGTACTTTTGATTTGTTTAGCTGCTTTTAGTGCTTCTAATAAGGCATCAAATTTTTGATTGGAAACAAATAATGCAGTTGCAAATAGACTTGAAGATTTAATTTTTTCTAATTGCGCTTGTTTAATTATTCTCGAAGTCCATAGTCCGGCAAATACTGCTAAAATTAGGGCGATCGCTAACACTCCTCCTCCAATCTGAATCCGTCGTTTAGCTTTTTGGTTGGCTGCCAATAAGACTTCATTGGCTTGGATTAATATCTGCGTTGCTTCTGCTTCTGCTTGCAATCTTTTCTGCACATCCCGCTTTTCTAATTCCTGACTGGCATCTAAAAATTTTCGATCTAAATCGCTCAAACCTTTATCTATTGCCCAATTGCGCGCATCTTGCAAAGTTTGCCCCCTTAACAAACGCGACTCATCCTGAAAGTGGGAATCCACCCAAGCATTTAACGCCTGCCCATAAGGTCGAATATTTGTCAATACTTTATCGAGCCATGCTCGATTAAATATCTGTGCATAGATGTCATTGTAAATTCGCAGTTTGCCTTGCTGCTTGACAATTAAGCCCGTCAGACGGAGTTGTGTTTGTTCGGGACTGTCATCTGCGGGGATTTCTCCCTGTTGTAAGATTTGCTGATATAGTCCTAATAATCGCCCAGTCTGATTTTGTGAACTTTGCAAAATGCGATCGCGGATAGTTCGTAAATGTTCTGGTTCATCCTGCGCTTCCCAGTTTTGGATAATTTGCGTTTGTACCAATCTTTCCACACATTCTTCTTCCTGATGCGCTGGGAATGAATCGGCAGAATTACAAATTAATTGGCAAAGCTTTTGAGTTAAAAAAGGTTGTCCGCCAGTCCACTTTAACACCTCTTCTATTATCGCTTGAGGTCTGGCGACTATTCCCTCTAAACCTCGAATTAAAACTGCTACTTCATCTAATTGAAACCCAGTTAATTCGATAGCGCGACCGATATTGAAAGGTGTGCGATTTTTATCACCAATTAAATTAGCCGGAGTCGCTACACCCAACAAGCAAAAAGTGAGACGTTGATATTCTGGATTATCTGCTCGGTAGTTATAACAAGCACGAATAAAAGCAAAAAAATCATCTTTAAAACTGATTCTTAAAATACTGTCAACTTCATCAATAAAAATAATTAAATTACCCGAAAATTCTGTTAACAGTAGATCATCAATCAATTCACTCAACCGTTGTTTCGGTGGTAAAAATTCATGCGATCGCCACCACGTCCCAAAATTCACCTTTCTTGATAAACCAAACCCCCGCAACACCTCAGACACAAATCCGCCATACCATTCAGCAGGTGTGACATGGCTGCCAATTCTAGTTAAATCAACTGATGCACATTGTATTCCTTGCTCCTTCAGCCGTTTCATAATATGAACTCGCAAACTAGATTTACCCATCTGTCGCGAGTTTAAGACATAACACAATTCACCATTTATCAACCCTTCATAAAGCTCAGAATCAGCTTGCCGCACTACATAAGTTGGGTGTTGATATTCAAGACTGCCCCCTAATTTATAGTATTTAAAATCAGTCATAACCTTTCAAACACTCCGCGCCCTTTCGCGTGACTCTGCGTTTAAATTTAAGACAATTTTCATATAAAAACATATATTTCCTGGTTTACCTGACTTTTTATGACATTTACTGATTTTTTTATCAAAACTACATTTTTATTTTAAAAAACCCCAGTTAAACTACTGATATTATATGTATCGACAGCAATCTAACAAAAACACATAATCTTAGTTAAGCAACAATTCCAACTAAGAGAAACATTATGAAATCTAACTTTATTACCAAGAACTTCGTCACATTATTAATTTTTGCAGCAATTTTAACTTCTGCAAATCCTAGTCAAGCGGCTCAACTAATTATTCGAGCGATCGAATGTAAATCTGTATCTACTGGTATTAGTGCCGGTGTTTTAAATGCAATTTTTCAACCACTGGCTGCTGTTAGTAAAGTGCTAATTTCTACAGCCCTTCCAGGCGACTTAAGCGAAGCCAGTAAAGTAATAGCTGAAATTCCCGATGTAGCGCAAGCAATTGATAGTTCTGGTGGCGGAGATCCAGACGATCTTTATTTAAGTCTCTCTAACCAACCAAAGCGAGATTTAGCAATTTGGCCAGCACGAGGACAAGACTATGATATTCGTAAAGGTCAAATCGTTCGCCCTAATCTCAAACTTGATTTCTCCAACGCCATTGATGTGAATTTCTGGGAGTATGACAGTGGTAGTGGAGATGATTTTCTCGGACGTTTAAGCGTTAATGAGTCTGAAGCTGGCGGCGTTAAAACAAAAATTGTCTACAACCCTGACGAGGGAAATGTTTACGTAGTTGAATATGAAGTAATTGGCGTAGCACCAACACCGCAAGCTGTAGAACAACAATGGCAACAAGTCATAGGCTGTGCTAAAAAAATTGCTGCTGGTGGCGGTAAAACTTGGGTGTTAGGTTGTGTCGGTGGTGGTAGTGGTTATCAAATCTTTTCTAGAAACGGTTCTAATTGGGATTTAGTTCCGGGTGCGGCTGTAGACATAGCTGTTGAAAGTAACGGTACTCCTTGGGTAGTCAATGCTGATGGCCAAATCTTTCAAAGAAGTGGTAACTCATGGCAACTAGTTCCCGGTTGTGCCAAAAAAATCGCAGCTGGTAGTAAAGTTTGGGTGCTAGGTTGTGACAGAAATGGCAGTGATGGTTATCAAATCTTTTCTTGGAACGGTTCTAGTTGGGATTTAATTCGGGGTGCGGTTGAAGACTTAGCTGTTGACTCTAAGAATATCGTTTGGGCAGTTAACGGGCGGGGAGAGATATTTCGTAACATCAATTTTCGTACTAGTGGAGACGTTGTAAAAAGAGGCGATCCTTGGACACTCGTTCCTGGTTGTGCCAAGAAAATCGCGGTTGGTGGTAGTAAAGTGTGGATTCTAGGTTGTGCCAGCAATGGTAGTAGTGGCTATGAAATCTTTTCTAGGAACAATTCTAATTGGGATTTAGTTCCAGGTGCGGCGGTAGAAATTGCCGTTGATGCTAGCGGTAATCCTTGGGTAGTTAATGCTGAGGGACAAATATTCCGCGCACCGTAAATTTAGTAGGGTGCGTTATGTACGGAACGTACTAACGTACCAGAAATCTCTGGCTACAAAACTACAAAGGTTTCAGAAAATATTCACGGCTACAAAATATCGGAAAATATCATGAAATTAATTAAAAATCAAAGTAGAAATTTACTTACCCAAGGCGTATTAATTAACATTTTGGGTATGGCTGTTGGTTCGATATTATTAACCAATATTTCCATAAATCAAGTACACGCTTCATGTGCAGCACCCTATGGCAATCTAGATTTTGAACAACAGCCCTCATCTTATTGGTTAACTGAAGGGCGTGCAGGTTTTGACATTAATAAAGGATATAGTTTTAGGGGTCAAAATAATGCCTGGATACGGAATGTTTCTGATTGGAATGCCATTCGTCAACAAGTACGTCTCAAGCCAAATTCTAACTATACATTAGAAGCTTATGTGCGGACATCAGCTAATGTCACAGATGGATACTTCGGGGTTCGTGATACCCAGCAGAAAGTTTGGTCTGAACTCAAGTTTGGTAGCTTGCCACAATATACGAAACTAACGCTACAGTTTCGCACTGGTAACGCTTCAACTTATAACATCTTTACAGGCTTTTGGGCTTTAGGACAAGATAGCTGGGTGCAAGTTGATAACTATTCTTTGAAAGGGCCAAGTCCAAGCTGTCCTCAATAGTATTTTTCAGTGTTTCAGTTTGAATTCTTCAAGTGTTCCCGAAAATATTGTTGATATAACTGACAACTCGGTGTTAATTTATCGCCTAATCTTTTAACTAAGCCCATACTATATAGCTGATACGCCGACATTGTTTCTATATCAACTGGTTCTGTTCCTGTCACTACTTTAATAAATGCTTCTGTTAAATTAGGATTTACTTTAAAAGTATGCAAAAATCGCCGTAAATGTTCTTCATAAATTCCGGCATTTGTGGAAGCATTTTGTAATAATTTTTCCAGAGTTATATCCCCAAGTGCAAGACGATAGAGTGCCAATCTAATTAAATATGGATGCCCTCCTAGCAAAGACATTAGTTGCTGAACTTGGGTTTGATTATAATCAAGTTTGTGACGCTGGGCTAAGTCTTCTATTTGTTCTTTGGTAAACTCTGTTAATTCAACCACCAACCCCACATTAAAGGGTGATTGATTTATGTCTAACGAACCATAGTTTTCAGTGGAATGTACTACAACTAACCGTAGATTTTCCCAAATTTCTATAGTTTTAGCTTCTTCATGCCAACTACGTAACATGGCAAAAAAACCTTGAGAAATTTCCGGATATTGAAAAACTCTATCTACTTCATCTAATGCCAACACTAAATTACTATTGATTTTTATCAAAATATTATCTTCAAAATATGTAGTGCAATTAATAATGCTACCTCTATATTCATCCCAAGATTCTTGCAACAAAGTAGATAGTTTTAATTTGTAACTAACATAAGCACAAAACCAACGCAAAAATTTATCCAAATTACTAAAAACTGTTGTTTCTGCTTGTAACAAATTGAGGCGGACTGTACTGTATCCTTGGTGATTTGAGTGAGCGATGATTCTATCAAGCAAAGATGTTTTGCCCATTTGGTGAGGAGCTTTAATCCGAATCAGCGAGCCAGGGTGGAGAATTGTTTCATAACAGCGTTCTTCTATTGGCATTCTCTGGATGTAAAATGCAGAAGTAAGCGGAACTGAGCCTTCCGGGTATTCTGGCAATAATTCATTCTTGACGGTACTGGAACTATCTTGATGCCAAGACTCCAACTGCTGTACTTCTGTTGGTAGAATATTCCTATCTATAAATTGCGATTTTCCAGAAGAGAGGCTGTGCGATCGCTCAATAGCGGCACGAAAATTAGTTTTATTAACCTCTTCTCCTAATGCTTCTGAAAGTAACTTCCACAATTTGAAACCTACGTCTTGTCGGAGATACTTAGCTGCATAACCTTCATTACTAGCAATTTCATCATAATTTAAACCTTGCCATGAGCCTTTAAGGACAATTATCTCTACATCTTTCAGATGTCTATTAATTTTGCTAAAGACAACTACATCTAAAATTTTTAATCCTTCTTCCAAGTTCATTATTCATCCTGAGTAGATATATTTATAGGAATCTTACTTAAATTTTGCTAAGTATGATGGTCGAGAAGAATATAGTCATGAGCTGCGATCGCGCTTTTTTCAATTAATCTGCCGTATCTATAGAGCAACCTGAAAAATTCTTAAAATCTTTTGTATAGTAATCTTTAACCTCATTTAATCTCTTACATAATATGGGGATATTTTGAAAGCTGTCTTTTATGTACTTTTCCCAAGTTCGTCTTGACTCTATAGCAAATTCATCATCTGCTGGAAGAAAATAGTTTGATTGACTATAATACAAATCGAAATAATCTAAAAAAAAGTCAGATACAGCTAAAATTTCATGATAATTTGGGTTATTTTTCTCAACTAGCTGATTATCTAAAATAAAGAATTTATTAAAGCTTGGTTTCTCTACAAGAAGCTTATTTAATTCCAGTTGTTTATCTACAACTGCAATATAAGCATCATTTCTGAATGATTCAAGAATATATTCGTTTTGCTTGGCTTGCTCAGTCAACTGCTCATTGATTATTTTGTTTTGATTCGTAAGAAGCCAAGACTGATAAATTACTACAGAAAATGGAAGCAACGTAAAGAAAAGTCTTGTGTATGTAATAAAGCGCAAACGGCTAATCAATGCGTTAGCTAACGTCGCTGTTTCATTTTTTGGAAATGGATTGTTAGGACTAATTTTATCTAGGTAATCTAGTATTGCTGTCTTCAGCCCAAAAGAAGTCGTGACATGGAAAAGTAATTTACCTAAACCCAGCATTTTATTTATTAGCGATCCTTGTAATTTTGAGTTTTCCTCTTTTAGTTTTTGAATCTCTTGTTGTAATTTGTCATTTTCTTCTTCGAGCTTTTGTAGTCTTTCTTCCATAGTAGATACCGCTCAGCTAATTTTCCTAACTTTACAAGCTACACCAAAACATATCTCACAAATCAATAATGAAACTATCTCGTAGATGAAAATCAGCTTTTGTATCTTGATGAGTTAATGCCCAATAAGTCACGTTACCGTCTCTGCATTTGATGACAGTGGTAATGGCAACTTCGAGGTTTTGGTTTGCCGAGACGATTTTATCCAAATCAAGATCCAAGGCCAGTGTTAAACTATCAGATTGATTTTGGACGCTAAACGGGAGTGTCATCAAAGCTGTTTCTTCTTGCATTCCTTGACGATAACCATCAAAGCGATAGACATTCCAATGTCCAGCAGGAGAGAGGTTAAATTCCCAATACCGTTGAGAATCCTTGATGCCAATGAATAACTCAAAGCAGGTATCTTTCCACAGTTGGTGCTTTCGTGCTGGTGTGTCTGATAACGGAGCAATAATGACTTCTTTTAAATCGCCCGACAACGTGTAATGGATGGTAAGTGTATTAGCATGTCGGGCGATATTGCCTGCGATTTGCAAATTAGGCAGGAACTCGCTAAGGAAAGGTTGCAGAGAAAATGTCTGCTCGTTCATTTCATATCCTGGATAATAGAACGAATCTTTGTTTCTTGGGATTCGATGCTTTCGGTAAGCTTGAATTGAACTAGTGCCCTCTCAAGATTGTGTTCTGGATGCTTAACTTTAAAGTAGACATTTCCTGCTAAATAATCAGCAAAGAATCGCAGTCCTAACTCAAAGGTGATGAGACGAATGGCATCGTACATGTATGCATAGTCATTCTCAGTGAGAAACGCTTTACCTACAGAAAGATATCCTTCTAGGATTGCCTGACACAGGTCGGTATCAAAATAAACACTTTGCCAATTTTCTGTTTCTTCGCCGGCAGGATTGCAGCCCGATCGCAAACAATCACCAATGTCATAATGTACCAGACCAGGCTTAACCGTGTCGAGGTCGATGACGCTGACAGCTTGTTGGGTAGCAGTGTCAAACATGACATTATTAATTTTGGGATCGCCATGCATTAAGCGCAACGGCAACCTACCTTCAGCTTTAGCATTTTCTAGAATATGTGCAAAGATTTGGCGATCGCTAACAAACTGCAAGGCATAATTTACTTCAGGCGACTTACCTACACTAGTTTTCGCCTGTACTTCTTCGTAATGTTGCAGATAAAGCGGTGTAATGTGAAATCCTTCGAGTGTGTCGGCGAGTTTTTCTGGAGGTAAGTCGCTAATCAGATTGTGGAACATCCCCAGAGCATAACCGATTTCTTTGGCGTATGAGCGATCGTGCATCGTGTCAAAAGATTGCGAGCCTTCAATAAAGCTAATCGCCCGCCAGAATGACCCTTCAGCATCCCGCCAATGGTCTTGAGCATCTTGAGTCAACAAGACACGCGGCACTTCCCAGCGACGAGTCAGGGGGGTGAGTTGTAAACGTTTGCGAACATGCTCAGTAAAGGTACACATGTTCTGCATGATCAGTTGGGGCTGACGAAACACCTGCGTGTTGATGCGTTGCAGGACAAAATGCTGTTCTTTGGGAGAATCTAGAGTAACTAGGAACGTATCATTGATATTACCACTTCCAAATGCTTGAACGCTCGTAACCTTTCCCTGAAGCGTGAATTGGTTGGCAATGGCAACAAGATTGTCCGTAGCCTGCGTTTTGAGATTTTCTGTTATATTCATGTTTGACCTGCACTACTCCTCACTTAATTGCACAAAGGCAATAGGAGACATAGTAGCTTAAGTTGCACGTTAGGTCAGGTCTGTATCAATAAAGCGTTAACAGAGCAAGGTGTAAGTAGATAGGTCGGAATATTTATCGTTGAGACAAGGCAGAAGGCACAGGGCAGAAGGGAAGAAGGTTTGAACTAAGTTTACTTTTCGTTACATAGTTATGTTTATTTGCACCTTTCTACTTATTGTCGATTATTATATGCGTCTGAGGTAACCAGGAGACGTTGCCAAAGGCATCACCGCCAAAGAGCAGAGGGAAAAATGCTTTCAAAAACCCTAAACGAAGAAACTTCAATACAGGATTTCTTTCTTTGATTCTTATAACCAAGTAATATCATAGCTTTCGAGAGCCAATGCTACGCAATTTTCTTGCGAGGTTGAGGCTCTTTTTATACATAAACATAAAAAGCTCTTACCTTTGAGTAAGAGCTTTCAATGAATTATGCTACTGTGTAGCAGTTTTGCACTATATCGTTGTAATCTTCCATAAGGCACGATTGTAGTAATTAGCATCAGCACCAACGACTTTAGGACTTTCAAAGCCGCTTGATGCTAGCCAGCCACCTTCATCTCCTCGCTGTCCTTTGATTGGCTCTCCATCGGAAAACAGATACCGTTTTGTCTCTTGATTTTCAATGAGAAAACTATCACCACTTGGTACGATCTTCCATAGGGCACGATTGTAGTAATTGGCATCAGCACCAACGACTTTAGGACTTTCAAAGCCGCTTGATGCTAGCCAGCCACCTTCATCTCCTCGCTGTCCTTTGATTGGCTCTCCATCGGAAAACAGATACCGTTTTGTTTCTTGATTTTCAATGAGAAAACTATCACCACTTGGTACGATCTTCCATAGGGCACGATTGTAGTAATTGGCATCAGCACCAACGACTTTCGGACTTTCAAAGCCGCTTGATGCTAGCCAGCCACCTTCATCTCCTCGTTGTCCTTTGATTGGCTCTCCAACGGAAAACAGATACCGTTTTGTCTCTTGATTTTCAATGAGAACAGTTTTGTTTAGTAGCTCATTGAGCTTTGCATCTGTGCTTTGATTTTCGACAACTGTGTCCACGGCTGATGTCTTCTCGTTAGCAGTGGTTGTTTTCGTGAAATTGCCTTTGCTGTCATAGGCTAAACCCGATACTAAATTTCCTTGAGCATCTAATAGTCTGACCTCATCTCCTGAATCTTTCCAAAGGGATACACCGCTACCGCAACTAAAGCCGCCTGACTCTGGATGTACCTCATTGGTATAAACACGTACGCTCTGACCTGGGGCTAATATTGTTCCTTGGGGAAAAGTGAACGCTTTATTGCGTCCTACCCCTGAAGCAATTTGCCAACCAGATACATCGGCGGGTGTCTTTTCCTGATTGGTAATCTCAACGTATTCGTCAGATTGAGTTCTCTTGACCTTATTCTTATAGACAATATTGGTAATTTCTATTTGTAGAGTTTGCTGATTTGTCATAATTTTTACTCAAAATTAATGGTAATAGTCAATTGAGGACTAACGCACTAACTCTATGTATGGAGTGCGTTTCCTAACGCATCCTACTAATTGCGCTCTTGCGTAAATCCTTGCTAGGGTAGATGTATGGAAAAAATTACAGAATGATTACGATTAAAAAAATTAACTGTTTAAAATACAGTTAATTGATTTCAGCGTTATTTAAAAAACGAGCATTGAAACAATCCGATTTCAGACATAAGTTTTGATTTTTAGCTGCTAATTGCCTGTAAATTTGTTTGAGTATTACTTTTTCAGCATCTTATAATCGCTAATAAAATTCAAGGACAGTTAAGACAGTTAAGACAAGTAAAATAATTAATGAGCAATAGTAATTGAAAATTATTTTTATATAAGCTTAAATGATTTAATCTCCAATGATTTTGTGAAAAAGAATTTTACCTAAACAACTTAGGTAAAGAAAAAATTTGATGATGCGTTAAGAACTCAAATATAATTTTTGCGCTTAACCACCCTTTAGCTTAATTGACCGCGAACACTCAAGCCGTCATTGAGACACTCAAATGTGTTCAATCGCCGACACTCTTCGCAGGGCAAACGCATGTAAAACCTGAAACCCTTGCGGGACAAGGATATTGATGAAAAAAGAGACTAAATTATAAAACGCCCAAACCCTTGCTATTAAAGGATTCTTATACTTTAGATGCGTTTGCCCTGACACCCTTCGGGTTCGCTTTAAGCCGTGCTGTACTAGCAACTTATGACAACTTCAAATTTCATTTGCTCAAGTTGCTTTTTTAGCCATTGTGAAGCTAAGTTAGAAATAATTTTTAGGCGTAAAGTTTGATTTAATTGCGGTGTGACAATTTCCTCAACATTAATCAAGTGAACGCCTTTAGAGGTAACAATTGGTTTAAGAAGTTGGGGAGGAGTTACTGCAAATACAGCTGTTGATATTTCTGGTTTTAAATTTGTGCGGCTCAGTATTCCCTTATATCCTCCACAGCGGCGTATTTCAACATCATGACTATATTTATGAGCAACTTCAGTAAAACTAATTTCTCCTTCTTGAATTGCATAAAATAATTCCATCGCCAAATCTAAATCATCGAAGACAACTTCATACATGACTACTTGAACATAATCTGATTGATGTTCAACAAAGAACTCTTCAACTTTGTCGGCAAATAAATGTTCTGTCAACTTGGAATAGATAACAGTGTAATAAACTAACTCTTCAAAATCATCTAAAGTAAGCCTGTGTGTTTGTAGCCAAGCCCAAGTTGCTTCAGCACTCTCAAGCTGATTCATCAACCGCAAGCTATCGGCAGCCTCTTGAAGTTCTTCTGTCTCAACTTTAATGCCTGCTTCTTGCGCTGCATTTATCATAATTTTGCGAGTAATAATACTCTCCGCAATAGTAGGAATTTGGTAAGAAAGTTTGATTTGGTGAATAATTTCGTCTTGGGAAACACAAAGAATGTCTGACATAAAGCAACTCCTGATTAATACAAGTAAAAAGTCTTAGAGTTCTAAACCGCCTTTTTGCAACTTTTTAAACGGATCTAATACGAAGTCGATAATGCGACGCTCTCGAACAATTACCTCAGCAGTTGCTGTTTGACCTGAAGTTAATAAAATCCGCTTGTTTCTAGTGTCAATATAAGTTTTTGACATTTCAATTTCTAGTTCAAAATTTTCTAGCTTGCCTTGGGCAGTTTCTACAACTTTAGAGTCTGGCGAAATCCAGCGAAGTTTGCCTTCGGTTACTCCATAATCTTGAAAAGGATAAGCATCAAATTTCATTTTGACTGGCATTCCTACACGTAGAAAACCACTTTCTTGACTGGGCATCTCAGCTCTAAATATCAAGGGCACTCCCTGAGGTGCAATTTGAGTAACCATTTGCCCTGGTTGTACAACTGCTCCGGCATTATTTATAGATAACTGAAAAATTGTGCCATCAATGGGAGCGCGAAGAGTTTGTTGTTGTAGTTGAAATTGCAAAGATTGAATTTGTTTTTTGGTTTGGTCAATTTCTGATTGCACATCGACAACTTGAGACTGGAGTTCTTTAATTTGTTTTTGACTATCCAAAAGTGCAAGTTCACCTGTACGACTGATGCGTTGATTGGTGCTTTGTTGTTTTGTAATTTCAGTAGTAGACTGTTGCATATCTGATTGCGCTTGTTCTAGAAGTCTCTGGCGTTCAAACATAGCGCCTTCTACTTCTTCTAATTTGCTTTTAGAAATAGCACCCTTTTGCCAAAGATATCGATAACGTTGTATTTCATTATTAGCTAATTTCAGGCGACCTTTTTCTAGAATATATACTTGTCTACTGGAATTCAGCCGTTGCTGAATTTGGTCGAGTTGAGCAAGTTGTTCGGATTCTTGGGCTTGGTTTTGTAATTGCTGAGTGCGTAAAGATATTGTTAGTTGATTTTTGAGTAACTGAAGCTGACTTATTCGATTTTGTTGACCTTCAAGCTTTGCCTGAGTTTGTTGTAGTTCCGTGCGAGTTAAATCTGATTCCAACTCTAATAAAATTTGTCCAGCTTTGACTGTTTGACCTTCTTTAACCTTGATGGCTACAACTTTTCCAGTAACAGGTGCATCCAATCTCAGAGTTCTGCCTTGAGGTTCAAGTCGTCCTCTGGCACTACCTGTTTCGTCTACTTTAGATAGCATCGCCCAAGGTAAAACGATCGCCGCAAATATTACCAGCCAATACAGCAGTCCGCGAGTCCAAACTCGTGGCAATGTATCAATCAGTTCTTTGGTTAAAGAAGACCAATCTTCACTGGGAGATGTAGAAGATTTTGACTGAGGTTTTAAGTCCGATTGATTACTATGGTAATGACCATTTTGACTGAATTGCTCTTGTGTAGTAAATTCGTTTGTCATTGTAGGTTGTCTTATTAATGAAGGCAAAATAACAGGTTCAAATTGCTAGAGTCAGTTGTTGTTGATTGAGATAGAAATAGTGACCGCGTTTAGCTATTAATTGCTCGTGGGTGCCGCTTTCAACTAATAAGCCTTTATCTAGTACCAAAATTTTGTCAGCATTACGTACTGTTGAAAGGCGATGTGCAATTACCAATGTTGTTCTATCTTGGAGAATTGTGTTGAGGTTAGTCTGGATGATGCGTTCAGACTCAGCATCAAGACTGCTGGTAGCTTCATCTAAAATCAGTAGTTGGGGATTTCCCACAAGGGCGCGAGCGATCGCTAGACGTTGTCTTTGTCCACCAGAAAGTGTTCCTCCCCCCTCACCGATAAGAGTTTCGTAGCCCATCGGTAGTTCTTTAATAAATTGATGCGCTCCTGCTTGTCTAGCGGCTTCTATGACTTCTTCTAAAGAAGCTTCGGGATGACCTAAACTAATATTTTCCCGAATTGTACTGCCAAATAAAAAGGTATCTTGGTCAACTACACCAATTTGCTGGCGCAGCGATCGCAGCGATAAGCTAGTGACATCATAGCCATCAATTAAAATCTTTCCTTCTGTGGGCGAATACAGCCCCAATATCAACTTAGAAATCGTTGTCTTTCCCGAACCACTGCGTCCTACAAGTGCGATCGTCTGTCCTGGTTGGACTTCAAAACTGATGTTTTCTAAGGTGTTGACATCGCTTTCTGGGTGATAGCGGAAAGTTACTTTATCAAAGCGAATGTAACCGCGAACTGGTGGTAAAGATTGATGAGATTGGTGTTGTAAATCTTCTTCTGGTTCAGCATCAATCACATCATTAATCCGCTCAACAGCAATCAGTACTTCTTGCAACTCATTCCACAGCAAAATCAGTCTTTGGAAGGGATTAATCACATTACCCAGCAACATATTAAAAGCAATCAGTTGCCCAATGGTGAGTTCGTTTTGAATCACTTGCCACGCCCCAAACCACAGTAATGCTGCGGTGACTACAGCTTCAATACCAGAGCTAAATATTTGCAGCGTGTTGCCAATTACCTGACCGGAAAAAGTCTTTTTCACTGACTTTCCAAAAAGTTCTTCCCAATGCCAGCGTACTGTCTGCTCAACTGCCATAGACTTAATCGTGCGGATGCCAGTGAGAGACTGGATTAAATACCCAGTTTCTTCGTTGTGTGCCCCAAAAATCTCACGGGAAACACGCTGTAAAAAAGGTGTAGCAATCAGCGCCAACAATACGAATGGTGGCACAATCACTAAGGTCATTAATGCCATCTTCCAGCTATACCAAAACATCAATCCTACATAGACGAATACTGTTAGTAAGTCGAGGAAGATAGATAGTGCTTCACCAGTTAAAAAACGTTGGATTTTGCGGTTTTCCTGGACGCGGGAAATAATATCGCCAACGTAGCGAGACTCGAAATAGTTCAGAGGTAAACGGAAGGTATGGCTTATAAAACCCACAATCAAAGCTAAATCCACGCGGTTAGCTGTGTGGTCTAAAAGGTATTGCCGCAGTCCTGTTATAGCAACTTTAAAAAGACTAAAGATAATTAAGCCGACACCTACAGCCGTTAATGTTAGGTCACTGCGCTGCACAACCACTCGGTCTAACAATAATTGCGTAAATAGTGGTGTGACGAGGCCAAAAATTTGAATGAGGATGGAAGCAATGAATACTTCCAGTAATACCAGCCAGTGAGGTTTGGTTAATTCAAAAAATTGCCAGAAAGGAGTACTAGCTTCTTTTGTTTCCTTGAGTAGGGCTGTGGGTTGGAGTAATAAAGTATAGCCAGTCCAACCTGCTTTAAATTCTGTATGAGAGAGGGTACGCTGACCAATACCTGGATCTGCAACGATAACGCGATCGCTTCTGACTTCATAGACAACGATGTAATGTTTGCCTTCCCAATGCACAATAGCAGGCAAACTTTGTTGTGCAAGTTTATCCAAGCTAGCTTTTACAGGTCGAGTCGAAAACCCAATGCTTTCTGCTGCGGCTGCCAAATCTCGTAACGATGACCCATTGCGGTCAACGTTGGCAATATCCCGTAGCTGATTGACGCTAAAACGCTTACCCCAGTAACGACCAACCATTACTAAGCAAGCCGCACCGCAGTCAGATGCACTTTGCTGTTCAAAGAAGGGATAGCGTCGAGTAATACGTTGCCATAGATGACCGATTTTTATGGTTGGGTTAGGAAAGTAGGCTTTACTAATTTTCTTGTTTAACTGGTTTTTTGGCTCAACAGTAAATTGGGGAAATATAACAGGTTCAGATGCTGTGACGGGATGGTTGTTAGCATCGATTTCAGCCAATTGTGGCAGATATTGCAATGCAGTTTGCCAATGCGAACGGCTGAGGCTGTATAGTTGCGAACTTTGAGTTACCTGCCAACCACGTTCTTTGGGTAACTGAGATAAGTTGTAAATATTGCCAGCAGTGAGTTTGAGTCCTGATGCGTGCGATAGTTCGCCGCGACGCAATATCCAAAGTTGCTGGTCTTTGAGTAGAGAAGATGGAAGTTTGCTAATTTGGAGATTGTGCTGTTCTAGGAGTAGTTGGATTTGCATTACGCTTTCGTAAGCAGCATTATTCAGCGCAGCATTTTGGCGACATAACAGCAGTAAATCCCAAAGTACAGCTTGACAGTGGAGATGCTGCCCAATGGAGGGATATTTGCGGATGAGCGATCGCAAATAATTTCCTGGAATATAACCAACTTTGAGATTTACCGAAGCCCTCGCTGCGTAAGGTTGAAATTGTTCTTCTGGAAAAAGAGTTAGTTGGGCGAATGATGTTCCCGTACCTATAGAAGCGATTAAATTATCGCTGCGATCGAGCAATCTAGCTTTACCTGCCAAAATTATATAAATGCCAACGCTTGCGTCTATTGTCTGCCAGAACAGTTTGCCTGCATTTGGCTGTAAAATTTCAATTTGTTTGATGCAGTCTGAAAGTTCCTGTTCTGAAAGAGTCTGACCCAGAGTATGGGCAAGTTGTTGAGTAGAAAATTCTGTTTTGTTTTGAACCATGATTTCCTGGGAGTTTAACGGCATTAGTTACTGGTCTTAGCGAAATTCAATGACCACCGAAAATCAGGCTCTGGGTTTGGTCGCAGGTTGCCAATAGTAATCCGAGAATTCTTTGTGTTATCAGTTTCTTTGTCGGCAGTTTTGTGTGTCTGTCGAGTTGAAAGTCCCATTTCCTTGAGCAAGCGGTTAATGTGGCAAGCACTAACTTTAATTCCCATCTCTTTTGCCAGATGCTTGCTTAACCATTGTCCCGTCCAGCGTTCAAATGGATAGCCATACTCACGCGGACTATGGCTTGCCAGCTCGTGCAAACGAGCCAGATATTGCTCATTCACAGCCTTGGGACGACCCATCGGGCGATCGCTCCAATGGTGAGCCTGACCTGTTTGGGCCATCGTAATCCAGTGCCGTGCCGTCTCCTGAGAGCATCCTAACGCTTCACAAATTTGAGTTTGAGATTGACCTGCATCTGCCAATAACATGATTTCAATACGACGGCGATATTCTTGACGTAAATCTGTTTCTAAACTCTTGAGCAAAAGCTTATGCTGAAAAGTTGTTAAGTATAGACCTTGCTTGTCCACAGCAATTCCTCCTGGTATAACTTGCAATGCCCAAATAGAAATTAATCCGGTTTATCCTCGAAAACCTCTGTTACTTCTCTGAATCAAAACTCCGGGAATTCCACAAGTTGTTACAAAACTACACACTAATTTTGTCTGCGGTCAGAAATGTGGTTTTTCTGGCATTTGTGCTGTGTTGCATCAGAATAAGCGGACTCTACAAATAAATAGGTAACATCTGTTTTAAATTGGATTAATCGCAACCTTTCATTCTATATAAATGCCAAAAAAGCATTAATTTCAAAAGATTTCAGTACAAAACATAATTAGTTTATTTATGCACAAAAAGCAATTTTAAAATTATTGAAATAATCAAATTATTATTAGAAAATTGAAGAGACATAAGGAAATGTGCAGAAAACATCAAGCACTAACAACTTACTAAAAGGGAAAACATCATGGCTAACATTGAAATTTCTGATTTGAATCCTGCTGGTTCTGAGCTATTCAAAGATTCTGAAAGCTTTATGAGCGATTTAATAGACAGTGAAGTTGGAAGTATCCAAGGAGGGTGGAGATGGTCTGGATGGAAATGTGGATTGAGTATAGTAGCTAGTGCTGGGTTAGGTTCTCCTGGCATTGCTGTTACAGTATGGGCTGCTACTACTTCAAGAATAAAACCATAGGCAGAGTAAAGAACATCATACTGGCTAACTTGTAGCAAACAGCAAATCAAATCGGGGAGTAGTAATAAAGCTAAGAAAATTTGACTTTATTTAAGCTCCCCTAGGTTATGACACAAGTCAGTAATCGAGTTTTTGGAAACAATTTGAGCGTATTATTTAGCACAAAAAACTCAATTAATTGGAGAGCTATTATGGCTCATATTGCCATTTCAAATCTGCATCCTGCTGGTTACGAACTGTTTTCTGATTCTGAACAATTCATTAACGATTTATCAGAAGAAGAACTCAACATTCAGGGTGGATTAATTTCTCGTCCGTGGTTTAGTCCTTATTGTCGTCCTATTCCTACACCAAGACCTATATATCCACCTATTTGGAGACTAACTGTGCAGATCGAGAAAAGAGGTTAAAAATTTAGCTTGGTAAACGTTGTAAAAATTCAAGGAGAACAACAATGGCTAACATCAACATTTCCGATTTACGTCCTACTGGTTTAGAGCTATTTTCTGATTCTGAAGGCTATATGGATGAACTGAGTTACAGCGAATATAACAGTATTTACGGTGGTTTAACACCAGCACTTGTGTGGTCTGCTGTTACTGTTGCGGCTCGAATTTCTTCCGCTAGATGTGCAATCAAAGCAAGTGCAGTGAGCGTTGGCGTAGCTTCTGCTGTTTCTGGCTGGTTCACTGCTGGTAAATAATTAACTGAAACTAACCAGCAACTAACTAAATGAAGTAACCTATTATTCTTGGAGAAATCTGTCATGTCGAACATTCTCATCAAGGATCTAAATGTACCAGGCTCTTATCTATTTTCAGGTGAAGAAAGTTACCTCAATGAAATAAATGACAAGGAGTTAAATTTTAACTCTGGTGGAATTTCACCTATAATTGGGGCATTTGTTCTCAGCTATAGCGCATCTTATTATGCTAGGCAAATTCATGACAAAAATAAGGGGATAATAGCCTGGTTATAGAATTGGTAAAATAAACATAAAGTCTTCTTAAAAAACTTAGATTATTGAATTTTTTCATCAAAAGATTAAGCTTTTTTTAGAAGACTTTATAACTGATTTCAAGGTTTGAGCAATTCATGAAATTTCTGAACTCAGGAAATTATAAGCATGACATTTTTTCTAAGTACTAACAATGTGTTCGGTTATTTAGCTGAACGTAAAATATGTGAAGATGAGGAGCGAGATTTTAGCCCACCTGAGCCAAAGCTCGCGAAAAACTTTAATTTGTTACTTAAGTTACGAGATAATCGTAAACTCCTTGTTAAGCAAGAACGTCATAATCAGGAAGGTAAAACATTTGGCGAGTTTTTTAACGAATGGCGAATCCAAGAGTTTTTACGACAATTTACAGAACTTAGCCACATCCGTTCATTAATCTCGGAAGTACTTGACTTCGATGCAAATCATTCAATTATTGTGCTTAACTACCTTGATAACTATTGCGATCTAAGTGATTTATACATAGGTAAAAATGCTACCTCAACTGCGATCGCAACTGCAATTGGTGCTACTTTAGCTACAATCCATCAAGCTACTTTTCAACGTCACAACTACCAAGAATTTTTCTATCAGCAATCTGACGAAGCACCTAATGAACAAGCTCTTAACTTTAATCTTGGGCTAGAAAGGATTAGCCCTGAAGTTTTTGGTAAGGTTCCCGCAGATGGACTGAAATTCTTTGCTCTTTATCAGCGTTACGATAGCTTAGGAAAAGCGATCGCACAACTCATCACTGAATCCGTACCTTGCTGTCTCACACATAATGACCTCAAACTGAACAATATCCTTCTATACAACAATTGGCAAGAAGTTCTTGCAAAAGCAGAGCAATCAACTAATAGTGTAATTCGACTTATTGACTGGGAACGAGGCGCTTGGGGCGATCCTGCATTTGACTTAGGAATGCTTATCGCCAGTTATTTACAACTTTGGCTAAATAGCTTAGTTGTGAGTAAATCTATAGATGTCGAAGAATCTTTGCGGTTAGCGATGACACCGCTCGAACAGCTTCAGCCTTCAATTGCTGCTTTAACTCAAGCATATTTGGCGAACTTTCCCGAAATTTTAGAGCATCGCCCAGATTTTCTAAAACGAGTTGTGCAGTTTTCTGGACTTGCGATAATTCAACAAATTCAAGCAATGATTCAGCATCAAAAATCTTTTGGAAATATTGGTATCTGTATGCTGCAAGTTGCCAAAAGTTTGTTGTGTCGTCCAGAACAATCAATGCCAACAGTTTTTGGAATAGCAGAATCTGAACTCATACTAATTCGTAATTCGTAATATGCAACTACTATCTCTTCAAAGTTCACTGTCAAGCGTCCTAGATTCTCTGCAAGATATAGCCAACAATGTTCAAATCAAGTCCGACTTCTGCATTAGCCATCCTGCTTACAAACCCTTGGATATTCCTGCTGAGATAATAGCCCGTTTTCAGCGAACACCTTTGGATTTGCAAAATAAATATTTAAGTATTCAACTGCAAAGTTTTCTCTACGGTATTTACTACAATGGCTCTCTGCGATCTGAGTTAGCAAAAGATGCTCGTTCGACTGACTTAGCACGGCATCAAAATTTAGAGAACAATACTTTTCTGGGGGTAGACGTAGAGTTTTACGATCGCCTACATAAAAGTAATCTTGGTGAAGGCTACTTCGATCCAGGTTGGTCTATATTGCGACAAGAAAGTGATGGCAGTGTCGCTGTTACTAAAAGTGGTTTGACTTTGCATATTGAGCGCGATCGCCATTTACAACCTACCGAGCAATTAGCCTCTGTAGGCAGTATAGTTGCTATCCGTATGCCTCGCAATCTAGTTCAAAACGGCTTTTACATGGCTGTGGGCGATGCCGGGCCAGACACTTATCCTCAGACAGTCAGAGTTTACTTTAACTTGACATCTGAAGGTGCGATCGCGGTTATGGAAAGCCTGACACGGCAATTAAATCAAATCAAAATTCCTTTTGCCTTTAAAGTGCTATACAACCCTTCTGATTACGGACGCTATGACAGTGGGGTTCTCTACTTTGAGAAAAGCAATTATCAAGCAATCTGGCAAGTGCTAAGAAGTGTTTATGCAGAAAAGCGATGCCTACGGCGGGCTTCGCCTACGCACTTTCGTACAGAAGTGCCTTTATTTACAAAGTTACTTGCACCTGGAATTGCTCTAGCAGAAGAACCAGATTTCAAATTTGCTGAGTCTGAAAGTTTTGGGATGAACCGCTGCCAAATTGTTGCCAATGCCTTGCTAGAAGCTCGGCAAAAAGGTGATGAATCGCCCCAAAGCCGCATGGCATTTATCCGTCAGCACTTCTCCCTTCTAGGAATTGACTGGCAGCATTCTTACCTGAATGCCAACTCTGAAGATATCTACACACCGTTAGACCAATGAAACTAACCGATCTTGCATCGCCTCAAGTAGCCTCAGCCAGCAAAGTTAGTCATGTAACAAATAATTTTCCAGAATCTGATTTACCGTTTTATCGCAAACTAGGACGGACTGATTTAACAGTCAGCTGTCTTGGCTTGGGTGGTGGTGGTAGCATCTCAAGTGAGGATACTCTTTACGCTTTCGAGCGGGGGATTAACTACTTTTTCTACTCTAGCGATTTGCACCACTACATTTATAGTTCCATGTCTGGAGCGCTGCGTCAGATGTGTAGCCGTCGCTCCTCAGTCCGAGAGAAAGTGGTGCTGGCAACTGTGACTTATATCAAAAGTCCAGAAATGGCGCTAGCTGCTTTATTAGATCAATTCGTAGAGCTAAATATTGATTATATTGATGTGTTGTTCTGGGGCTGGATTGGTTCCAACGATCGCTCAATTTTACAGGATTGCTTGCAACTTTCGCCTGATTTAAGAGGCAGCAATAGCGTCTATCAGCGCACCATTGAAAGAATGTTTGGTGCTTCCGAAAGACTCAAAAAGATGGGAGCCGTCCGCTATATTGGTGCTTCTTTCCATGATATCAATTTAGCGCAACAGTGCTTAGATAGCGACCTGTTAAATGTAGTGATGGTCAGACACAATGTCGCGCATCGGTCTGCTCAGAGTCGGATATTTAATCAATTGGACGCGCAAGACCCTTCTCGACCAGGTATCGTTACCTTTAAGTCTACAGGTTCTCACTCTGGCGCACTCTGGGATGTTCCGAGTAGTTTACCAGAAAAATGCTGGCAACCTACTGTTCCCGATCTATACCGATACTCGTTAACGCAGAACTGTGTCGATGTTTGCTTAACGGGTTTGACTAACCGCAAAGAAATTGATGCGGCGATCGCAGGCGTTCAGCAAGGTAAACTAACGACCGCTGAAGTTGAATATTTGAATGTTTACGGCGATTTGCATCGCAATCAACAAATTCTAGAAATTTCACCCGAAAAACTGATTTATCGCAGCTAATCGCCAATACTTTCATCAAAATCAACTTTTACAAGGAAACAAAACAATGACAGAAACTTTGGCAAATACAGAATTAATATCCGTTCCAGAAATTGTAGCAACAGATGAAGATGTGATTGCTTACCTGCGCTATTCTCACAAAATAGCTGAATACGCAGTTTTAGCCGAACATAATGCATTTATTTTAAATATTTGTCAACAGTTTGGTTTAACTGTTACTGATGAGGAATTGCAAACAGCCGGAGATGCATTTCGACTCGAACATAAGTTACTAGGAGTTTCTGAAACTTTAGCTTGGCTTCAACAACAACGAATTACTGTAGACGATTGGTCTAGGGGTATCAGATTAGAAATACTTACGAAAAAGTTAAAAGAATATCTGTTTGGAGATGCTGTAGATGGTCATTATCTGAGTAATCGTCAAAATTATCAACGTGTTGCTCTATCTCAAATTTTAGTCAGCGATCTAACAGAGGCTAAGAAAGTAACTTATGCAATTCAAGAATCAAATGAGTCTTTTTGTGCTTTAGCACTAGAGTACTCGAAAGGTAAACAGTCTAAACAAAATGGTGGCTTTGTTGGTGTTCGCTTTCTTTCAGAACTAATGCCAGAGATTGCACAAGCTATTTCTCAAGCAAAAGAAGGTGATGCGATCGGGCCAATACATACAAAACTGGGTTATCACATCCTCAGAATTGAAAAGTGCTTCCCTGCTGAATTCAGTGAAAGTCGAGAGCAAGTCTTAGAATCCCTTTTTCAAGATTGGCTCCAAGCAAATACTACCTCTGGTTAACCTACTGAACACCATTCATAGTTATTCCATTTTTGACTCAAATAATCAGATAATCATTTGTTGGATTTGAAAGATTTAATACAAGTCATTTATCAGTGCAAATGATTAAGCTTTAGCTACCTCTAAAATGGATTAGAGGTAGTTTTTTATTTTATATATCATCTAAGAAAATAGATTATTTTTGTAACCAGAGAATGGTTTTTGTTTTACTTAATTTAAAAATGATGCAAATTAATTTAGTAACAAAAAAGTTAGTATTTTGTTATTGGAGTAAATATATTATTTAAAATATCTGATTTTTATGAAAATTTATATATTAATTACTGCTAAACATATCTTATTTTAATTAATCAGTCTCACTCCACAAAATAACTGGTATCAAATAGTTAATAATTTACAAAACATTATTGCTATAGTTTTGTTTTTATAATGGAGTTTCAAAGATTGACTTACTAAATTTAAATTTAGAAAATATAAAGTCAAGAGATTAAAAAAACTAGTCTCTGTCTAATTATTCACTGCTCAGTTAAATTGCTGAGATAGCAATTTATATTGTTATCTTGCCATTTATTTACTCAGTCAATTATCTTGACTTTAACTTAACAACCAAAGAGATTAACAATGGGTCAGATCAATATTTCAGATATCGATGTCGTTCGCGCTTGGAAAGATGAAGAGTATCGCTCAAGTCTTACTGAAGCTCAACGCGCTCAACTTCCAGAAAACCCTGCTGGACTAATTGACATCATGGATGAAGAAACAAACGAGATTATCGGAGGATGGTCGTTTCCAGTGATAACTAAGTTTCTACGCTGCGGACGTGTCTTGTCTCTGACTGCTGAATGTCATTGTGCCCGCACCATAACTGGAGGCTGTAGATGTCCTATTTAATTTAATTAACTTTTAGTGTTAGTCGAAGTTTGAAACTATTAACAGTTATCAAGCAATATTAATTTTATTCAACTAACACTATTAGTTAATGAAAATATTCCAAAGAGAGGAATCATATAGGATTCAATGGCTCGAATTCAGATGTGGTTTCAACCATTGAATGGATTCTATCTTCGCATTCTTGATTTCATGCCTTTTTGCGTTTTGAGATATGATTCCTTTTTTCTTTATAAGTTGAATCTTTTCGACAATTTTAACCAATCTTTGTCAAACTAGTAGTATTATGAGCCAATCTTATTTTCAATCTGCTACTTGGTATAAAGCTACTACCTTAACTGAACGCATTGCATCTCTTCACACAATTCAATGCGATCGCACCAATATTAACACTCAACTGCAACAACGACAGATGCAGCGTTGGAAATCGCAATCTCCTTTCAGCAATAACTCTTACTTTTCTCAGCGTTTAGCTATAGATGGTGTCACAGAAGATGAATTTTGCCAACTTCTAGGCGAACCGATTGAAGCTGTACAGAACCGTTACCGCGAACTTCCAGACTGGTTAACCCAGCTAAATCAAGCGTTTGCTCGTCCTGATTCTATTTCCATACCGTCTTTAGAAGAATTTGAAAATTCGGAATTAACTGGTTTTTTAGATGCCATTGCTCCTTTAATTAATCAAGGATGCGATCGCTTGTATCAAGAAATTCAAAAACTTATCCTAACACAGTCTCATCTTCCCTTTAATTCTAATACCGTTGTCGCTTTATTATTTAACAGTCTTCCAGAACAACTGCTGTCAATGTTGGGACGCACGATGGTTTTAGAACTTAATGTAGCTCGTTTGCAAGGAGTACTATCAGGTAATACACAACATGAGCGATTTCAGAGTTTTTTACAACGCCTACGCCAACCTGAGATTGTACTTTCTCTGTTGCAAGAATATCCCGTATTAGCCCGTCAAATAGTAATTACTATTAACCGCTGGGTAATTGTTAGTCTAGAATTTATCCGACATCTTTGTACAGATTGGAGAGAAATTGTTAATACCTTCAGTCCCAATCGTGACCCAGGTTTATTAGTAAAAATAGATGGTGGTCTTGGCGATACTCATCGGGGCGGAAGGTCAGTATTAATTGCTAAATTTAGCTCTGGTTTACAAATAGTCTATAAGCCTAGACCGCTGGATATTGAAGTGCATTTTCAGCAACTTTTAACTTGGCTAAATCAGCGGGGAAATCATCCTCCATTCCGCACTCTGAAAATATTAAATTGCAAAACTCACGGCTGGGTGGAATTTGTAGTTGGCCAAGGCTGTACCGAACCAGAAGCTATCCAGCGGTTTTATGAACGGCAGGGTGCATATTTAGCACTACTATACGCCCTAGAAGCCACTGACTTTCACTTAGAAAATTTAATTGCAGCAGGAGAACACCCGATTTTAGTTGACCTAGAATCACTTTTTCATCTGCGGACTGAAGGCATGGAAATTACACAGTCAGACTTGCCTACAGTTAATCAAATAATTTATTCGGTTTTACGGGTTGGTTTACTACCCCAGCGCCTTTGGGCAAATGCTGAGTCAGAGGGAGTTGACTTGAGTGGCTTAGGAGGAACAGCCGGTCAACTCACACCTTATCGCGTTCCCCACTTAGAAGCAATTGGAACTGATGAAATGCGGTTTGTACGCGAACGGATGCCAATGTTCGGCAGTCATAATCGACCAACTATAAATGATGCTCCGGTGAATGTACTGGATTACACCGAGGCGATCGCTACTGGCTTTACCGCCATTTATCGCTTACTGTTGCAATATCGAGATGAGTTGTTATCAGCAGATGGGCCTTTAGCTTATTTTGCTGAGGACGAAGTTCGGATTATTTTGCGATCTACCCGCACTTATAGTTTGTTACTGTCTGAAAGTTTCCATCCTGATTTATTACGCAATGCCTTAGATCGCGATCGCCACTTCGACCGATTGTGGGTAGGAATTGAGCAACAACCATATCTAGCAAAGGTTATTGCTGCTGAACGCCACGACTTATGGCAGGGAGACATTCCCATGTTCACAACCCGCCCTAACTCCCGTGCGATTTGGAGCAGTTCTCATCAGGAAATTGCCGATTTCTTTGACGAAACAGGTATGCAAGGAGTGCAACATCGGATTCAGCAACTCAGTGAAACTGACTTGCAACAACAACTTTGGTTTATCCGTGCCTCTCTCACAACCCTGGTAATGGGAGAAGCACAAGTAAATTGGCCCAGCTATCATCTAAGCGAACCGCAAAATAATGCTAGTTGGGAGGAATTATTAAAAGCAGCCTTAGCAGTAGGCGATCGCTTGGAGTCACTGGCATTACGCGATGAAAAAAATGTTTCTTGGCTTGGCTTGACGCTAATCGAGCAAAAACATTGGACTCTCGCTTCCTTGGGAATCGACCTCTACGATGGTCTATCAGGAGTGATTTTATTTCTTGCCTATCTTGGCAGTGTTACTCAACAGAAACGCTACACTACTCTGGCAAAAAATGCCTTGACGACGATGCAACGTCAACTAGAGAATGACAAAGCATTCATCGCTGCCATCGGTGGCTTTCATGGCTGGGGAGGAATAATCTATACCCTGACTCACTTGGGGGTTTTATGGGATGAACCGGAACTACTAGTACAGGCTGAATCTCTGGTTGATTTGTTTCCAGATTTGATTGCCAAAGATGAACAATTAGATATTATTGGCGGTGCTGCCGGTTGTATTGCTAGTTTGCTCAACTTGTATCGCTTTGCGCCTGCTCAACGCACACTCGCAGCAGCGATTCAATGTGGCGATCGCCTCATTACCTGTGCCCAAACAATGGAACATGGCATCGGTTGGATTGCCCCAGGAATGGGGAAAAAGCCACTGGCGGGATTTTCTCACGGAGTAGCTGGCATAGCCTCGGCGTTGCTGGAACTCTCGGCAATTACGGGTGAGGAACGTTTTCGCAAAGTAGCTTTAGCAGCTATTGCTTACGAGCAAAGTCTCTTGTGTCGTCAAGTCGGTAATTGGCCGGATTTGCGCGAGTTTGAAAATACAATTCTTTCAAAAGAAGAGCCAGCTAACTTTATGACAGCTTGGTGTCATGGTGCGCCGGGAATTGGATTAGGTCGATTGCGATCGCTACCCTACCTCGATAATCCAGAAATTCGTTTAGAAATTGACACAGCAATCAACACTACTCTAAATCAAGGCTTTGGTCTCAACCACTGCTTATGTCATGGGGATTTGGGTAATTTAGAGATGTTGTTACAGGCAAGTCTTATCCTTAACGACCCCAAGTTACATTCACAAGTCAACCGCCTTACAGCCGTCATTTTGGAAAGCATCAATCAATATGGCTGGTTGTGTGGAGTGCCAAAAGGAGTGGAAACACCCGGACTCATGACCGGACTTGCTGGTATCGGTTACGAACTGCTGCGACTTGCAGAACCAACGCGGATTCCTTCAGTGCTGACACTAGCACCACCAAAACCTTGGTGTAAATAATTTTGAAATTTGTGAATTCTTGATTTCTTCTATTTGCTTTGAAGTTCTCGATAGTTCTTGCAAAAGCTATGCTGATGACTCAAATACGATTGCTGTAGCTACTTGGAAAGTGTAGCAATTAGTTGTAGTGTTTGTAGGGTAAATGCGGTCGCTCCACCGAAACAGAGCAATGAACGTACTTTCCGTACACTATCCTGGCAATACCCGCACATAAATATTAGTAAAAATTTCTTGTCAATTTAACCATTGAATACTCATAAATCCTGAATGCTCGTAGTTCGCAAAACTACTGCCAATCGAGAGGGAAAAATGTCTAGAACAACTAGATACAGGCGACATTGGGACTGGAAATTAGGAATAGCAATTTGGTTGGCGATGAATGGAGCGATCGCTTTTGGGGCAGATTGCGCTTTAGCCCAGATTACAGGCGATAATACTCTGGGTGCTGAAAGTTCTATTGTGACACCTGACGTTGATATTAAAGGTGTTCCTAGCGATCTAATTGATGGCGGAGCAACTCGTGGCGCTAACCTCTTTCATAGCTTTCGCGAATTCAATGTAGATGAAGGACGAGGAGCCTATTTTACCAATCCCACGGGTGTTGAGAATATTATTGGTCGGGTGACGGGAGGTAGCCGCTCCGATATCTTGGGTAAACTGGGTGTTTTGGGTAATGCTAACTTATTTCTGATTAATCCTCATGGCATCGTCTTTGGGCCAAATGCCAGTCTAGATGTTGGAGGGTCGTTTGTAGCCACAACAGCTAATGCTTTGCAATTCCAAAATCAAGGCATATTCAGTGCTTCTAACCCAAATGCTCCACCCTTACTGACAATCAAACCCTCGGCTTTTCTATTCAATCAAATTGCAACTCAGCCGATTAATTCTATTGAAAATCGAGGATTTCTCTCGGTTCCTGATGGTCAAAGCCTGTTACTAGTAGGGGGCAAAGTCTCTCCAACTCTGACTGCAACTGGAGCAATATTAAATGAAGGCTCTCTATTTGCTCCCAGTGGACGAGTTCAACTCGGAGGATTAAACGCAGCAGGAACGGTTGGGTTAAATGTAGAGGGCAATAGTCTCAGCTTAAGTTTTCCTGATGGCGTAACATTAGCTGATGTCGCCCTCACAGATCCGGCTTTTGTTGATGTCTCTGGGGATGGTGGTAGTATCGCCATCAACGCCCGCAACTTGGATATTTTTGGAGGTTTGCTGCTTGCTGGTATCGATTCGGGACGAGGGTCTGTGAATACTCAAGCAGGAGATATTACGCTCAATGCAACAGGAGCTATCACAGTTGCTAGTAGCGAAAACTTTGACAGCGAGATTTTCAACGCTGTAGATGAGCAAGCAGTAGGTAAAGGCGGTAACATCAACATCAAAGCTGGGTCGCTCTCCTTTGATGACACTAGAATGACTACCTTTACTAATGGCTTGGGAAATGCAGGTAGTATATCTATACAAGTTGGCGATTCGGTAGCGATCGCTAATAGCTTCTTCACCACTAATGTATCAGAGGATGCAATAGGTGAAGGCGGCGACATCAACATTAAGGCTGGGTCACTCTCCCTCGATAACACTACACTGGGTACTCTCACTTCCGGAAGAGGGAATGCTGGCAGCATGTCTGTGCAAGTTGACGATGCAATTTCTCTCACCAATAGCTCGTTTGCTACCAGCGTGTTGGCGCAAGCAGTAGGTAATGGCGGTAACATAGAAATTAAAGCTAGGTCACTCTCCTTAATTGATAAAGCTTCTATTGATACCTCTTCTATCGGACGGGGAAATGGTGGCAATGTATCAATTCAGACCGCATATTCGGTTGCGTTTGGTGATAGTAGCGTTAATAGCTTAATTTTGGGCGACTTTCCCCCTGCGGTAGAGGGAGCAGTGCGAAAGGGCGGTGATATCAATATCCAGACTGGGTCACTTTTCTTAGACAATGAAGCGCAACTTGATGCCAGCACTTATGGACGAGGAAACGGCGGTAAGGTATCTGTGCAAGCCAGAGACTCAGTGTTTCTTGCTAATAGCTCGATCGACAGCATTGTGGCAGAGGAAGCAGTAGGTAATGGAGGAGACATAAATATCCAAGCCACGTCATTGTTTTTGACAGACAATGCTTCATTAAGTACTGGTGTTTTTGGACGGGGAAATGCTGGTAGTATCTCTGTGCAAACCAATGACTCAGTTTTCCTATTTAATAGCTCGATTAGTAGCGACTTGCTACCAGAAGCAGTGGGTAATGGGGGCAATATTGGCATTAAAGCCAACTCGCTGTCTCTTTATGACTCTGAATTGAGTTCTAGGACGGGTGGACAAGGAGATGCTGGCAACGTATTCATTCAAGCAAGTGACTCAATTTCGCTTGTCAATAGCGACATTGATAGTGAAAGTAACGGCGAAATCTTCGATCCAAATATAGGAGAATTAGCAGGCAAGGCAGGAGACATTAATATTCTGACTGGATCGCTTTCCTTAAGTGATGAATCTGGACTAAGTAGCATTACTTATGGAAAAGGAGATGCTGGTAACGTATTTATCAGTGCTAGTGGTTCCGTTTCGTTTGCTAGTGGCAGTAATATCTTGAGTGCTGCTATTAGCTTGAAGTTTCTAGGTATCGGAGAATCGGAAGCAGAAGGTAAAGGCGGTAGTATCAATATTATTGCTGACTCGCTTGCTTTAGATGATACTCTTTTTGCTACTACTACGAGTGGAAAAGGGGATGCTGGAGATATATTTTTGCAAATTAATAACTTTTCAACTCTCGCAAACAATAGCCAGATTACCACCTCGGTGGCACCAGGATCTATAGGAAATGGGGGAGATATAAATATTCAAACGCGATCGCTTCGATTGCGAGATGGGTCGCAAATCCGAGCAAATGTTGAGAATTCACGTAACAATCTTCCTGCGGGAAGAGGACAAGGAGGAACTATTCAAATCAATGCTTCTGAGTTGGTTGATATCTTTGGAGTCAGTTCAAATGGATACTCCAGCGGTTTATCTACTGCAACTGAGGGTATAGGAAAGGCAGGTTCCTTAACGATTACCACTCCGATATTACTCATGTCTGATGGCGCACAGGTGAGTACAGGTACCCTTGGCCCAGGTGAAGGAGGAAGTTTAAATGTTAATGCTTCCGAATCTGTGTTGATGTATGGCATCTCCCCTGATGATAATTTCACCACTGGCTTGTCTACCAGAACTACAGGGACAGGAAAGGCAGGTTCTTTAACAATTAACACTCCTATGCTACTCCTCGCTGATGGGGCGCAGATTGACGCTAGTACAGTTGGTACAGGTGAGGGGGGAAGTTTGAATATCAATGCCTCCCAATGGGTACAAATATTTGGCACTTCAGTCAATGGTAAGTCTGGTAGCGGCTTATTTACTAGAACCGAAGGCGCAGGTACAGCAGGTTCTTTAACAATTACCACTCCTGAGTTGTCTGTCTATGATGGGGCACAGATTGATGCCGGTACTTCCAGTTCAGGTCAGGGAGGGAATTTAAATATCAATGCCTCAGAATCAGTGCTAGTGTTTGGAGAATCAGTCAATCGTACAACTGTCAGCACCTTGACTACTCAAGCTGAAAAGACAGCTACAGGAAAGGCGGGTTCCTTAACTATAAACACTCCCAATTTGTTTGTCTTTGATGGAGGACAGATTGATGCTAGTACTGAAGGTGCAGGCGAGGGGGGAAGTTTGAATATCAATGCCTCAGAATCGGTACGAGTGTTTGGCACTTCATTCAATGAGAGATCCCCTAGCGGCTTATTCACTCAAACTGAAGGTACCGGGAAGGCGGGTACTTTGACGATTAATACTCCTGAGTTAGTTGTTTCAAATGGAGGATTAATCTCAGCTGGTACTCGTAGCTTAGGTGAAGGAGGAAATTTAAATATTAATGCTTCCAAATCGGTGCTAGCGGCCGGAGAATCAGTCAATGGTCGGGCTGTTAGTGCCTTGTCTACTCAAGCTAGCCAGACAGCAACCGGAAAGGCAGGTACTTTAACAATTAACACTCCGGAATTACTTGTCCTTGATGGAGGACAGGTCGATGCTAGTACCTTTGGTGCAGGTGAGGGAGGAAGTTTGAATATCAACGCCTCACAATCAGTTCAAGTGAATGGCATTTCAGGCGATGGTCAGTCTGCTAGCGTTTTGACTACCAGAACTCAGGGTACGGGAAAAGCGGGTACTTTAACAATTAACACTCCTGAGTTATTTGTCCTTGATGGAGGACAGGTTGATGCAAGTACCTTTGGTTCGGGTGAGGGAGGAAGTTTAGATATCAATGCTTCTAAAACAGTGCAAGTGATAAACACTTCAGCTGGCGGTCAGTCTATTAGTGTCTTGTCTGCTCAAACTCAAGGGACGGGAAAGGCAGGAGATATGAGCATCAATACACAGCAATTACTGATATTGAATGGTGCGGAAGCTACAGTCAGCAGCCTAGCAACAGGAGTAGCAGGCAACCTCGATATCGCTGCTAACTCTGTGGAACTCAACAATGGAAGAATCACAGGACAAACTTTCTCTGGCAATGGTGGCAATCTAACGCTGAATATTGCAGACTTCTTAGTGATGCGTCAAGGCAGTGAAATTTCTACCACTGCGGGCACTGCCCAGCAGGGCGGAGATGGCGGAAATATCCAAATTAATACTCCTAACGGCTTTATTGTTGCTGTCCCTAGTGAAGATAGCGACATCAGCGCCAATGCTTTCACAGGTAGAGGTGGCAGAGTTGACATTACAGCTAAAGGTATTTTTGGTATTCAGCCCCGCTCTGACTTAACTTCTTTAAGTGACATAACTGCTAGTTCTGAGTTTGGGATAAACGGTTTCGTAGAAATTAACACACCTGATGTCGATCCCAACCAAGGATTAGTTAACTTGCCAGATATAACAGTTGATACTGAAATCGTACAAGGTTGTACTGCGGGTGGAACTGTAGCTAAGAGCGAATTTAACATTATTGGTCGCGGCGGCTTGCCCCCTAACCCAGGTGAAGCTCTCAACACTGATGCAGTACAGGTAGATTTGGTAACTCTCAACCCAGAAGTTGCTCAACACTCTACAGCAGCAGTTTCCCCAAGTACTATTAGCTCAACACCAAATTCTATCGTAGAAGCTCAGGGTTGGGTGATTGATGCCAACGGCAATGTGACTCTCACAGCCAATGCTCCCCACACTGTTAGTTGCCGGAAGTAAGGGTGGATGGGGGCAAGAAGATGGTAAGAAAAAAATCGAGATTTCGTAAAATCAAACACCTTGTAAGTCTATTGCTGTTTTTGGCTATGCTTTTGGGGGCAGGGTTTTTGCCGCCCACTTTCGCCTATAAGACAACAGCAAATTTTATTGTTCAAAGCTTACCTGATGCCCAAAATTTGGTAGAACAAGGAAGAAAAGATTATGAAGCGGAACGCTTTGCCCAAGCGGCTACTTCTTGGCAACAAGCTATCTCTGCGTTTCAAGCCAAGGGAGATGAATTGAGACAAGCTATGACTTGGGGGAATTTATCATTAGCTTATCAACAACTAGGACGTTGGGCTGAGGCAGAAGATGCGATTCGTTATGCGATCGCTTTGCTTCGCGCTCAAAGTCTGAATTTATTACATCAAAAAGATAACTCCCAAATCTTGGCTCAAGTATTAGATATTAAAGGTCGCTTACTATTGGCTCAAAGCAAAGCTGAAGATGCCCTCAATACTTGGCAACAGGCAGCTAGTATTTATCAAAAAATAGATGATACTAACTTGATTCTTCGCAATCGCATCAACCAAGCTCAAGCTTTACAAACGTTGGGATTTTATCGTCAAGCTGAGAAGACTTTAAAAGAAAGTATCCAGATTCTGCAAAAACAACCCAACTCACCTCTGAAAGTCACGGGGTTGCGTAGTCTCGGTAACGTCGTGCAAGTTACGGGAGATTTAAAAACATCACGGCAAATATTACAACAAAGTTTGGCAGTAGCTTCATCGTTGCCAGATAAGCAAGCAGTAGGTGATATTTTACTCAGTTTAGGCAACACAGCCCGCGCCCAGCAAGATGTGCCAGCAGCTATAGAGTTTTACCGACAAGCTGCTAATACTGCCACCTCAGCAACTACTCGCATTCAAGCTCAAGTTAATCAACTAAGACTGCTACTAGAAACCAAACAATTCCCAGCTTTTACAGCGTTGTCGTCTCAAATCCAAACTCAACTTAGCGACTTACCTGCTAGTCGTACAGCTATCTTTGCCCGCATCAACTTTGCCCAAACTCTCACGCAATCCAAAAAGATGATCGCCGCCGATACTCCTTCATGGTTGAATATTGGCCAACTACTGTCAGTTGCTATCGAGCAAGCAAGAAATCTGCAAGACCAACGAACACAATCCTATGCTATTGGTGTTTTGGGTGGAGTGTACGAACAAACCAAACAGTGGAGTGATGCCCAAAACCTCACTCAGCAAGCCTTGCTCATGGCTCAAACTATTGATGCTAAAGATATTGCCTATCGATGGCAATGGCAATTGGGACGTTTGCTCGAAGTCAGGGGAGATAATAAAGGAGCGATCGCCGCTTACACTGAAGCAGTTAACAACCTCCAAGACCTACGTAATGATTTATTTAGCGTCAATTCACAGGTGAAGTTTTCCTTTCAAGATGAAGTCGAACCAGTGTATCGACAGTTAGTAGAATTACTTCTGCAACCAGGGCAAAATTCTCAACCCAGTCAACAGTCCATAGCACAAGCAAGCCAGACAATAGAATCGTTACAAATAGCCGAACTAAACAACTTCTTTCGCAACAATTGCTTGAATTTAAGATTGCAGAGTAAAAAACAAGATCCAACAGCAGCAGTCATCTATCCATTTATTTTGCCAGATCGACTAGAAGTAATCTTACGCTTGCCGCAACAGCGTTGGTTGCACTACGCTACCAATGTGAGTCAACAAGAAGTAGAAACTACTTTAAAACAACTACAGCAAGATTTACCCAAACCCCACACACTGCGACAAGTTCAGTCTTTATCCCAAAAAGTATACAACTGGCTGATTCAACCTGCTGAAGTTGCCTTAGCTGAAACTAAGGCTCCAACTTTAGTGTTTGTGCTGGATGGATGGTTGCGAAATATTCCAATGGCGGCTCTTTACGATGGTAAACAGTATTTAGTTGAGAAATATAATATTGCACTGACTCCTAGCCTGCAACTGATTGAACCTAAACCATTGCAAAAAGAATTAAGGGCAATAGTCGCAGGCTTGAGCGAACCACGTGCTGGATTTTCTGCACTACCAAACGTCAAGCAAGAACTCAGGGAAATCAGTTCTGAGTTACCCAGCAGTATTCTTCTCAATCAAGAATTTACCAGCAAGTCTTTACAAAACCGCATTAATTCTCTACCTTTCCCTGTCGTTCATCTGGCAACTCACGGTCAATTTAGTTCCAAAGCTGAGGAGACATTTATCGTCGCTTGGGACGATCGCATTTATGTCAATGAGTTGAGTAATTTAGTGCGAACTATAGAGCAAAACAAACCAGAAGCGATTGAATTGCTTGTCTTAAGTGCCTGTCAAACAGCTGCTGGGGACACGCGAGCCGCACTGGGGATTGCTGGTGTCGCTTTTCAAGCAGGAGCGCGCAGTACGATCGCTTCTCTGTGGAATTTGGATGATGAGTCTACTGCCATATTGATGAGTAAGTTTTACCAAGAGTTGGCAGATAAAAAGTTAACTAAAGCTGAAGCACTCCGTCGCGCTCAATTGGCTCTTTTACAGAGTCCAAAGTACAAGCGTCCTAGGTTTTGGGCACCATACATTCTGCTAGGTAATTGGCTGTAATTATGATATTCAGTTCTTTTGCTTGAGGATAACGAACCAACAGTTTTTCAGTACGAATGTGGTTTGCGATCGCAATCCGTTTGAGCATCAGAGGTAAATAGATACACTGCAACGATTCCAGTTTTATTATAAGTATTTATTCGAACTTGATATTAGACATCAATGGTCAAATCTTCAATCGCACAGAATTTCGCCGCTACTGATGTGGGCAGACTACCCGCTATTCGATTACCTTGTTGCTCTTAACATTATTGCTGCCAATAACGGAATCAAGCCAAAAAGTGACCAAGAATTCAGATTTCCATTGGTTATGAACACAAAATCATTAGCAGGGGTTGCTACTGCATTCCCTGATGATTCCAGCTTTGATTCGCAAGAATTGGCTGGCATCGGCTTTGGTTTAGAGTTCGATGGTTGTAGATGAACATAGGAATAATCGAGCCTTACAGTAACGGGTTTTTAGACGTTGTACCAGAGGGTGAAGACAGCGACTATTGGCAGATTGCAGCTATACATATCAATGGCCAAGCCTATTGCCCTACTCCTCAGCTTTATCGTTCAGAAAAAGTGGCATTAGCAAAAGCTACACAAATTTATGATTGGATAGCTGAACACGAACCACAAATTAGTAATGGGGCTTGCTACTGCTCGGAATTGAACCTTATCTTATGGCAACAACCAAAAGTGTCTTAGTTGACTAGAGAGTTTGCTTGCCTTGGACATTCCGCAAGAGAAGACAGATTTTTTAGTCACGCTGCCGATTGAGAAAGAGCGATCGCCAACAGTGTACCGCAGGCGATCGCTCTTTTGTGTGGGTTTTAAAACGCCTTTTCGTACCGTATTCCAATCCAAATCATTTCCTGGTAATCAACCCCCTAGATTGCTCCACCAGACGAATAAACTCACCCCGATAGCCCTCTTGGTCTTCCCCCTTCGCTTGAGTCGCCAATTTCATCACCAAATCATAGTTAGCGTTCCCCTTATACTCAGAGTCACGCAGCACCATCCCAAAGGTAGCTACCGCAGCAGCAAATCTCAGGTTTGTGGAGGGTATCTGGTCAGTTCTCAAATCATCATCTTGGATCGTTTGGGTAATTAGTTGACTGGTGCTGTCTTTGGGCAATTTATAGCGCAGTTTCACCTGCATCAACTCATTGCCAGCAGCATCCGGCGCAGTTACACCAGAACGCTGATACCGCAAGGGGTCTACTTTCGGTAGTTTCACATCGCTTTTTGTGCCGATGGGAATTATTTCATAAAGCGCTGTCACAGAATGACCAGCGCCAATATCCCCTGCATCTTTCTTGTCGTCATTGAAATCCTGATTTTGCAGCAGGCGGTTTTCGTAGCCAATCAAGCGATATGCCTGAACTTTCGCTGGATTAAATTCCACCTGAATTTTTACATCCTTGGCAATGGTAAACAGAGTTCCCCTGAGATCGTTAACTAAAACCTTTTTGGCTTCCAATAGAGTATCGATGTAAGCGTAGTTGCCGTTACCCTTATCAGCCAATTGCTCCATTTTTCCATCCTTATAATTGCCGGTGCCAAATCCCAACACCGTCAGGAAAATTCCCTGGTCTCGCTTCTGTTCAATTAATCGCGTCAGGTCGGCATCACTGGAAACCCCGACGTTAAAGTCTCCATCGGTAGCTAAAATTACTCTATTATTACCAGACTTGAGGAAGCTTTGTTTAGCTATCTTGTAGGCAAGTTCAATGCCCTGACCACCAGCAGTAGAGCCTCCAGCCTCCAAGCGATCGATCGCCGCCAGAATTTTGGATTTCTGACTACCAGGAGTAGCAGGTAACACTAATCCAGCATTTCCAGCATAGACTACCAAACTTACCCGGTCTTCAGGACGCAGTTTATTCACCAGTAATTTCAGGGACTGTTGCACCAAGGGTAATTTGTTGGGGTCATCCATAGAACCGGAGACATCAATCAGAAATACTAGGTTGCTGGGTGGTAAGGTTGCGCTCTCTAGGCGTTTACCTTGCAAACCTACCTGTACCAGCTTGTGTTGAGGATTCCAGGGAGCAGCAGCAACTTCAGTGGTGACAGAAAAAGGGCGATCGCCTTTTGGCTGGGGATAATTGTAGGTAAAATAGTTGATCAGTTCCTCAATTCGCACTGCATCCTTGGGTGGTAATTCCCCTTGAGTAATAAACCGTCGCACGTTGCTGTAGGATGCTGTATCTACATCAATGGAAAAAGTGGAAAGAGGGTCATTACTGACGCGATGAAAAGGATTATCCTCAATCCGATTGTAGTTTTCTGTATTGAATCTGCTACCTGTTTGGGCTTCGGGGGCAGCCCTTCCAATACTGCTACCAGCTTGGAGTTTAGGCATATTCGCACGGTTAACAACTCGATCCTGCACAGATGAATCAGACGGAATACTAAGGGGTGGAGCCGTGGGTAAGAGTTGAGTATTTCGGGTAGACTCGGCTTGAGTACGTTCTCTAGGAGTCTGAGTCGGAGTAGAAGCTTCTAATTCATCTATCGGACTTCTTAGGATTGCTAACTCTGGTGCGAATTGTTCCTGCAAGCGTTGTAGGGTTTTCATATCCCCTTGGGTAACTATCTTGGGGTTAGTCGCTATTAGCTCATTGCTCCGATTCACACAGGCATTCAAGACTGTGGCAAACTCAGTTCGGCTTACAGGAAGAGTGCCAAAGTTTTGGACGGAGACGACACAACTATACTTTTGTACCAATGCCTGGAGTGCTTGGTAGTCAGGGTGATTGGGTAGAATGGATGTTGCTGGGCTAGAACTAGGAGGAGTCTGATTGGCTGGAACCGCAACTGTAGCAGACTGACGTAAAACAGCAATTCCTACTGACGGTATCAATAATAACAGTGTTACAATACTAGCTCGCTGCCACATTTTGGATGGAATCGGGTAAGACATGGCTAAATCCTCACACTAAATTTGTGTATCGGTTCAAAACCTCGTGGAATATGTGGAAGCCCTATCTCTTTAGACTGGGTTGCTAACATTTGAAGTTTCCACTTACCTAGAATAGTCCTGAGCAGCTTGAGATCTCATAACTGTTGCAGTTTTGGTAACTGTAGCGGATACAACACTAAACATTCTTGTCTAACATCAAGTTATGCGATCGCCCTTTAATGCTAACTTTCTAGGTTGCAGCACTCGACTTTTGGTTCAGTTGCCACATCATTTAAACCAATAGCTTGCAACAGCGCCGTCCAAGATTGCTCTTGCGGATTGGTGCGACGTAGTTCTCCAGCAGCGCTCAACGCATCATACCAAATACCATTAGCAGCATAAAGAGTTACACGCTGGCTTGCTGTCGCTTTTGCCAGTTGAGTTTTCAGAGTAGAATTCAATTGCTCTCGTTTTACGTATCCTTCAACATTCGCAATAATTTGGTTATCTTTTTTACAGTAAATATTGAAATACCAACGGTATCGTTTACCTATTTCCAAAGGTGCTGCTTTTGCTGGCAAGCCAAGGCTAACTACTCCTGGTGTGCTTGTTAAAGAAGTTTTGTAAATAGACTGATTTTGTGCTTCATCTTCTAGGACAAACTCTCCATATGCAAAGGACGAGGAGTAAGGAACATAGAACCAAAAACTAGGATGTTCCGCGATCGCAGTTGCAAATACCAATTCTGACTTTGAATAAACAGGCACTAAGGCTGTGAGATGCTTAACAGGAACAGCAGCTAAAGCCTGATTGGTGTCTTGTCCGCAACCGCGACTACCTGCTTCCGCTCGCTTACCTGGTTCTCCAATGTCTGCTGGTGGGGGTGGTGCAGCAAATATCAATGATTGGTTAAGTTGTGCCTGCACTTGTGTACAGATCGCAAATGTGAAACTGATAGCCAGGAAAAGTTGAATCTTATCCACAGATAATTTCATTGTTATTTTTGCCTCAAGTTGTAGCAATCAGTTGTCGTTGACTTTGTTGCGAATTGAGGTAAATTACCATAGTACTGCCAGCGACTACTAAAACTAAGGTTGACGGGACAAGAGGAACCCAAACACCAGAGCAAAAAAGAATAAAACAGAGCAAGTATAAAACGCCGATTGCGCCGCCACCAACTATTAACAGCTGTATTCCTGAGCGATCGCACCAAGCAATTATCCCACCAATTAAAGACCAACTGCCAATCCATAACACTTCGCCCCAAACAGGCAAAATGAATAATAAAGGTCGTCCATCTTTGACTGCACTCACAATTTGACTGACCATCTGTGCTTGCAAAATCACCCCTGGTATTTCCTGATGAGAACCGTCCTCAGTTATGTAAGATGTGGGAATGTAATCGCGGAAGCTTTGAGCGGTAGTCCCAATCAGAACAATTCGGTCTTTGACTTGAGCGGGATTTACCTTACCTCTTAGCACATCTGTCAGCGTGACCTTGGGGGCAATTGCTAATGGAGAACCTTGAGAAGACCGATAATTGAGCAATATTTGATAGCCTCCTGTATCTGCTTGTTGATAGCCACCTCTGTGCGATTCTCCAAAGGAGACACTTCGTGAACGCAGTCGCACAAAAGCAGTGTTACCTATCTGCAAATCCCCAGATTTGGTATATTTGGCAGAAATCCCTTCCTGCTCCAGATAGTGAAATGCCAGTTGAGCGTTAAGAGCGTAGCGTGCAGTACAAGAGGATGTAGGTTCTGCTGGTTGCATTGCTAATAAATGGCGACGCACAACGCCGTCAGCATCTAAGACAATATCACTAAACCCTTGGCGTTCTGGCGGCACTCCTAAAGGCGGTGAAATTCCGGGACGCTCTTGTGCGAGTTCTTTAACTTTGCAAATCGCAAACAATTTGTTATCTGCTAAAGCAGCTTGGTTAGATTTAGATGGCTCATCGCGATAGATGTCTAAGCCAATAGTTCGTGGTTTTAATGGTGTAAGTTTCTCTAGTAGTCGAGCTAGTGCTAAATCAGATAGCGATCCCTTTCTGTTCTTTTGTTCTGGCAGTTGAAAATCTTCTTCGGTGACGGTAACTATCAACAACCGCGAATCTTGCTTTTCCTGGGGACGCGATCGCATGAATTGGTCGTAAGCTTGCAATTCCCATGTCTGCAATCCTCCTTGGTGTCTTATTCCCAGTACGCCAAGGGTCGCCAACAAACTCAAAATTAGCAAAGTCCGGAAGCGACGAATATTAAAAAACCGTTGGGACTTTGACCAATTTATGGGCACTACGGCAGGATGTTCGCAAATAACTGGCAACCAAGTAGCACCTGGATATTCCTTTTCTATGCCTGCCAGCCTTTCTCTAGCAGTGCGAACTGCGGCATATATAGAAGTTCCTGAAGAAAAAGCCTCTAGAAAATGCTTCAAAAATTTTTGAGCCACTAAGTCTGGAACTGGCTCGCGCATCACAATAATTTGCGGAATCTGCAAATCTTGTAACTCTTTTGCTAATCCTAATCCATCACAGGAGTTAAAAATTGCTAACTGCAACCCTTGAGCAACAGCTTTTTTTAAAGCATACTTGAGGTTGGCGATCGTGATGCTGTCTGTTGCATTAATATAGATGCGACCATTGTCACCTTCGGTCTGACTATGACCGGCAAAAAATAAAATATTCCAGGGTTGTTTCCACAACTCATCGTTGAGGTCTGGAAGTTGAGGCTCAACTAAAAAAGTTGTATTAGCACCGGGTAATTTTTCTAGTAATTGGCGGTCTTGTTCGACATCAATACCTTCGCTATCGCCCAAAATCGCTAAAATTCTGATTTTCTTTTTATCAGAAGCTGAGTGCAATGTAGTTGCTATTTGTTCTGATTCTGGAACGCTCAAAGCAACTTCAGCATTTGGGTAATCCCGATCCACTAAATCCCATAAATGCCAAGGAAGTTTCTTGAGCTGCAAACAAGCAGTGCGAATCAATATCCTGACTTCGTCTTCTGGCATTAAGTGTTTCAGCCATTTTTCTCGCACGGGACGAAAAGACTCTGAGAGTAACCAATTATTGAGATGCGATCGCAATTCATTAGTTAAGTTGTAACAGTCCTCCCGTCGCTGGGAAATTGAACCATCGTAAACAATTTTTTTGGCTTTGATGCGGGTAAATTTCCACAGACTACTATAAGTTGACTGCCACTGGTCAATTACTGTTGCTATGTCTGGATTTGCAGGCAAATATCCAGAGATTTCTGTCGTGGGACGAAAACCTTCTTGGCCAATTTCCAGCGTCACCCGCACTCCCATTTCTAAATCGCCATCTAGCTTCAGCACAACTAACTTTCTCATTGGCAGAACCTTTATATTCGCTTTAGATGGCAAAACTTTCTATTGTGCTACTATCTCCCAGCACTAGTTTAACGCTGAAATGTTCTCCGATTTCGCCGCTAAACTGTAATTGAATATTTTTATTAGTACTTCTCGTTTGGGCTTCCATCACACATGCTCCCTCAAGGTCTAGTATCTTGAGTTGTAGATTTTGGGGTAAATAAATTTCTCCTTTTGTGGGATGTATTTCTACTATAACGTCCATCTCTGACTCGTTTTCTGGAGTGAGGGTAACAACTAAAACTACTGTTTGCTCAGTCTTTTGTTGTCTCAATTCAATTAACTTACCCCTACTAATAAAAGCATGTTTTGTATTTCTGAGACTGCTATCTGCATAAATTGCTTGAGTACTTAATAGGGCTTCAATTTCTTGCCAACTATTATCAATAATATTGTCAAACCATTGTGTTATTTGTATCAAACTATTACTTATCTGAGATTGAACGGTTAATTTTGCTGTATTTAATTGAGTTAAATACTCTAGTAACTTCTCCAACGAACTCAATTGGCTAATCGCTAATATATCAGTTGATACTTCTTTAATAAACCCTAATAACTTTGCTTCTCGATAAGATTTACTAATTTGCACAGCTACATAGCCAATTCGGTTTGATTGTGCTTCGGGTGGCACATAGACAAACTCTTCTCCTTCCAAAACTGGGCGACATTCTAAAGAGCCTATATTTTTTATTGATAAATCAGCAACATCCATAAATAACTGCTGTACTGGATTCCAGCAGTCACTCGCTTCTAAATCTGTCTCAACACTCATGTATTGTAGATATGAATTCACAAACGATACAGCTAAGGTATTGAGACGAACTTGTTCGCCCTTTTTTGGTGTAGCTTGTTGCCTACATAATTGTTCAGCTAACTGCCTTGCGCTTGGAGATATAATTCCTGAAAATGTTAAAAAAGCTGTTTGGTTACCCATAGTTTTTGACTATTTGATGAAATGATATAAAATCTACAAGTACTCTTGTAATAAAGGAGCAAATTTTTTTAGACATCTTTGGAAAAAAGTATTTAATGTTGTAATTCCGATTCCCCATTCGACCGATATATCTTTCCAGGGAATCCCAGAATACCTTTTTCTCGCGATTGCTTGAAAATTTACTTCTGGACGATTTTTTATATACTCTTTGATAAAAATACCTTCTGGATCGTCTTCTATACATTGAATTATTTGATCGTACAAAGATACAGATTCAGAGCAGGCAATATTTTCTATATGAGACTTTTCTAAAGATATTTCATTTTCTTTCCCAATAATTTTAGGTATAGCCTCTGGAAAAAAACGTTTAGTTAGCAATACATTTACCCAGGTTAAAAATTCGCCGCGCTTAGGGTCATATTTGCTAATATTGTTATCTTGACAAATATAAAAAAATAGGTTTTGTATTGCTTCTTCATAAATATCTTCATAAATTGTTTGAAATTGACCGCTATAGGGACGGCAAAGTTTACCTGACAGCCAAATGGTATCGATCAATTGTGTTAAAGCCATGCGTCGCTCTTTGCTTAACTGTGAGTGTAGTTGAGCAAAAAGCGCTAATTCTTTAAGTTGTTTGTCTAGCTGCTTTCTCGACGAGTCGTTAGTCATAAAAGACCTCGAATATCATCGCACTTGGTTGCGAATCCCTATTTCTCTCGCTTAGAAAGCGGAATTTTTACACAAACCCTCGATAAATGTTACAAAAGTATACTTTTCTCATCTCTCAAGAAACAAGGCAAGAGGGAAGAGAATTTGACCTGTTTGTTTCATTCATAACGGGTAGTGATATTCAGAAAAGAGCGATCGCATTTTTTAACTGAACCAAACAGCGATCGCATCGGAGTGTTAGATTAAGTGAGAAGATTTTGAGTCAGGGATTACACGTTTTAGCCCTATATTGAGCAACAGGCAGAACTAACAAAGAAAACAAAGAATTATCAACTTAAGAGACAGTAGAAGTATACAAAGAAAATATGATGGCTAAATATGATTATGTTGTAATTGGCGCAGGTTCGGCAGGCTGTGTCTTAGCTAATCGGTTGACGGAAGATAATCAAACGTTTGTATTGTTGCTCGAAGCAGGCAATCCGCCTAGCTTACCGCAACACCAAGTCCCTCTAGACTGGATAAAACTCTGGGGTACAGAGGTGGACTGGGCATATTTTACAGAAGAAGAACCGTATATAAATAATCGTAAAATCTATTGTCCACGCGGGAAAGTCTTAGGTGGCACCAGTGAGATCAACGCCATGATCTATATTCGAGGCAGTCGGCATGATTATGACCACTGGCAGGAGTTAGGCAATCTTGGTTGGAGTTATCAAGATGTGTTGCCCTACTTCAAGAAATCTGAAAACCAGCAGCAAGGAGCATCTGAATTTCACGGGGTTGATGGATTATTAAGTGTTACAGATCCCATTGCTCCTAGCGTCATATCACAACGATTTGTGGAGGCAGCCGTCGCACTAGGCTACGGGCGCAATCCTGATTTCAATGGCGCACAACAGTCAGGTGCTGGGCTTTACCAATTGACAGTCAAAGATGGTAAGCGACAAAGTACAGCAACTGCATTTGTGCTACCAATTCTTGACCGCCCCAACTTAACGGTCACTACTGGTGCGTTAGTTACTCGGTTATTGTTTGAGGGAACGCGCACTATTGGAGTAGAGTATCTGCACCAGGGAACGATACACCAAACTTTTGTGAATCAGGAAGTAATTCTCTGTGCTGGTGCGCTCGATTCGCCCAAACTGCTGATGCTTTCTGGAATTGGGAATGCAGAATATCTGCGTGAGCTAGACATTCCTGTAGTTGTTGATTTACCGGGTGTCGGTCAAAACCTCCAAGATCATCTTCAAGTCGCCGTGGGACACCAAGCCACACAGGATCTGCAACCTGCTCCAACCAGCAATATCGCAGAAGTTGGATTGTTCCTGCATACTGAAGGTCGTTTAGATGCTGCGCCTTGTTTACAATTTTTCTCTGGGCCTGTTTTATGGACACATCCGGCTTATGCCCGTTCTGGGCCAGGATTCGCAGCTACAGCCTGTGTGACTAATCCCCAAAGTCGTGGTCGTGTCAGCCTGTGTTCTGCTTCCCCCAAAGACCCACCTCTAATTCGGATGAATTATCTCCAGAGTGAATCCGATTTGCAAAAGCTGCTTGCAGGGATCAAAATTATTCGGCAGATATTCCACTCAAATATATTTGATGAGTTCCGAGGGGAGGAAGCTGCTCCTGGTGCTGATAATAAGAGTGATGAAACACTCCTAGCTTACATCCGGGAAACCTGCGACAGTGTATACCACCCTGTCGGCACTTGCAAAATGGGAACCGATCCCAGTTCAGTAGTAAACCCCGAACTACGAGTGCATGGTGTTGAAGGCTTGCGTGTCGTAGATGCATCAATTATGCCAACCATTACTACGGGAAACACAAATGCACCCACAATTATGATTGGTGAAAAAGCAGCCGACTTGATTAAAGCCGCAGGGCAAGTTTCACCCAAACATATGTCCTAACAGTGATGGTACTTACGCAGGTTTCAAAGCTATAAAGTCGAACTTAAAGACTAGTACCGCCGATCGCTGCTTAAATCTCTAGGAATTGCTTCTTTTGCTCTTCTACCGCTCTCGATATCATTACCGATTTGTGGTTGAGTTCTAATGACTTTTTTCTGATGACGTTCTTTGCTGGTATAATAAGGCTTAAAATGCTCGCTTTGTGCTATTCTGCGTTCTTTTGTGGAATAATAGGGTGGCGTTGCCTCTACTTTATGTGATTTTTCTGAGTAATAACCATCTGCTTGAACTGAAGTAGTAGGTAAGCTAATTATCCAGACTAAAGCAGCTAGTAATACGAACGCAACTTTGCGACGCAATTGATTAAATCTTTTCTGAATTGCCAACATTGGGAAAACACCCTCTGAATTCTCTAGCAACTGCCTTGAATGCTAAAAAACTTTGATGGGGCTAACGTCTTCCCCTAGGATGGGTTGCGTATATATAAAAAGTAAGGTGACTGGGGTTAGGAGGTTGTCAGTTGTCAGTAGTAATTGGGGATTGGTAATTGGTAATTGGTCAGTGCTATTCTCCCCCGCTCCTCTGCCCCTCTGCTCCCCTGCTCCCCCTGCTCTCTTATTTCCACCCAGTCCCCAATCCTTAAGCTATGGTTACATCTGGTGACAAGTAAACATCTTGGATAGCGTGAAACAGTTTCACTCCTTCCTCAAATGGACGTTGGAATGTTTTACGTCCAGAAATTAATCCTGTACCACCAGCTCGTTTGTTAATTACAGCGGTACGAACTGCTTCCGCAAAGTCATTTTTTCCGGATGCGCCACCAGAATTAATCAGCCCTACCCGTCCAGAGTAGCAATTCAGCACTTGGTAACGAGTCAAATCAATTGGGTGGTCGGTTGTTAACTCTGTGTAAACTCGCTCATTAGTTTTGCCGTAACTCTGACCAGTAGCTTTAGCAACTGCCCCATAACCATTGTTAGTTTCAGGTAACTTTTGTTTAATGATGTCGGCTTCAATCGTTACACCTAAATGATTCGCTTGTCCGGTGAGGTCGGCAGCAAGATGATAATCTTTATCTTGTTTAAAAGCATTATTCCGCAGATAGCACCAGAGAATAGTTGCCAAACCCAGTTCATGGGCGCGTTTAAAAGCTTGGCTGATTTCTTGAATTTGCCTAGTAGACTGTTCTGAACCAAAATAAATTGTCGCGCCTACCGCTGCTGCACCCAAATTCCAAGCTTGTTCTGCATCAGCAAATAATACTTGGTCGAATTGATTGGGGACAGTCAGCAGTTCGTTATGGTTGAGTTTGACAATAAAAGGGATTTTGTGGGCATATTTACGCGAAACGATGCCCAATACTCCCAAAGTCGTAGCTACAGCGTTACAACCTGCTGCTATTGCCAATTTGACAATATTTTCTGGGTCAAAGTAAATAGGATTGGGTGCAAAAGACGCACCTGCTGAATGTTCGATACCTTGGTCTACCGGGAGAATAGACAGATAGCCAGTATTTGCCAGACGGCCTGTAGAATAAAGTTGCTGGAGATTACGCAGTACTTGGGGATTGCGATCGCTATTTGTCCAAATGCGATCGATAAAGTCTGGTCCCGGCAAATGTAGTAAATCTTTAGAAACTTTTGCTTTGTAGGTAAGCAGGTCTTCTGCCTCTTTACCGAGTATTGACTCGATAGAACCAGCCTCTTTGAGTGTTGTAGTCATAGCGTTTTCCTCAGATTTGAGAATATGACTTTGCTTTTAAGATAGTACTCCTACTATTTGTAACGTATTTTACATGTATTAACTACTATAGCAATCCAAAATTATATTATTTTAGATTTTAGATTTTGCATTGAAAGTCATTTGTGTATTTTTTCAACTGAAATTGTCAAAGTCCCTCGTGCTTTATTTGAAAGTTTGAAAGATATAGCTGTTAATGCGTTTTAATTAGATAAAGTTGAGCTAATGTCTTAGTAGTTTAACCATAATTGCTCGCTCGAAAGCTATGAATTTTCCGTCTTTGGTGAGTGCCTTCTTGCTAGTTTTAACTAATTGTATTTCGTCTAGCAATTTGACTGGGCAGTATTTCAATGTCATGGCTACTGAGCCAAATAATTCATTAAAAAGTATAAAGAGAGAATCAAATCAAAGTGCCGTAGAGATGAAGTTTGTGGGTTTGCATAGGCAGAAACCACCTCATATCACGCTCATGTTTGACATAACACTACGCAATCACCGCTCTGCCCCTCGTTGGTTTATTTTACCCTACAGCCTCAGTCCAGGTTTCAAGTATGAAAAAAGCGGCGGTGTTTACGGAGTTAGCATCTTCGGATTCGAGGGTAAAGGTAAAGTTATAGTTGGTCGTTTCCACGGTACAGATAATTTTCAAGCGTTGTTGTTACCAGCAGGTGCGGACATTAAACTACGAAACTTTCCTATAGAGTATTGGGGAGAAATTCCAAACGACTCATTGCCATTAGAAGTAGTCACAGCTACTAATTTAACTATTGGTTCTCAAACAGCTAGAGCATGGTTTGGTAGAGATCCAACGAGCGATAAACGTGCAGATGTTACCCAACAGCAACTGCAAGCTCTTGGTTCGCGATTTACACCAGATAGTCATGAGTTGCCAGTTTTAATTGTTGAAGAAAGTCGCCTAAAACTAAATATTTGTCTTACTCAAAATACTAGTACAATGGGCACGTAAATAAACTAACCATTCCAAATCAAAGAAACGGTATTAAGGAGTATTTCTAGACTGGAGCTTATTAGGTATAAGTAGAGGGTACAAAAAAACAGAACTATGTAACAGAAAGTAAATTTAGTTGAAACTCTCTTCCCTTCTGCCCTCTGCCTTCTGCCTTCTGCCTTCTGCTTTAACTTAATGATAAATATTCATGCCTACCTACTTACCTTATACCTACTGCCAATTTCCTATCAAAACATAAGGTGCCCAATAATAAGGATGTGGCGGTAAATTCTTTAACTCTGGAAACGGTGGATTTATCTTTAGAGATTCTAACAGTGATAGTTGAGCGTTCCTTAGGGCATCTGCTTGTTTTCCTGCTGGCTTTTTCAGATGTTCGTAAAATTCACCCATGAATTTGGTGGTGGAAGCATCTCCTACAGGCCAAAGAGTAGCAAGAGTACTGCGTGCCCCTGAACGAACAGCCATTCCTGCTAATCCTAAGACAGCCCTTTCATCGCCTGTTGCGGTTTCGCAGGCACTCAGCACCAGTAGTTCTACAGTTGTACCTGGTTCTTTTAACAAAGCACTTAACTCATTAATACTGATACTTTTACCATCCCCTGTAATAATAAAATTCTTCTGGGGATTAGAACTAAACAGCCCATGAGTTGCTAAGTGAACAACAGGAAAATTTAATTTCAGCTGTTTTTCAATAGTTTTGGCAGTAAACTCTTGATTGAGTAGCTTCTGGGAAGCAGGAAAAGTTTGTTTAATTTGGTCTAATTCCTTTGGCACATTAACTAGTGCGGCAAAAAATTCTCCTCGTACCTGAATTTGCTCGCTAACTCCAGCCGCTAAAACCTTAAGCTGTTTTCTTTCCAATCGTTGAGGATTGATGAGTTGTAGGCTAGGAACTAGCGCCACACTATATTTTTCAATCAGATAATTTTCACCATCATAGAGCGCAGCTATTGGCACTCTCTGCAATCTACCATTTAAGACAAATACTAAGTTTTTGATTTGGTTGCTGTCTAACTGTGCCTCGAAAGGTTTAATTAACCAGTTATAAATTTGTCCAAACGTTGGTAAAACCGTTTGTAGATTTTCTTTTAATTCTCTAGGATCGGGATTAGAAGTGGATAGGATATTTCGTGCGGAGTTATTGATAGTAACGTTGTCTAAATAATCATAAAGCCGATCTAGAGTCTGATTGACTTCTTGCTCGCTAATAGGAATTACCACTTCTTGCAAAGGTTTTCCCGACAAGGAAAGAATGACTTCTAAGCGATCTGGCAAAACAATAGGATAGATAACAGCTGCGTTGGCATCAATATTATCAATTTGCACTGCAACATCTGCTGGCTCGGAACAGGGGTCTTGAAAAAAGTTATCTAGTTCTGCTAATTGCAGAGACTCTATTACCTGACGGGCTAACTCTAAACGTTTTTGAGGCTTTTGCGTCTCAGCTTTGTTTTGGGTAATGCTGGGATTTAATACTATGAGGGAATTTAATTCATCATCGCTCAGATTTGATTTCAAGAGCAAATCCACTAATTCAATATAGACAGGTTTAACTTCTTGGAGAAAGTCAAATTGGACATCTTGATTGTTAGCATTTAAATCACTTCGCAGAGATTGAAGAGTATTAAAAGCGGCAGTGTAAGCTGCGATCGCTCCTTTTTGATCTCCTTGTTTTCGGAGTAAACTCCCTAACTGAGATTGCCAAAGATAAGTAATTTCCCTAGCATCACCATTGATATTTTGTTCCTGGGCTAACATCAGTGCTTGCCTAGTTAGTTTGGTTGCCTGATTTAATTGCCCCTGTTTGTGGTAAAGTTTGCCGAGGTATCCGAGAACGTAGGTTTCGGCTCGTTTATCTTGGATAGTACGCGCCTGTTGCAGTGCATTCTGTAACAAAGGTTCAACCTGATTTATTTGAGCGCTTTGCATCAAAGATTCAGCAAAGTTAATCTGGGCGTAAATTGCGGCGCGACTGGGAGTAAGAGTGGCTAAGTCAGGTGAAATTTGATTTTGCAATGCTTGGGCTTCTTGGTTCAACTGCAACTCTAACTGAGAGACAAAATCTTTGCCTCGTTGGATTAATTTAGATTCACCAAATCTCGACCAAGAAGCGATGCGGCGATTAGTTTGATCGCGCCACCATTTTTTAGTTTCTAGTAATAGCTGGAAGTGATTGAGTTGTGCCTGAATTTTGGGAATTGGTGGCGCTGATGCCACCTTTGCTGCTGCAATATAGTAGTTGAAAGCTTGTTGGTAAGGTGCTAGAACATCAGAAATAGATTTGCGATCGATAATGTCCGTTACCACGTCGTAGTCCCAGCGATCGCGGATTTGGTTGCCGAGAATGCGTTCGGTGTTGCTTAAACTCAGTAGCACAGCACTTTTTTCCGGCGATTCGGGAATTAATGACAGACTTAACTGCAAGATTTCTTGAGACTTTTCCAATAATCCTTGTCTGCGTAGGACATCACCAAGGCTATGCAAGCCAATTGCTTGAGTTAGGGTAAGAGAATCGCGCTGTTGAGCAAGGGTTTTGTAGAGTTGCTCGATTTGGGTTTGGCTACAGTTGGGATTTTTGATGGCAAAAGCTTGGAGTAAGGTATTGCAAGCTTTGGGATACAGTCCTAAATCTTGCAAAGCCTGGGATTTGTTAATCAAGCTTTTAGTCATCCCTTCGCGATCGCCCATTTTTCGATAAGCTTCAGCCGCTGATTGCCATAACTTTGCTGCTGCTTCTAATTCTCCAGCATTGTAGCGTTGTTGACCTTCCCTTGCTAGGGACTGGGGGTTGGGGAACTCGGGGCCCCCTCTGGGGATTAGGGGCAATGGGGATTGGGGACTGGGGGAATTTGACAAAGCTGGGATAGTGAAACTAGATAAAAGTCCCAACAAAGCTGAAAGGATAAAGATTAATAAACGACGGTGTTTTTTATAAATCATTTTTGTCAGTTGTCAGTTGTCAGTTGTTAGTTGTCAGGAGTTAAGAAAATGGATTCTTCATTTTGAATTTTTAATTTATTTGTCTTTCTCAGAGCTTCATTTACTAATCTCGGAGGCTCATTCGCTAACCTCAGAGGTTCATTTACTAATATCGAAGGTTCGTTCGCTAATCTCAGAGCTTCATTTACTAACCTCAGAGCTTCATTCGCTAATCTCAGAGGTTAATTCGCTAATGTTAGAGTTTTATTTACTAACCTCAGAGTTTCATTTACTAATATCAGAACTTCATTCACCAACCTCGAAATTTCAAAATCCCCAGTCCCTAGTCCCCAATTCCCAGTCCCCAATCCCTTCAAAACGCTTTATACTCCATTTGAAAATACACGCCGTTTTCTTGCCATGTGCGCTTGCTCGTATCAATATCCACCAAAGGAATACCCCAATCGAGGCGTGCTGTGAATCTATCCCCCATCTGCCACAGCAAACCTAATCCTGAACCTACCAATGTATTAGACTGAGGATTTTCTCTGCCTGTATTCCAGACAGTACCAACATCGATAAATGGTGCAACTTGCAAAGTCCCTTGTAATTGTGGGAAGCGGGCAATCGGCAATCGCAATTCTGCGGAAGCAAAAATGCCATTATCACCCAGCAAAGCATCTTGGCGATAACCTCGCACTGTTCCTTGTCCTCCCAAACTAAACTGCTCAATAGAAAGCAGAGAGTCACTTGCCAATTGCACATTAGAACGCAACAATAAGGTCGGGGCGATCGCTGGTTGTCCTTTTGCTTGACTGAGAAGACGCAAATAGATCAGTTGTCCCCGCCACAGTAAATATCGGCTATCTGCTTCGTTGTTGTTAACCGTGGCGTTAAAGGCTCCAATCCCCAGATTCAACTCAGAACGAGCAGCTAAGACTTCTTGACGACTCCGCTGTAGCCATTCTTGAGCAAAACTCAACTCCGATATGCGTGTTTCTCCTCGGTCGTCAGCCCCTGGAAACAGGGGAAAATCCACGCCTTGAATGGAAGAATTACTGAAACGCCTAGCTGCCGTTAAACTCAGGGCTAATTCTTGGCTGAATTCTGGGGTGGCTCTTTGCAGGACGGGCTGACGAAAGGATAGTTCAAACTCACGAGAATTTACGTCGATATCCAAATCATTAAAAGGAGGTTCAATAATTCTGTTGTTGACGATCCGATAGTTGAAGCCAATAGTGGCATTGCGGGGATTTACTGGTAAGGTGTAGCCGCCCTCAAAGCTATTGCTGCCATCGGTATTTTTGTATGCAAAACTCAAACGATCTCCGACTCCGAGGAGGTTGGCTTCTGAGATTGCGATGCCGCGCTCAAAACTACCGACGCTGGGGTTGCGGTTATTATTAATGCTGAGTCGGGTGTCAAAAGTTCTTGCTCCCTTGACTGTCACCGCTAGGGAATTTACACCCGGTCTGGTGCCAGCGGTGAGTTCGGCATCTAAGCTTTCAATTAAGGGATTGAGTTGTAGCAGTTGCAAAGCTTCTTGCAGGCGGTTGATATTCAGCGGTTTGGTAGTGGCGATCGCAATGCGACTGCGGACATAATTTGAATTTAACCGTCCTTTAATAACATTGACTTGAATATCTTCCAAGCTGCCTTCTACTACCTGAATTTTAACGATCCCCGAACGGAACTCTTGAACTGGGATGTAAGCACCAGAGGTAATGTACCCCTTTTGTACATACAGTTCGGTGATTTGATTAGCGGCTTTGAGGAGTTCGGCAAAAGTAATTGGTTTATTGGTAAAATCTGCGATCGCAGAGTTTAACTTTCTTTTGCTGAAGGCGGTATTGCCGACAAACTCGAACTTTTGCACGGTGATACTGCCTGGAATGTCTAGGACTTCTTCCGGGGTGGGAGGTGCTATGGGTGGTATTTGAATGGGTGCATTTGTTGGAGGTAAGGGGGTAGGTAGAGGTTGTTCTGGGGGCTTTGGGGTAACCGGATTAATCGGCTGGGCGCAAGCAGAGTTTGTGTTATACAACAGGTGCAGCACCAACATCAGACTCAAACAAGTCAGGGGAAATCTCCAACTAACGTCTCCTTGTCTGAAAACACTTTTCGCAGCAAATATTAACTCTCGTGAATTCTGGTTAATTCCCATGACAGTTAGATGCAGTTAACCCAGAACTATAGGGAGTAGGAGTAGGCGTTTGGCTGGCCAGAACTACCACACCTTGGGCGTTCACATACCAACCTCGTGCGGGAAGTGGCAGTTGGGAAGTATTATTCACCTCTGTGGCGGCGCTAGGAACAGCAGGGTCAAAACTGACTAAAGCTCCACTACTGAGCTGTTCGCTCGGTCGGGGTGGCAATCCTCCGCGTCCGGTAATGGTAAATTCGCTTTGAGTTTGTCTTGTTGCTGCTCGACAAGCCTGAGCTACCACTTGTTCTGGTTGAGCTACCTCTTGGGGTAAATCGACAATTTCAAAGTTATTTTCTGCTTCTGGTGTAATGATGCTGACTTGTCCGGCAATTCCGAGTTGGGAACTAGCAGTAATCTGGCAAGTCGGACACAAAAAGAATCCTCTAGTATTGATGCTGATATTTCCTCCCATTCCCTCGACAGCATCGGCAGTAATCTTACTGCCTTCTAACAGCGTCACAAAGTTGGCGGGACTAAAGCCAGTAATATTGATGTTGCCACCGTTACCACTGCCAGCGGCGGTGGCTGATATCTGACTGTTATGGCGCATGATTAAGGAATTCGTTTGCACAGAAATGTTGCCACCTTCACCCGATGTGGTGGCAGCAGATATGGTTCCTTGATTATCCAACAGAATTGAGTTAGCTACGACTTGCAAATTACCAGCTTTTCCCGTCCCTAAACTTTCTACGTCAATTCTTGCGCCATCTTGAATAGTCAACTTGTCTGTAAAAACTTTGATGTCACCAGAAGCACCCGTTGCCTTAATTTCTGGAAAGCCAACACGTCCAGCAGCAGCCGATAAGCCACCCAGAGTTAAGTTCCCGATTGTGATGCCACTTAGTTCTATAGAATCAGAAGCGTAAACAGTTAAGGCTCCTCCTTGTCCAGCACCTAAAGTAGCAGCTGATGCATCTGCACCTTCGCGGAGAATCAACTTCTTCGTAGAAATCGTCAAGTTTCCCGAATGAGAGGGACTATAACCTGTAGTACCTAAACCACTGGGAAACCTCGGATCGGGTTGAACGCCAGCTATTTCTACAGACTCGCGGGCATTGACGACTACATTTCCCCCCGGCCCCCCGAATGGAATAACACCAGTTGGTAAGGAAGCGCCTGTATTACTGGCTATTACTGCGTCTTTTGCATATAGGCTGCCTGTATCGATTCTCAGGTCGCCGCCCTTTGCCGTACCAAAGGTAGTATTAGTGTAGATGCCAGTTAAAAGTGCGGCTTTGGGTGGGGTTCTTTGTATTTGTACGGTATCGCTAGCTTTAACTTCGACATTTCCGCCCGCACCATTACCTAAAGCAGCACTGATGAAAGTAGCACCATCTTCTAAGGACAATTGTTTGGTATCAATTGCGATATAACCGCCTGTGCCAGTACTGCCCCGGCTACTTCCTGTTTGAATGGCAGAGCCACTCAATTTGACTAAATCGGAAGCACGGACATTGACATTTCCTCCCACCCCTTGGGTAAATGTCGGGCTGAATATTGTTGCCCCGTTGCTCATGATTAGGGAGGAAGTTTCAAGATTGAGGTTACCTGAACTACCCGCACCCGCAGTCCCAATGAATATGCCCGTTCCCCGGTCAGTGGGTCTTAGTGTCCCAAAGATAGCTCCTACTTGAAAAGTCTTTTGAAACTCCTCAAATCCAGTTCCTGATATCTCTACTGAGTTGGCAGCTTTGATATCAATGTTTCCTCCCGTACCATTACCAAAAGTTGTTGCAGATAAAAATGAGCGATCGCCGATAATCAACTTATCTGCCGCGATCGTCAAGTTCCCACCTGCTCCCGTACCCAGATTGTCATTAGATATCTGGCTATTGCCTGACATTTGTAAGGAATCCTGGACTCGCAAATCAATATTGCCAGCATTACCCCCTCTGGTAGTCGCCGCGATTCTACCTCGATTGTTCAGCAAAATAGAGCCAGCATCGATCCGCACTGCTCCCCCATCACCCGCACCAAAAGTCGCCGCTGTGATGTTACTGAATCGACTGGGGTTAAATGCTGAAAATCCCAAAACTTGCAAAGAATCAGTTGCTTTGATATCGATATTGCCACCAGGAGCCGCCGTATAAGTAGCGGCAGATATGGCTGCCCCATCCTGAATCAGTAAGCGGGGGGTGGCAATGGTAATATCTCCACTTTTGCCACCGCCGATAGTTTCCGTAGATAAGTTGCTCGAAATCTGCCCATCTGCTGTAGTTCCCACCAAGGACAAGGAATCAGAGGCATTCACGCTAATGCTACCTGCTGATTGCGCTCCTTGGGTTTGAATTAACACGACTGAGCCATCACCGATGGAGATGTTTCTCCCTTGCAACTGAATTGAGCTACTACCTATGCCACTGGTATCTATTAATGCTTTTTGAGATAGGGCAATATCCTGAAAGTTTGTCACCCCTTCATAACTTAAATTCCACCCTTGGGCATTGGGATTGAGACTTACTAAACCTCTTGCCACACTACCTAAATCAATGCGTCCGCCCTCGGCTGTGAGCGTTCCACCTTCTGAAATAATCCCTCCTCCTACCAAGGCTAAGGTATTACCTGGCTGCACCTTCAGTCCAGTGGTGTTTCCTCTAGTGAAAGGTGAGAATATAGAATTTTGCGAACTGATGTTGTGTCCCTGACCTTGGACACGAATCGCTTGCGGATTCTGCCCAAATTGCAAACCAATTGGCACGCTAATCGTTAATAGAGGGGGGGATGAAGTGTCAGTGGCGCTAAATTCTGCACCATCAGCAAATTTCAGGCTATTTGCCGTACTCGCCAAAAACGAGCCACCAATATTGAGTTGGGCATTGGCACCAAAGTTAATGCCGCTGGGATTGATGAGGATAAAATTAGCACCGTAGTTTTCTTTAATTAAGCCATCAATATTGGAAATTGCACCGCCTGTTACCCGGCTGATGATGTTAGTAATGTTATTTAAGTTGCTAGTGTTGTTGAAAAAAGCTTCGCCACCAGTAGGAACAGAAAATTCTCGAAAACTATGGAAAAGGTTGCTACCAGCTTGTGCCCCTCCGGTAACTTCAAAGATGTTGCCAGATTGACTAATATTGCTAGGAAGTGTGTTATCTGAAGAAATTTGTCCCCAGGCAGGGAAGGTAGCAATTAAAGAGCAGATAGAAGCGCTGCTGATAATTAAGATTTGGCGATATAATTGTTTCATTTTAAACATGGAAAAATCAACCCCACTGGAAACTTGCTTGAGGTTTTTTTAGTCTAATTTTAAGTAAATTCAACTAAAAATAATAATAAGATTGAGTCTATAAATTCCAGCTTAAATTTTTTTGGTCAAAAAAGGGAGTTAAGTAATATGAACAATATGAACAAGTGGCAGTCTTGGGTAACTATAGGGACGACTCCAATGTTAGCTCTGGGTGCTATAGCAGCCCTCTCTGCGCCCAGCACAGCTAGTAACGTGCAAGTCACCTGTAAGACTAACGCCAGTACGCCAATGGTGATTGTGACTTTGGTCAAAGATGGAACTGCCAAAGATTACCCTATTTTGAAGTTTATCCCGGAATATTTCTCAGATGCAGATGTTGTGCAAAACTGCCAGAATGCAGCTAAAAGTTTGCAGGTTGCCTATGATACTGGCAGCTTTAAGTATTTGACGACTGACAAAGTTAACGATCGCCCTGTTGTCTGTGCTATAGAACGTAGGGGTATTGGTTGTAACCATTACAGCGCTCAGGTTTTATTTAGTTTCAAACCAACGAGCAACCCTTCTCAAGCTTTATACGAAATGTTGGGTAGCGATTTTAAACAAGCACAACCTCCTGATGTCCGAACTATTAGCCGTACTTACACGGATACCAAACCTTTTTGGTGGCCATTTTAAAGTTACTCACCGAATTGTTGAGGACAAGCTTGTTTGGCTTTTTCTGCGGCTTGGTAATCAGGTTTAAGCTTCAAGGCTCGATCGAAAGCCGCGATCGCTTTTTCAGGTTGGCGGAATTCACAGAGGCTAAGTCCCAAATAATACCAAGCTTCAGCTTTTTGATTATTAGTTAACTGGGGACGATCTAGGAGAGAGTAAAATTGAGCGATCGCTCGATCGTCTCGCTTTAAGCCTTGCAGTGCGATCCCTTTACCCCGCAAAGCCACAAAGTAATTGGGATTGTATCTTAATGACTGTTCATAGGCTTGTAAAGATGCTTCGTAATCCTGTTTTTGCAATAACACCTTCGCTTGATAGCCAAAAGCGATGGCTAACTCTTTGGCATTTGAATCGTTACGTTCAAATTCCCAAACCTTTTTTAAAAGCTCAATTGCTTGATGAACAGCAGTCAGTGCTGTGTCTGTTTGTTTTAGCGCTAGTAGTGCTTCAGTTTTATTAATCCAGAACACAGGATCTTCTGAGTTGAGTGTAATCGCTTTATCAAAAGCCACGAGCGCCTCATTATATTGTTTGAGATTGTATAGCGCTTCCCCTCGGCAATTCCAGGCGTAAACAGCTTCTGGGTTAATGATAGTTGCTGTAGTGCAGGATTCTAGCATTTGGTTGTAGTCTTTGAGCCTAGCTAGTGCATAGCCTCGGTTAGTCCAAGATTGGTAGTAGTTGCTATCGATTTTTAATATATTGTTGTACTTCGCGATCGCCTGTTGATATTCTCCTTGGTATAACAGCGCATTACCTCGTTGAAAAATTATTTCTATTTGTAACCATTTAAAGACACTGAACCCTAAGACTATCAAGCCAGAACCACAGATCATCAAGCCAGCTATTGCTATTAACACCCAAAATCGTTTACTTAATTTCAATTTAGGTGCAGCAATGGTATTGCTGGTACTCAAAGTATTAACTGATGGAATGGGATTATATATGGCTGTTTCTACCAATGAGGGATGAAGTATTTTGTCTAATTCCTGCTTGACCCAATTGCGATCGAAAACTGATTGGTAAATGCGGTTCCCCAATTTCAGCTTGTCTTTTTGTTGCATTACCAATCCCAAACGCAATAGTTCTGACTGTTCTGGACTATTATCAGTTGGGACTTCGCCCTGTTGCCAAATTTCCTCGTACAGTTCCAACAGCAATAATGGGTCGCATTGCTGATTGTGAATAATACTTTCTCGCATCCCTTGTAAATGCTCAGCTGCCACTTGAGTTTCCCAATTATTAATCAAGCGGGTTTGTAGTAGCTGTTGCACTGTTGCTGCTTCTGCACCTGCGGCAACAAATGCGTCTGACTCCGCAAGTAATTGACAAAGCTTATGGGTGAGAACCGGTTGCCCATCTGTCCAGAACAACACTTCCGCCAGCAAGACTTCCGGACAACTAGCTTTTTCATCTAATTGGAATAATTCGATAGTGCTGTGGCTAAACAGTCTTAACCTTGCTAATTCCTGCTCTAGCAACTTGGGATCTAAAACCGATTGCTTAATGGGGTTCGAGGTTTTCAAATTGCTCTGCTGTGGCACTACCATTCCCATGTGTAATTGTTTTGCCTGCGCTAAACTTTCATACATTGGAGCTTCTGCTTGCTGCCAGAGATGATGCTGCGACTGGGATGCCGGAGCAAGATGTTCCAGAAAAAATTTAATTGTAGTAGGTTTCAACCAACCTTTAAGTACAGCTAATTCCCCAAAGCGAAGATTCTTCTTTGGTTGTTCGGCGAGGATAGTTCTGATTTGCTGCTCATTTAACAGCCCAGCTTCTTCTAAATATTTACCCAAGGGCTGTTTTGGTTTTTGCTCCAATACGACCGGCCACTGCTGTGAGAAAAAATCAGCCGTTTCTTGTTTAAGCCATCCATGCGAGGCTAGAATTTCACCAAGCCGCAACCCAGCAAATTGCGTCTGCTCTTTTAGAGCAATTTCTACCTGTTCAGATGAAATCAGGTCAGCCTGTTGTAAAACTTTACCAAGCGGCTTCATAATAAAGCAAATATTAAACTATCAAAATAAGTGTAATTCTGTATTTTATATTAAGGTATTATCATACATTCGCGTAACAATTTTTACTATTCTAATCTATTTATTAACGCCATGTGCGACTTATTATTTTGTAACAAAGGCATGAGCAAATAAGGGTACATCTCACTTTTGTAAAAAGATCCCTAACCCCGATGAATGTACTTCACGCGTCACTTGCTACTTTGCGGGTTCGCTTTATAATTTTAGGATTTATGTAAAATAGTTCTGTTAACTTCTGCAACCCCGCTAGAACAATTTCTCCTAGATTATCAGATAAAGTTAGTAGGGGTTTTTGTAGTCGCCATTCTTTAACTTTTGTTGCTGAAAGAGCGCCATGAGAAGTGGCATTACGGAATGCTTTAGCAAGTCTTACAGCTTCAACCCAACTAGAAACAGGATGAGAGTTAACAATCCAATGTTCAATTATTTTTCGATCGCCATTCTCAAGACCCAGAAAATTAGCGATCGCACTTTTGTTTTTAGTGGATGGTTTTTCTAGCCATCTCTCAAGTTCCAGCTTTGTTGAATCTGGCGGAGTTAATGAAATGTAGTCTGGAAGGTTACATTAAGATCTGTAGATATGCTGAGAGAATTTTAGATAATCACAATGATGAATAATATTCTGTGTCATACAGAAATACACACAGAAACAGCCTATTTTTTAAGGCAGTATTCTGTATGTAAATTTACTGTGCTATTTTACTTATAAATTTTGAGTACTAACACAGTATTTCTACTAGATTAAACCGTTACTCCTTCCAATTCCTCATCAGTTAACTCGTACAACTGGCGTAACTTATCCAGCTTATCTGCATCAGCTTGCCAGAAACCCCGCCCGTGTGCCTCTAACATTCTTCCAACAATATTGCGGAAAGCTTCAGGATTTGCTTTGCGTAATTTCTCTGCCATTTCTGCATCTAAAGCATAAGTATCAGCGGCTTGGTCATATACCCAATCATCGGTAAAATCCGCAGTACCACCCCAACCAATTAACGCTGTCATTCTTTGGGAAATTTCAAACGCACCGCCGGAACCTTGATTTGCCATCGCTTGCGCCCATTTAGGATTTACTAATTTAGTGCGATACTCCATCCGCAGCAAATCATCTAAATTGCGGGGTGTGGTGTCTTTGGAAAAACTTTCGACAAAGCTGGTAGTTACTTTTTTTCCGCGTTGTTTTTCTGCGGCTTTTTTTAAACCGCCCGTGTTGGCGTAATATTCCTGAATATCGGTTAGACCATATTCTACCGAATCGATTTCTTGAACGATGCGATCGCTAGTTTTCAACAATTTATTCAGTACTTCTGGTCTAGCTTGACCTTTATCTTGTCTGCCGTAGCTAAACACATTGCGACTTTGCCAAGTATTACCTAACTCATCACCAGATTCCCAGTTACCATCCACAACTTTGTCGTTCACCAAAGAACCAAAATCACCCGCAGGATTAGAAAACAACCTCGCAGATACATTTTCTATGCCTTGGGCTTTTAAAGCTAAAGCATGTTTTCTAATAAAATTCTGGCCTTCCAGTTCATCAGCATCAGCGGCTCGTTGAAACAAATCATCCAACAATTCGATAATATTTATAAAACTATCTCGGAAGATACCAGACAAATTTCCCAACACATCAATGCGGGGATGTCCCACTTCTGGTAAAGGTTTTAATTCATAACGAACAATTCTTCCAGTTCCTTCTTTAACAGGTTCAGCACCCACTAATTCCAATAGAATTCCTAAAGATTCACCCTTGGTTTTAATTGCATCTAATCCCCACAACAACACTGCTACAGTTTCCGGATATGTGCCGTGTTCCTGCAAATGTTGGGCAATGATTTTTTGAGCAATTTCTTTTCCTCGTTCATATGCCGCAGGTGAAGGCATTCTATAAGGATCTAACGCATGAATATTCCTCCCTGTCGGCAACACACCAGGCCCATCCCGTAACAAATCACCACCAGGCGCAGGCGGAATATACTCTCCATTCAATCCCCGCAACAGATTTGTTAACTCATCCGTAGTTTGCATTAATAAATCTGTAATTTGCTCTTTTTCCTCTTGGTGTTTTAGTAGTTCGTCTCCAAAATAAGCCTCTAAATACGAAGCCAATTCCTCTTGATTAGGTGCTTCACCCAAAGTATGTAACCCAGAAGAAAACAAACGATTTTCTAAAACTTGTAGATATTCGTACAACTTCACCAGATAATCATCAAAAGCATGAGCGCTAAACATCCGAATATTTTCTGAAGTAAAAGGAATACCCAACTTTTTAGCATCCTCAAACGGACAATCGGCATCTAAACCAGTGTCCACAATCTTCTTGCAAATCGCTTCCTTAAGCGCATAATTTTTCTTGGGGTCTTCTCGATACTCCGAGATTAAATCCCGCAGTGCTACCAATTCTTTATACAAACCAGCACGACCATAAGGCGGTACATTGTGAGAAATTAGTACACCATAACCGCGACGTTTTGCCAAGATTGATTCAGAAGGATTATTCGCGGCGTATATATATAGATTAGGCAAATCTCCTAACAGAATATCTGACCAAGAATAACCAGTATTACCTAAAGGTGAACCAGGCAACCATTCCACTGTTCCGTGCATCCCAAAATGAACTACAGCATCAGCAGCCAATTCATTTTGCAACCACTTGTAAAAAGCAGCATATTGAGGATGAGGAGTTAAATCTCGTTCAAACATTAACCGCATGGGATCGCCTTGTATTCCCAAAGGTGGTTGTACACCTATCCACACATTCCCTAACTGCACACCACCAATTTGGAATTCATCGCCATAGGTTTTAATCCCACTGCCTGTAAGAGATTTCCATTGTTTTTCGATGCGGGAGGTAAGGAGATATCCTAGCCATTTTTCGAGAGTGCGGGCGTTGACGGACGCGGGGACGCTGAGATGGGAGGACGCAGGGAAGTTTTCCGCATCAGCAAAAGCTTCATCTGCTTCTTTTACCCAGCGAATTAACTCTTCCCCATCATCAGGAAAATCGCCGACGGTGTAACCTTGGTCTTTGAGTGCGTGGAGGAATTTTAGGAGACTGCGCGGGACGTTCAATAATGCTGCTGTTCCCACTGCACCGTAACCGGGGGGGAACCCATACAAAATAATGGCAATTTTGCGTTCAGATACTGGCTTTTGCCGCAATGCAATCCAGCTTTTGACTCTGCCAATTAATCGCTGCACTCGTTCGGGAACTAGATAAATCTTTTCGCCCACTAAACCGCCGAGGGGAATGGCATCAATTGCCCCATCTAGTTCTGGTAAGGCATACAATACGACACTTTGCAATCCGCCAACACCTTGACGCGTCCAAGAGTAAATATCTTGAATTAGTAATGGTGCTGCAACGATGTATGGTACATTCTTGGCAGAAAGGATACGCTTGGCTACTTCTACCTGACGGCCTGCTTCCATTGAACCAGCTGGGCCACCTACCAGAGGAAAGCCAATTGTTGAAACAATCGCATCTACTTTGACAGCTTCAGAGGAAAGTGAAAGAGTTTCAATATTACCTATCTGTCTTTGCTGAATTTCATAGTCGGTTGTCATCCAATCCCGTACCGCTACATGTCCTTCTACTCCGTTGATGAAAATGGGTAAGGGGATTAATCCAGCTGCTTCAAAACGGCGAATCAGTTGCGGAATGTAAGGTTGTTTGGTGATGACATGTTTGCGATAGAGGAGAATCCCGATAACGGGTTTTGTAGAGACGCGATTAATAGAGACGCGATTAATCGCGTCTCTACAATAGGTGGTTTGATACCATTCCAAGTATGCTTTTGGCGATTCAAAAAACCCTTGATAGTCGGGATGGAGTAACCCCATGTTGGGGGTTTCGATTGGCGGGGGAATATCGCCGACTTTTAATCCTAAGTATTTTTCTGCCAGTGTCCAAAATAATGCCGCGACGTTTTCCGGGCCGCCGGCATTCCAGTAACCATAGATTATTAACCAGTTGCGTAAGTCTTGGACTTTTTGCACTGGCACAAATTTCAGCAGTTTGGGGCCAATTTTTAAGAAGCTGATATAACCAGCGAGTTTGTCTTCTTCTCGTCCATTGCTAAATTTATCAAGAATGAATTTAACTGGTTTGGGTATTCCTTTGGGTTTATCGCCAATGGCAAATCCGCCCAGTTTGGTTAAACTCATCAATTCCAAAGCTGACTCAAACACAAGGCGGATGGGAATTTGGGCAATACGATCGCGCAACCACAAAACTTGGTCATAATCAAATATTAAGCTACCGAAAAATACATCAGCGCCTTGGAGTGCTGCTGCCACCTCGGTGCTATTGCTGGTAATATTGCGATCGCTAAATACCCGAATATCTAAATCAGGACAGCGAGAGTTAGCCAAAAAAGCCGCTTTCCTGTACAAGTCGGCGTTGAACGATTCAAATCCAGCAATCAAGACGATGCGTTTCATGCCTCTAAGCTACAAAATATGACTTTATCTCGATCTTAAATCGGCTGCTATGGTAAAACCTAAGACGCAGGATTTTTCATCATGTTTTTTCTTTAACACCCATGCGCCCCCAAAATTACTTATTGGCATTACTTAGCTTAACGATACTAGCGAATTCTCACCCTGTTATCGCTGCACCCTTAAATTCTTCTGGTATCTGTGTTAAAGAAAACTCCCCCGAACTACCATCTTTACCTCTTTTGCCTCGACTTCCTCGTTTGCCTGTTATTACTCAGGATAATTCAGGTTTGCGTTATCAGGCCCTTGAATTAGCAGCAACCGGAAAATTCGATCTAGCACTGAAAGTTGCCCAAACTATTCCTAATGAAGCAGACAGATTCAGCGTTTTGAATGCGATCGCTGACAACTTAGCAGCCGCCGGAAAAGTCTCAGAAGCTTTGAAATTTGTCCAAAGCATCGAAAATAAGTCCGACAGAGTTGAAATTCTCAGTAACATATCTAACAACTTAGCAGCATCCGGAAAAGTTAACCAAGCCCTACAAGTTGCGACAGCGATCGAAGACAGTTCCCAAAAAGTATGGACGATGCGAAGTATCGCTACAAAGTTAGCAGAAGTAGGGCGAGTTTCACAATCTTTGCAGATAGCTAAAACTATAACGGCTAATTATGAAAAATGCTCAACTTTGAGTAGTATTGCTATTAAATTAGCGGAAGTAGGACAAGAATCCCAAGCTGTGCAAATAGCACAAACTATGGAAGATGAATATTGGCAAAATTCAACTTTAAGTGACATATCTCTGAAGTTAGTAGAAGTAAAAAAAATTCCCCAAGCTTTGCGGATAGCCCAAAGTATTGACGATGAATATAAAAAAGCTTCAACACTGCATGATATAGCTGTTAATTTCGCAGCAGCCAAAGAATTTTCGCAAGCCTTGCAGATAGCTAAAACTATAACTAATAACAATCAAAAAGCCTCAGCATTTGTCAAGATTGCGGCTCAGTATAGAAAAGCAGGACAAGTATCTGAAGCTTTGCCAATTCTTGCACAAGCCTTAGATTTAGTCCAACAGAATGAGGATGACTACGAAAAACCTTCATTGTTGCGTGAGATAGCTGACGAATATAGAAGAGTCGGACAAAAGGAGCAAGCTTTGGAGATTTTATCGCAAGTTGATGCACTCGAAGATAAATAGCTAAATAGCTAGTTGTATTCAGTAGTTTTCAAGTATTTAGACCACGTTGAAACGGTAGTAGGGAGTAGGGAGTAGGTGAAAAGCGCTGTCTCTACAAAGACTTGGCATTTTGGCACATTTTTTTATTTTCAAGTTGGTATGGTGAGATTCGCGAATGTCTTTGTGCGACAATACCGACTTGCAGAATCCCTCGGCTTGCTACCGAGGGTCTTTTTTTGGTGGTTACCTTATAACCAGCGAAAGTGCGATCGCATTCAAAAAAATAACCTCCAAGGTAGGAAACCACTGGAGGCGATGAGCAAAGACATTTTAATAGTGGACTAGTCTATATATAAACTTATCTTTTAGGTAAACCTGATTTCCTCCATCTATCAGGATAGGTTACAGTTAAATTAATCTATCATTAGATATACAAATTTCTAAATTGATTATTCAACTCTGAATAAGTTAATGTTTAGCTGATTACACAAATTTTGAAGGTTGTCTTGCGTAAGTCTGCTGGCAATAGCTAGTTGGTAAGTTGATGTACATTGAGTTCACATTATTCATAATTACGGAAATCAAAAGCCAGAATCAAGCACTATCCTAACTCCTGAGTATTAACTGTAACTGCTAATCTATTGATATATTGTAGATTGATGTATTGAGTAGACAAAGAGCTTGATGGGTATTTCCATAAACTTCAAGCGTGAGTATTATTCACAAATCAGAATATTTTTTAGGATAAATTAAATTATGGCTAGTGAATTAGTAAAACTTAAACAAGAACTGATTGCTATTTCAGAGGCTAGTGAACTTGGGTTTAACTACACTCCAACAGCCAAGGATCAAATCGAGGCATTAGCAGAAAAACTTGAGGCACTAAATCCCACTACTGAACCTACAAATAATATCGAATTGATTCAAGGGCGCTGGCGGCTATTGTACAGTACTTTTGGATTAGAACGCGAAACTACTTTGCAACGTCTTTCTTTTGGCAAACTGCCTAATGTCGTTGTTGAAGTTACTGGTATCTTTCAAGAAGTTTATCTAATTGGTCAGCAGTACAATAACATAATTGAATTTAGGACAGGTTCTGATGTTCTGGGCATCCTTTTAGTTAAAGGACGCTACACAATAGAGGATTCTAAGCGTCTCAATATTGATTTCTTGTCAACTTCCGTCAAAAGTGCCAATGATGATTTGAGTGATGATGCGTTTTATGAAACTTTAGGGATTGAGAATGAGTTAGTGGAATCAACACTCTCATTTAGTGGCTGGGCCGATATTACCTTTTTGGATGAAAATTTGCGTTTAGTGCGTGGTAATCAGCAAAATTTATATGTGCTACTACGAGATGAAAAAGTAAGTAATTAAGCGCATGAGTGAAAGCGATCGCAGAAAAACTATCATTCAAGCAGGGCAAAAAGTCAATTTTGTGGATCTTGGCACTTCATTCATTCCTGCCTTTGAAAAAATAACGAGTGTTTTAGTTGTGCCTTTTACTAGGGATGGTTTAATTGTATCTGCTCACCTTACCCGTGGCATTGACCTTCCTGGAGGACATATAAAAGTAGGCGAATTTAGCTGCGAGGAAACTGCAAGGCGTGAGGTTCTAGAAGAGGTGGGAGTAACTCTGGGTGAATTACAACTTGTGAAAGTCATCCAGTCTGATTACTACGGTGACGAACCAGAACAACTTACATATCTTATAGTGATGACTGGATTTGTTGAAGATATACTTCCTGACGATAATCTCAACGAGAGTTTAGGTAGAAGCATTATCAATGTTGATGAGTTTATCTCTCAATATCAAGCTGGCGATAAAAATAATATGCGGCGAATCGTGCTAGATGCAAAAATATTACTATTTGGGAAACTTGGAAAAAACTAACAAACTCATAGTTTTGGTATTTTAAAAAAGCTTTACTAGCCATTATTTATTGGTATTTTCGCATTTTTAAATACCTGCTCAACAGTAAATTCTAATCCCTCAAACAGTGAATCTGTAAATAGTTGATCTCCCATATAAGTTTGTGGCGCAGCATCTGGGTAAAAAACAGTAATGCTTCTAGCTTTACTATCTACTACCCAAACTCGCAATACCTTAGCGTCTAAATAGTCTTTTGCCTTAGCTGCCATTTGTCCAAAGGTTTGTCCGGGCGAAATAATTTCAATTACCAAATCGGGAGGAACAGGACAAGCTGCGTCTTCATCCCAGTCGGCAGGTAAACGTTCATAAGAAATATACAAAACATCGGGTGTCGGTACCCAATCTTGCCCCCGACGAGTTAATGTAATAGCCCATTCTACCAAGACTTGTCCTAATCCCTCACACCATCGCTCAATCATATAGAGAAGGGCGCGGGTAAGCTTAGAATGGAAAAACTTTGGTGACATTTTAGGAATTGCCTGACCATCCACGAGTTCGTAGGTGATATCCCCCTCGCCTGGTGGAAGATTTAGAAACTCTTGCAAGGTTAATTGATTGTTGGCTTGGAGTATCATGACGCAAATCAGCTGATGGCTAATTTTAATTGTAATTCCGTTATAAATTACATTCCTCGTAACACTTTCCGAATAATCTCTGATGGTACATCATCTTTAATTGTCACCACACCAATCTGTGTTGGCAAAATAAACCGTACTTTACCCGCTTTGACTTTTTTATCTAATTGCAAAGCTTCAATAATTGCTTCAATATCCACTCCATCTGGTAATTTAGTTGGTAAACCCGCTTTTTGAATTAAAGCGTTTTGACGTTCTGTGTCTTCCTGTTGCCAAAGTCCCAAATCTACAGCAATTTGTCCTGCTGCTACCATGCCAATAGCAACAGCTTCGCCATGATTCACTAAACGATAACCCGTTAAGCTTTCCACCGCATGACCGATGGTATGACCATAATTAAGAATTGCCCGCAATCCCGCTTCTTTCTCATCCTTGCCGACAACATCGGCTTTTGCTTGACAAGAGCGCGTTAAGATTGTGCTGATAAGTTCGGGCTTGATGTAACGGAGTTGATTGAGGTTTTTACTAGCTTCCATTTGGGAAAATAACTCGGCATCCCAAATCACGCCGTATTTGATTACCTCTGCCATTCCGGCGCGAAACTCCCGCATGGGAAGGGTTTTCAGCACTTCTGGATCAATTAACACGCTTCGCGGTTGATGAAATGCCCCAATCAAGTTTTTGCCGTGGGGATGATTCACACCAGTTTTGCCACCAATTGACGAATCCACCATTGCCAAGAGAGTCGTAGGTACTTGCACTACATTAATGCCTCTTAGCCAAGTGGCTGCTGCAAAACCAGTCATATCACCAATCACGCCTCCCCCCAAAGCCACCATCGTGGAGGAACGTTCTAAACGGTTTTCTAAGGCGATATCGTAGAGTTTTTGGATGGAGTTGAGGTTTTTGTAGCGTTCACCCGCTGGCAGGGAACAGCTAGCCACTTCAAATCCCGCAGATTTCAGCGATGCGATCGCTTTTTCTCCATAATGCTTAAAAATGGTTGGATTAGAAACCACTAAAACCTTCTTGCCTAGCTGCAAATCGGTCATGTATTGACCCAATTGTTCTAAAGAAGAAGGTGCGATCGCAATCTCATAAGACTGCTGCGGTAGATTCACATTAATTATAGAAGTCATTGCCCAACCCCAAACACAAGCCTGTGGGCTGTATTCTACCGCAATCTGAGGAGAAAGGAGGCAGGGGGGCAGAGGAGCAGAGGAGGCAGGGGGCAGAGGAGGCAGGGGGGCAGAGGAGCAGAGGAGCAGAGGGGCAGAGGGGCAGAGGAGAGAATTCTTCAATAATTTCTCTGTGTCTTTGCGTCCCCCTTCGGGTGACGCTCCTAACGTCGCTAACGCAAGGACTCGCTAACGATGGGAAGCGGAGGCACTCCGTTGGACTGGTTTCCCGGCTTGTTCGCCCTTGGCGTTCCCGCAGGGTAGGAAGTGCCGTCCAAGACTGCGATCCTCTCACCGCTAGCGCGTCTACAAACCGGGGAACCTGTCCAACGCAGTGGCTCCTCCTGGCAATTTCTCTCCCCAGCGCTGGTTAACCGCATTCCCTTCATCCCCCTACCTTAATAACTCCCAGCCCAAGTTATCCACTTATGGGATATGCCTATGTGCAACATTCCCCCATTCATCTCTTGTTCAGTGATGACTGCTTCTGTGAAATCTGCACCGCTGAATTCTGCTTCATTGATATTGCTACCAATCAAATTTGCCTTTGTGAAATTGGCTTTTCTCAAATCTGCTCCACTCATTTCAGCTTCGCTGAGGTTTGCACCGATTAGGTTTGCCATACCTAAATTGGCACTCCGCAAATCTGCACGACTGAGGTTGGTTTCTTCCAGATTGACTTCAATTAAGTCTGCACCAATCAAGTTCACTTCACTCAAGTTTGCGCCATTCAGGTTAGCTCTGCTCAAGTCTGCATCAGTCAGATTTGCCCGACTGAGATTACATCCACTCAAGTCCGCTTGACTGAGATTGGCTCCACTTAGGTCTGCTTCAGCGAAATTTGCACCTTTTAAGTCTGCATCACTAAGATTTACCTGATGCAGATTTGCTCCATTAAACTTCCGTTCTCCTGCTGCATATAGATTCAGGAGTTTGTTAGCGTCCATATTATCACCTCATAATATCTATAGGTAAGCAAGTTTAGTTGTGAGTTAACACTACCCAAACCACACCAAAGACAAAAAGACGATTTTTTTAGTTGCCAGCAACCGGAATTTTAGAAAAACTCGTAATTTTATTGTGCTAGAGTTTTTGAGGTTTGGAACATTTACTTAATCTAAATATACTAATTCTCTGAATAAAGTTGAGAAACTACAGTGCTTACAATGGTACTTAAAAGGTTTTGTATGGTAATGATTGTTAGAAGTAACCGTTTTTGGCTTTTTACTTTCTTGCTGGGCTGTATAAATTACTATTTACTAGTGATGTAACCTGCTTCCAAGCTAAAAGCATCTATTGAAAATAGCAATCACTCCTAGTATGTTTTGCTCAATTAGTAAAACTAACTGTTATTCAGTTCCATTAATGAAAATTTTTCATTGGAATAAAGCCATTTCTCAAAATTATCTTTACAGCGTAACCATTCTTTATCTGTCATTGCAAACCAGTCGGTATCTCTGTTTCTTCCATGAATAAACATGTGCTGTCGAAACCGACCTTCAAAAATGAATCCCATTCTTGTAGCCGCAGTCCGACTAGCATGGTTTAGAGAATCACATTTCCACTCGACTCTCCGATAGGAATGGCGCTCAAAAAGATGTTGCAGGAGCAAAAATTGTGATTCTGTGTTCACCTTGCTTTTGTGGACTTCTGGAGTAAACCACACATGACCTATTTCAGCACGACCGTGGGTTGGAGCGATCGCAAGTAATCCTACAATCCCTACTTGGGTATTTTTTGAGTTTTCAAAGACTGTCCAAGTCAGCGGGTCGGATTTACCTATCATCTCCCTTTCGATCCAGTTTTTCATAGTGGAAGGGCTATCAAACGGGCCGTAAAACAAGTAATTCCATACGGCTTCCTTTTGCAGGCTACCATGGGAAGCCGCATATAAAGCTTCCACATCTCTTTCTGGAACTAGGGGTGTGAGTGTCACAAATTGTCCATTGAGTTGAAAAAATTCAGGTGGCTGCCAAATTCGGTGTTCCATGATTTGATTGCTGACTCACAGACAGATAATCTCACATCTTGGTGTTCTGCGATAACGTAGCTTTTCTCACAACTTGCCGAAGACGACGATCGCATTCTTTCCCTGCTCACTCAGCAATTGGTTATTTTTTTATTTGGAAGTCCCTTATACCTCCGCCTTTACCAAATCAACATCAGCAAGCCATATCATCCTGCTTTGAGCCGATGCCGTTTCTTCCAAAATAGGCGATCGCCATTCCACAGCATAAAGCCAATTGCTTTTGAGGCTAAAAATACCTTGAATGATACGGCGGGAAGGCTTTTCACTGAAATCAACCTCAACCACATCTCCCAACTCAAAAGCTGGACTGGGAACAGTCATGTCTTCCAGTATATTTGTGGCGTAAAACTCTCCAGCAGGCAAGTAGAGTGTTTCACCAAGGCAAACAATTGCATAGACCCACTCTTGCCCTTCCCACTGAACACCGGAGCAGTAGCCTGACAAATCGGAGCTTGACAAGAAGACTTTTTCTAGTATTTGAACTGCCAGTGGAGGCATGGCTTTACCCCATGGTGGAGAAGTATGCCAACAGGATTCTAAAGCAGTAATTTGATTAATCATAATGCAAGACGGTTCTCTTTTTATACATAGACTCGCTTACAGCAGTATTATCCGGAATGTTATGCCAAAAAAGTACTTTAATTTATTGCTAGTTAAGTAATTACATCTTATGCAAAGGTATGGAATTAGCTTTCTCGGAGTTTACTAATCCCATACTTTTATTTGGTACTGTGATTAATGAGAATAACCACTTACATATTGAATTACAGGATCTGTTTGTAAAACACGACCATTTTTGAGAATTTCTAAAGATGCACCATTGACAACATATTCATATTTACCATTTTTAGCGACATATCCTGTCCCTTCTTCTGTATAAGCAGGTAAAGTACGAATACCTTGACCATTTAATTTAGATGTGCTGGTGTAGAAAAGCTTTCCGCGTTTATTGCAAATATAAATAGCAAAATTAGGAGTTTCAATATAAGCTTCTAACAGTCCACCTCCAGCATATCGAGGACAAGTATATGTATTTGCTGCGATCTGACTATTTGCTGGTGAATCATGAGTAGGTATTAATTGTGAAGCAACAGCGGCAGAAGATGTTCCTAATGTTCCGGCCAGTAGTGAAGTAGCTCCACAAGCTGTAGCCAAAATTATCGAAAATGTTTTGTTTTGTTTGTGATTAAAGCCCTTCATTGTCTACCCTAAAGTTTGATTACTATAAACTCCAAATTCAACTTGCAGGTTTTCGGATTTGAGGACAAAACATTTAACATTTGGGAAAAGGGTGGAGGTGTTCAAAACCCTTAAACCCTTACGCCCTACATCCACGCAAAAAATAAGTCCCGATCGCGAAGGTTGGAGTTAGGCTAACGGTAGAACCTAAGTACAAATGAGTAAGCAATCATGAAACACCTTGAGGGGAAAGTGACATTGGTCACAGGTGCTACACGGGGACTAGGTAAAGGAATTGCTATTGGTCTGAGCGAGGCAGGTGCGACGGTGTACATCACCGGTCGCAGTCTCAACAACTCTTGTTCTACAAATAACATCGGGGGCAGTCTTGATGAAACCCAAACAGCCATTGAGGAAGCTGGTGGTGTATGCATCCCTGTCCAGGTAGACCATAGCAATGATGAGCAAGTGCGTTTGCTCTTTGAGCGCATTCAAGATGAACAAAATGGACAACTCGACCTATTAGTTAATAATGCTTATTCAGGAGTTCAGGCATTAACAGATGCTTATGGAAAGCCATTTTGGGATTGCGAACCGAGCCTTTGGGATGCTAGCAATAACGTTGGTCTTCGCAGTCACTATGTTGCGAGTGTTTTTGCTGCGCGCATGATGACCAAGCGTCGTCAAGGACTGATTTGCACTCTTTCCTCATGGGGTGGCATGTCCTATATATTTGGTACAGCATACGGTGCAGGTAAAGCAGCTTGCGATCGCTTAGCAGCGGATATGGCTGTTGAACTTAAGCCACATAATATCACTTCTGTTTCTGTTTGGCCTGGTATTGTTGGTACGGAACACTTTTCTCGTTTGGCATTGGAAGCAGAAGAAAAAAATGTTACTGACCAGAAAAACTCATGGCTTAGCGATCGCTACAACTGGGAAACTCCTTTATTAACGGGACGTGTCATTGCTCAACTTGCTTGTGAGCCAAATGTGATACGGCGTACCGGACGCGTCCAAATTGTTGCCGAACTGGCTAAGCAATATGGACTGGTAGACCAAGACGGAAATCGTCCTGTATCGCTACGCTCTTTGCGTTTTCTGCTGCCGTTTGCATTACCCTCATTGAGAAAGTATTCGTGGCTGATACCCGATATTAAAATGTCGTGGTCACTGTTACTACTCACTACCCTCAGTTCGCCTAAAATTTGACTAATGACTGTCAAAGTTGCTTGTTAACTGTCTACCAAAGTCCAGAAGTAGCCATCCGGTGCAATGAAGGAAAAACTCTTTTCTCCAAACTCATTTTCGACAATGCTGGTAAGTTTTTGCGCTGGACTTGCCTGAATGCGATCGTAATAAGCTTGTATTCCCCGCACGCGATATGTGTAGAGTGACATGCCCAAGCTACCTGGTTTTGCTGCCTCAAACTGCGACTCTAATGCGATCGCATCTGGAAATCTGATGATGTAAAGTCTACCACTGCGTGCAGCCATCAGATCGGACTTGGAGGAACGGGGATCGTCAAAGGCTGTGACGATATACTTTTCCCCAGGTTTGAGGTCAAATAGCTCTCGACCAGCTGGTGAAGATTCATAGCTAGTCTCAACATCATCACGCACGCGCAGCAAACCCAAAACTTCTTCATAGAATTTCAAGCTTTCTTTGCTGTCATCTTGGACAATCATCCCCATGTGAGTAAACTGACTAGTTTTCAAAGCAGCATTGCGATCGATTTGTCCGTAATGCGGCAGTGTATAGCCAAACCTTTGAAATAAAACTTGTCGAGTGAAGGGTTGCAGTAACAACATTTCTCGCACGCCAACTGCCGAGTCAATGAAAGGACGGCTTTTGCGTTCTTTGTTGTAGATAACTTCCCAGTAAGGGTTAGTGTATCTGATAGGCCACCCAGCAGCTTTCGCATCTTCTACATGATTTAAGATATTGAGCGCGTCAGCAGTTAAGGTGGTTGCCCAGCGATTTCCCTTAACTTTCATCGACACTAACCCCAATCCTTGGTTGGTCGGGTTTTGCCAAACCATTAACCTAATTAGACCATGATCGACATTTTGGTGGTAAAGGCGAATCGAGCGTAAAAAGGAATTCACCCCATATAATTGCTCGGCTGCATCTGCGGATAACTCACCTACTTGGCCAATGCGATAGCCATATTGTTCCCAATATTGAATCGCAACAATTGGGTCTGGGATACCAATACATACTTCATAGATACCTTCAATTGCGGTTTCTTGCCCGTGAGCCATATAAATTTTAGATTTTGGATTTTATATTTCGGATTGGGTATTGACTATAACGGACTGGTCAAGAAAAATAAAGCTTTTGCAGAAATACTAGAGTTTATTTGTAATTTCCGGTGTTTTCTGTTTGAAAAATTCAAACTAGCAAAATTGAAGAAATTTGTTGTTATAAGTTTAAGTAATATTGTTTAATGTAGGTTTTAAAGGAGAAAAATCTCGAATATTCTCTTTTTGATAACCTAATATCCATTTTGTCAAAATAAAACTATATAAAAATAATTAATCATTTATCTTGTAGAGGTGGGCATTGCCCACCTTATATCTGACGAAGGTTTGAAATCTCAGCTTTCACAGCACCTGTTTCAGAAAAGATACTAATCGATCGGTGTTAAATGATTTGAGGGAGTTCAAGACTTCTTTTGCTTGTTCAGAAGGCTCATAGTCGCGTGGTACACCAATAATTGTGGTTCCCGATCTTTCGCTTAACAAGTACCAGAAAGCTAATTTACCTTCAACACTCGTTGAGCTATACTCACCAGTAAGAATTGTAGTTCTGCCTCTAGCAAGTTCTACCGTCGCCTTGATAGGATTTGGAGCGAGCAATCACTTCATCTTGACCAGTTCTTTCTGCTGGTAGTAAATCACGCAAAGCAAAGAGCTATTTTTCTGAGGATATTTGTTGAATTCGTGCTACCAAGTCCGCAGCTTTCTCTGTTGGTAATGTATCTATTGCGTTACCAGGGATTATATCAGTTATTTGAGGATAACTTTCCCCTAAGACTGCTAAGTGAGCGTCTATGTCTAGACTATTCAAATTTGATACAATTTGTTTTGTTGAATCGATGTTTTTAAAAGTCATAAGCACTTCCAAAATTCTCATATTTATTTCACACAAGTCCTAAATAATTAAGGTTAGAGAGCTTTTTACAGTCAAAAAAATACACAATTTAAGTGACAAAATCTACAACGTAATAACTTTGACTGTTTTCAATTATGCTTTTATTTACATTAGAAATTTTGGGTAGAAAAAATTCACTCTAAGAAGATAGAGTATTACTACAAAAAGCCAGATATTTAAACCAGCCGCAAGACAGATGGAATCAAATAAAAGTCAAATTAAATTATGAAATACAAAACAAAGAGCGTCACGACTTTAGGGTGCAAATATCACAAAGAGCAACCTAGATGAAGACAGAGTAAAAAGCATATTTTTTTACTCTGTATTTATTTATAAATAGAATTATAACTAAAGGTTTTTTTGTTCTACACCTTTATTAATCACATAGTGTTTTGCACTTTCTCAAAGGTATTACGAATTGGTATAAGTTCAACTTTACGTTTCATTTATACAAAAAAGCCTCCTTTACAGGAGGCTCAAAATAGTTAGCGGAGACAACTTGTTAACTTACACCACAACAACAGCGATCGCTCCTCCTAATGCGGCGAAAATAGCGGAGACGACGGCTGTAGCAAACAACCACCAAGCTGCCGTAGCTGCGGCTTTACGGGTTTCTTCTGCTTGCCGCTGTGCTTGGTGCTTCACTTCTTCTAGGCGGCGTTGTGCTTCATGTTGTAGGCGTTCTGCACGTTGCAATACTGTGTTGCGTGCCCGTTCAATTTGGTCGATGATTCGATTGGCATCTTCCTCGGAAATATCTTCACGGGAACTCATAATCGCTACTAAGGTATCGCGGTTAAAAGAAGACAAGCGATCGCGCAATGCATCAAACCCAGCTTGCGGGTCCTCAAATAATTGGCGAACCTCGTGCTTAATGCCATCATAGTTGAGTTCTGGGCGATCTAAGGAGTTGAGATAATAACGGATGCGCTCAAAAATCCCATCGATCGCACCTTGAATCTGTCTTTGGATACTCCGCACTTGTTCCACAAATTGATCCCTGACCGATATCATATTATCAGCAATCCGCGCTGCTTCTTCATCAGTCATATCTTCGCGGATTTTCAATAGGGCAATAATGGTCGAACGGTCAAAATGGGACAAGCGATCGCTAAAACTCTCAATTCCAACTCGCGGATCGTGCAACAGCAATTGTACATCGCGCTTGATACTTTCTGGGTTGAGTTCTTCTTTACCAGTTTGCCGCAGGTACTCTTCCAAATAAGCTTGGAAATTTTGGACTCTTTGTTGCGTCCGAGTGGCGAGGCGACGCGGCGCACGCACAACGTTGCGAATAGAAGTTTGCACTGAGTCAATGACTTCATTAACTTGCTGTTCGCTCAAATCCTGGCGTTGACTCAACAACTTCACCAAGGTATCCCTGTCTACCTGGGATAACCGACGGCGCAGTGCAGTAGCTCCTTCTTTCGGGTTTTCAAATAATCGATTAAAATCTCGTTGAATTCCTTCAGGGTTAAGTTCTGCTTTGCCAGTATTCCGCAAGTAATCTGCGATTGTCGTAGTCACAGTGTCATATTGATCCTTAGCTTTTTCTGCTAAAGCTTGAGGTGCATGGCGGACACCGTGCCAAGAATCTTCAACACTATCAATGATTTGATTAACTTGGTCTTCGCTCAAATCTTGCCGCTGGCTCAACAACTGTACTAAGGTATCGCGGTCAAAGCGAGACAAGCGGGCGCGAATTGCCTCAATTCCAGCTTGGGGATCTTCCAATAACCTCTTTAGATCGGCGCGGATAGCATCAGGATTTAACTCTGCCTTTCCAGTATTACGCAGATATGACTCTACATTCAACCACAGAGTTTCTGCTTGATATTTTGCTTGGTCTGCCAGTGCTTTGGATTCTACCAAGGCGCGATCGCGCTGTTTTTCGATTTCGTCTAGAATGCTGTCTACTTCGTATGATTGAATATCTATGCGTTGTAACAATATCCTCCGCATTTGCTCGCGGTTAATTTGCGCCAATCGTCGCGACAAAGTTTCATAATCTGCGTCTGGATCTGCCAATATGGGTTTGAAATTTTTCTCAATCCCTTCACTTGTCAAATCTGTCTTGGGAGTAACGAGTAAATAACTTTCTACTTGCCGTTGCAGGTCTTGCACTATCTCTCTTTCTTCAGCAGCTGTGACTGTCACTAGCACTTCTTGACGAACAGCTTCTAATCGATCTGCAATGCGCTGAATTTGTGCTTGGGTTAGCAGTCCCCGTTCTTGCAGGATTTTAACGAAATCGTTGCGGGAAAGTCGATCTAGTTCCCTTCGCACTGTACCTGGGTCTGCTGCTGGGTCGTAAACGACATCGCGAAATTCCTGGGCAATTCTTTCTGGACTCAGTTGCCAAGCATAAGTAGTATGCAGGTAATTTTCAACATCGGCACGGATGGGGCTGTAGGGTTGTGATGGTGTGGGCAAGCCTAGCCTATCTGCTTGTTCTGTAGCTTTGTCTCTAGCAGTGGCAAGCGATCGCAATATCTTTTCCACATCAAAATCTGACAAGTCTGTTCTGCCCAAAACAATACCACTCAAGGCGGTTAATCCCTGCTGTAGTGTCTGCTGAATTGGCCCTGCGGTCTTTTGTTCGGTTGTTTCTTTAGATGAACGCGTTTCGGCAATTAACCGATCTAGTTTGGCGTTGAGTTCATCTGTTTTGGTTTGTCCTGGTGGCAGCGATTTCAGATAGTCCATCAACTCACCCAAGCGGTCTTTGGTAGGTTGTTTCTGACTCACTACCTGTTGCCAAACGCTATAAAGTGTGTCGGCAATGCGGCTGACATCTCGCTTAGAAAGGTCGGTACGACTGCTAACTAAATCGATAAACTTTTGGCGGTCGATGTTGCTCAGTTCTGCACTGCCTGCGATCGCTTGTAGTTGTGGGTCGTTGAGTAATCTTTCAAACTCGCCGCGAATCTTGGATGTATCTAGCTCTGGGGGACGTAGCCTTTCTAGATAATCTTCTACGTTCTCCCGCAGACTCACAGGGTCGATAGCACTTCCTAATTCCCGACGCACAGCAGCGGCGGCGGCTTCAGCTGTTGCTACTACTTGCTGATTTACAGCTTTTGCGCCCAGTGCAGCCGTTGCTGTCCCCATAATCGCTTGAAAACCAGAAGTTGCCGTGTTGACTACTGAGCCAATTAAGGAACCTACTGTGGTGGAACTCACCCACATCAGTAGCAAAAAGTAAGCACCCCAAATTACCAACCCCAAAATTGCTCCTAGTCTGGGGTCTAAAATCACCAAACTCAATTTTACTGCTAGGTAACTAGCAATTAACAAGGCGATCGTCACAGTGACTAATGTCCAAATACCCACTGCCGTGCCAATTTTGCGAATCGTACCTCCCAAACTTCCCGCTTCCCCAGTATCTGCATCTGAGTCAGATGGACGGCCCAAATAGGAAATACCAGCTGCCACGGAGAGGTTAGTTAATACTAATTGGAAAGCAAAAGCTAGAATCACACCGGAGATTAAAGCGACAAAAAAGCGCGGTCCGGTAACGAGAGCCGATGCCTGTGGTGGTGTGATGCCTGAGGTATCTACTGGGGTCTGTACCAGCCACAATAGTGGCTTGTAGAGTCCCAGCATGATTTCCGTACTTTGAAACATTGTATTTCCTTCTTCTAAGTTTAAATTTGGGGATTAAGAATTTCGATTTGGAGAAGCAACTGTGTATATATGTCTGTATCTTTGGCAATACCTAACTCATGTAAATCTCAGAATCCTGGAATTTAGGCGTTTCAAGCATCTCTCTGAAGTTTGAAAACTATATCTAGCGCTAGATAGAATTTATATTATCTAGCGGCAGAAATATCAAATTTGCTGGCATTATGAAGTGAAAAACTGGCTAATTATTGGCTACCAGTTTTTAGTTTTTTATTTCTTATTTCCCAGCAAGTTGATTTGTCTAAATTATAGTTTTATCACCAATCGACTATCAAGAATTTACATTTATTTACAAATACGTTTTTTATCACCCTCTCAAGGCGTATTTGTTAGCGCGAACGAGTTTCTGATAATCGTCCACAAGAAGTGCCTGTAGTTTGTGCCTACAGGTGGAAAGCAACTTACCGAGAAATAGCTAACTTAAAGTTAAGTAACAAATTGTTCAGGACAAAAAAATGGAAACTCGCTCCTCCACAGATTTGCCCACAATTGCTACAGAGTACAATGGCAGCGATCGCAATGCATTGCTGTTTGCTTGGACACCTCAATCCGAAATCTGGAATGGTCGTTTTGCGATGATTGGCTTTGTCTCTTATTTACTTTGGGATTTAGCTGGCTATAGCGTCCTTCGAGATGTACTCGGCCTAATTGGCCGCTAAAAGATTAAACACCTAAAAAGTTCATATTGGAGGAAAAAATCATGGAAACTCGTCCATCTACTGATTTACCACCTGTTGCTAGAGAATACAATGGCGTAGATCGCAATGCCTTTTTGTTTGGCTGGACACCTCAAGCCGAAATCTGGAATGGTCGCCTAGCAATGATTGGCTTCATTGCCTATGTACTTTGGGATTTAGCTGGCTATAGTGTAGTTCGTGACGTACTGCACCTCGTTAGATACTAAATATTAGACTGCCCGCAAAATACAAAAAAATCTCAATGTCATTGTGAATGTAACTAAGGTGTAAAGACAAAGTAAGCGCATTCATTGAATAAAATTTCCAAAGAAATTCTGGTCCTAAAAAAACACCTTTAGCTAACTTCAACTGACAAATCAAGTATTTTTGCAAGAGGTCTATTCAACACCTGAAAAGTTTTGAGATATTGGAGGAAAAATCATGGAAACTCGTGAAACTCGTCCATCTACAAATCCACCACCTGTTGCTAAAACTTACAACGATCGCGATCGCAATGAATTTCTTTTTGGCTGGACTCCGCAAACCGAAATCTGGAACGGTCGTTTTGCAATGATTGGCTTTATAGCCTACTTACTCTGGGATTTAGCAGGATATAGCGTCCTGCGAGACGTACTACGCATTCTTGGGTACGAATCCTAAATAAACAGGAGCCAGTCGTGTGCTTTGGTTCCCAAAGTTAAGCGAACTTGCGTTCAACAGTCAACAGTTAAGTAATTGGTCTAGGCAGGCGGAACCAAAATCTGGAACCGCCTTCTTGACGTGGTAAATAACCAATTATGCCTCCCCAGTGTTCAACTGTAATCCGGCAAAAATAAAGACCCAGCCCAACTCGACCTGATTTATGTTTGCCTTGAGAAAACTTTTGAAACAAAGTATTTACTATCTCTGCTGGTACACCGCTACCCTCATCGTCCACATTTAAGAGAACATACTCTCCATCTGGTTGTAAATCAATTGTCACAGTAGACCCCACTGGACTGTAGCGATAAGCATTTTCTACAAGATTTAAAATCACCCTATCCAAACGTGATTTCTCTCCAACGACTTTCCAATCTGCTTTCATGTCAATGTTAGAAGTTAGCTGCAATTGCTTATTATTAAGTGTGAAAGTCGGCTGGGAAAGTTCAATGACCTCTTGTGCAGAACTTAAGAGATTTGGTGCATCCTCAACATCGACTGTGAAAGCCTCCAGCGATCGCACCTCAGTAGAAAATACGTCTAAGATGTTTTTAATTAGCATCTCTTGCTGAATAGATTGCTTTCTACCAATTTCTAAAAATTCTTTTCCTTTCGGTGACAAATTTTCAAATTCCAGCAGGGCTAAACAGCAATTAATTGCACTCAACTGCCCTGCTATGTCGTGGATAATACAATGAATTAGTACATCTTTTTTCTGATTTTCTTTTAGTAAATGCTGATAATCTAACTGGCTTTCTCTAGCTTTTTGGATCAGAGATTGTTCGTTTATAAACTTTTCGCCTAATAATTCAATTAATAAAATTTTTTTATCATTCATGCAAACTGCATAAGCTTCAAATTGATATTCTTTACCAGTTAGATCTACTTCGCTCCATAAACCCGAACTCAGCTTTATACTGCTATTACTCTGCCAAAATTCTTCTGCATCAATAAGAAAATTTGCTAAAAAAGGAAACTCTTCCTGCGGTATTAATATATCAATTTCCGATGTAAATCTTCGACCAAAAAAACGCTCAATCCAATTTGGTGTAGTTCCAGTAATTCTAAATAAGCTATCTTGAAGTCGCTCTAATATTAAAATATTGAGTGTAGCGAATAAGTCAGATACTATAGAGTTAGTCATGATTCACAACAGACACAATCAATTAGTTTTGGCTCTCAGTTAATGATTTTGTATTCTAGTTAATTTTTCCTGTAGTAAGCTGAAATCATTTATACTTTGTTGAATTGGTAAGAGTTGATTTTCATCCCAAGTACTATCTAACAGCAACACCCAATCTCCCTCAGATGAGGGAAACATATGAACATCTGTACAAATACCGTACTCTGTTTTTATCAGAGGTAGAAAAAGAGGAATATCATCTAACGGTAATAACCCTTCCAAGAAAAAAACTTGCTCGCCTACACCCCCTCCTTGGCGGAGGTTAGTAATTCCATATTCTGCCAGCTTACCGCCCCAAGCCAAAAGGCTGCCATCTTTTTTGACTAACAGATAGGCAAGAGAGCGTGCTTCTATTAGATAATTCAGAATATAGTTAATTACGGCAGGCGGGATATCTAGCATCTAACCATCCAAGATTTTTTTACCAAGAGTGTGGAAAACTTCTTCTACACCTAGTCCATTTTTAGCACTGGTTTTAATTACAGTCCAACCTTTCTGGATAACAGCGTCTATTTCTGCTGTTTCAATTTCCCATTCATCTGTCATATCCCATTTATTCAGTACCAAAATGAAGGGAACTTGCCCAAGTGTATCTTCTACTCGTCTTTGCAATTCAAAAGCCTTTTCTAAGGTATTGTTACGGGTACCATCTACAACTAATAAATAACCAGCCGAACCTCGTAAATATGAAAGGCGGACTTTTTGAAATTCGTCTTCTCCATGGATATCCCAAAGGATAAGATTTAATTGATTTGCTTGGATATCTATAGTTTTTTTATCAATCTTGACACCTACAGTAGTGTAATATTTTTCTGAAAAAATACTATGTACAAATCGTGCAACTAAACTAGTTTTACCTGTGGCAAATGCACCTACCATACAAATTTTTTTTTGGATCATACAGCGTTTTTCTTACTCCCCATTCCCTATTCCCTACTCCCTTTTAATTAGGTGTAAGTAGATCGGCGCAAATAAATATAAGATGTTTTGTCATTGCGAGGAACGAAGCAATCCCAGCCTTTGCGATTGCTACTCTGCGAGAAGGCTCTGCCTACGTCGTTCCTCCTTTCTACGAGACGCTACGCGAACGCAATGACATCTTACATTTAATTATGTCTACCTACTTATCAGTAATAAACACTTGAAAAGATACTCTACGGTTAGCTGTTTCTGCTTCTGGTATCAAGTCTGGCTGTAAAGGCAAGCTAGAACCCACACCCATGACTTTAAATTTACTAGTATTGATTCCTTGATATTTTAAATAAGTTAATATTTTATTAGCACGAGCTTGACGGAGTAGCATGTTCTGTAGTTTTGTTCCTTCTGCATCGGTGTGTCCTATTATTTGTATCTGTACATCTTTACCCAGATATTTGGCAGTATCTAAAAACTTTTGGATTAGTGAAACCAAAAGAGGTAGTTTACCAGCTTCGCCAACGATAAGCTCTGTTGTTCCTCCTGAGAAAAAGAGTCTTTTTTGTTCAATTTGCTTTTTGTATGACTGCAACTGAAGAAGTTCAAGCTCGACAAGATTTTTATCTTCAAATTGAGTAATTCCTGGGATGAATCGCCATAACTTACGTGTTTCTAAAATCCATTGACGAGGTGCAGAACCTGTGGTGTGAAGAATACCATTATTATCAATTTTTAATGATACAGTGTTTGGTGGTTGCAGCAATTTCTCAGCTCTTTTTACAGTCAATTGTGGTTCCAAAGATAGATATGGTTGCCATTGACCGATAACTTTTTTCGGATTGAGATTTGTTTGTTGTATCAACGTATTGGGATCTATCGCTAAAGGATCGCGCATTCCCAAAATGAAATGTTTGCCATAGCGTTGTTTGGTATTAATCACAACAATTCCTGGTTGAGAGTTGAGTTTTTGGAGATAGGCTTGCCAGCGGAGATGTTCTCGAATCGCAAAAAAGCCCCAAATACCAAAAGCGATCGCTATTGTGCCTAAGAAAGCCACTGCATAAGTATAATTATTTTTTTGGGATGCAGATTTATACTGACTTGCCAAACATGCTTCTAGATAAGGCGTGCTGGCTGTAAATGGTTCTGTCTCTCCTGCAAAGTCATTAATTTCTGGCCCCAGCTTGAGATGGATTTTTTCTATCGCTTCTTGAAAAACTAACCTTAATTCTTGGGGAGGGTTTCCCCAGATACTACTAGCTAGCAATGCTTGTGGTCCTTCTTCAACCCAAATGGTGAGTTCTCCAAACCGCAAACTTTGCAGTGCATCTTCTTTTCGCACGCTGAACGAGTCTTTGGCAAAATCTTGGATAGCGGTTAACATCGCAGAAACCAAATCCGGATCTTGAGTAGTTACTTGGTTAACCACTACATGTTGCAGCAGTAATCCAGTTTTTTTATGAATTAGGAATACTTGTTCTACTCGGTAAACTAGTGTACGCAGCAGGATGATTTCCGCAAATGATTTCCCTGTACGTCGTGCTTCGAGCCTCCACTTAAAGCTTTCAGGCGACAAGCTATGTTCTAAAGTTTGATTGAGAGATTGCATCATCTCCTCAAGCGCTGTGGAAATCGCTTTGCGGGTAGCTGGCCCCACGATCGGAAAAAACGCTTCTGAAAGCACATTTTCGTCTTGTTTCACAGAAGCTTGAATGGCTTCTTCGACAGTCGATACTATTGCTTCCATCAGTTGTTTATCTTGCTTTGAACGCAATACTACTGCTTCTGGAAGCAGGCGGCTGATATCTTCTGGTTGAATTTGGGGGTTGTTTAATCGCTCATAGATTTTGTTGAGTTCAGTTGGCTCAATACCAAACAGCAAACTGCGAAGTGTACTCAGCTCATCGCTGAGTTGTTTATCTTTATTACTCAAAGAAAAGTCAAAAGATTGGCTGTTACTGCTTGTAGCTTCAGGTAGTGCTTTCGGTCTTTGATTCAGGGAATCACTCATTACTAAAATCCCTCAACAGGGGATGAGGGTATAGAGAGCAGGAGGAGAATAATGACAACTGACACTTCGGGTGACGCTCGTGACGCTCGTTCGCGTAGCGTCTCCCCTTGGCAGAAGACTCGCTAACGCCAGTTATTCATGGGGAGCCAGTGCGTTGGGCGGCTTTGCCGACTTGAAGCAACTGGCGTGGAAACTCCCATCGCCTTTGGCGTCTCCCCTTGGGAGAAGACCATACTGGCTCACAACTGGCTCAGGACTTGTTTTGTGTATTCAGACGAATAGCTAGGTCTGTAAACAGAGCTGCAAGCTTAGAACTATCTGTTTTGTCCCTATGCAGTTCTTGGGCTTCCCGTTGCAACAAAGCTAGGATTTCCTCGTACTTTTGCCGGATATCATCTTGTAGGCTTTTAGATTGGTTGAGAATCTGCTCGCGTAAATCCCGCTGGCTGTTGATAGTTTGTTCATCAAATTGAGCAAACTTTTTTTCTAAGGATATGGCTATATTTCTGTGTTCTTCACCAAGTGTTTGCACAGCAATATCACGTTCTGCTTGCTCGTTTTTTAGCCGTTCTGTTAAAAAATCTACCTCTTTTTTCAGATAGATTTCCAAAGCATCTAAACGTTTTCTTGTCTCATCACGTACATCGGTAAACTCTTTAACCAAACGTTCTTCTAAACGCGCAAACCTTTTTTCAACTTCCCGTACCTGGTTGCCAAAAAGAATCTCTCTGACTTTATCTAGGTTGTTACTTTCACTAATATTATTGCTACTAAATAACTGTTTGTTTATTTCTTGATTTGACCCCCCTTCCCTGAGTTGTCCCAAATTATTATTAATGTATTCTTCAGGTGGGTTCATACTTTTAATCCTTTTTGAGACTGAAATTTAGTTTTGCCTTTAATTGTGACAGTAAATAGTATTGATGGAGTTTACATAGTTATATTCAGTATAAGTATCTTTAAATACAGTACTTAATTTTAACCCCCCAAAGATAGAAATATATATTAAGTTATTATTTAGATAGCTGATATTTTATAAATTTTTGTTAATGAAAATATAGTTGAAAATGTTAACCTCTACTCAATACGTTTCAATGAAGGGGCAAAGGAGAAACTTTAAGGGTTTTTGCGATTCCCTTTAACTATTCACTCGATTTCTGTTTATTTATGCCGATCTGCTAAATTATTTGCATACTAGTGAAAAAAGCCACCTAAATATTTAGGTGACTTTTTTACTGTGTTTTAATTAAAAGAAAAATCGCTGGAATTCAGCACCAAGATTATTCGTCAATACAATTGGGTATACCTACGACAGCGCAAGGAAAATTAGAACCTAGTATCTGAATAATGGGATGACTTATAGATTTACATCCCAGAAATAGTATATCGGCAGCTTCTGATTCCACAACTTTTTTAAGTTCTGTAGCAATGTCACCAAACCGCAAATGAGACTTGAAGGAACCCTGCCATTCCTCAGCGAGACTTCTTGCTTGCCAAAGGATTCTATCGGCTTCTTGTAGAGATGGTGCAATCCCCTGCAATTTTGGTTGAGTTAAGACGGGTGTAATAGACCTTGATACATCGTTTACGGGACATTCTAATTGAGGAACGCGTCTTGCAAAGCTTAAAATATCGGGATGCTGACTGCTATGATTGTCTTTTACTACATAAACGGCTTGCACTGTAACTTGATTGTTAGTGGCTAAACGCGTTTGATGAGCAATCCAAAAGGCAATATCTAGTGCGGTATGACTGTTAGGAGAAGCATCATAACCAACGATTAAGTTGACTGATTTTGCTTTTTGAACTTTTTTAGAAAAAGATTTTTTTGGCTCTGGTAGCAATACCATTTGCTCAATTAAATCGTCTCTACCGATGGCGCTTTGCAGGCGCGCTAACATTGGCTTGATTTTCACAGCTTTAACTTCTCCCCAAGAGTAACGAATGATGAATGAGAAGCAGGGCTACCAATTTTGGATTTTGGATTGAGTGGCGAAAATCTAAAATTAGTAGAGGAAACCCCAATAACAACTGGTATTACAGCCAAAGTGTTGGGGGTTCCTTCCATTGCCGACGGAGTTAGCTGACGGGCTAAGACTGGAAGGTGTCTCTCTCTTAAGAGGAGCCAGCGCCCTTCGGATTCGCAGTCGCCTACGGAGGGAGACCCTCCTACAGCGCTGTCTCACCGTGCGGGGGTTCCCCCCGTTGAGGAGCCACTGCGTTGGACGGGTTTCCCGGCTTGAAGCAAGTGGCGTGCGACTGGCGTTGCTGAACTCAAGATTAGTCACTTTTGACTTTTGGCTCTTAAAATTGCTGCTCTGTGCGAGATGCGCCCCACAATATGGTTCCTCCGTTCCAAATCCTGCTTTTGATGAATTTGAATTAGGCTACCCGCTAAAGAAATAATAGTCTAAATTTATTCGTCTTGTGTAAAGTAGCGATCGAGGAAATTGAGAGCATGGTTGCGGAGTTCAAAGTAGTCTTTTGAGTTTCGCATGGCGGCGCGATCGCGTGGATGAGGGAAAGGCACTTCCAATATTTCCCCAATCGTAGCCTCGGGACCATTAGTCATTAATACGATGCGATCGGACATATAAATTGCTTCATCTACATCGTGAGTAATCATCATCACTGCCTGCCGATTGTTTTCCCAGATATCCAATACCTGCCGCTGCAATTTGCCCCGAGTTAGTGCATCTAGTGCCCCAAAAGGTTCATCCATCAGCAACATCTTTGGACGAATTGCTAAGGCTCTAGCAATTCCCACCCGCTGTTTCATACCTCCAGAAATTTCATCAGGATATTTATCAGCTGCCGCCGTTAAGTTTACCATTGCCAAGTGTTCGTTAACAATGCTAATTTTTTCGGCGCGATTAGCATTTTTTAGCACTTCATCTACAGCTAAACGGACATTTTCTCGCACAGTTAGCCAAGGTAAAAGTGCGTAATTCTGAAATACCATCATCCTTTCGGCTCCTGGCTTCCGAATTTCTTTTCCATCTAACCTTACTGAGCCAGAAGTTGCTTTTTCTAAACCACCAATAATCTTTAATAGAGTTGATTTACCACAACCAGAGTGCCCAATTACAGAGATATATTCATCTTCTCCAATGGAGAGGTTAATACCATCTAGTACAACAAAATTACTTTTATTTGGTGTTGGATAAGACTTGACTAAATTTTCAATTTCTAAAAATCCAGTACTGGGCATAACTTTGTTCTGAGTAGTGCTATGTAATGAGGTATATTCCATCATCAAATGCTCCGGAAATAATTTAGTCAGTAGTCAACATTTGGACTAGGAAATTAAGACATGAAAAAACGAGTGGGAGTGTTAGCCCTGATTTCAAAACTATTCAGATAGCCCACTGGATTGCTGGGATCAAAACCTTTCTTATCTATGAATACTTCTGGAGGTTCTACTTTGTAATCATCCTTCGGACACTCGATTCCCATTTCAGTTGCTATCTCCCGATATAAATCGGTTCTCCAGCCTTTTTCGGCTAGTTTATCTGCATTTTTGGGAAATTCATGAATTTGTCCCCAACGCGCTGCCTGTGTCATCAACCAGATACTCCTGGATCTCCATAAAAATGTTGAGTGTTCTCCTGGCTGTTTGGGAAGGTTATCTGGAATATCAAAGAAAATTGTGGTGTCAGCAGCTTTAACGGTGCGGTTTTTGCCGTCAAAGCCGCCATAGTTGTAATTACCAAGAATTGCTGGCCCTGTAAACTTTGCGATTGGCGCGCCTGGCTTTTTAGGTTTTGCACCTGTAAAGGAGCGATCTGTAATGAGTTCGGCAACTTCCTGGCGGTTTTCTACTTTGCTGCAATACTGGCAAGCTTCAATCATGGCTTTGACTAAAGAACGATAGGTTTTAGGATACTTTTCGATGAAAGATTCCATCACTCCTAGTAGTCGGTCTGGGTGTCCTAACCAAACTTCCTTGCCTTGGGCAAAGGTAAAGCCGATGCCTTCGTTACCTGTAATTGCTCTCGTGTTCCAAGGTTCTGCCACCATGTAAGCTTGCATTGACCCAATTCGCACATTTGTCACCATTTGAGGGGGTGGCACAATGATAATGCGAAATTCTTTGAGTGGGTCAACGCCAGCCGCAGCAGATATATAACGCACAAAGTATTCGTATATTGAAGAACTCAAGACTACCGCCCAAACTCTGTTTTCTGGTGGTTGGTTGTCAAAGTAGCCGCGAAAATCCTTGCCAAAAGCTTCTAAAGCACCATCGCCATATTGTTGTTGATACTCGTACCACGGACGCAGCCCAAAATCCCACATGGCTTTGTTCATGGTCATGGCGTTACCGTGGCGGTGTATGGTCATCGCCGCGCACAAGGGTGCATGGCGTGCGCCTTCTGCCCCAATTCTGGCATTGGTGACAGCACCCGATACTACGGGTGCAGCATCCAAACGACCGAAAATTATTCCGTCGCGGGAAGTTGCCCAACTAGCTTCGCGGTTGAGTGTGACGTTCAAACCGTATTTGCGGAAGAATCCTTTTTTCCAGGCGATCGCAAATGGCGCACAATCGTTAACAGGAACATAACCAACAGTAATATCCGGTTTTTCTGGCAAGTCTTGACCGCTAACTACTGGTTTGATAGCTAAAGCTTCTTCAGTCAGTCCTTTAGCGCCAGTATTCCCCGTGATAGCACACGATGACAGCGCCATCCCGGCTGTCGTTGTTCCTATTCCTTTAATAAAGTCTCGTCGAGTCTTAGTCATTGGTCATTAGTCATTAGTCATTGGTCATTGGTCAGCAGTTAAAAAGTGCTGGGTAGAGACGCGATTTATCGCGTCTGTACAAGAGTTAGGAGCCAATAGTTATTTCTCCCTTGTCTTCTTTGTCCTCTGTGCCCTTCTGCTAGTTAGCAGCTGTCGGACGGCGGGTGACTATTTCTTGGATTTTGCCAACTGCGTAATCAAGAACTAGCCCAGTTAAACCAATTACTAAGACAGCTAAGAAAACCGAACTCAGGTTTAAACGGCTCCATTCATCCCAAACAAAAAAGCCGATTCCAATACCACCTGTGAGCATTTCTACAGCAACAATTACTAGCCAAGCAATCCCTAAACTAATTCGCAAACCTGTAAAAATATAAGGTAGGCTTGCTGGCCAAATAATTTTTGTAATCTGTCGCCAACGGGGCATTTCCAGCACCTGTGCTACATCTAAATAATCTTTGGGAACGCTAGAAACTCCGAGGGCGGTGTTAATAATCGTCGGCCACAAGGAAGTAATGAAAATTACAAATATGGCTGAAGGGTCTGCTAAGTTGAAGATGGCTAAAGCGATTGGCAACCAAGCCAAGGGTGAGACGGGTTTAAAAATCTGAATAATCGGATTGAGAGCTAGCATTGCTGATTTGGACATACCAATCAGAAATCCTAGGGGAATCGCCACTACCGCACCTAACAAAAAACCCAGCAATACCCGTCGCAGACTTGCTAACAATAACCAGCCAATTCCTAAGTTTCCGGGGCCTCTTTGATAGAAGGGGTTTAAGATGTAGTCAAGATTGGCAACTAGCGCCTCTGGCGGAGTAGGCATTAATTCATGGTTGGCAAGTGCAACCACCCACCACAGCACTATGATCCCTAAAAAACCAAGAACAGGCAGCAAGAAGACATCCTTGCTAATCACGGGTTTTGCTTTTTTCCAGGCTGTTTGAGTGGCGATCGCAGCGATCGCCGCTAAGTTTAATTGAAATACCATTGCCACCTCAACAGAACTAAGTGCAGGTACAAAAAATCCGAGCAGTACCAGCCTTGGACACTGATGAGATCGGAACATTAAAAAATGCCGACTCTTCAGTCTCCTCTCAATGCCTACGAAGTTAGCTGACGGGCTAGGGCTGAGAGATGCCCTTCTCCTGAGAGTGCTAAGTTCCGAGTTGTGAGTGCTGAGTTAAATACTCACTTATCAGTAACTCCTAGCTTTTCACTTTCTATGAGATACGCCCCATAAGATGGTTCCTCCGCTCCAGCGTTACACACTACAATGCGCTGGATTAGGCTGACTTACTCTAAACACATATTTAGCATTATGTTTATTCTCTGTAAACCATAACATCGTTGCTCTGTAAATACATCTGCCTTATGATAAGTGTTGTTTATTTAAATACCCATATCAAGTAGCTCTCCTTGCTTCTCTGTAATAAAGAAAATTTATACATTTATCAGATTGTGAATTAAATCCTTAAACAGCAAACTACACAAACTATTAAACCCAGCATCAAGGCTGTTAGTTGCTAGATTAGCGCTTGAATAAAATGTATTAAATTATACATTATCTGCTAATCCATGGTTAACAGAGCCAGCAAACAACTCAACGGCAGTGACAATCATAAATATGTAAAATCTATTTCTTTTGATAGGTGAAGCTTGTAATTTATTTTGATAGATAACCACTGCACTCGCTAAACTAATTGCATATGGCAATTTACTCATCTATCTCCTAGCAGAATTTAACATCATGGATTTTAGTCAAGTACTGGCTGAAAAAACTGATACCATCCTATACAAATGGGTGATAGCAGTTCGCAAAGATAGGCGGATTGAAAGCGCTGATGACCTGTCTTACACAGCGATACGAGATCATATCCCCGATGTCTTAAAAGCGATGGTAACGGTGCTTTCAAAATCTGAGGATAGTGATGTTAAATCGATAGTTACTGCGGGTTTGCAGCATGGGGTTCTGCGAGCTGAACAAGGCTTCGATCCAGCAGAGATTGCTCGGGAATATCATTTGCTACGAACAGTAATATTTGAAACCATAGAAACAGATTTGTTGAGGGTAACACCCCCAGGAATCATTCGTTCTATGCGTTTGATTGACGCTACGATCGATGAAGCGATCGCTCGTTGCTTCAAGAGTTATGTAGATGAACGTCTGCGAGATTTACAATATCTGTATATATCATTAACGCTGCATAATGAGGAACTAACTCGCATAGTTAGCGCTAATCAAGAGTATCTTTCGCAACTAGCCCACGACTTAAAACATCCTCTCACCTCGATTATTGGTTACTCAGATTTGTTTTTACGCCAACAACGGCAGAAGACTGAGATAGAAGACAGTAATCTCAACTTAGAACATATTGAGCGCGTGCTACGTAATGGCAGACACTTACTAAGCATAATCAATGATGTATTAGAAATTTCACGTTATGACGCTGGGCAAATAAAACTCCAACCCGCACCGACGAATGTTCGCGAATTAATCAACAATGTATACGAAATGTTAGAGCCTTTGGCTGTGAAGAAAAATTTAAAAGTCGCGATAAATTGCGATCGCGCTCCTGAGCAAGTATTCACAGATTCCTTGCAATTACAACAGGTTGTGACAAATCTTGTGAGTAACGCAATTCGCTACACTAAGTCGGGGACTATTAGTATAGTGTGTCAAAGACTGGAAAATGACAGGATTGCCCCTATGTTGCCGACAAGGGATTTTTTGGAAGAGAATCCCTCTCTGGTTGCCAAAGGAAACATGGCGATGATTCTAGAGACACCATTAGGCAAAAGTGGGTACTTTGCGATCGCAATTTCTGACACTGGAATTGGCATTGCACCAGAAGACCAAGCCCGGATATTTGAACCTTACTTTCGTGCTAGTTCCAGCAATCAACCACCCCTTCCAGACAGCACTGGATTAGGATTGGCTATAGTTTACCGCTTAGTGAAACTACTACAAGGGCAAATCAACCTAGTGTCTCAAGTGGGAGTTGGTTCCACTTTTATTGTGACTTTGCCTTTGCAAGTAGAAATAAGCTAATGCCTGTCTAAGTTGAATAGACTTGTCCGAAATATTAACTTAGGAAAAGAAAAATGGTAAAACGTTAAATTGACCGTCTACCATTTTTCAACATTAGTTATGGTTTTTGATTACATCCAAAAGTATCCACACCGAACAAAACAAATTTTAGAAATTAGTTATGAACAATTACAATCGCTGTTAAATTGTGCCATAAATCGGCATAAGGAAATTAAAACAAAACAGTCAAGCAAAAAAATTAGAATCAATGAGGCTGGTGGAGGTCGCCCAGAAAATGACTCGCTCTCCTATACGATATGGACCGGAGGCGGAGCGTCTCCGGCTCCGCACATCAGTGCATCAAAAATTAAGTGTGTGCCTGCTTCAATCAAAATTACTAATCTGACTTTGGGAAACGCTGCTTGTGTACCCGGACGGCTGCCGGGACGACCAAAAACTCTCGCATTCTCATCACTGTCTGGAACATCAAAACAGGTGCCATCAATGACTACGAGTTGTTAATTTATTTGTCTTTCAGCGGCAAGTATACGGTAAAGGTTGCACCTTGCTTGGGGCTGCTACTGGCTATAATGCTACCTTGATGGGCTTCAATAATCCGCTTGGCGATCGCTAATCCCAAACCATTACTACTACCTTTGCGTGAGGGGTCTGTTGTATAAAATTGCTCAAAAATTCGGGGTAAATCATTCTCATTTATGCCTTTTCCCTGGTCTTGAATTTGAATAACAGCTTGTTTTCCTTGGCTGTATCCAGAAATAACCACCTGAGAGTTGGCTGGTGAGTGTTTGATTGCATTATCCAACAAATTGAGAATCGCCTGTAATAATCGTTCTGGATCGCCCAATATAATTAGGTTATCCACATTAACTTGTGTAGAAATTCTTACAGAACGCATTCGCGGTTCAACTGCATTAACAGCACGATTAATCAATCCATGTAGCGAGATAGCTTGCTTTTCTAGTTCAGCAACTCCTGCTTCTAAACGTCCTAAGTCCAGTAAGTCATGGATTAATTGTGATAAACGTTTGGTTTCATTTTCGATAGTTTGGAAAAAGCGATCGCGTAAATCCAGTTCTTCATAGGCTCCTCCTTTGAGTGCGTCTACTGTTACCTGAACGTTACTTATAGGGGTACGCAATTCGTGGGAGACATTAGCTAAAAACACCCGCCGTTCTTGGTCTAGGGAAGCTAAGCGTTCACTCATCCGGTTGAGTTCTGCTGCCAATTGATCCAACTCATTATTCTCATGGATCGTTAGTTTATCGCCAAAATGGCCGCTACCCAAGCGAATGGCAAAGTTCCGCATAATCTCAATCGGTTTCGAGAGACTGCGAGCAAAGCGACTGCTAATTAACGCACACAGTAAAATTGTCACTGCTAGCGTTCCCAAAATACTCCAAATCACTTTAGCAAACTGTCGCTGAAATTGCTCCAAAGTCATAGACATGCGGATTACACCCAACAATTGACCCTTACGAGCGATGGGTCTAGCAATGTAGAGGCGATCTTCGTTTGATAAAACGCCTTTGGCAATTCCTTGTTGTGTATGATTTGTTAGAGCTTCCCGCATTCCAGGAACTTGCTGCCAGTCTTTCACCTGACTATCTAACTTTGGGTCAGAAGTGGCTATCAGACTGCCTTGTTGGCCAAAAACCCGCAGTGTTACACTTTGTGGTGCGCCATACCGTTTTACTAGCACCTTTACCCGTTGAATATCTTTTTCTTCGAGTGCATCTGCAACACTTTCACTCAACGCACTCGTCCAGTTATCTAAATCTGCTTGTCGCGATCGCATAAAGTAATCATAGAACGACCACAGGATATAACCTGCCATTAGCGACGTTCCAAAAGCTGTCAACATGAGGTATGTGGCTAACAGCTTGGTATGAATAGTATTTAACTTAATCCGAGGTAACCAGCCCTTCATGAAGGCTGCTCCCCAGAACGACGACGCAAGACTGCTTTGATACGTGCCAGCAGTTCGCGGCTGTTGAAGGGCTTAGTTACATAATCGTCTGCCCCTGCTTCTAAACCCCAAATTTTATCAATATCCTGATCCTTAGCTGTAAGCATCACAATGGGTACATTGGAAAAAGCTCGAATTCGCCAACATACTTCCATGCCGCCGACTTCCGGTAACATGAGGTCAAGCAAAATTACATCTGGTACTTGCTTGTGGAATTGTTTGATAGCACTATGCCCATCGGCGGCTGTACTCACTGTATAGCCTTCTTTTTGTAGTGTATAGGTGAGACTCTCACACAGGGCTGCTTCATCATCCACGAGTAAGACGTGTGGCATTTTACATTCTTAATTTAAGACGACTTTTGATAATTATAATTTCTGTAGTCATCTAGATTTCTGACATCTTTCTTTAGATATAAATTTTATTTATATCTATAAATCAGAAAATAAAATGCTGTCTGCCAGCCAGGGAAACATTTTCTGTCTCCATTCCAAAATAAAAAAGGAATATAGGACTTATATTTGATTTTTGAAAAAAACTCAGTACACCTTTATTTCTTAAAAAATCACAATTCATAAATACATCTGAGTAATCTAAACCAATCAATAATTACAGGTTTTTCAAAGAGTAGTAATAGGCAATTCAAAATGAGGAAATGTAGTTGAGGGCAGTTTTTTAGCCTTATATAATAACTGCCTGACTAACTTACAGACTTTAATCCATCTAAAGCGAGATTCAGTTTCAAGACGTTGACTCCCGGTTCCCCAAAGATACCGAGAAAGCGATCGTTAGTGTTTTGAGCAATCAAAGTTTCTAGCTGTTGGGGTTGAAGTCCTCGCGCCTTGGCGACGCGGGCAATTTGTGCTGTGGCAGCTGCGGGGGTAATGTGCGGGTCAAGGCTGGAACCAGAGGTGTAAACCAAATCGGCAGTAGGTTCTACGCCGACTGTTTTCAGACGATCTAAGTCACCTTCGACTCGTTTGTTGGGGTCATCTTTGCCTTGGATGCGTTCTAGTAATGCTGGGTTACTGGGAGCTAAGTTACTAGCACCTGAAACTCCTGTTTGCAAAACTCTGGCATCATCTTTTTGGCGATCGCCAGTACTATAGTTAGTGGTACTGGGGCGACTGTTAAAGTAGCGATCGCTAGTGAAAGGTTGACCAATTAAGGCAGAACCCAAAACTTGACCTCGCTCATTTTTGATCAAACTGCCGTTTGCTTGGGATGGAAATACAATCTGTCCAAAAGCAATCATGACAAACGGATAAATAATTGCTGCTATTACCCAAAGTACTAAAGTAGAACGAATTGCTCTGCTAGCTTCACGTGCAAAACTCATTAGAATTTCTCCGGTATAAACATGACGAAAAACAAATAAATTGAAAGACTTAGTGTCACCAGTCCCAAAAGTCCCACAGCCCAAGCTTGAGTGCGGGAAAACTGTTCGCCAGTGGCAGCGTAGACTAAAGGCGCAACCACGAGGTTGAAGCACATTGCCAAGAATAAATACAGCGGTAGCTTTTGTTTACGCCAAATACACCAAATTTCAGTTATTCCTGCAAGTACTTGCACAGAGACTTGAGGTAGAAGAATGGATATTAGTTTCATAACAGTTTTGAGTAGTTTGAAATTAATAGGACTTACGCACAGGGAACGGAATATCGAACCACAGAGTACGCAGAGTACACAGAGAAATAAGAGTTTGAGAGAGTTTTTGCGTAATTCCTAATTAAGATAAAGGCAAGATGACATCGATGAGTTTGATGGCGATGAAAGGTGCAATGATGCCGCCCACACCATAAATCAAGATGTTACGTTGCAATAATTGATCTGCTGTCAAGGGACGAAACTTCACCCCTTTCAATGCCAGGGGAATGAGTATCGGAATGATAATGGCGTTGTAGATGAGTGCAGAGACGATCGCAGATTGAGCGCTTTTTAGTCCCATAATGTTCAATGCACCAATACCAGCAGCCGCAAAGATAGTAGGAATAATGGCGAAATACTTAGCGATATCGTTGGCGATGGAGAAAGTTGTCAATGCGCCACGAGTAATCAGCAGTTGTTTGCCAATAGTCACCAAGTCAATTAGTTTAGTCGGATCAGAATCTAAGTCCACCATGTTGGCAGCTTCTTTGGCAGCTTGCGTTCCAGAGTTCATTGCCAAACCCACATTTGCTTGCGCTAGTGCTGGTGCATCGTTAGTACCATCCCCAGTCATCGCCACCAGCTTCCCTTCAGACTGTTCCGAGCGAATTACACTAATCTTGTCTTCTGGTGTGGCTTCGGCAATGAAATCATCAACTCCTGCTTCTTTGGCAATCACCGATGCTGTAATTCGGTTGTCACCTGTGAGCATAATTGTTTTCACGCCCATGCGCCGGAGTTGGTCAAATCGTTCCTGCAAACCGGGTTTTACCATGTCTTTGAGGTAGATGACACCATAAATCTGGTCGTCTAAGCAGACTGCCAAAGGTGTGCCTCCTAAGCGGGAAACTCTCTCATAGGCTGCGTCTACATCCTGGGGAATATGACCCCCACGGGAACGAACAAATCCTTTGATTGCATCCACTGCCCCTTTCCGCACTTGCTGCCCATTGGGTAGGTTAGTGCCGCTCATGCGGGTTTTAGCAGAAAACTCCACACCCTCTGCTTTACTAGTGTTAAAGTCTATTCCCACTTGGTAATTGTCTGCTAAGTTGACAATTGACCTACCTTCTGGTGTTTCATCAAAGACGCTAGCATCTCTAGCAACTCGCGCCACCTCTTCGACTGAGTAACCATTCACGGGAATAAACTCATCAGCCATGCGGTTTCCCAAGGTGATAGTGCCTGTTTTATCTAGCACCAGCGTGTTAATATCACCGCAAGCTTCAACCGCCCGTCCAGAGGTAGCGATGACATTAAATTGAGCAACTCTGTCCATCCCAGCAATACCAATTGCACTCAGTAAACCACCGATAGTTGTGGGAATTAAAGCTACCAACAGCGAAATCAGGATGGCGACGCTAGCACCCGCGCGCAAACTGTTGGCTGCATCCGCACCAAACACAATACTGATAAAGCTGGCAATGTAATTCACGAAGGGGGGCATTGTCGCCACTACAATCAAGAATACCTGTGTTAGTACTGCTAGCAATACCGTTAGAGCAATTTCATTAGGAGTCTTGCTACGTTCTGCACCTTCTACTAGGGAAATCATGCGATCGATAAAACCCTGACCGGGATCGGCAGTAATCCGAATCGTTAACTCATCTGAGAGTAGGCGCGTTCCTCCTGTCACCGAACTAGCAATGTCTGTACCTGGTTGTTTGAGTACCGGGGCAGATTCTCCAGTAATGGCAGACTCATCCACCGAACCAATACCCTGAATTACATCGCCATCAGCGGGAATCATGTCATTGGCAATTACCTTGACCAAATCGCCCCGCCGCAGTTCTGTAGAATTGACTTTTTCAATGATGCCATCGGGCAAGACTTTACGAGCAATAGTATCCGATCGCGTCGATCTTAGAGAATCTGCCTGTGCTTTACCGCGTCCTTCAGCAACAGCTTCCGCGAAGTTGGCAAATAAAACTGTAAAAAACAGAATCAAGGTAATCAAACCGTTTAACAGGCGTTGCTGATTCACATCTACCTGTAACGTGCCAAACAAATAGGGGTCGAGAGTTACTAGAAAAGTAACAATTGTCCCTACCCAAACAATAAACATGACTGGGTTTCTAACAGCTGTTCGGGGATTGAGTTTAATGAATGACTCTTTAATTGCTCTTTGGTAAAGTCCCCGCATATCTGCTTTTGGGGTGTGTTTACGCGAGTCACGAGTTTCGGTTATACGGGATGGATTAGGTTTGGTATTCATAGATTGGGGAGAAGGGAGACAAGGGGCAGAGGGGCGGAGGGCAGGGGGCAGAGGAGCGGAGGAGGAGTTTGAAGTTCTGAGGTTGATGAATCAAGTTCCGAGGTCGATAATTCGAGTTCCGAGGTCGATAATTCGAGTTCCGAGGTCGATAATTCGAGTTCCGAGRTCGATAATTCAAGTTCCGAGGTCGATAATTCAAGTTCCGAGGTCGATAATTCAAGTTCCGAGGTCGATGATTCGAGTTCCGAGGTCGATAATTCAAGTTCCAAGGTCGATAATTCAAGTTCCGAGGTCGATGAATCAAGTTTTGAGGTCGATGAATCGAGTTCTGAGGTCTATACTTCAAGCTCTAACTCTCCCCTGCCCCTCTGCCCCTCTGCCCTCTTCAACCGATGCCTTTGCCGATTAAGAAAGCTTCACCAACAGGCCCCAAGGCCAGTACGGGGAAAAATGTCAGTGCGCCTAGAATTAGAATTACGCCTGCGGTTACGCCTGTAAATAGTCCGGTGTCGGTTCGCAATGTGCCAGCAGTGTAGGGAATATGTTGTTTGCGGGACATGCTATCGGCAAGCAACAATAACCCAATAATCGGGATGTAACGTCCTGCTAGCAGACTGAAGCAAGTACTCAGGTTCCACCACAGGGCAGTTATTGTTGGTTGCGTGCCTGTGGCAATAGCTAATGGTGATGGTTGGGAGTCTCCCAAACCTTCAAACCCGGAACCATTGTTAGCAGCTGCGGAGGCGTATTCGTAGATGACTTGAGCAAAGCCGTGAAAGCCAGGATTGCTAATTCCTGAAAGTTGGTCGGGGAATGCTAAGGCTACACCAGCCGGAATCATAATCGAGATTGGGTGAACCAAAAGAATGAGGAAACTGGCAAGCACAACCTCGCGCTTTTCAATCTTGCGTCCGAGAAATTCTGGTGTGCGTCCCACCATCAAACCTGTGGCGAACACTGCCAATATTAAATAAGCAAATAAGTAAGCTGTTCCCGTACCTTGTCCGCCCCAAATTATTTGCAGGAACATATTAGAAAGAGTAATAAAGCCACCGTTGGGCATAAATGAGTCGTGTAAACTGTTAACTGCACCGCACATAGTGCCAGTTGTACTGGTGGCAAACAATGCCGACTGCGCCCAACCAAACCGGACTTCTTTCCCCTCTAAATTCGGTTGCGTACTTCCTAAGAGTGCATTCACCGCCGGATTGCCGTTATATTCTCCAATGGCAGTAATGATGATAAATGCTATATAAATTACCCCAACCATGCCGTAAACTAACCAAGCTTGCTTGATGTTATTGGCAAAGATGCCATAAGTGTAGATCAGGGCAGTAGGAATTGAAAGCATTGCCACGATTTCAATTAAGTTAGAAAAGCCATTGGGATTTTCAAATGGGTGTGCCGAGTTGATGGCGAAAAAGCCGCCGCCGTTTTCTCCTAATTGCTTGATGATTTCAAAGTGGGCGACAGGGCCGCGAGCGATCGCCTGACTAATGTTAGGGTCTTCTAGTGTCGGAAAGACTGCCGGCCCGGCTAGTGTTTCGGGAACGCCAGCTGCCATCAGGGCGATACCTCCCACAATACAAATAGGTAATAAAATCCGGGTAATCGAGTGAATTAGGTCTACATAAAAGTTACCCAAAGGTCTACCAGTCAACCCGCGAATAAAAGCAATCCCTACTGCGATACCTGTTGCTGCTGAAACAAACATGTGATAACCCAGCCCCCACATTTGGCTGGCATAACTCATGTAGGTTTCACCAGAATAGTGCTGTTGGTTGGTATTGGTAATGAATGAAATAGTGGTATGTAGGACTGTGTCCCAGGTTGGCGCACCGATCTTTGTGGGATTAAAGGGCAACCATCCCTGACTCATGATGATGAAGAAAATCAGCAACCCCATGACAATGTTGCTGTACAAAATAGCCCGTGCATACTGCCAACCTGTCATGTCTTCTTTAGTTTGAACCCCAACTAAAGAATAAAGCGATCGCTCAATCGGGTTTAAAATTGGGTCGAGAAGAGTACGTTGTTCCAGGAAAATACGCGCCATGTATCTCCCAAAAAAGGGAGTAATTGCTACCACAATTAATAGCGTTAACGCAATTTGAATCCATCCTTGGAGCATAATTTGTAATTCGTAATTTAAACAGTAAAAACATTAAAGTTACTTGTATTAATTTAGATCGTCGAATTATTTAGTAATAAAAACAAGAGATAGAAGATATAAAATCAAGCTTATTTTTAATCTATATACCGTTTACTTTTTCTATATCTAGTGTTTATGGCGTTTAGTTATCTTCTAAACTTCTCTCTTTCCTCTCTTTGCGCTCTTGGCGGGCAGTTCGTTAAAAGAAGTTATCGAACCACCAAGTCGCAGAGAACGCAGAGAGAATAAACTGAGATTTCCACGTATGTTTTATAATTGCTATAGTTAGACAAATACCTCATAAAGAAAAAATGAGATTATTTCCAGCTAAGTTACTGGCTAATAACTCACAATTTGGGAAGTTTTCAGTTATATTGGGGCTGTTTATTGGTGTCATCTTTATGGAGTTTGAGACACCAACAGAATATGTGTTTGGATATCTTTATACAGGCCCAATATTATTGACAAACTACTGGTTTGGGGGAATTGCAACCTTTCAGACGACGGTAGTTGCTGTGTGCTTAACTCTTTTGAACCTTGTTGTACCAGAGGGTGAATTAACTAAAGTATCCACAGTCGCTAGCCGACTCATCGCAGCAATGGCGTTGATTGTCACAGGTATTTTAAGCGATCGCCTCCGTCGTTCCCAAGAAGCGATCGCCTTGACTCGTGCCAAGCTAGAAGCACAAGAAGAATTAGTCAGGCTGCGAGAAGATTTTGCTTCCACACTTACCCACGATTTGAAAACGCCACTTTTGGGCGCAATCGAAACTCTCAAAGCCTTTGAACAAGAAAAATTTGGTGCAGTATTGCCAACACAGCAGAAAGTTTTAGCCACAATGAAACGCAGTCATGAAACTTCTCTGCAACTCCTAGAAACCTTGTTAGATATCTATCGCAACGACACTGAAGGTTTAAAGCTGGACTTAGCACCTGTAGATTTAGTTGTCTTGGCAGAGGAAGCAGCCAGCACTCTCACAGAGTTAGCGGCAAATCGCCGCGTTCATCTCTCGTTTAGCTATGGCGATTCTGATTGGCGGCAATCGTTGTGGGTTCGGGGTGATGCGTTGCAACTGCAACGGGTTTTTACTAATCTTTTAGTGAATGCAATTAACCATTCCCGGCGCGGCGATCGTGTAGAAGTTGTATTGGAACCGCAAGTATCTTATCAAGTTGTGAAAATTTTAGATACAGGTGCAGGCATCCAGCCCGAACAGTTTCCTCATTTATTTGAACGGTTTTACCAAGGACATAGCGATGCCTACGACGGGCTTTACCTACGCCAAGCCAAAGGCTCTGGATTAGGACTTTACCTATCTCGGCAAATTATTGAAGCTCATGGAGGTATAATCTGGGCAGAGAATAGAGTACCTATGGGTGCTGTCTTTGCTTTCAAGCTTCCTGTTTATCCGTTTCAGTCCTCTGTAACTGTGTGAGATGCTGCCTACCTCCATCAAAATTCTCTTAGTTGAGGACGATGAACTCTTTCGTTTAGGTTTGCACGTGCGATTGCAACAAGAAACTGGGTTAGAGATTATCGCTGAGGCTGAAGACGGTGAAACAGCCATTGAGTTAGTCAAACAAAATCCTGTTGATGTTGTACTTTTAGATGTGGGATTGCCAGGAATTGGCGGCATCGAAGCGTGCAGACAAATTAAACAGCAAAATCCCAATCTACCAGTTTTAGTTTTAACTTCCCATTCGCAAAAACCCCTAATTACCCGATTAATTGAGGCCGGCGCTCAAGGTTATTGCCTTAAGGGGATTGCGGCGGAAAAATTAGTATTGGCACTCCGTTCTGTAGCTGCTGGCGCATCTTGGTGGGATGAAACTGCTACAAAGGAAATTCGTTCTTCCTTTGAATTGGGTTTGTACCAATCTGACTCAGAAAATATCTCCAAACCTGCCAATCCTTTAACCCAGCGCGAACAAGAAATTTTGTCGCTTTTAGCAGCTGGAAAAACCAATCAAGAAATCGCACTTTCACTATACATTACACCGGGAACTGTTAGAGTGCATGTCCATGCCATTTTACATAAGCTAGAAGTTAGCGATCGCACTCAAGCTGTTGTTGTTGCTTTACAAAAGGGCTTAATTAAAAGTGACACAAAATTGGGATAAATAATGCCAACGAGCATTTTCAACAAGCAGGTTTTTGAGCGTTACAGCGAAGTCAATATCACAATAACTTGGCTTTACTCTGATCAGCGATCGCAGTGAAAGTCCTGAAAGGATTTATCATCTATACTGCGCTTCTTATCACAAAGGAAGATACTGAATTTGTCCTTCCAATTCCCCAGCAAAGCTGCACTCTAAAATTATGAGAATATCCTCTATCACCCGTCCAATCGGCGCATCAACGCTGACCTCGATAACCCCTGGCATTGACTGACCTTGTGTTCTCCGTTCATAGGCGTAGCGGGTAATCGTAGCGACATCATGGGTAAATAACACGCGATTTTCTTGAGCTGCCCATATCAGCATTGTTGGGTCATCTTCACCCGATAAACCAACGTCTTGCACTCGAACAATATCAATATCTGGGTTACGTCGCAGCAATTCCCTAATGACGGTATTATCAAAGTTTTCGTCAGCAAGCAACTTTAATATGATTCCTGCTCGGCTTTACGAGCAAGTAATCTATCGCGCAACCCTTGAGGATCAAATCTTGTCTGGTTCATCCTACGAATTTCTTGTGCTTGCTGCTGTCGCTGCTGTAAATATGCTTCAACTTCTTGCTGATAATTGAGGTAAAAAGCAATTGTTGCGTATACATCTGCTAGCTTCAGCGATGGATAACGATAAACAATTTCTTCTGCTGTGACTCCTTGTTGGAAGACTGCAACGACAGTATCCAAAGTTACACGAGTTTTACCAACTCGAACCACACCATTAGTATCAGTCTCTAGTGGTGCAGGTTCAGCTACGATTGCTAGTGTCATAAATAATGTCAAGAGCTATGCTTTGATGTTAGCAAACGTCTGTCCGATGCAGGACACATGTTAGTGCGGGCTAATCTTACATTGCGTCTTTGTGTCAAAAAAACAAACAGTACTTGCTGGGCAAGTATTTTAGGTGTTGCGTAGCGGATAGTTGCAGTCTTGCTATTTTTGGGTCTACTTGGATAAGCTTTGCGCTTCCGGGCACGTTAGACTACATTTATATTGCTATTCATACCTTGAACTAGTTTATTTAAATAACTAACTTTATATTTGTTCTGTACATGGATAATACGACGGCTAAAATTATTGCAGGGGCTATCATGATGTTGGGAGCAAATATTTTATTTGCGACACTGATATTTGTCAGTACTGTTCTACTCCCTTCTAGCACCAGTACGTTTGAGTTGGTAATGAATTTAATAGGAATGGGGGGTATGCTATTGGCTGCTATTAACCAGTATCGGTTGTCATATTCATTTTTGTTTCCTCCATACCGGAATTGAAAAGATTTAGGTAAGTCCGGAGAATCATAACACTGAAAGACTCTCAATATCCTAACTTGTAGATTATAAAAATTTAGCTTATTTAGATAGATAAAATCATCGACGCAGAATACCACACATTTTGCGATCTTCATCAGTAGCGTTGGGATTGTTAAGAAGGTAATCTCGCAACCAATTACAGCTGCGTTCTAATAAGCTATCGAGGTTATCGACTGGCAAAATCCTTACTTTACTGCTTCCACCTTCTACATTTGAAGGAACAATAAGAACTGCAAGCTGCTTGCTATCGGGACTAACTGCAACATCCAAGAAAGAACTTTTTGGTTCTTCAAACTGAGCAATTTGTTCTCCTGACAAACTCCATACTCGGATTTTGTGAGCATCTAAGGTGATAATTCGCTGACCATCGGCACTAAAGTGTATTTGGAGAATCGTGTTCTCATGTCCCTTCAAACGATGTTGCAATTTCCCTGATTGATTCCATAATCTAACAATTTTATCTTTGCCAACGGTAGCTATAAATTTCCAATCAGGACTAAATGCGATGTCGTTGACTGACTCTCGATTTTCTTTAAGAAGAGCAATTCTTTGTGGCTTCCGTTTCAATATTACCCTTCTCTTCCATAGACTAAGGGAACCGTCGTTGTCAAGAATTGCAATTTGCTTGTTATCAGGACTGAAGTGAACACTTGTACTTGGTACGTTAAAATAGCCAATCTCATGTCCTGATAAATTCCGCAAGGAGACACCACCACCAGAAATAGTCATCTGCTTGCTATCGGGACTAAAATGAATTGGAGACATATCAGAATAAGTACAACAATATGATTTAAAGGTAAAAGTAGTAGTTTTTTCCCCTTGCAAATTCCATAATTTTATTTTTTCGTTGTTTTCAACTGCTGTAATGTATTTACCATTTGGACTCACAACTGCGGTTGAAAATAAAAAGTTAGGAGCAGAGAAAATTTTATCGGATTTAAGTTCAGTCAGCTTTTGTCCAGATAAATCGAAAAATTGCATTGAACCATCCGATCCACGGGTGACAATTTGATTATCTCCGTTGATGTAACTATCTTTGTTGAATACTCCTGGAATTTGCTGTCCTGATAAGTTCCACAACCGCACACTATTGTAATCACTAGTAGCTATTTGCTTGCCATTAGGGCTGAACTTGATTTGAGCTTTATATTGCATATTACTGACATATTGAGATGTATCAAATTCAGTATACTGTTTGGGCAAGTCATACAACTTTACTGTTCTATCTATAAAGCCAGTAATCGCAACTTGTTTATAATCTGGACTAAATTCTAAATAATTTGAGAGTTGAAACTCACCCTTAAATTCGGCGATTGGTTCTTTTTCTAGCAACCTCCACAGGTGCAACGTGTTGTCCTGTTGTCGTGTAGCAAGTAGCTTACCATCTGAACTGAGTTTTAAGTTTTGTGTGTTAATGGACTGAGAGGCTTGGAAGCTACCAATATGTTCTCCAGATAAATTCCAAAATAAAACTTTATTGTCACTAGAAAGCGTTGCAATTTTGTTGCCATCAAAACTGACAGCAGCAGGATAAGAGTTATAAACATCAAGTTCATCACCAAGTTTTTGTCCAACAGAATTCCATAAGCTTATTTTTGCAGCTTCTAGGTTTCCATCTATAGTAGCAATCCGCTTACTATCAGGACTAAAACTAGCTGCTATTCCAGGTAACTTAGCAATGTTTTTTCCGGACAAATTCCACAAATTTACAACATTATTGCTGCCCAAATCATATTTTTTACTAGTAGCAATCAGTTTGCAATCAGGACTAAACTTAATATCATTTTGATAACTATATGAAGCCTTAAAGCTAGAAATTTGTTGTCCATAAGAGTTCCATAGTAATACATCATCTCGAATAGAATTTGTAGTGGCAATTTTTACATCACTAGAACTGAAGCATACAATTGTATCACTAGGATTAAAATATTCGCCATTATTAAGTTGAGATTTACCATTATTGAGTTTGACTTCAGAAAGCTTTTTTCCTAATCGGTTCCACAGACGAACTGTTCCATTACTCCCAGTCGCAATTTGTTTGCCATCGGGACTAAAGCTAACACTGACAGAACCATATCCGCTATCTTCATGTGGAAGCTGAATCCGCTCTTGAATGTTTGAAAGAATAGTTTGCAATGCCAGCAACGGACTAAAAGCAGGATATTTTTCTAATGGACGACCATCGCGCACTTTTGCCTGCATCTCTCGACCTATTCGAGTTGCTGTTAGCAATGCTCCCAATTGGTTGCCTTCTTCAAATTGCCTTTGTGCTTGCACTCCCTGTTGTTCCAACTTTAAGCTTTCCTTTGCCTCGTCTGCTTGTTTAATCGCTTCCCATGCTTGTTTACTTGCATAGCTTGCGTATACCCCTGCAATAATAGCCCCGATTATGGACAATGCTAGTATTCCACTCCCTGTGCGAATCAGTCGATTGGCTTTCTGGTGTGCTTCGGTTAATATCCGACTGCGTTCCTGTTCCTCTGTCTCCTTCTCCCGTAATGCCACGCTAGCCTGAATAAACTCTCGCTGCTCTTGTGTAAGTTCATCTGAACGTTTTTGCTGCCAATCTTCCGATTCCCTTAGCAGCACACCTCGCCACAACGCCCCCTCATCCTTACCCGAATCCTTCCATTGACGTACTGCCGTTCGTAGTCGCTCTTGCCAAGTACGAAAATTGCGGTCAGCCTCCATCCATCCGCGTAACCGTTCCCATTCACGGATTAAAGCTTCATGCACTACCTCAACTTTCTCTTCCCCAGTCTGCTCATCCCGTCCTGTGACTACCAACCGCGCTTCGGCACCTGCTAGAAATGTGACCAACTCCCAATTTCCCACCTCTGAAGGAGTTGCTAAACGTCGGGTATCTTCCGTACCTTCGCCTGGACGTACTAACTGTAAAAAGATTCGTTGTGCTTGTTTCTGCTCTATTTCACTCAGCTTGCCGTAAACAGCTTCCGCATGATTCGCCAAAGCCTTTGCTACTCCCCCAATTTCTGCATATGCCCGATGGGTCAATTTTCCTCGATTCTGCTTTACCCACAATTGCGTCAGAGCAAACTCTAAAAGAGGCAAGTTTCCTGGTTCCTGCTTTACATCGTTCAGAATCAATTCAGTTAGCCCCTCCTCTATTTGCACTTGCATCTTTTGGGCAGGACGCTCAATAACAGTCTGCATGTCTTCACGGCTCATTGCACTAAGAGGCAGTAGACGGTATTGCCGTAAAGTTTCCCCAAAAGGAGGATAATTCAGAGCGTAATTTAAAAAGTCAGTTCTGAGCGTCAACATCAGTGTCAGGCGACGAGGGGCTGACTGAATCATTGTCAGTAGGGCATCCACAAACCTTTGTTGCTCTTGGGTATCCTGGCAGAGAGTGTAAAGTTCCTCAAACTGATCGACTACCAACAAAAGCCGTTTATTAGGATGGTTTTCGAGAATGCTTGCTACAATCTGCGGCAGGGTTAATCCTTGATTCATATCAGCTAACAGTTTTGCTGCTTCTCTAGCTTGCTGAATTTCATCTAGTTTTGGCTTGAGCGATCGCACTAGCGCAGATGTCAGTAGGAAAAATGGTTGGTTTAGAGGACGGAAAGATTCTATCAGCCAACTTCCCTCTGCTCTCAACCGGGGAATAAGTCCCGCAAATATAACTGAAGATTTGCCACTTCCAGAAGAACCAACCACAGTTACTAAAGACTGTTTATGAACAACCTGTATTAACCCATCTTTATCTTTTGTACCCTCAACAAAAGTTTCTCGCCCAAAAAAGTATTCCGAATCCTTTTCTTGAAATGCTGACAAGCCCCGATACGGACAATCTGCATCGGGGCTAATTAGTTTTTTTTTAGCGCTTCCTTAAACAGTCTTTTGAAAGGTTGAAATATCCGTCTAAGTGATTCTTCTGTATCCAGTTCTCCCTCATAAGATACAATTCCAGGCACAAGAGGTACAGCCACTTTTACCTTAGCTGATGCAAGTTGCTCTGGTTTGTTCAACTTCTCTAAAATCTGATGCAACAACTGCATCACTTCATTGGGATAGTTGGCATGGGAGTTATTTGTAATTAGTTCTGCTTCCTGTACAACCTGAATGATTGCATTACAGGCATCAATTTCGTCTACTGTACATGAAGGGGCAACTTGCGCTAGAAGTTGCCAATATTCGACTTGATATTTGCGAATCTGCGGAAGAATATCATCTCGGATTTGCTGATTAATAGCAATCTTTGCACGCGAATCATAGGTTCTAGCAAGGTCTTGTTCCATACTACCTAGAGTTTCATACCATAACTCTAGGTTTGTCTCTACGTCTGCTAATCTTCCGCTTAGAGGCATTCCAGCCTAACTCCTGTAAAATTAGATGACTAAATTATTTAAAAAATTATATTGAGTAGGGATGTTGTCTACAAAATAGAAATTCACCCTCGCAAAGCTTCTGATAATCTCCTTATTGGTAGCATTTTAAATAATATACTTCTGAATAATACGTTAAATTTCTCTCGTTAAGGAAGTTAAAATACTTCCGAACGTGAGATATTCACTTAATGTCTACAATACCTGACAAACTTCCACAGTTACTTCTGCATATTTTTTGTAACTGTGGTGATTTGCTTGGTTAGCCAATAGGTATGGGAAATTACAGTCCTTGTTGTTGCAAGAATTACAGCTTTATATGGTTTTTTGTTCAGTTAGCCAGAAAACGCCGTTTATGACTATTACAATCCTTTAAAAACGATAGCCAACACTGAAGTAAAAGCCATCATCCTGGGCATTTGTACCCCGGTCATCCAAGTCAATCAGAGGAAGTGCGTAATCTAACCTCAAATTCAGGCGTGGTATTGGCTCGAATAAAACTCCCAGCCCCAGACCAGCTAAAAACTTTTGCCTTTGTAAGCTGTTGGGATTATCGTCAACATTCCAGATGTATGCTAAATCAAAAAATGGGGCAAATTGTAACGTCGAATTTCCTGCTGAATCGCGTTGGACTGTAAAGCGGTCTTCCAAAGAAAATCGCACTCCGTTATCGCCAGCACGAACGTTTTGCCGATAGCCACGCACCGATTGACCGCCACCAACGACAAACTGTTGGGATGGTAACAAAGCATTCGGTGTCAGTTGTACCTCAGCTTGGGCAATTAATAAATTATTTTCATTCAAGCGTTGCACTCGCTGCACTTGTGCTAACCAACTAAAAAAGCGACCGTCGGGAACGGGGTCAGAGTTGATAGTGGCATCAAAGACATCAATTCCTAAACTAAATAGCGATCGCAATGCCCAAGCACCCTGAGTATCCCGACGTACATAATCTTGTCCGAATTTAATGACGCGGGTACGACTGTTACCTTCAGCGTCAGGGCCAAAACCAAAGGGTGTCGGCCCGGCAAAGGTAAAGGTTTGACCATTTTGAACAGCAAAACCTATAGATAAAGCAAATTCCTCACGTGGCGATCGCATCAGTGGTTGTCGATAATTAATCTCATATAGCTGAGATTCTCCACTAATATCGAAGCTCTTAAACTCTCCTTGAATAACTTCATTATTATTAATCGAGGTTCGCAGTTGTAACGTGCCATTCATCGCATTCAATGGCACTCGATAGCTGAAATCATAAATATTTGAACCCCCCTGTGTGGTACGATAGTAAGATGCAGCAATTTCATCGCCCATACCTGTAAGGTTGCGATAAGCAGCGCTGACACCTAATCTTTCAGAACCGATGCTGGGTGGAGAATAATTATCAATACTTAATGTGCCATAAAAGGGGTCAGCCTCAGTGACGCGCACCACAAGAATACTTTGACCAAGATTAGTACCAGGACGCAAGCTAGCTTCGACGTTGGAAAACAGGGGGTCAGTCCGCAGCAATCTTAACTGGTCTTCTAGATTAGCGGTGGCAAGAGGCTTACCTGCACCTAATGAGATGCGCGATCGCACATAATTAGGATTCAAACGTTTTGTACCTTGGATTTCGATTTTTTCCAAGCTGCCCTCAATTACCCGAATTTCCACAACGCCATTCGTAATTTTTTGGTCTACCAAAATAGCCCTTGAGGTGATGTATCCCTTGTTTAGGTAAAGTTGCGTGATGGCATTGGCAACGTTGCTCAATTCATCTAAAGTGACAGAACGTCCTTCCACTGGCTTAGTAATAGCATTCAATGTCTCTGCATTAAAAATTGTGCTGCCTGTCACTTGAATTTTCTCTACCCGGATACTCTCAGAAGTTGGTGTTGGTGAGGCTTCTGGGGTAGGAGTCGGCTGTAAGGGTGGCTGTTGTGGTGGTAGCGGTTCTGGGACTGACTCAGGTTGGGGAAAACGGTCTTGGTTGCGATCTCCTTCTGGGTTTGGTGCTTGTGCCTGTGCTGTGTAAGTCAAAAGTAAAAAGGCAAAAGTCAAAAGAAGGGTTCCAGATATAAATCTAGGTAATGGCAAAATGATGTGTTTGTTAAGCAAAATTAAATAAATTTGATTTGTGGGATGTTGCATTGGAATGCCAACTATCAAAAATCATACGTAAGTATGTTTATTGTTTCTTTCTTTTGTTATTTATCTTTTGACTTTTGCTTTTTTTTAACGTGCTTCACCAATTAAAGTAAATGCAGCCCAATCTTTAGGGTTGGGAAATTGCTTCATTGTCGTCAACATAGCGTTACGTAAGGCTTGTGCTTTATTAGGATTCTGCTTTAACTGACGATAAAACTCGGTAGTAATTGCAGCTGTGGGAATATCAGGTGCTGCCCACTGGGAGACAATAATACTGGGGATACCAGCAGTCATCAATGCTAGAGATAAACCAAGTACACCCTCGCCAGTCTTAGCATTGCCAGTTTCACCTGCACTGAGAAAGACTAATCTAGCGCGTAAACGCTGGCCTTTTGGTTGGGCATACAAATTGAGAATTTCGCTAGCGGTAAGCAGTCCGTCACCATCAGCGCCAGCGAGTGCGATCGCTCCTGGTATCCCTTGTCTTTTCACATCGTCTAATATGCTGTAAGTTGCCAAATGAATTGTCTTAGCTTTTGGTAACAAAGGTAAGATAGTTGCTTTGGTTGCTTGATTGCCAATTAATGCTGTAGTTTTAAATAAATCGGCAATTTCTAAAGCTTCTTGTTCTGTATTTACTAGTGGTGGTAACGGCTGAAGTTTTTCACCAATTACTCGTGCAATTGATGGCATAGTTGGATTGCCCACCACAACAACTTTACTACCACCTGTATTGTTACGTCTGTCTTTAGTTAACTTAAGAATTTGAATTGCTGGTACTGTTGTAATTGTGTGTTTTTCAATCAAGTATTTACCATAAATATCAACTAAAGCAGGGAAGGGAATAAACCATAATTCATCCTGGGGTATGAAAATAACCTGTTCTGTAGGATTTTTTGGTAATAAGTCGGCAATCGGTTTTATCAGTAACTGATTTAGTTGTAATAACGGCTGATAATTATTTTTTTGTGCTGTTCTCTGATTGAGCAAACCCAGAGAAGCAGGAATACTAGCAACAACTTCTGTTATGGAGTTAATGGGAGAGATTATATTTTCTGACTTGAGGTCGAGCTGGCGAAATGTCACTTTCCCTGTAGGCTGGATTACCCACACATAAAGTCCAGCATCTGGAATAATTGCATATTTTACTAGTGTAGCTTTTTGCTCTTTAGCAATTGCTTGAATTTCGTTAATTGTTATTGGTGAAATTTGCTTAGGCGCGACTTTTAAACCAGTACCTGCCGATTCAGAAACTAAACGCATTCCCAATAACTTTAAAAAAGCCATTGTGCTACCTTGTTCGGCTATTTCTAAAGCTGCTTCTGGTTGATTTTGGGCAATTAGTATTTGTTGCAGCAAGTTATATGTATTAGCTTGTTCGGCAGCATAATCATCTGTATTCCCTAAATTTGAGCGGAGAAATTGCCAAGCTTTAGTGCTATCCGATAAGGTTTGCTCAGCATCATTAAACTTGCCAGATTTGAGAAAAACAAAAGCTAAATTATTTAAAGCCATTCCCTGACTAAAAATATCCTTAGCAGCTTTGGCAGATGCTAATTGCTCTTGATATAGTGCCAAAGCTTTGTCATACTGTCCTGCAAAGGAATAAGCACGTCCTAGCTGTTTGATTAAATCTGCTTTGTTAACAGGATTTTGAGATTTTTCTGTAAGTGCTAGCTGTTGTTGATAAAAAGCGATCGCCTGCTCGAAGTCTCCTCGATCTTCATAAGTTTCAGCTAACAGTTTTAAAGTCAGATTTGTTAAAGATTTATCACCTGACTGTTGTGCTAGTTCTAACTCTTGTTGATAAAGAGCGATCGCGTGAGGATATTGCTTTAATTGTCGATAAGCCGCAGCCAGATTTTGTAGAGAATAAACTTGTAAATTACGATTATTATTTTCTTTAGCAATTGCTAACTGTTGCGAGTGAAAATAAATCGCCTGTGCGTATTCGCCTTGTGTCTCATGCATCAAACCAACATTACTTAAAAATGCCGCTTCTCTATCGGGATTACCAATTTCCCGTCTGAGTGCTGTCGCTCTTTCTTGTAATTCTTTGCCTAACTTTTCATCACCAATATTAAAGTAAGTATTGCTGAGACGTTCTAAAATTTGAACTATACTTGGTTGATTGCCGACATCCTGCATCAGTCTTAAACTTTGATTATACAAAGAAATAGCCTTTTGGTATTTACCAAGAGTGAAATTCATTTCGCCTAATCGCCATAAAGCATTAGCTTCCCCCGTGCGATCGCCTATTTCTTGATAAAGTCTCATCGACTCTTGTAAAGATGCTAAAGCGGCTGCAAATTGTCCGGTAGTTAATTGTCTATTCCCCAATCTTAAAAGTAAATCAGCACGATACTGAAGGGCTGGTATTTGATTTGATGTTGGTACAGCTAGAGATGGTAAAAGTAAAATGTTGAAAGGCAAAAGAAAGAAAAAAAATAACGATAATATCAGGTTATACCTGTTAAATATCAACGATGTTAAAATACTAATTTCTAAAGTTTTAGGTCTTTTGTTAGACATAAATAAAGTTATAAAACAACATTATTAATATTACTTTTTTGGTAATAAAACTTGCTTTTTAACTACAAATACACTAAGTGTTAATTACGAATTCCGAATTATTTTAATCAAATCCTGGAGGTAGTTCTAAAGGTGAGAGTTTTCCTGGTTGGGAAGGTGCAGGTGAACCAGGACTGGGGGAAGATGGCGGGGAGGCTGTTGGTGTAGGAGATGTTGAACCAGCACTACCAGGAGTTTGTGCGGGTTGTCCAGATGGAAGTGTGGGAATTACAGGTAGTCCAGGTTTAGCCCCTTCTAATTGTGGCAGCTTTGTCGGGCTTGATGCGGGAGTTGGTGGGAGAAAAGTTTCAATAGTCACAGAACGACTGATTTTTTCGCCAGTAGCGCTAGTGACTTGCAATGTAATTGTTTCGCTACTAGGTTGTTGACTGATTGGGTAAGGTATAGCGCCAGTACGAGTAACAGTTCCGGGTGCAGGAAGTAACTCAACTTTAATATTGCTGCTGCCTTCTACTTTCCAAGATAAGTTGAGAAATTTGCTTGATTTAGCTTGATTAATAGGAATTGAATATTTGGGTAGGGGAGTACCATTATTGATTTTGAATTCTACAATTTTACTGGGCAAAGGTTGAACTTGAATTACATCTGTTTTTTGAGATGCACTTGGTTTGTCAATATCAGTTTTAGATAATAATTGTAGTTCAAAAATATAATCTCCTGCACCCCGATTATTTGTAGGGACATTCCGACAATTTAATTGATTTTGTTGTTGTTTACAAAAAGCCTTAAGTTCGTTAGGAACGTCTTGACTGAAGTTATATATTTCTAGTGGACTATTGACTAAATTTTCAGGCGATCGCCCAATCAATCGCAGTTTTTCAATTGTATCTAAATTATTGATTTTCCAATTTAAGCGAATTGTATCTGGGCTAATTTTATTATTCTGTAAATTGATGGAAACTTCTTGATAAAAGGGTTTGGCAGAGGAAAACTCTAAAATTGTGGGTGGAGGCACAGGAACAATTTTGATTATATTTGTCTTCAAAATACCAGCCGCTACCTCTAGATTCTTTTTGGAAAACGCTTGCAGTTCAAAAATGTAATCGCCAGGTTTGCGCGCATCTGTCGGCACATTTGAGCAAGTTAACATTGCCCCCATCTGACAATATTGCTGGAGTTCCTTGGGCACTCCGTCGTTGAAGTTATAAACAATTGGTTGCACCGCAGCAGTGCCATCGGCAAACAAACCACTTAAAGACAAGTTTTGCAGTGCTTTGGGGTTGCGGATTTGCCAACTCAGGCGAATAAAGTCACTGTTGGCTTGTTGATATAAAGCGTCTGGAGAGTTAAATTGCAGGATTTTTGGCTGTGCAGGAGGTCGCAATAGCCACCATATCAAAAATGCGATCGCACCCACAGTTCCTAAAACAGTTAGCAACACTAGCAAAAACTGCCACCAAGGACGTGGTTCCCAAATTAAAGTCCCTGGTAGGGAAGCATAAGGCAGAGGTAATTGCTGTTGGTCTTCGATTTCAATGCGGAAGTTGAGTAATCGTCCCGCCCCAAATATTGGACGATGCCACCATTTGACTGGTGTTACTGTTATCTGTGTACTAACTTTCTCTCCAGGCAATACACGCAGCAGTGCTGGCGAAACTGTATATGTACACAACTTATCTTCCTCAGCAGGAATCACCCGACAAAAGATTTCCCGGAGGGTGTTTCCAGCATTGGTCAACTTGACCTCAAACACTCCATGTTTGCGCCTTACCCTACCTATCACAATTAGTAGTTCTGCATTTAGTAGATAAGATGGCAAAATCTCAAAATACACCACATCCAACAGCACTAAGTCTGGATTGTTGGCAGAGTACAGGCGGATGGTGGGATAGTATAGACCAGCAGTGACACCCAGAGGCAGATTGAATTGTAGTAAAATTTCTCCTTGTTCGCCAGGGTTAAGATTCAACCCCATATTGGGTATTACCAATCCCGCTGTCTCCAAGCCTTCTGGGTAGCGGACGCTAAACCAGCTTTCCTCAAAATCCGTGCAACTCAAGCGAAAACGGTCTACTCGGTCAGAACGGTTGTGGACATTGACATTGACTTGGAGAATGCCTCCTGGGGGAATTAAGGCAGGCGATCGCGAACTTGTTGGTGGTAAAAGTGTAAACGTGGGGTCACTCACTCTGACAACAGTTTCAATCGCAGGTAAAACCTGAATTCGCGCCCCATGACGAATCGGCGTATTCTCTGGGTAATGTAGGGGTGCGTCAATGACTATCGAGTAATTGTAAGTACTGGGAATTGCCGTTAAAGGTACTTGAAACTCAAATAAAACCTCACTAATTGAATTGGAACCCAATGCCAATCGCTGGCGGGGTGCAACGCACCATTGAATCATCTGGTGGGATAATTCGTCGATAAAAACATCGATTAACGCACTCTCTGCACCTTTATTAGTAACCGTCACGTAAATCTCAAACTGAGAACCTGCCTGCACCGCGTAATCACCCGAAGGATTGAAAATTACAGCTAAGGGATTACCAGGTGCCAGACTTTGTTGGATTTTTTGCTGTTGAATGCCACGTTTAGCCGCGAGATTCACTCGATATTGAACTTCACCAGAAGTTAAGATTTCCTGGATGAAACCTTGTTCAACCAACTCATCCAATAAAGCCAGAGTTGCTTGTTGATTCAAGTCTATGTGAAATGCTGCTTCGGCTAAAGTTAAACCATCAGACGTAGACTTCATCAGCCACTGCACAATTTTGCGCTGTTGAGACGGCAGTGTCAGTACCTCTGCCATCGTCAAACCTGCTCTTGAACCTGTGATTCTCGCATTTGTGGCAGTCATACTTATCACCCCATAAAAAAGTTAAAAATTGTCGTTATGACAAGGCAGGAGGCAGAGGGCAGAAGGCAGAAGGGAAGAGGTTTTTAGGCAACTTTACTTTTCGTTACATACTTCGGTTTTTTTGCGCCTTTCTACTTAAAACAGATTTTAAATACTTTTTAAAATTCTCTTTTCTTTCTTCTCTTGGTGTTCTTGGCGCGCTTGGTGAGTCCAGCCCTCATCGTGACGGAAACCGCCAAGATGAGAGATTGGCGTTAGCGAGCCTGCGTTCGCGCAGCGTCTCGTAGAGAGCGTCACCCGAAGGGCGGTTAGTAATTCTTTTAAGAATTTATTTTTTACACGGCGGATTTTTATCAAATTTTATAATATTTAACATAACTTCTGTATTATCATTACCGCTAATTATTAAAATCCGATCTTTAACTACTTTGACATCAACACTATTAAATCTGTGAGAATCAGAACGTACTTGTATGCCATTAGGAAAAGCTCGCCTACCTTCTTTTGTCAATGACCATAGCATCACCCGATTATCATCTCCCCCGCTAACCAAATAGCAACCATTATCACTGATAGCAACCGAGCGCACCGCCTTACCACCATGACCGTCAGACCACCTATCAAGAACTTGACATTTATTATTTTTACTATTCAGGCATGTTTGCATATTCCACAAAGTAATCTGTCCCTTATTATCGGATGTCGCTAGCAGATTCGGTCTGTATTCAGAACTATCCAAACTGACAATGTAATCATTTTGACTTCCTGGAGGATTATATGGTACTTTCCACAGTTTATTTTCGATTAAATTCCAAACCTCTAAATTGTTATACCTTCCACCAATCGCTAAGTTTTGCCTGTCTTGTCCAACTAACGCTAGACCATAAACAGAAAACTTAACGTCTTGGCTCTTTATAGGTTTAGTAATACTTGGGGTATTCTCTAATAAAGCATTATTGGCATCCCACTGCAAAACTGAACCACTGCCATGACCGCTAAATAAAAAACGTGAATCTGGGCTAAATTCTAGAGCTAAAACGCGGTCTGTTTTATTTAAAGTGAAAGTGGTTATAGACTTTTTAGTACCACTAAGTACACTCCAAATTTGGATTTCTCCATTTTCTAAGCCTGCTGCCACTACATCATTATCTACAGGTTTATAGCGGACAACACGTACTGCTTTTCCTATATTTTTGGCTATTTTGCCATGTTGTTGATTGATGAATAGGTTGGTAAAGCCTGCAATATTCCACCTGATTATACTTTGGTCTTGAGAGCCACTTATAGCGCGATCGCCCACACCATTAAATTGCACAGAAGTGACAGAACGGTGGTGTCCAAACAATGGATTGGCAGGGTTAAGCCATGACACCGCCCAAACTATGTATAGCAACAAAAATCCTAATAGCAACTGTAGCCAAGGATGAAGAACAGGATGAATAGTTAGTTGCAAGAATTGGTTTTCGTTATTAATATTTACTCGCTTATCCGACGCAATAGCTTTAACTATAAATGAAAATTTTTTGGCTAGACCAAACCACCACCGCCGTTTACTTACCAATAGTTGCAAATGCTTCGTCTCACCTGGATTGATATCAATTGCTTCAGGCTGAAATTCCAGGAAACATTTCGGCTGTTCTTCTTCACCTTTTTTGATCTGAATGTGTACCTGCTGGCTTAAATTGCTAGCATTCTTACACTCAAGTAAATAAGTCGTAGAATTAATCCGCCACTGCGGTAGCCAGGAGCGAGATGGGGGTATCCGCTGCTTTTCTGGAATGCACTGGAAATCAATAAATCCCCCTGGTATAACTTTAATCACCCCTTCTGAACTACGAGATGGCAGACCATTTAGGTGGGTAGCTTCAATGGTGAAAGAATATGCTTGAGTGGGGACTTCTTCAGGAACTGGCAGTTGGCACAAAAAAGATGTTTCTACCTTAGCACCCGGAGCAACTTGCAAAAGTTTTTCAACACCATCTAGTAGCCACTGTGGGTTTAATCCGCAAAACCTAAGTGAAACAGTCGTAGGGATTTGACCGGGATTGACTACGCGGACTGGGATTTCAATTAGTGTCTGTGGTTGAGCCGAAAATTCTCGCACAGGTAACTCAACCAGCATGGGTACAGAATTAGTCCCTACCTCCACTACCAAACGCAGTAATTGTCTGTCCTCATCCCGCAGTTCCAGTGAGAAGATGCGGACAATGAGGTTCATTTTGCCGACAAAACCTGCAACAGGTGTATCGGTAATGGTCACATAAAACTTTGTAGTGTCTCCAGGTGGATTTTTTGCACTGACGGCAGGTGAGATATTGTACCAATTAGAACCCAGGCTCGAACTGCCACCTGCGGCAATAATTTCTAATTGAAAAGAAGCAAATTGATTGCTTTCATTAACAACAGTCACTTCAAAAGAGACAGGCGAACCACCTGGTTTAAAGTGAAGTACTTGTGTAGAGATTTTAGTATTAACGAGGTTGACTGCCATAAGTGAGTGCTGAGTTATGAGTAGTACAGACGCGACGCCAGTCGCTACAACGGGGAGTCACTGCGGTCTTGGGGTTTCCCCAAGTGGAGCAAGTGGCGTGGGAACCCCCCTACCCTTCGGGAACGCTAAGAGCGAACGGGTTCACAGTTGCCTGCGGAGGGAAACCCTCCCGCAGCACTGATTCACCGCAACGCGCTGGCTCATTAATCGCGTCCGTACAAGAGTTAGTTGTCATTGGTTATTCTCCGCGTCCCCCTGTCTCTGTGTCCCCTTCATCTACCCTATTGTTCTAGTTTGTTAAAGACACTTTTCAAGACATCGGGCTTGGTTGGTGTGGGTAGAATAGTCTGTCGCTGTAATTGGGTCATTTGCCTTCTAGCCCAAGCAAAATGCAGGATGTTAATTCCTAACTCCTGTGCATTACGAATTGTCTCTCGCGGTAGGGAAAGCTTATCATCCAATCCCCAAGAAGCCGATAAATCACCAATAACTAAGACAATGCCGCCCGCGATTAATATTTGAATTGGCTTTTGATTGAATATTGGTAGGGCAGCAAATAAAAATGGTTGTGTCCGCATTGGGTGATTGCGGTCTAGTCGTCGTAAATCTTCTAAGGGAGTGCCTAATTTATCGGTGAGATCCATAATGCTTTCTAGACGGTTGACAGCATCCGTGGGCGATTCTACTAGCAAAACTCCGCCAGCGTCTAAATAGCTTTTGAGGTCAGTTAATTCTTGTATGCTGAGACTCAATGGTTGACGACCTGTGATGAATAACAAATCGTAGTTAATCGCTGTAGTCACATCTTGTAGTGGAAAGACCAGTCGATCGATTCGCTCAGTTCCCTGCAAAGTGTAGGTGAGATTGGCGGCAGATTTAATTAGATAGGAGAGATTAGCAAAACTATTTGGATCTTCTAATTGGGATGTTTCCAGGTGGGCAACGCGCACAATGTTACTGGGACGCGATCGCGCTATTCTTCTATAACGAAAGTCTAAACTGTTCAAACCCGGAAAAAATACATCTTGGGGATTTTGCAAGGTTACTAATCCCGGCTGCAACAAAATCCGGCACAATTCCACCTCTATTGCATCTGGTGGAGTTGTTTTTTCACTAATACGAAAACTTTCTGGCTCAAACTCTTGTACTTGTTTGCGTTGTAAGTTCTCCGGGTCTACATAACTCACCACTATGTAGATGAGGCGGGGTTTTTCTTCGGTAATATCAGCTGCTAGGTGAAAGTCTATTGGTTGGGAAACCACAATCGGGTTGCCAACTAAATCAATTGCTATCCCTGGTTGGATCTGCAACCACCGCCCATCGTTGTATTGCGAAGGCACATCAGGCGGTGTAGGAATCAAGCTCACACCTAGACCATAAACAATTCCTGGTTGGTTGAGCGACTGATAATGAATATTTTGACGCTGACGGTGGTAATCGTGCGATCGCTTCCAACGTTCGGCATTAATCATTAAACCATCTTCAATTTGCAATCGCTCTAAAGGCTGAATTTGTGGTGGGGGGTACATAGGGGGGTGGGGATAGGGGAGCAGGGGGCGGAGGGGCAGGGGAAATGAAGAAAAATAACTCCTAATTCCTGCCTTCTACTTTCTCTACATAAAGGTCATAGGTGCAGAAAGCTGGTTTTTCTTGGTCGATGATGTGGCGCACCAATTGTTCATCTACTTGGTCTGGGCGCTCTGGACGCAGGCGAACGATAAAATGATACGGACGTCCGCCGCCAATCATGGCATCTTCTCCTAAACGTGTTTTACTCAAAACAAAACCTTGACCGTGGATTTCTTCTATACAAATGTGCTTATCGGTTTCTGTGATTATATGGTCATCTAAAGGCAAGTCTGTATAAAGATGTATGTATAAACGTAAACCACGCCTTGTCCCGCGCCAGCGATAAAGCTCGATCGCAGAGCGAATCAGAAAACGTTGCCGCTCTAAAGTCCAACGCCGATCTATTGGCCAAGCTACCCAGTGGGCAAGGAAAGGCAGCAGCGCTTGGGGTGCTGTCATCGGGTCGAGGTAAGCCCAAAGCAAATCCAATGTCTGAACTGCGGGTTCAAAAGCTTGCTCAAAAATCTTTAAGAAGCGACCAATAAAGTCTACTTCTCGATACAGCGCAGGTACAAAATTTAGGTATAAACTGCGGGGACGAACATACAAGTTTACGCCTGCGGTTTCGACTAGTTGTCTACCAGTATCCTCCTCTGTGTAATAAACATAAATTAGGCTGTGATAATCCAGCACTAAGGATTGCCCTAATTCCAAAGCTGCTTGACTTTCAAAAAAATCTGCTGGTACTTGGAAGTACAACACTGCATCCATTCGCGATCGCGGCGCAAGATCGTAGCCTTCCATCCCAATGCGACACCACTCTGAAGGAAAGTTCCCTTCTACTCGCACGTTTAATCGGAGGTTACGACTACCGATGTTTTCTAGCTGCAACACTATTTCACTCGGTTCTTGGGGATGAACTAGGACATCACAACCCGCGCGAGGTGAATGCTGAGTGCTGAGTGCAGATTGCCGAAAATCAGCTGCACCTTTACCAACCGTCGATGGTTGCATCGCGTCGGACAATTGCATTGCTGTAAGTTGCAGGTGCAGGATTTGACTGGGCATAAAAAGTTATTGAATTAAATTAACAACATGACCGGAACGCAAGCGAGTGTTTTGCCAAGAACAAATTAAACCGAGAGGGCCTGGATCGATAACTGGATTTTGGGGTAGCGATCGCACCCAAGTTTGTTCGGTATACCGCAGTTCAAATAGCTGTACTACCCCCAAGTACCGCACAGCCGGAAATTGCTGGAATAAATTGACAATATCTGAAGGATATACAGGGCGACCGAAGGGCCAGCCTCTGCCATCTTGTCCGCCTGTGATGGGGTTAAGAAAGCGGTAAAGAGCAATTCGCAATTTCCCCAGAATTTCTGGTTGGGCGAGGGGATTGTTGTACTCTGGCTCTAGTGCTACTTCTGTTTGCACTGCTACGCCCACATATTCGGGTGCTTGCAGTCTGACTTGCACGCCCAATAAGCGCCGTTCGTCTAAGTAAGCAACAATTTGGTCGCGGAGTTGGGGGCTGAGGCTTAATAGTTCTGGATCGATGCCTTCACCGCGAGTAATAGCATCTGTATTGGCAGCAGGTACAACTAGTAAGCGAATTGTCCCAGCTTCTTTACTAGAAGTGGGTGGTAAGCAGCGGACGCGGGTAACAGCCCCCATGCCAGCTTGTAGAGTCAGTACTTCAAAATCTTCTGGAGTCACAGCGCGATCGCGGGTGCGTAACATTGCCGGCACTCTGATCGCTGCATCTTCTAATGATTCGGCATCTGAACCGTTACGGGCTGGTGTATGGTTAACTAATCGAGCGACATAAGGAACAGCCGTTTTGGCAACGATAATTGTCCCCCGTTGGACATTACCTTTGCGTCCTCCACCCGTGCGGTAAGCGACCATCCGCAGTACTGAGCCTCGCGGCGGTACAGCACCATATTGACGCTCTAACTCATTGGTAAGGGCTGGATTTTGCAACGTGCTGAGTGGTATTCCTGTCTGTGCGAATGCTCGCACTTGAGTTTGTTGCTGGAGTTGGGCGGGTTCGCGAATTACTGGGCCAAACTGCACCGTACCCGTGCGGGAATCAATGGTGTAGTGCAAATCTTGGGGGCCAGAATTGGCAAAATCGCTGACCTCCTGCCATCTTTGAGGAATTCCTCCAGGAGGTGAAATCAGCAAATATTCATCTTCCCGACGGTTTAAGACAGGAACACCTTGCAATTGAAAAGTCTGACCGGGCGTACCATCGCTTTCCCCGACAATTTCGTTGCGAATCAGTTCGCTTTGACTAGCGCCCACAGTCCCACCAATCGCCCTGGCAGCTAAACCAATAATTCTAGGAGAACTACTATATCCTGGTTGATTGGGTTGGGGAGCAGTATAAATGCAGCGCAACCAACGTCCTTGATAAGCAGTAAAGGTCGTTACAGGCCAAGATTGGGGCAAATGCAGCACCACATCAGCACCTTGCAGGGGATTAACACCTTGTCTAGCCAATTCGCTAAAACTGAAACCCTTGGTACTATCGTCAGATTCCCGAAGCAGAACAGATTCCCATACCAAACCATTCCAAGCTTCCCAGCGCCTCGGTGGAATATCGGGATTAATGCCTGTAGCTGTGGCGGCTTCTCCCTTGAATTGCAGTGCTAACACATTACCTTCACACTGACACTCACCATCAATAACTAGATAAAAGCAGTTTCCTGGCTGGGGCTGCTCGTCAAAACATGCCAGTTCCCGACCGTACCACTCACCATCAGAGCGCATAGTCCACAAATTAGTGAAGCGATCGCGTAAGATTTCTGGTGTTGTGTCTGTGGTTTGAGAAGAGAGAAAATGGCGAATCCGTGGTTTATCAATTATTAAAGGGCGATCTGTTGTAAAAGCGATCGCTTCCTCTGTTTCAGTTCGTAACGTTGCTACCTCCACCCCCGGAGGAATTGTGTAGAGATCGGGTAAAGCAGCACTGAGATAAAAAGTAATATCTGCTAATGCAGGAGCAGGTGCTTGCAACCGCACTCCCAGCAACTCCAAAAAAGTAATGTAATTGCGCTGCGGCACTTGGTTGAACCGCAGCAGCATTTGGTCAGTTAACCAAGCAAATAGCTCAATCAGCGTGATGCCCGGATCGCTGGGATTATAATTCGTCCATTCTGGACAGTAGCGAGGAATCCGCAGAATACACTCATCTACTAAATCTTTAAAAGTGCGATCGTCTAAATTAGATTTTGGTAATTTTGGTAAAAAATCAAATTCCACAGTTTTATTAAAGTGCTGAGTTAGGAGTAGAGACGCGATTAATCGCGTCTGTACAAGAGTTAGTTATCAGAAGCCAGAAGAATGGATTCTTCATTGTTAATTTTTAATTGATTTATCCTCCCTGACTTTCTACACCGTTGAGGTAGAAGGGAAAGACTAAACTCCGGGAATCATGAGAGTCCTTAGGATGGTACTCGATGATAATATCTACCCGACCTCGCAAAGGATCGGGGTCGGTACGCACTGCATCTAAGACGATGCGTGGTTCCCACATTTCTAAAGCTTCTTGGACGTGTAGTCGTAAAAGCAGTAGAGTTTGAGTATTCATCGGTGCAAAAGTCAACGCAGACAACCGCGAACCAAAATTAGGTCGATACACCCGCTCACCCAAATCGGTACGCAGAATCAAGAGCATCGACTCTTCAATATTCCGTTCTGTTGTACTGAGTTGCAGACCTCCTTGGACGTTTACACTTAGCGGAAAAGACCAGCCTGTACCCAGGTGTTGATTTTGATTGAGTTCTGGCATGGTAGGTAAATTTTGCCGAGCAATATATAGTGACAAGCATCGGCTTGTCTACGCTACTCTATGCCCGCGTGCAAATTAACACTATTCGCCAAAAGTCGAGTTCAGCGATCGCTACTGCAATACTCCGGATAAAATTACAGAAGGCGTTGCACTCGATTTTAGCCAATTAGTTAGTCAAGATAAATTAGTATTGCACTGAGATGGGCGATGTGAAGTCGTGCGTCAACACAGTAAATCATGTTACTAACAAGATGTTTGAGAATTAAAGATTGAGTCATAAAAATTACAAGGCTTAAACTTAAAGATTGAATCAATCAACACCTAGTGAGTAAATGGCTAAAGTATATCCTCAGAATTTGATCTCAGAGTAATGGGAATTCATTGCAGATTGAATTGCCCAGATATCTGCATTTATAGATTAATACCATTTCTCTATGAAGTTGCGCTAAATTGTCAAAAAAGGTGTATTTGACAAAAATGTAATGGGTTGGAAATTGCTCTTTAAGATTAAAGAGAGTCGAGAAGAATTAGAAAAGGCTGTTAAATATGCCGCAGAGGCTAGTAAGTAGATTGGCGCAAATAAATATAATATGTTCTGTCATTGCGAGGAACGAAGCAATCCCAGTCTTTGCGATTGCTTCGTTCCTTCTCTCTACGAGACGCTACGCGAACGCAATGACATCTTACATTTAATTATGTCTACCTGACTTGAAAAAGGCAGAGGGCAGATGGCAGAAGGCAGAAGGAAAGAAAGTTTTTTCATCTGTCCTGGTGTATGTAGTTCATGACGGTTACTTAACAAAGAGCGAATACAAATTCTCTACTGGCTAAAAACTGGTCAAGTCACAAGCAGGCGATCGCTTGCACAATTGTTAGGGCGCGATCGGGCTTTACCTGTATGGCATAGTCGAGTCTCGGGCTGGGTACAGTTTTTTTACAGCACCGCTATTTGCAGTTTTTTCATATTTGAATATCGTAACAATAGTACACTTTCCAACTGTCAATTTACGCAACAATAAAAAACATAAAAATGCACAAAATCCTAACATTCCGTGATGAAAAACTTTTACGCCGTGCGCTTACCCACCGTTCTTATGTCCATGAAAATCCAAGCGAAGGCGAACACAATGAACGCTTAGAGTTTCTTGGTGATGCTTTGCTGAATTTCTTAAGTGGTGAGTATCTCTATCGTTGTCACCCAGAAATGGGAGAAGATGAATTAACACGGCGGCGTTCGGCACTGGTAGATGAGAAGCAATTAGCAAAGTTTGCCGAGGAGGTAGGTTTAGACTTTAGAATACGACTGGGAAAAGGTGCTATTCGAGACGGAGGCTACCAAAATCCCAATTTGCTCAGCAGTACCTTTGAAGCAGTCCTTGGTGCTTACTATCTGGATCGAGATTCAGATATTGATGCAGTTCGCACTATTATAGAACCGCTATTTGATTCTGTAGATCCTAAGCATATAGTTATGGCTCGTTCCAATGTAGACTCAAAAAATCGCTTTCAGGAATGGGTACAACGTAACCTTACTCCAACTCCTCCCAAATATGTCACAGTCCAAACAGGCGGTTTGTCTCATGCGCCAGAGTTCTTAGCCAAAGTTTTGGTAGGTGAAAAAAATTACGGTGAAGGTAAAGGACGCAACAAAAAAGATGCAGAAAAAGCCGCAGCTGAAGATGCGCTGGCTAAGTTGAAAATACAAGGGTTGTTATAGAGTAGTCAGTAGCTAATGACAACTAACAACTGACGGTCTGAAGGCGAAAACATTAGACTTGTCCGAAATATTAACTTAGGAAAAGAAAAATGGTAAAACGTTAAATTGACCGTCTACCATTTTTCAACATTAGTTAGATAGTCTGGAACAACCTATATACAGGCATTCTGACCAAAAAGAGCAACAAAAATATTTTTCTGGCAAGAAGAGGCAACATACTTTAAAAATCAAATGATTGGTCTGCCAGAAGGTAAAGATATTGTTGATGTAGAAGTAGGTACGCCTGGGGAGCATCCACTTTTGGCAGAAATACTCAAATGGCAAGTAAACCATTAAGATAAGCACAACGAACAGAAAGAATTTGGTTAACACTCTCAACATTGCACTGTGCGCCAGAAATTTTGATCCTAGCTCCAATCTGTTTAATAGCAGACTCGACCGCACCGGAACCAATAGAGCAAAGTTGTTCAGCCTGATAATAGCCGTAATTAACAATACGAGAGCGATGTTTATCAAGATAAGCAATGAAGTTTTTCACCTGTTGACCTCGGCAATGAAGAAATAAAGCTTGAGTTTGTTCTACCTGACCTTGCCATAACAGCGTTTCAGCAGCTTTGAGCCGCTTTAAAGAACCACCAATTTTATAAAGATTTTCCTTGAGGTGATACCAATCCAAGATTTCCCAACGTTCAAATTTTTCAGTTCCAAATTCTTTAACTAAATTCCAAACTCCATCATGACCATCTCCCAAACAAACAAGTGGATTTACCAAAGATTGACTATTGACGTAATCAATTAATGATTGGTTGTCATCAAAAAATGCACCATAGTACATCCCTTGCAAACGAACGGTTTTATAGTCGCACCAGTGACAACCTGCTTTCGGTTTACCCCTGAGTCTGACTTTTCCTCCATCTACACTCACTTCTGAAACTGCTTGTTTTGCAAGTGGTAGTTGAAAATCTTGTGACAGCACTAATTTTTGTTGCGTTGAGTCACCCACTTTGACTCCTGTCAATGCCTCAACTTCAATTTCTGCTTTTTGGTATGATTCGTTAGCTGACAGCCTTAAACAACACTTTTGAAGTAATGGGCTTAAGCGAATCCTTGGCTTCAAACCCAGTTTCTCTAACTGTTTGGCTTTTAATTTCAGCTCCCCCACTAAGCTTTTAATTTTCCTGGTTTTACCTACTTTTGTTCCAGTTTTTTGTTCGATAAAAAAAGGAGCAGCGCGTTGCGGGGGTTCCCCCCGTTGTAGCGACTGCGGGCTATTTCTGGGCTGACTAGTTCTAAGATTTGACTCCGAACTGTTTTTTCTATACCTTCGAGGTCTATCAGCTTACTTTTGTCTGCTTCTTCATACAACAGTGTTGACAATTCTTGTAAGCAGGCTTTGATTCGTTCTTGTTTATCTTGGTTCATGGCCAGTCATGCACACTGTTTTATCTGTTGTTATATTCTCCCAGAACTTGTATCTCTTCCAAAAGTGGATGCTCCCTTAGTTTAGATGTATCTAAATCTATTAATACCGCACAGTAATTACCATGACCTTTAATCAAAGCTATTTCATCAAGTCCAAGTCTTTTTAGATTCAAAGGTTTAAAATTGGGTAATTTTTTGGATGCGTCTTTTAACATCCTTTCTATTTCTTCTGTCGTCACTATACCTTTCGACGCTACACTATGAATATCCGAGTCTAAAACCTCTTGTATTATCTGCTGTGCAAGTCGTTTTGTATAAGTTCTTTTTTTGCTAACAAAATCTAGGTCTTCACTAAACGGTTTTTTACATATTTCACATTTGAATTGTCGTCTATTAATTTCTAAAAATACTTGTTTCTCTCCCAAGGGTAAGTCTTTAACAATATGTTGATAATTTTGATGTAATTTATGGCTTGAGGTACCACACTTGGGGCAAGTACTATATGATTGTTTTGATTCGGTTTGTAAAATCATTCCAATCCCAGGATGAAGGCGATGTGAGATGACTTTTATCTCGTCTAAATCAAGAAGCTCTAATTCCTCTGTAGACAAGCAATTGAAGTCATCAACAGCCATGTACATCGTTCTGATGGGTGGCACATCCCCTCTAAAGAGATGTTCCAGCATGGCCAAAGAAACAGCATCGATAGGGGATTTACACAGCACAACTTTTTTACAGTCGCATTGCGCTGACCACTAAATTGGAAGTGAAACCAGCTATTACGCCTAGTGGTTTTGGTAGCTCTCTGACATTGGCATTCATAACTTGTATGGGCACAACCATTTAAGCAATCATCTCAATCTATTCTCTGTACATGTCTGCATATACAACTAGGCATCTAGACATTTCTCATGCGATGGCGCGAAGCGCCCGCTAAGAGTGCGATCGCGCCCAGTAACCAAAATGAAGCCCAAGGAAATATCTAATATTTAGTCACGCAGACGACCTATTTATATAAATAGGTCGTCTGCGTGACTATTCTCTAGTTATAGAAAAACAAAGTACTGATGGTGAACAAAGATTATGCTGTAAAATTTTCAAAAGCCATAACCTCTGTTATTGTCACGAATTATTAAATGCGATCGCTACCTTGAAAACTTCCTCAGCACGTAGTTGTAGTTTTGACATTCATATTTCAAGGTACAAGCTCTAAGTTCTGTTTACAATACTCAACAATTAATAAAACCTTTACTATTTAAGCTTTTCAGCATTCATGTGTATTCGATCTAGTGAAATTTGAGTATTGTTTTGCATAAATTTGTGTAATTACTTCTATTTAATCTGTAGAAGTAAATAGCAGTGTTCCTGAGTGGGCAGTATGAATTGGATCGGCTAATACTGAATGCAAGGAAAATCAAAGAATCCTTAATTACGGTTTTTGCTCCATGTCATTGTATTCCAAATCACAATTCATTACCTGATTCGGCAATGCTAAATTAGCGTGAGTAAATACGAATGAATACAGAAATAGTAGATGTCGAGTCAATTTTAACTGACAATACAAAGCGTAAAAAAGTGGTTGACAACCCTTTTTTACACAGCCTACAAAAAAGGCATTTTATCCTCTTTCAAATCTTACCGTTTGTAGGCACTTTAATAGCTCTGCCTTTAATACCTTATCTTCCATTTGGGCCATTTGAGCTATTCCTGTTTGTTTTATTTTGGTTAATGACAGGATTTGGGGTGTCGTCTGGCTACCATCGTTTATTTACCCATCGTTCCTATAAAACCCACGAAGCAGTTCAAGCTATGCTGGTTATTTGGGGTGCAATGGCTGGTCAAGGGGGTGTAATCTCATGGTCAGCATTACATCGTCGCCACCATGAATTGAGTGATAAGCCTGGCGATCCGCACTCACCAAATCTTCATGGTAGTGATTGGAGCGATCGCATTCGCGGCTTAGTTCACTCCCACGTCACTTGGATGTACAAGCATCCATATCCCAGTGTTGTCCACTACGTACCGGATTTAATCAAAAACAAAACCGTTCTCAGAGTCGATCGCTACTATTACCTCTGGGCTTCTCTTGGCTTACTTTTACCTGCTCTTTTAGGGGGCTTGTACCACTGGAGTCTAGCCGGAGCGTTAGCAGGATTTATTTGGGGCGGTGTGTTGAGAATCCTGTGGGGAGGACATACGATTTGGTCAATTAACTCCTTCTTGCACTGCTTTGGCGCGAAGCGTTTTCAAACCGAAGAACACAGTCATAATTTTGGCCCGATTGCCCTATTGACCTTTGGTGAGTCATGGCACAACAATCATCATGCGTTTCCTGCTTCGGCTTCCTTTGGCTTGGAATGGTATCGCCTAGATCCAGGTTACTGGTTCATTCAATTACTGGAAGTTCTACATCTAGCTTGGGATGTAAAAGTTCCTACCGCAGACAAAATTCAAGCACGAGAACTCAACGCCTAATTCATCTAAAACTTTTAGCACTTTAAATCAGGAGATGTCATGAAAACTCAACAACAAATTAGCCAATGGATCAAAACCTACCTAGCAGATATCCTCGAAGTAGAGCCAGAAAAAGTTGACGAGAACTATGAATTTGAGCGGTTTGGACTCAATTCTTCAGCAGCCGTCTCGCTCGTAGGAGATTTAGAAGAATGGTTAGGATTTGAACTAAGTCCTTCTCTGTTTTTTGAGTTCAATACAATTGCTCAAGTTTCTACCTATCTAGCCGAAATGGCACAAGAAGAAAACGCTTTAGAAAATGTTGCTTAGGAGTGCTTAAGATGGTAGCAAGTATCAGTAATCGGGGCGGTAGTGCCGCAGCTATCCAGCACCACTACGATGTCAGCAACGACTTTTACACCCTTTGGCTAGATTCTAGTTTGACTTACTCTTCTGGTTTATGGGATTCTCCTACGTTGGATGACGACCTAGAAACAGCCCAACAGCGAAAAATTGATTGGCATTTAAATGCTTCAGGTGCAACAACCAGCAAAAGACTATTAGATATTGGTTGTGGATGGGGAGCATTAATGCAACGTCATATCAGCTCAGATCCCCATAATCATGCTACGGGTTTGACGTTGAGCCATAATCAATATCTGCATATCCGCGCTCTCGATATCCCTAATATCCAAGTCTGCGAAGAGAGTTGGATTGTCCATCAGCCCACAGATCCTTATGATGCGATCGTCTCTATAGGTGCTTTTGAACATTTTGCCCAACCATCAGCCTCGTTGGACGAAAAAGTGAGTGTCTATCGAGAGTTCTTCAGCCGTTGTCAAAAGTGGTTAAAACCTAAAGGCAAGTTATCCTTGCAAACGATCGCCTATGGGTCGTTAAATGCCGAAGATAAAAATGTCTTCACCCAAACAGAGATTTTTCCTGATTCTGAATTACCTCGTCCTGGTGAAATTTTTATGGCATCCGATGGGTTATTTGAGGTCAAAACCTACCGCAACGATCGCCTCCATTATGGTAAGACTTGCGACTTATGGCTGAAAAATCTCCGCCGTCAAAAATTGCTGATTGTAGAGCAATTTGGTGAAGAACTCTATTTGAAATACGAACAGTATCTAAAGTTAGCGGTTGCAGGTTTTTACTTCGGACAAATCTTACTCCTCCGTTTTGAAATGCAATCCTTAGCTAAATAAAACTGGATGATTCAGATAGCTTCTTTTTTCTACTAACAAGGAGTCATGCCTCATAATGATCGCTACCCCTCAATCTCCCGTTAAATTTAACCCCTTTGCACCCGGTTTCCGGGAAGATCCCTACACAACATATCAAGGATTGCGCCAACAAAATCCGATTCACAATACCTTAGATATGTGGGTCATGACCAAATATCAAGATATTATCCAAGTGTTGAACTCGGATGCGGTCAGCGTTAACTACATTCCCCAATATGTGGTACAACAAAAAGTTGGTGACATTCCCGGTTTGGTGGAATTGGGCCAAAAAGCGATCGTCTTTACCGATCCCCCAGATCATGCACGCTTGCGCCGATTGGCAGGACAAGCTTTCAGTAACACTAATATCAATGCTCACACAGCCCACGTTCAGCAGCTAATTGCAGAGTTAGTCGCTCCAAAAATTCCAGAAGAAAGTTTTGATTTCGCTCAGATTGCCCATCAAATACCCTTGTATACTCTTTCCCATTTGCTGGGCATTCCCCAAGAGTACATCAAGACTATCGATGAATATATTCACCGCGTTCGTTCTATCTTAGAACCGAGTTTGTTGACCAAAATGCGTATCCGTCGCATTGAGCAAGATTTACAATCCTGCCTAGCTATTTTTCAAGAAATCATTGATTATCGCAAAACCCATTTGGGAGACGATTTACTCAGTAAATTGATTCAAGCCAGAGTCGGAGAAGATCGACTCTCAGATAGCGAACTGGGTATAGCCTGTGTGATGACCTACGTTGCTGGTCACGAAACCTCTAAAGGATTGCTTACCAACGGGGTTCTAGCCTTTATGCAACACCCCGAACAATGGCAAATCTTCCGAGAGGGAAAAGCTACCAGTAAACAAGTCATCAATGAAATCCTGCGCTTCGATCCACCCTTACAGCAAACTGTACGCCTAGCAGTCAGTGACCTACAAGTTGGCTCTCATAACATTCGCAAAGGGGAGAAAATGCTTCTGTGCCTCGCTTCTGCCAACCGAGATGAGGATCGATTTGACAATGCTGATACCTTTGATATCACACGAGATGCTGCGGCTCAGATTGCTTTTGGACATGGTATACACAATTGCTTAGGACAGACGATCGCCCGACTAGAAGGTCAACTTCTATTCACTTACCTCTGCGAACACGTACGGGAAATGAAATTTGGTGCTAATGATTATCGTTGGCATCCAGAGGGTTTTATCACCCGTACCTTAACCTATTTACCAGTGAGTTTCATCCCTGCCAGTTACGTGAGTTCGACGGATATGAAGAACCCCTCTCCAAACCTCTCCCCCACGGGTGGAGAGGCTTTGAAAATATGATTTTTTCGTTCAAAACTAGTAAGATTTTTGCCCCTCTCCGCGTCGGAGAGGGGTTGGGGAGAGGTTCATCGAACTCACGTGCCAGTTAATTAATACTGACAAAATTTCAATAGTTTTAGCCCTTTTACCTCTATCCATTTCGGCAGGATAAGGGCTTAACTACACACTATTGCTACTCCCTGAATTTCGGGAAGAAAACTAATGAGTTCTCGTCATTTAAATAGTTTGATTGACAAATTGCTCTTGCGAGCCAAGAATCAAGGCGATCGGCCCCTCTATTACTTTCTTGATACTAGAGGTCGAGAATATGCTCACCTCACCTATGCAAGTTTATTAACAGCAGTCCAACAGTTAGCGACATGGTTAATCGACAAAACAGCAAGTGGCGATCGCGTCGCCATTCAGTTACCCACCAGCCCGGAATTTGTCATCACCTTTTTCGCTTGTCTGTACACCAACCGCATTCCCGTTCCTCTCAGTTCACCCAACCGCAAACATAACTGCGAACACTATCAACGGATTTTTACTGATTGCGATGCCAGTTTAATCGTAACTGATGCTAGCGTCCGAGACTTATTTGATAAAGAAGGCTTAAGCACATCTCTTCCCATCCAGATTTTTCCCTCTCTGGAAACTCTAGACTCTCTCCTCTCCCCAATTGACCGACAAAGTAACGAAATTGGTTTTTTGCAATATACTTCTGGCTCTACCTCTTTTCCTAAAGGTGTGATAGTGAGCCATGAGAATATCATTGCTAACCAGAAAATGATTCAGCGCACCTTTGGTCACAGCAGCAACAGTATCGGGTTAGCTTGGGTTCCCCTATTTCACGACATGGGACTGATTGGTAGTATCTTTCAGCCTTTATATGTGGGATTTCCCTGTTATTTCATGTCTCCGATGACTTTCCTCCAACGTCCTAAACTTTGGTTGAAAACCATCTCAGATAAAAAAGTGACAACTACAGGGGGACCTAATTTTGCTTACGATCTCTGTGTCAAACGCATAGATCCTGCTTCGTTGGCAGAACTATCCTTATCCTCTTGGGATGTAGCTTACAACGGGGCTGAACATATCAAACTCCAGACCCTAGAACAGTTTAGCAATACCTTTGCTCCTTACGGCTTTAAAAAATCTGCCTTTTTACCTTGTTATGGTTTAGCAGAAGCCACTCTAATCGTTAGCGGTACAGATAAATCTGAAGAACCTTTGGCTTTGACTATCCCTTGTAGTGGCGATGAAGTCCTGGATGCAGATGCGTCTCAGCAGAAAGGCAACACCCGCACGGTGGTGAGCAATGGTCAGGTAATGCCAGAATTGTCCTTACGGATCATCAATCCTCAAACTTTCAAAGAATGTCCTTCTCACTACATTGGAGAAATTTGGATTGCCGGGCCGAGTATTACGCGCGGTTACTGGCAACAACCCGATAAAAACAAGGAGACATTCATTTATCGGGATGGATTGAGATTTTTACGGACTGGAGATTTAGGTTTTCTGGATTCTCAGCAGCGACTCTATATTACGGGGCGGCTCAAAGATTTAATCGTGATCGATGGCAAAAACTATTACCCTCAAGATATTGAAGAAACTGTGAAACTGTCTCACCCCGCTTTAAGTGAAGTCAATTGTGCTGTATTTTCCATCTCTGGAACTCACGCTCAAAAACTGGTAGTGGTGAATGAAGTAATCCGTCAATTTGCACAGCAGATCGATCGCTACGCGGATGAAATTAGAAAAGCCGTTCAGACTGCTGTTTATAACCATTATCAACTAACAGTACACGATACTGTACTGCTCCCGTCAAATAGCATTCCCAGAACCACCAGTGGCAAGATTCAACGGCAGCGTACCAAGTTGCTCTATCTCTTGCAACAACTGGAAACCCTCGAAACAGTCAACGAAAGTATCTGAAGAGTAAAAATTAATCTCTATGACTATGCAACAAGCAAGCTATTTAGCTGAAATCTCAGATCAGTATTCAGTTACAGAAGTAACAGAAGTTTTCCAACCAGTAGAAATTGATCCTCGCCATCCTCAATATACACCCCTGTCTGGAATCAGGAAATGGATTAGATATGCGTGGTATCCTACCATTGACATAATCAGTGTTATTGGTGCAATTGCGGCGATCGCTTCTTTTGGGCATCAAGGCATTAGTTGGATTGACCTGGGAATTTTGCTTTTCATGTTTAACCTTGTGGGTTTGGCAGGAGAAGCAGGAATGCACAGACTCTTTGCCCATAAAAGCTATAAAGTAGTCAAACCCCTCCGAATTCTCTTGGCATTGGCTGGTTCAATGACTGGTGAAGCACCCATTCTTGAGTATGTGGCTTATCATCGTCGTCATCACATCTATGCAGATCGAGAAGGCGATCCTCATACCCCCCATTACATCGCAGCTGAAAAACCTTTGTCTAGGAGCAGAAATATCTGGCACTCATTTTTTGGTTGGAAGTATAACTCCAAAACCAACCAAATTGCTCCACCTGAACGATATGCCAAGGATCTACTCGCTGAACCAGTAATGGTGACGATCAATAACTATTTTTATGGCATCGTTTTGTCCTCATTCCTCTTGCCAGCTTTACTAGGTTTTCTATTTACCGGGACTGCTTCTGGTGCATGGACTGCTTTTCTCTGGGGGGGATGTTTCAGATTTTGCGTAATGACCCTGATGGGAGATTTGATTATTCGCGCAGGCTGTCACCTGTTCGGTACTCGTCCCTTTATCGACCAAGCTAACAGTCACAGTGGTAACATTTGGTTTCTAGCAATTCCCACTTTAGGACTAGCTTGGCACAACAATCATCATGCTTTTCCAGGTTCTGCCCTACTCAACATTGATTGGTGGCAAATAGATCCCAGTGGCTCATTTATTAGCTTGTTGGAAAAACTCGGTTGGGCTACAAATGTCAAGCGACCAACACCAGAACAAGTAAAAGCGAAACGGTTTAATCCCGAAATTGTTGGTTGATTTATTTCTCAGCAGCGATCGCACAATATCAGGACTTTCTTAACTTATGGACGCTACGATTAAGACCGAAAAACTCAACAAACCTGTTGCTAAAATCAGAACTCCCGCTAATATTGTTTCCCTACGAGAAGCAATTCAGACATCTCCTTTTACAGTCTGGATGAACACAGAAATCACTGCTTGTGAAGATGGCTTTGCTGAATTAATTGTCTCTATGCGAGAGGAGTTAAAGCAACATAATGGTTTTACCCATGGGGCTGTGATTGGCTTTTTAATTGATAGTGCCTGTTGTTGGGCAGCAGCTTCTAAGGTTGGTGATGTTGTTACTGCCGAATACAAGCTCAACTTTATTGCCCCTGCGGTTGGGGAAAAATTGATTGCTAGAGGTTATGTGATTAAATCGACCTTTAGCCAAGTCATCACCAGGGCTGATGTGTTTTCGGTGAAAGGGAATAAAGAAAACCTTGTGGCTACTGGTTTAGCTACCGTCACCCCCTACGGTTGATCCCACAAAGCGATCGCTTCTCTACGAGACACTACGCGATCGCCAACACCAAGGGCGATCGCATCAGGTCAAGTCGATTAGGCGAATGCTAAGACTTGATTTCCTGAAAAAGTTACCCAAGGTATGTCAAGGCAGGTTTTTCAGTAGCGAAAACTGCCTGACAATACCATCATTTACTCACAAGCAACTTGACTATGTTTGCAGCCTTAGTTGATACGGTTTTGCCAACCTTAAGAAGTTCCTCAATCATTTACAGTCCTGCTAGTCGGTCTCGCTCTAATATTCAATTTATGGATATGGGGATAACGTGGATACGCTATTGCATTACTGGAGAGAATAAACCCACTATTGTACTCAATACAGACCCACCATTAACTATTGAGTCTTACGATCGGACAATTGCCGAGCTTTCTCGCTATTTTACTGTCGTTGTCTTTGAAATACCTGGGTTTGGATTTTCCCTTCCCAAGAGATTGGATTTTAGGTATGATTTTGACTTTATTACAACTATCTTAGTTGAATTCTTAACCCGTCTCAATTTAGGCCCGTATGTATTAAGCTTCCCTTGTCTTTTGGGGTTTTGTGCCATCAAAATTGCTAACCTGCATCCTGAGTTAGTTTCTCACATGGTTCTGAATCAAATTCCCACTTGGCAAGGTGCTTTGGAGTGGAAAAAAGGAAGAGATCCTCAAGGTATTCTCTCTACTCCTTTTTTGGGTCAAATAGCTTTACATTTCTTAAAAGAAAAGCGTTGTGGCAGCTGGTTTGACCTCGTCATTGCAGAATCTCAAACAGCACAGAAATTAACGGAAATAACACTTCAGTCTTACAAGTTGGGGGCGTGCTTTTCTCTGGCTTCGTGCTTCCAATTTTACTTACAAGAACAGCAACCGGATTTAGAACCTGTTAAACAACCCAGTCTGATTATTTGGGGAGAATGTGATGGTTCTCATGCACACACTGATAAAAGTCTGACTCGCCAGTTAACTCTTGATTCTAAAGAAGTATATATTCAAAAAGCAGGCCACTCCCCTGAAGTGGAAGCTCCGCAAATTTTTGCTGAATCAGCTAAGAATTTGATTGGTTAAAACTGGCTGCGTTACAAGGATTATTGTATCGCTCCACTGGAAGCAAAATTTCTCGAATTCTCCCTAGCAGTCTGATGAGATTTGTGAACAGATAACAGAAAGTGTTTATTGATGATTTGGGATTGCTATATACTCAATCAATCTGAGAATTTTGTCAGTTTTCAAGCAAAAAAATAAATTTAAGTAACAGGTTAGTATGTCTGCCAGAAAAACTATTTGCTGCCTTGCCTCGGTAACTGTACTATTTGCTCTAGCATCTAAATCAGCATCAGCTGCTACTATTCAACAGACTTTTTCTGATTTTAATGGCACTTTCAATTCAGTTAATTTACCAATTGGTGGTCGAGAAATTCCTACTGGGGTGATTTCTGCAAGCCAGAACCCCAATTTACCGAGTGTAGTTAACTTCGATACGGACACCAACCAAACTACTTTTAATCTCAACTTCTTACTTGATTTCCCTCTTTTGAAGGCTTTGGGACTACAATCAGTTCCTATTGCTCCTTTTGAAACAGGTTCATATAGGGTTGATGGAAAAGATTTAATAGCTGATGTGACGGGTCAAGGAGTAGTTAGTGGTTCTTCTCCTTTTGTGGGGATACAGACTTTCTTTCAAGTGCGATGGAGAGTCACAAGTCCGTTAAATACCTCTACTTTCCTTGGTCAGATCGAGTCAGAAGTGGTCACAATTTGTCCCCCTTCGAGTCAGTGCGTTCAAACTACTGGTACAGGTAGAGCTACTATTGGTTTGGCTTCTGTTCCCGAACCTGGAGCAATAGCTGGAATTATTGCTATTGGTGCAATGGGTTGCTTGATGAAATCTCGGTGGAAACCATCCTGGTAATGTTGTGAAAGTAGTGATTTTTGCTGGTGAACCTTTGCTGAATCAGGATTTTCATCTCTTGAATCACTACATACGTCGCACCGTCAACCTTGTTTGCAGTTAGTATTCGTGGAGAATGATACAGATTTCATCTTTTCATACTTGTCTAATTGCGAAGTAGTAGTTAATTTTTTGATTTGTTAGGATTCTAATATGTCACCTTTAGTTAGTCTGATAACTGTTTTGGCACTGCTGTTATACTTGGTTCTCACGATTAATGTCAGTAGATATAGAGTCAAATACAATGTGCCTGCTCCTCAAATGACAGGAAATCAAGACTTTGAAAGAGTGCTGCGAGTCCAGCAAAATACTCTAGAACAGTTAGTTTTATTTTTACCTGTGTTATGGTTATTTTCTCTCTACGTTAGTCCATTGTGGGGAACGGTACTTGGTGTGGTCTGGTTGATAGGACGAATTGCATACGCTTGGGGATATTATCAAGCTGCGAAGAGGCGAATTATTGGTTTTGGCATCAGTTCTATAAGCAGTCTAGTATTACTCCTAGGTTCGCTTATTGGCATTATTTGGGTAACGATCTTTTAATTTAAACACCGTTAGGGGAAGAGCCTGTGGCGGGAAGTCGGGAAATAGAGTTTAAACGAAATTAACCAAAAAACATCTACAGTAAAGCGTTCAGCCCACTAATGCCGTTTTAGTTTCTCCCTGCCTTAAAGCCTTCCCCACTAAGGAATTCCTCGTTTATCTGCAATAGAATTTTATCTGTGTCCTTACCTTTGTTGGCATAACTAGCTGGATTACTAGGATCTTTCTTGTTCTCCATTCCATACTTGGCATTGTCAGTAGACCGAAAAGTTTTGCGATCGCTAAAAAATAGTATGCCACTAAAAGTAATAGTAGTAGACTCGCATTTATATTTCAAAATTAATTAGTTAAAAAGAAAAACAATTAACATATATTTAGATATATAAAAATTATGCTGATTTCTGTCTCAAGCAATATGAAGGACTTAATTAGTATTTTAATATACCAAACATTATCTAGCTCAAGATAGACGATTGCTACTTTTTACTAAATTACATTCATAACTAATGAAAGTAGGTAGCTTAGATGAACTTATAACTAATTGCTAGTTAACAAGAAAGGATACCTAATTCATTGCTGGATATGAGTTTCAGAGAATAAACTATTGATTAGCTCAAATTCCTGAAAACCCTACACAACAAAGACTATACTCATAGGTTTTTAATACAAAATTACAGGAAGGAATTTATGAAGCAATTTACTGTGAACACAACCCTAATGGGCAAAGTTACTGATATTGCACAAGAGCAAGGCAAATTTAGTATTAAATGCCGTAGTGGAGATGAATTCCTGGTTGCAGTTGGTAGAGAAACACGATTTCAATTTTTACAAAATTTAGATGGTATAAACCGCGATAGAGTCCCAAATCCTGACAATTTTCATCAGTCCTCGCCAGCAGATTTAGTCAGAAAATACATCCAGCCTAATACCTTAGTTGTCCTCCAAGGTGTGTACCAAGCAAATAACGGTAACTGCCAATATGATGCCCGCATTGTTAACTTACTAAATTCATATAGAGGTCAAGACGAATTTCTGTTTGAGCAGATACACTGGTGGTTAACACAAATTGCTCGTCTAGCCGATAGTTGGTTAGGCTATCTATTTCCAAATAAACAAACTTATGAAATAGATGATTTTGCTCTTTACCGAACTAACTTGAACATCATCGGTTTACCAACAGATGATAGCATTCAGGAATGTGCTACTCTTTCCAGGCTAATCTATGGTCTTTCCTCTGCTTACTTGTTAACTGGAGGTGAACGCTATCTTTCAGCTGCTCGTGCTGGAGTTCAATACCAACGAGAAACTTTTCGTAGTTTAACATCTGATGGCAAGCATTGTTTTTGGGCTTTTGGTAAGCGCAAGACTGAGTACAGTTATGAGTTGTATATGCGCTCTCTCAACGAGGATGATAGAGATACAATTCCACTTTACGAACAAATTTACGCCTTAGCTGGATTAGCTCAGTATTATCGAATCACTTTAGATTGGGAAGTACTTGATGATATCAAGCGGACTGTTCGTGTCTTTAATGATTTCTTCATCGATCCCGAATCAGAGTACGGCAAACAAGCTTACGGTGATTACTTTTCACACCTTGATTATGTGACATTAAATTGGGACAGTCCGGCTCTTGGAGATAACCAAGCCAGAAAAAATTGGAATTCGATTGGGGATCATATACCAGCTTATTTAATTAACGTGATTTTGGCATTGGAACCTTTGCCATTAACCGATCATGGTTACGAAGAAATCTATAAATTTTTAGAAACTTGTAAGAAGATTCTCAAAACAACATCCACAATCATTGTCGATAGATTTCCCGATCCAGATCCCAATGTTCCATTTGTGAATGAGCGATTTTTGCGAGATTGGAAACCTGACCATAATTGGCGGTGGCAACAAAATCGTGCCGTTGTCGGACACAATTTAAAGATAGCCTGGAACCTGACTCGTGTTGCCAATTATTATTATTTCTTAGCCACCCAATGTGCTGCTGATAACGCGCAAGAAGCCGAAGAATCACAACGCCTAGCGGATAAGTTAATGAAGCTAGCAGACAATTTAGGCATAAAGATGGCAGAGATTGGCGTAGATCTATTTAGAGGTGGAATTTTTGATACTTTAGAACGTAATCCGCAAAATGGAACGCCACTAGAATTTCCTTGGTTTAACACTAAAGACTTCTGGCAACAAGAACAAGCCCTATTAGCCTACTTAATTCTTTATGGTTGCAGTAATGAAAATCATGACCAAAAACAAGAGTATCTGCGATTAGTACGAGAAACCGCCGCATTTTGGAATTTATTCTTTCTCGACCAAGACAATAAAGGTATTTTCTTCCGAGTCAGTGAGAGTGGTGATGCAATTACTGTAGGGCAGTACGGGCAAAAAGGTGGACATTCGATTTCTGGCTACCATTCCTTTGAGCTAAATTACTTAGCTCATATCTATATCAGTAGCTATGTAACAAAAGAACCCTTCTGCTTGTATTTTAAACCTAATGCCGATTGTCGCCAGCGATCGCTCAATGTTTTACCTGATTTCTTTAGACCCCATACTTTAGAAGCGAGCAGAATCAGTATTGATGGTAACGATCGCACATCAATAGACCCTGATAACTTCCGTATTGAACTAGCAGAAAAAGAATTTCAACTTGGTTCAGCAGCAGAAATCATTGTGCAATTTACACCCAAGACTTAGGAGAGAAGTTGTGACTACCCGAATACTAGAGGGAAAGAAAGTCGCCATCCTTGTAGAAACAGAGTTCATTCCTGAGGAAATTGCAGCTTATCGGCAACACTTTGAGGAACTTGGGGCGACTGTGCATTTCATGTCTCGGCTTTGGGGAAATGAAAGTGTCCGATTTGTCAGTGATGTAGATGAAGTTGGTAAATCTCTGCAATATCTTGATGTCAACATTGACTTTCAGAGCATAGATGTGAATGAATATGCGGCCGTAATTATGGGGGCTAACTACACCAGTGTACGTTTGCGCTACTTTCAATCAGCGCAAGCACAGCAAATTAGTCCAGAACAAACGCGTACTGCACCAGCCGTTCAGTTTTTTGCTCAAGCAATGGCAAATCACAAGATTATCAAAGGTTTACTCTGTCATGGATTGTGGTTACTGACCCCAATGCCTGAATTACTCCGAGGAAGAAGGGTAATCTGCCATGAAGTAGTGCTGGCCGATATTACTAATGCTGGTGCTATTTACGTACCGCCACCAGTGAATTCTCAACCAAACGATCCGGGAAATATTGTGGTTGATGATGACTTGGTAACAGGACGAGCCGGACATGATGTGTATGCGTTTATTGATGCGATCGCTCACCAAATTGTATCTCAAGGAAAAGAATTAGCAGGAGTTGCATAGACCGGAACAAAGGAGATCATCTTATGACAAAGATTTTGATTGTGCTATCCGAGTGGGGTTATTGGGGAGAAGAACTAGTAGGTCCTTTAGAAACCTTTGATGCTGCTGGATACCAAGTTGACTTCGCCACCCCAAATGGCAAAAGACCTGTAGCACTTACACCAAGCATGGATGCAACTTTTGTTGATCCACCTTTAGGCAGACCAGTTGTTTCCCAAGATATGGCCGATAAGGTCAGACAATTAGATGACACCAACAATCCACGGTTAAACAACCCAAAAAATCTTAGAGAGTGGCTCCTAGAAAGACCTTACTGGAGTTCACCAAAATTTTTACGGGAAATGGAGGAATACTACAGAAGGCTAGATGAAGTCCAACAGAGAGATTTGCAAACATACGATGCCATTCTGATTGTTGGCGGTAGTGGTCCGATGGTTGATTTAGCTAACAACCAGAGAGTACACGATCTCATCCTGAGCTTTTACCAAATGGGTAAGCCAGTGGCCGCAGAGTGTTACGGCGTTGCATGTCTGGCATTTGCTCGGGATGTGAGCGATCGCCAGAGCATTATCCGGGGTAAGCACGTCACTGGTCATTGCTTGGAATATGACTACAAAGATGGTACGGGATTTAACGGTACTAACATCGACCCATGTCTGAACAATATTAACTTTGGCTCGCCGTTCTATCCTCTAGAATACATACTCCGTGATGCTACAGGGCCAGACGGACAGTATCACGGCAATGTCGGCAGGCCAACATCAGTGATTGTTGACTATCCGTTTATTACGGGGCGCTCTACACCAGACTCTTATCTAACTGGTCAGAAGTTGGTGGAAGTCCTAGAAAAAGGACTCAGGCGCTATGGCTGGTAGAGCCGGATTTTAAATATCTGGATGGTACTGCCCAATAAACACTGTATGCAATTGATGGTTGCAGAAGGTAAAATCCATGACTAACAAAACAGGCCGCTTTGCAATTCTGGAACAATTTTTGGCAGATGACATCCATTATATGTTCGGTAATCCCGGCACATCGGAAGAAGGATTTTTGGATGCTATTCGGGAATATCCTGACCTGAAATACATTCTGACATTGCAAGAATCCGTTGCGGTGATGGCAGCAGATGGTTATGCTAGGGCAACTAAAAAGCCTGCTTTGGTGCAAATTCATAGTACCCCTGGTTTAGGAAATGCGATCGGCGCACTTTACCAAGCATACCGAGGTCACTCACCGCTTGTAGTCATTGGTGGTGATGCAGGCATCAAATATCAGGCAATGGACACTCAAATGGCAGGAGACTTGGTAGCTTTTGCCGAGCCAGTTACCAAGTGGTCAACAATGGTGATGGAGCCATCTTCATTGCTGCGGGTTTTGCGACGGGCTATTAAGATTGCTGCCACTCCACCAATGGGGCCTGTGTATGTTTGTCTACCAGTAGATATTTTGGATGCTCCCGCAGTTGAAGAAGTCAGACCAACTTCCATCCCATCCACCAAGGTTTTGCCAGATGAAGCGTTACTCAAAACAGCAGCAACCATGTTGGCATCTGCTCATAAGCCAATGATTTTTGTCGGGGATGGAGTGGCTTATTCGGGCGCACAAGATGAACTGACCCGTGTTGCTGAACTCTTGGGCGCAGAAGTCTGGGAAGTTGATGCTGGCGAATTGAACATGAGTCACGCTCATCCTCTGTATCAAGGTATGACAGGGCATATGTTTGGCTATCAAAGCCGACCCATCACCTCTAGAGGCGATGTCAACTTAGTTTGTGGTACCTACCTTTTGCCAGAGGTTTTCCCGGAACTGGACAATATCTTTGCACCAGGAGCTAAGGTTGTCCATATAGATTTAAATGCATATGAGATTGCGAAAAATCACTCAGTTGATTTAGGACTAGTTAGCGATCCAAAACTGACACTTGCTCATCTGGCAAAAGTTTTGTCAGCAGTTATGACACCAGAGCAGAAACAAACTGCTAAGGTGCGAACTGCTGATATTGCCCAAGCTAAAGAAGAGAACCATAAGCGTGAGTTGCAAGCCGATCGAGAAAATTGGGATTCTGTACCGTTGCACTTTTCTCGCTTCGCGGCAGAACTGGCAAAGCAATTACCAGAGGATGTAATTATCTTCGATGAAGCTCTCACCTGTTCTCCCGATCTGACGCGTTATTTGATTCCCACCAAACCAGGGCATTATTTTCTTTCTCGTGGTGGTTCTTTAGGTGTGGGAATTCCGGGAACGATTGGAGCCAAACTGGCCAATCCTGACAAAATGGTAATTGGGTTTACTGGTGATGGCGCTGCTATGTACACAATTCAGGCACTTTGGTCAGCTGCTCGTCACAATATAGATGCCAAATTTGTCATCTGTAATAACCGCTCTTATCGGTTGTTACAAGTAAATATCCAAGCTTACTGGCAAGAGCAGGATATACCACAGCACGAATATCCTTTGAGTTTTGATTTATCTAAACCAGATATCCGCTTTGACGAGATAGCCCATTCTATGGGCGTTCCAGGCATCAGGGTGGAAAAACCTCAAGAGATTGCCCCTGCTATCCAAAAAGCATTAGCCCACAAAGGTCCATTTCTCATTGATGTCATGGTGGAGGCGGACGTTCACCCAGAAATGATAGGAATCAAGTGCGGTCAATAATATCATGTCGGGTTGAAGATTTATCATCAGGGCTGACGCAGGGATGCAGAGAAATTTGCACTATAAGTGATTAGCCAGTATTTCAATTCAAAAACCCCAAAATTTGTTTATCTAGTTTGTCTTGTGTAAGCAAGAGTCGGTGCAATCAATAAAACTACAACAACATAAGGATTACAAAGATGACACAGGTCGCAACACAGAGAACAAGCCATCCAAATGTACAAATTGTAGAAAGAATGTACGAATGCTTTAATCGCGGTGATATGAACACTATCCGCAACGAGATATTTGCGCCCGATCTCGTCTGGCGTTTGCCTGGCCACCATCCCCTTTCAGGTACTAAGAATGGTGCAGATGAGGTAATAGCCTTTTTTGCAGAACTCAATAGAGGGGGTATCCAAGTGGATCTGATTAATATTGACGCTTGGGGCGAGGACACAGTGGTGGAAGTCCATCGGGGTCATGGAGAAAGTAACGGAGCAGTTCTAGATGCTTTAAACTGCACCCATTACCATATCCGCGACGGCAAAATCGCAGATGTTCAAGTTTATATAAGCGATCAACATACAGTCGATCAATTCTTCTGGGCAGCATACGCTCTCAAACCCATACCGGATTGTTTAGCCAGTTAACTCTGCTTGTTTTTGGAAAGAAAGGGTGAGCAAGTCGTAACTGTTCTGGCTGAAACTAACGTGTGCGTCCAACTTAAACACTAGAAAGGAGAAGTTCAAATGCCTATTATCCGCGTCACCGTCTTAGAAGGCTTCGCTAGCCTAGAGCAAAAAGGAGAAATAGTTCAACATTTAAGCGACGGTTTAGCCTCAGTCTTAGGTGAAATTGTCCGTCCCTACACTTATGCCTTAGTTGATGAGGTGCAGTCAGGGGCTTGGGGGGTTCAAGGTGGAGTATTAATGACTGAGGAGATGATGAGATCTGGTATAGCTACCTCTGAAAGGCAGCGATCGCTTCGTCTGACTGAAGAACGTGTAAGACAAGCATACGACGTGCTGGGTACTGGTGACAAACAGAGAATTCAGGAGTATTGGGCTGAGGATATGGCATGGTTAGTGCCAGGTAGCAATCAGATATCTGGCTGGAAAAGAGGCTTAGATGAGTTCCTCGCTTTTATGGATAAGGTGGCCTACCTCACCGACAATAGTTTCCAAATGTCCTGGGAGAGAGTCTTGATTACCGGAGACTATTCCGCAGACATTAGGCACAATACTGGGCATCGAGCCGGAGACGAAAACAAACGCCTCGACATCGATGTTGTTCATGTCCTGCGTTGGCGCGACGGCAAAGTGGTTGAAGGCAAAGGCGCTATCTTTGGCGATGGCACCGCGCAGTTCGATAAGTTTTGGAGCTAAATTAATTTTGCACTACTGTTGCGATCGCAACATCATTCACAGATGAAAACTTTAACTCCACTTACTGAGTCTGAAGTAAAACAATTAGTTAACGATTGGTATTTAAAACTGGATGTCCATGCTTCTGTTGAAGAAGTTCTACCTATGCTGGCAAATGAGACCCTAGAGATGCAGTTACCAGAAACTACACTGCATGGTCAAGATGAATTTAAAACATGGTATGACCGGGTAATTCACACTTTCTTTGACGAAGTGCATAGGATGCAAGCATTAGATATTAAAACTACGTCAGAACGAGCAGACATTCAACTAGTTGTGCGCTGGGAAGCTAGCCGCTGGCAAGCACCAGCACCGAAAAGTCAACGTTTGGCTTTTGATGCTGCACAAAGATGGGTTGTGAAGCGATCGCAACTTACCCAAAAGCCTGTGATTGAAAGCTATATTGTTGACTCCCTCACCCCATTGGAGGGGTTTCCCAGTCTTTGATAATTTGCACTTTACCAACTATGAACACGAGAGAAGTCATCGACAAATACTACGAGTCCGCTAATGCAGGCGATTGGGATACCTGGTTAACCCTGTTTGATGACAATGTTGTTGTAGACGAACAGTTAGCAGGTCATATTGAGGGAATAGAAATTATGCGCGGTGCGATCGGCGGTATCGAGAGGGGCTATTCTAAATTCCAAAACAATCCACAGCACGTTGTCATTGATGGCAATGAGGCTTCCGTCGTCTCTCACATTTCAGCTGCCAACGCTACTGGTGTACCAATTGAGGCAAACGTCGCCAACTATTTCCGCCTTGAGAACGGCAAAATTTCTTACATGGCTAATTTTCATGATACCAGACCGTTTGACCCTTTTGTTAATCAAAGGTTGAACTAAAACCCTATCAATTTGAGAAGGGGCTATATGAGTGAATTTGATTTCATTGTTGTCGGGGCTGGTTCAGCGGGATCAGTTCTTGCCAATCGCCTCAGCGAAAATCCAGCAGTTAAGGTGCTAGTTTTAGAAGCTGGCGGGGCTAATATTCCCCCAACTGTCGATAACCCCTCAATATGGCCTACGTTGCTTGGCTCAGAAATAGACTGGGACTATACCAGTGTTCCACAACCAAGTTTGGAGGGGCGTATCACCCATGAACCACGGGGTAAGATACCAGGTGGTAGTAGTAATTTATACATTATGATGCATATCCGGGGGCATACATCCGATTACGATAATTGGGCCTATAATGGATGTCCCGGCTGGGCTTATCAGGATGTTTTGCCCTACTTTCAAAAGTTAGAAAACCAAGAAGATGACTCTAGTCCGTGGGCTGGTAAAGGTGGGCCACTTAATGTCATCAATGCCAAACTGCATAATCCGAATCCTACATCTGAAGTATTTATTAATGCTTGTTTAGAGTTAGGCTACCCCTACACACCAGATTTTAATGGCCCAAAAATGGAAGGGGTTGGTTGGCATCATATAAACATCAAGAACGGTAAGCGTCATAGTATGGCAGATGCTTATCTCAACCCAGTATTGAAGCGACCTAATCTTACTCTCAGTACGAACTCGCAAGCTACCAGGTTGCTGTTTGCAGGTAGGCGCTGTAATGGTGTGGAGTACATACATAACAGTGAGATTAAAACTGCCTATGCTAATTACGAGGTAATTGTCTGCGCTGGTGCGCTGGAGTCTCCTAAGCTGTTGTTACTCTCTGGTATCGGCAATTCTAGTCACTTGCAAGAGTTTGGCATTCCTATAGTAGCGGATGTGCCAGGTGTAGGCGAAAACTTTCACAATCATGTCCTAACTGGGGTAATTTATGAAACAACGCAGCCAGTACCACCACCTAACTTGAATTTGTCAGAAAGTGCGTTATTTTGTCAGTCAGAACCAGGTTGGATTGGCCCAGATTTGCAACTTGGTTTTGTTCACGTCCCTTTTGACATCATTATTGGTCAAAACTATCCCAATGCCATTAGTATCTTGCCTGGTGTTGTCCGCCCCACATCGCGCGGCTGGATTAGGTTGGCAAGCAGTAACCCATTAGATAAACCGCTTGTTAACCCCAATTATCTCAGTACTCAAGCTGACCTTGAGCGGTTAATTCAAAGTGTGGAAATAGCCCGTAACATATTTGCTACAAAGGCTTTCTCTAGCTGGGTCAAACAAGAACTGATGCCAGGATCGGATGTGCAAACTTATGAGCAGCTACGAGCATTTGTCAAGCACAGGGCTGATTCTTATCATCATCAAGCTGGCTCTTGCAAAATGGGACTAGATAATATGGCAGTCGTAGATCCTCGGTTGCACGTTTATGGTGTGGAGGGACTTAGGGTAGCTGATGCCAGTGTGATGCCTGTAGTACCATCAGGAAACTGTCATACAGGTATTGTGATGATTGCGGAGAGAGTTTCTGACCTGATCGATGATGAGCATCGTTTACATGTTTGATATTGGGTAAGTCTTTGATATATGAGTCTAAATTCTATGGGGGAAGCGATAATGGGTTTGCTCAGATTTTCTCACATGGCAATTAACTGTAAAGACCCGATCGCAACAGAAAAATTTTACACTAAACATTTTGGCTTTGTGCGATCGCGTGTCGTACCAGTTGGCGACCAGCAAATAATTTTTATTAAATTGGGTGAAATGTATCTTGAGATTTTTCAGGCACAAGGAGAATCTCCTGTTTCACCATCTGATAGGGATGGTCCACAATACCCTACATGGCGACATTTTGCTTTTCAAGTCGATGATATTGCAACTAAGCTGGCAGAGATGGGCAATGATGCAAAAATTACCTTGGGACCCCTTAATTTTGATGACTATATCCCTGGATGGCGTTCGGTTTGGATAGCTGATCCAGACGACAGAATTGTGGAAATTAGCCAAGGCTTTGTCGATCAAGATAATCCACCGCTTTTGGAGACAGATTTAACAGGTCGGAAAACTCAGCCTATACATGTTGCATAACTTGCAAAAAGTGGTGGTGACAGATCTGAAAACCATAACCTAATTACCTGAAGGATGCCATTATGGCTACAATTCCTGTTCAGTTTACCTATTTCACAGGTTTTAGAAGAGCAATTTTTAACAATCCCCGTTTAATTGGCAGTTGGGATGAAAACGGTCGCTATTCTCAACAATGGCGATCGCAGCAAATGCAGCAAATCATGGGTGAAGATGGCTGTCCCTGCTTTCAAACTACTGTTGAACTGGATGATTCCCAAATTGGTTGGTTATTCCGCTGGGGTGTGATGCTAGATAGTCCAGCCAGAAATAATTTGTGGGGAATTCCGACTGAGATTAACGATCGCAATTCTAGCGATCGCTACCTTAGTTTTACTTTACAATCTCCTAACAACGATCAGCCTCAGCAAGAAGCATATTATCTAGTTTATAGTCGTAGACTAGGCGCACAACAATATTATCTTCCTGGTCAATCTCAGCCTGGGTTACGGTTTGCTGTCTGGTCACCCAATGCCCGGAATGTAGAAGTTGTGTTTGGTAACCGTAACAGTGGCTATATTGCTGATGATGCTTTTAAAGACGATCCTGATTTTGGTATGGATCCCAACCTTGGGCCGTTTCCCATGTCCAGGACAGAGGAGGGTATTTGGCAAACAGATGTTGCAGTCTCACAAGAACTCGCTGATTTCTCCCGCTTTGACCATATTCCTTATATGTTTAGAATTGTCAATGAAGGGGGAAGGGTAGTTTATCGCACTGATTTATATTCTCGCTGTCAAATTGGTAAAGGTAACATCAATCCTGACGGTAAACCTTTTTCTAATAGATATAGCGATACACAAAACAGACCTTTTTCAGGAAATTATCAAGATTTGGATGGTACTAAAAGCTGTTCTGTAGTCATAAATCCGGATACAGTAACTAGACATTTTCAAGAACCAGTCTGGCCAGAACTAGAATTTATTCCAGAGGATGAGTTCTGGAGTAATGAGTTTTCACTGGAACGCCCTGTTCCCCAGCGGGTTGAGGATCTAGTAATTTACGAACTTCATGTAGGCGCTTTAGGGTATGGTCAGGATAGACCAGGAAACTTTGAGGATGCGATCACTTTACTCCCCTACTTAGTCGAATTGGGCGTTAATGCCGTTGAACTTTTGCCCATGTCAGAATTTAGAGACGAAGTAAATTGGGGCTATGAGACATCTCATTACTTTGCTTTAGAATACAGTGCGGGTGGTAGAGATCAACTGAAGCATTTTATTAGGGAATGCCATCGTTATGGAATTGCGGTGATTTTAGATGTGGTATATAACCACTACAATCACGATGGGGAACGGGCCCAATGGGCATACGACTCAGATATTCCCGAACACAATATTTATTACTGGTATGAGGGGAACTCTAGCGATTATTTCTACTCAGACGGCAGAAGTTTCCCTGAAGGCGGCTATGTTGATAATTTTTCCACAGGTTTCGCACCCCGGTTTTATGAAGAGATGGTGCGGAAAATGTTCATTAGTAGTGCAGTCACTTTAATGGAGGAATTTCATGTAGATGGGTTCCGGGTCGATCAGACAACTTCAATGCATTTGTACAACCAATTGCACGCTGATGGTAGACCTGTGGGTAATGCCAATATTTTTGGTGCTAAATTCCTGAGAGAATGGACAAGGACAATGAAGCTAATTCAATCGAATGCGCTGCTGATAGCAGAGGATCATTCTGATTGGGAGGCAGTCACAGAATCACCTGATGTTGGCGGTTTGGGCTTTGATGCAGCTTGGTATGCCAATTTCTATCATCATTTAATTGGTGATGCGAGACAAGGAACAGAATATGCCAAATTAATTCCTACTGCTGGATATGGTACGAATGAACCCCTAGCGATGGATTACTTTGCAGGGGCGTTGGGATGGTCTGGTCATAACAAGGTTGTTTATCATGAATCTCATGATGAAGCAGGTAATGCTTATTCGGAAGCAGGAGGCCATAGAGTTGAGTCTCGGCGCACGATTGTAGCAGCTGTTAACGGCGCACCACTGATTGGAGAAACTCGACGCTATGCCGAAGCCCGCTGCCGTTTTGCTGTTGGTGTGTCTATTTTGTCGGCTGGTACGCCAATGTTTTTGATGGGTGAGGAAATTGGCGCACAAAGACCCTACAGATACAGCGATTTTCTCAATAACCGAGAGGATTTGTTAGGCGATCGCCAAACTCATGGTCAAAGATTATTCCGATTTTACCAAGACCTGATTCAACTGCGCCGCAACCATTCCGGATTGCGATCGCACTTAATTGATATTCTCTACGTCCACAATATAAACCGAGTTATTGCTTTCCGACGTTGGGATATCAGTGAAGAATTTTTAGTTGTTGCTAGTTTGAATAATCAACCCTTCTCTTCAGGGTACACCATTAATAATTCCCGAATTGCAGATGGTCAATGGCGCGAGATATTTAATAGTGATGCTGCACTCTACGGAGGAGATAGTATAGGCAACTTTGGATTTAGTATCTCTGCCACTAACGGATATATTAATCCCATAGTTCCAGCCAACGGATTTGTTGTGTTCCAACCTCATTAGGTTTATCTATGAGGTAAATCCAAAATCCAAAATTGTCTGACCCTCAGCCAAAGAAATTAGTCTTTTCTTTGGCTACTGCTTCATGTAAATTTTTTGGAGATGTCATATGTGTCAGATTGTGCAAAATCAACTCAAAAACGTTTTAAACGCAAGGGCCCGCTTGGGGGAAGGACCTATCTGGGATGCTAACAAACAATTACTTTACTGGGTCGATATCTACAATTATCGGGTAGGGCTAATTCATTGTAGTGAGAGAAAAATTAAACTAAAAATTATCTCTACCTTAAGTAGATTTTAGTGTGAGATGAGTAGTAGTTTGATAGCAGCATTACAAGGTATAGAAGATTATCGTGCCGCACGTGGAAAACGTTATCCATTATGGGTGATGTTGTTATTAGTGATATTAGGAACATTAAGTCAATGCTACGGATATGCGGCACTAGAAGATTTTTGTGTGCGACATTATCAAGGATTGTGTGAACATTTAGGGGTCACATACAAGCGTTTACCCAGTGATTCGACATTT
>LXQD01000338.1 GCA_003326215.1 Nostoc minutum NIES-26 | reverse complement strand
GAAGTCCTCATCTTGATAAAAGATCCCAAGTTCATCACGCAAGCGCATATATAAATTACCTTTGGGAAACGCGGCAGAAGCTACACGTACCGTTTCATCAGGAATAGGAGGAATTTCTTCGGGATGTAAGCACATATACTGCCTCCAAAGGTATTTCTTCTAGTTTATTGATAATTGGGGCAGCAAACTTAATTTTTTTCTTAACGTGTATTACACGGAAAAGGATGATTCCCCTTTCCATGTAATACACGGTAAATCCGCCGTTTTTTTGTTAAGCAATATTTCGCCAACGGTATCCGATTCTTGACGGAGTGTGCGAGTTAGTTCTCGGGTGCGGGCTTTAAGGACATTGTGTGTATCTAAAGCCTGTCGCACGACTGCTTTAAGATCCTCTGCTTCCCACGGTTTAGTTACGTACTTGAATACCTTACCAGCGTTGATTGCTTCCACGAGGTCTTCAACATCTGTGTAACCAGTCAAAATAATCCGGATAATATCTGGATATTGAGTCGCTGTCAGGCTCAAAAATTCTGTACCGCTCATGATGGGCATTCGTTGATCGGAGATGATCACTGAAACCTCTCCCTCTTGCGCCAACAGATCCAATGCCGCAGGACCAGAGGTTGCCCTTAGCACCTTATAGTCGCGATAGAAGGTGCGGTAAAGCAAGTCAAGGTTGTCTGGTTCGTCATCAACAACCAAAATTTTAGGCTTACTGTTTACTTGAGATTTCATGCACCGCTTTCCTGCTGCAATGGCAGTCGGATAAAGAATAATCTGATCAGGTAGGAATGGTTCTGAGTCAGGTAAGAGCAGAGCATTTTGACCAATGAGGCTGTTTGGCTACATGACTGCTGAGTGTGGGGGCACTGATTTAGAGGAATTCGCCTCAATGGCTTGTGCCGATTACCATTTGCTTTAGTGCAGTGCAATTGGATTCACAGTTAGTTTTCATTTTATAGACATGATGTTTGCTTGCCAAATCTTCCCTCACCTCCAGCGAGAACTGTCCTACAGTATATACAGCACTCAAGGCTGGCCGAAAAAACCAGATGAAGCTGCTTATTAAGTTTTCCCGTTGCAGCAGTTGCACTAACACTCGCAGGTAAATTTTATTTATGCCATTCATAGTAGGGTCAGCAACATTACAACAATAAGATTTAAAGGCAAAGTATACTATTAGACAAATACCTCTTTCCAATTTAGCAATTAGAACTATAATTCAGACAAGTGGCATCAGCCAGCAAATTCAGGATCATTTCTCCAGCACCTAAGTTACCCTAGAATTCAGTTCTTTACTTGGTTTTAGGAGCTGGTATTAGCGTAGCGGTAATAAGAAATCACTGAGTACCGCAACTAAGAACAATTTGAAAGCAGAACTGAGCAGGCAGTTGACGGTAAAAAAATTTTGTGCATATCCAAGCTAGCATCACTGTCAACTGGTTTTTTGCTTAGATATGGAGCGAGTATTTGTTTTAGCTGAGTAGTTAGATATAGTCAAAAGATTTTTTCAACTCGATTTCAGCAACACAATAAGTATTTTTTTGGGGGACTGGTAGTTAGACATTTCATAGTATTGTCAATTATACTACCTTTGATTGTTTGCAAGCTGATGACATCTCAAGCTTAAAGTCTCTATTGAAGCAAGGATTAGCCTGAAGCTCCTGAACAAAGACTTGCAGATTTATGATGATGCAAGTTCTAGCTCTTATGAGCTACAAGCAGTGTTATGTTTCAAAAGCCAAAACAATGTTTTACCATTTGTGTACTCTACAATCTAAGTAATAAATTGTAATTTCGCTAGAATTTCTAAATTATAGGCTAATTTTAGTTTTAATATACCTTATATGGTGTTTTAAAATATCTGAGAAAATTATTGTTGAATGCAATCAATACTAAACTAACTTTGACATCCTGGTTTTTTGACCCGCACTACCAAGAGCCAGTCGTAACCGATTCAGCTCATCACCAGTTCCAAATTCGTGCTGCTACATCTGCTGATTTGACTGGTATAGCCCAAATTATTGCCGAAAGCTTTCACTCCCAACATGGTTTATGGGGATGGGCTTTTCCTTTGTTACGCTTAGGTATTTACGAAGACTTCAGGCATCGCCTATCGTCACCTGCACCACATCACGTTTGCTTAGTTGCTGTTGATACCAATAGTACGGCTAATAACTTAGTAGGAACTGTTGAACTGGGTGTGCGTTTTGCTGATTCGTGGATACAGGTTGGTAGAAGTTTTCCTTATCTGTCTAATTTAGCCGTTCATCCCAAATATCGTAGGCATGGTGTGGCATCAGGATTACTTATTAGCTGTCAACAAGTCTCTCAGGAATGGGGATTTCAAGACTTGTACCTCCACGTTTTAGAAAATAATTATCAGGCACGACAGCTTTATTTAAAGCTGGGATATAGGGTACATCAAGTAGAATCTAACTGGAATACGTTTTTACTAGGACGCTCGCGGCAGATATTATTGCACAAGCATTTGAGAGCTGATTCAACTACTTGAATTCTTATTTTAAGTTTAAATAGTGACTTAGAAATTACATTCTTAAGGAATATTTCAGTTAGGGTTGGCAATTTATAATACATAATTAAAGCGATTGAGTAGCTAGAAAATTAATGCACCAATCCTAGCAATCCAGTTTTTTAATAGCACAATAATTAAATATACATCTGACAATAGATAATTTATGAAGCTAGAATTGGATGACAAGTTTGCACCTTAAGATTTTGTATACACAATCTTACCAAATTTTTTTCAAATAAAAATATAATTTTATTATGATTTTTTGCCCATTTATGACATACTCTTTAATTTTTCATAATTTAATTTTTAGATATATTAAAATATAAAAAGGAACTGATAATATTTTTATAAGTAAAAATACGTTTAACAAAATGCTAATTCCTCATAATAACTTTGTATTTAGGATATTCATCTTTATAAAAACTTTAAAAAAGTTGTAGTTAAGTTTGGAGACAAACCCAGTTAAATCTCATACAATATAACTACTACTTACTGAACAAGTGTATTAATTTCTATCTTAGTTAAATTGACCAGAAAATTCTTGATAATAAGAAAAATCAAAAATTTGGTTTAATTTAATAGTAAGTTCCTGCTGTAAGCCCATAACACCACCAATTTACTCAAAAATTTGAGAAAACATGGATAGCGAAAAGCACCCACGCTATCAAGCTGCTATGGTATCAATTTATTGCCCTGAAACCAGTTTCCTAAACCATCTTGTCATGCCGGATGGAACTGAGCAATCATATGGCTCGGATATACTCACGCGTTTGCACAGTGGAGAAGTTTTCATTGTCAATAGTCGCAAACGGAATGGATTAATACTGTTTAAACGCTATCATGCAGAATTTGCTGGGCCTGGAGCAGCAGTTGGCGGTGATTACGATTGTGATTGCCAGAGGGTACTATCTATAGGTAATTTGTCTTTATTGACTCCCGAATCTTATGAGGAGCGTCAGAAGGCTTACTTGATTAGGCGACAGTGGATTCGGTTGATTAGACAAATTACAGAAAACCCGATTCCTCAGCAGCGAGTCCAAAAGATTTTGGATCAATTTGAACAATACTTTCCGCCGGAAATGGTGGTCGATCTGCCTGATGTTGCCTTCGCCCTTTTAGTAGGCGTACTCCCACAAACAGTGGGAATGATACGCCGTTTGGGCAGCGATGAAAATTGCAGGCTTAATTACTGAGTAAAGAACTAAATTTTCAGATTTGCTAAAGCAGCTTGTATCCGATTTATGGTACGGTCATTTTCGTCTGATGTGCCGATAGTAATTCGCAATCCTCCACCGATCTCGCGTACAAGAGTACCAGAACTTTTGAGTTCTTGGTGAAGATTTTTTAAAGCAGTGTCTTGTAGATAAAAGCCATTGGGTTTTAGGCGCAAGAAAATAAAATTAGTGGCACTTTCTGTAATTTGTAAAGTTGGGTGATGAGATAAAGCTTCGATAAGTTTGGCTCGTTCGCTTAGGGTTTGAGGAATTGAGTTGAGTAAGAGTTGGCGGTTTTGCAAAGCAATTAATGCAGCAGCTATTGAGAAACTGGAAAGATTATAGGGTAGACGGATCTTTTCTAGGATAGCGATCGCTTCTGGATGAGCAATGCTATAGCCAACGCGCATAGCTGCTAACCGGAAAGCTTTAGAAAAAGTACGTAATATTACCCAGTTGGGGCGCTGTGCTAATTCACCCACTAGTGTAATCTGGCTGAATTCAAAATAAGCTTCATCAATTACTACCAAAATCTGCTCGTTCAGATTTCTTAACCATGCCAATTCTGAAGCGGTTAAGGGATTAGCTGTCGGGGAATTGGGATGCACAACAAAAACTACCCGAATCGGAGGATTTTGAGTTTGTTCTATGGCAGACTGTGCTGCTGCTAAGTCAATTTCAAAATTTGCTGCATTTCTACTTACCGCTACTACAGGAATTCCCAAAGTTTTTGCTAAAATCCCATACATAGAGAAAGTAGGATTGGCAACTAGAATTGAACCTTCTCCTGCTAGACAGGTGGCAATTAATAAAGAGCGGATGAGTTCATCCGAACCATTACCAACAGAAATATTGGCAGCAGTCAAAACAGATGGCGAAAGAGTCGCTGACTCATTGATATACTCAGCGATCGCTTCTTTGAGTGTCTCATGTCCGCCATCGGGATAACGATTTGTTTCAATTACCTGTTGATATGTCCAGGCTAGCTTTTCTTTTAACTCAGGCGGTAAATCATAGGGGCTTTCATTGGTGTCCAGGCGATCGCGCTGTGTGGGGACTGGTTCGGCTGTATCGCTGCTGGGGTGGGGTTTGTAAGCAGTGAATTGAGCTAAATCTGAGCGGATGAATGGAAGCATAATTTTATTCAATAGTCCAGTTGTCAGTTGTTTGTATTTGACTACTGACTAAGGACATTAGTTATGTAAGAATTTCTCATTTTACAGCTTCAAGGTAACTGACAAAAGAGGCAAATTGCTTGCCAAATTTCTTCCATAACGTTGCCCAAAGCATGATCGCTGTCCAGTTCCACTAACTCTACCCAAGGACGCGATCGCACAAAGTCACGACTGGCTGCAATTGGGATGACTTCGTCTTTTTTTCCGTGCAAAATCAGGGTGGAGATGGGACGTTGTAAAAGTTCTTCTTGGTAATGAGTAGCATCTGTTACGAAATCGTAACTAAGAGGTAGCGATCGCCCTTCGCCATAGTGGTAAATCATGAGATATTTTTCTTGTTGCCAACGCTGCACCTCTTCATCCCCTAGCCTAGGTAACCAATGAGATAAAAACCCGAAAGCTGGTGCTAGCAGAACAAGGTGTTGCACCTGCTGATATTGCTGTCCCAAGTGGGCAGATGTCAATCCACCCAAACTTGAGCCAATCAGTGTTACTGGTACAGGGGCATTAGGAAACTCTCTTGCAATTTGGGTTAGTTGACGAGTAATTGTCAACTGAGAGAAATCGCCAGCATTTAAATCGGGAATTTTGATTTTTCTCTGGATTTTAGCAAAGCGATCGCCTATATCCTGTGCTTTGGCAGATTTAGGACTAGAAGCGAAACCGTGAAGATAAATGTATTCCAAAGTAGTAGATTGCGAGGAGTAAAAAGTTAGAGTTGGGAATTATTACAGCAGTTTTCAGGTATTGAGACTAAGCCTGAGGCGGATAGTAAGAGTAGTGTAGTTCAAGTACTTGAAAAGCGCTGTGAGTTTGCTAAATGCTAATTTATCATTTTTGGTTTATGGACTAACTCAGCATTTATATTTTGTTGATATTGTTAGAGAAACTAAGGGGCTGGGGATGGCGGTTCTTCAGGTTGAGTTGGTGGTTTCTCAGGTTGAGTTGGTGGTTCTTCAGGTTGAGTTGGCGGTTCCTCAGGTTGAGTTGGTGGTTTCTCAGGTTGAGTTGGTGGTTCCTCAGGTTGAGTTGGTGGTTTCTCAGGTTGAGTTGGTGGTTCCTCAGGTTGAGTTGGTGGTTCCTCAGGTTGAGTTGGTGGTTCCTCAGGTTGAGTTGGTGGTAAATCGTCGCCTGTTTTGGGAAGTGTTACTGTATCATTAGTGGGTGATGAGGTAGTTGACGGGTTTGTTGGGATTTTACTGTCATTGTCATCATTCACAGGTCTTTGATCGGTATTAGACAAAATTTCTCCCGTTTCCACAAAAGTGTTTACTGGGGAACTGTCGTTGATGGGAGCTGCTGAAGAGTTGTTTGTGAGAATATCTTTGCTGGGAGAGTTTGAGGAACTAGTAGATAGCTGTAAAAAAGATGGATTTTCAATTACACCTTTGCCAATGATTGGCGGCTGTGTTGCTATGGCAGCAGCAGTTTCAGCTTGCACACTGGCGATCGCTGGATCTACTGTAGCAGTGGGATTTTGTCGAGTTAAATCTAGTCCTCGAACTAGATCGCTCGTTTCATAAAAATTTCTCAAATCAAAATCAAATAAGCCCTGAAATTTGCCTTTGACTATAACCATCAATTGCCCTGCTTGCAGCACTTGTTTTTGAGAAGCTTCTTTGTTAGAAACTTCAATGCCGCTATTTGTTAATGCACCTACAATCGTGGTGTCTGTTTGTTTGTCATGGCGCACAAACAAAGCTGAACCGCGAATTGCTGCTGCTGCACTTGGCGTTTGTATACGTGTTTGCCCCCTTCCGGGCGGAATGAGCATTAGAACAGTTCCGTTGGACAGGCTAAAGTACCGAGTTTTGGGCAAAAATTTAAATATTGCCTGTTCCCCAACCCTCGCCAATGAGCCATCATTGAAGCGCAAATCTGCCAGAGAAGCTCGACCTGTTGACAATCCATCTCCAGGAATCATTGGATCTGATTTGCGAGCCGGTCGCCTCTTATTGCTATTTTTAGGAATAAGTTGTACTAAGTTGCGGAGGTTTTGAATTTCAGCACGAGTCAGAGGAGTGACGGCATTTGCTCGATTTAGCAAAGGCAGCATTATTATCCCCCATGAACCAACCAGCAAAAGTGGGAATAATCTGAGAAACATAGTTTAAACTTTAGGAAAATTAAATTTAATTGATACCAAACTACTTAAATAAGTATTCAGAATATTACAAGTTTGAGATTACATGATAAATTATCAAGTTTATTAATAAATAAATATAATAATAAACCCTATTTTCTAAACTAGGACTTATCTAACTCATTTTTGCCAACTACAAACTATTAAAAGTTTTCCACAATGATTTCAGTAGCACTTTCTCCAGGTGTAAAAGTTCAGCAATCTTTAAAAAGCCCAAAGCTTATAAATACGGGGATTTTAGAGCTTGCCTTTGCCGGAGCCGCAAATGGAAAAAGTCGAGATAGGGTTATTTATAAAGTAAACATTAAATTTAAAGTGTAATAGACACGAGCGCAGATGTGATTTTGTCTCGATTCATAAAGGTTTGCGCCGTAGCGCACCGCGAACGATGGTGTCTTACACTTAGTTAATACAGCCTAACTAAATTAAAATTTACTTTCTAAATCAACTCTAATAAAGCACAGATGTATGTTATTACTGCTTTCATAATAATTTAGACATATTTAGGTATAAGCTTAATACGAGGTTTATATTACTTATTGAAACTTCTGATACAGCTTGTAAGTCTACTTTCGTCAGACGCAATTAACGCTATCTAAAAGATGCAATCCAAGGGCTGGAAAAATTTGTTGTTTGCAGTTTTGTTAACATCAAGTAGTGCAAATAAGTGTTGCATCAGGGTAGATGCTGCATGGGCAGCAAATTCAGAAATAAAATCTTTGGTAAGTACGCAGAGAACTCATCAGCTAATCCAGAAGGGTAGGCAAAAGGTAATTAATTCTGAATTGCGGCAGTTAGATATATTAGAGTTAGCATACGCAGAACAGACACTATCAAATCTGATACTGGAAGAAGCATTAACTACCCAACCCAATCCAGTATTGTCAGCAACACCAAATGCTGAACCCAGGTATGCACAAAATGAAAGTTCCAGTCCTAGCAATATTCAACCGACGAATGAAGCGCCACAGCTAGAAACACAGCCAAATGATTTACCTCAATCTTCCCCAAAACCAATAGAACAACTATTAGATAAACCTCAGATAGATTATACTGAAAGGCTAGAGAGACTCAGGCAGGTGTTACAACAGAAAAAACAACCAACCCCTGAGTCCAATAGCCTTCCAGAACTGGGTCTGAGAGTGCGACAAAGACCTCTGTCACAAAAACCACTTGAACAACTACCGCCCCTAGCGACTGAACAACCCGTAGTCAAGTCTAAACCTATAGGTTTCCTTCAGGCTCGTATAGGTTACTTCCATGCAAGTAATATTTTTTCCTCAGATGTTGTTCCCATAGAAGATGGCTTGATGTTTTATGGACTAAGCCTAGCGTCTGCATATTTCCCTGTGAGCTCTAAAACTTATTTGAATGGATCGATTGATGGCAATCTAATTCGTTATGCAGATCGATCAAAATATAATTACAACCAGTTGAGATTCAACCTTGGTATTTACCAACAGCTCTCGCAGCGAATGTATGGGGAATTTAGTTGGAGCAATCAGCAGCTGTTTTATGCTAACAGCAGCGATCGCTTTGAAGCTGGCGATCGCTTTTTAGGTGAGAATTCTCTGCGGCTGTCTGTGGGAAGGCGAGATCCCCTAACTCAAAAGTTGATGCTAGATAGCTTTTACGAATTTAGTCTAAATTTTGCCGAGCCAAATAACCGCGATCGAGTGATAAATTTTGTATGGGTTTCTTTGAACTACTACTGGCAAAAGCCTTTGCAAGTTGGTCTTGACTACCAGTTTAATTCGTCAGACTTTACCCAGCGTCAACGAGACGACAACTACCATCGGCTATTTGCTCACTTAAATTATAAAGTATCCAACTCCAGTAATATAAATTTGCAAAGTGGCATTTCCTTTGGAGACTCGACAGATAGTAACATTGATTTTGATGGCTGGTTCTTTAGTATTAACTACAATTTACAGTTAGGTCGGTTTTGAAAGTTGTTAGTTGTCAATTGTTTTTAACCACTGACCCTTTCGGGGTGACGCTCCTGCGTCGCTAGCGCTTCGCTAACGCCAGTCGCTCATGGGGAGCCACTGCGTTGCGGTGAGCAGTCCGTTGGGCGGCTTCGCCGACTTGAAGGAACTGCGAACCCGAAGGGGGGTTCCCCCCATTGAAGCAAGTGGCGGATACCGTTGGCGAATTCTTGAGATCAAAAGCGCTTCCATCTTCCTTTTTTAAGCCAAACAAAGTAAGTACATTACTGATGATTGAAAATAACGTCTGACCGATATCATTTGACAGCATCAAAGCATTATGTACCGTCGTTGCAAGAATCATTAGATTAAGCACTCTATCCAAGTGAAACCAATCAGCAAGACGCGATAGTTTTCCACTTAAGCCACCCGGAACCTGTGCCCCAAGTCTATTAAGGATCTCCGCTTGACCCGCTATTAATCCACCCGTTCCCGCTAGGTCTAGATTCTGTAGTAATTGTACTCACTGCAATACTCTCTGAATCCTTAACATTTTTTGGTGCAACACCTAGGTTTTATAGGTGTAAAATGCTCTCAGGATTCTTGTCTAGTTGCATGGTGTTAAAACCGCGTCTACCTTGAAAAGCGTGGTTTTAGTACTGTTTGGTCCAATTCTGGAAACACTTTAGATACCTTACTCAATAGATATTCGCCATAAGTTCCGCGAAATTCGTGAACACTAGCTTTATCCCAGCGATCGCTTTTATCATCATTTACCGCTATCTCGTTCAGTTCAATGGGTTTGACTTCAACGTTGAAATTGGGGTCAAAGAAAAACGGAAACGACAGGCGATTGCTTCTTGATCGGTTCTGAACGCGATGGGGTGTTGAGCGATACAGTCCTTGGGTCATGCGATCGAGCATATCCCCAATGTTGCACACAAATGAGCCAGGAATAGGAGGTGCGTCTATCCAGCCAGACTTTGATTTGACTTGTAATCCGCCAACACCATCTTGCTTAAGAATAGTCAATACTCCGTAATCAGTATGTTCGCCAACGCCCCACCTAGATTTAGTCTTAGATGTTGATGGATTGGGAGGGTAATTAAAAATCCGAAATAATATCAATGGGTCTTTTGTATAACGGTCTGCAAAGTAAGACTCTTCTAATCCTAAACTCAGGGCAATACCAGCCATTAGGGTGTGTCCGAGTTTGGTCATTGACTCTATGTACTCAAGCACCGTTTCTCTAAATTGAGGAATATTCGATGGAAAGAGATTACGGCCGTGCATTGGTAAACCAGCTTTGACAAGTAGGTGTTCTTCTTCTAGTTCTGCACCAAAGTAAATGCCTTCTTTGAAGTCAGGTCTACCCGATGTCAACTCGTTTCCCACAGGGAAATATCCTCGCCATGCTCTACCACCAAGAGCCATGCGAATCTGAAGTTTAGTTTCTACATCCTGTGCAAAAAACTGTTGGCTGAGATGTTCTAGCTGCTCTTGTAGTTGTTCGTCAACTCCATGTCCGACGATATAGAAAAAACCGTAATCTTGGCAAGCTTGCTCGATCTGAGTGGCAACTACATAGCAATCTTGTGCTGTTGAGCCAGAATTGCCAATTTTGGAAACCAGCGGACTAATATCAATGACAGGAATATGTGAAAAATCTTTGTCCACAACTTGTAAGATTGTCATGCTCTTCTGCTAGTCGTGCGTAGACTAACAACTAGACTACACAGGCAATTATATCTATATCAGAATTTAGCGATCGCTAGCCTTCGTCAACTATTTATACAGATTATTGCTGGTATGAGTTTGTGAATTTTATTGCAAACTCCGGTAATTCGATGTATATATAGTAGTATTGCCTAAATAATTCTCATTGCTTTTGAAAACAACGAAAGTTTACTAATTTTTTGGCCGCCACTTGGCTCGAATGAGAGAATCTGTGCTGACTTCATTTAACACGCGCAGACTTATTTGGTTTGTGTAACCAGACTGTTCAAGTATCATGTACTTATATTTATGTAAATATGTAAATTTCAAGGAATATTGTGCGCCCAGGTTCCACCAGAGAATGAGTAATTATCAAGTGGGATAAACTGAATCAAAGCTTGTTAATTAAATAACAACATAATCCCGAAATATGCATTATAATCAATTAGGCAATAGCGATCTAAAAGTTTCCGAGATTTGCCTTGGCACTATGACATATGGGCAGCAAAATACTCTTGAAGAAGCCCATCAGCAGCTAGATTATGCCATTAACCAAGGAGTTAATTTCATTGATGCAGCTGAGATGTACCCAGTACCCACCAGTGCTGAAACCTATGGCTTAACCGAAACTTACATTGGGGAATGGTTAAAACATCAACAGCGCGATCGACTAATAATTGCTACTAAAATTGCCGGGCCAGGTCGAGGCTTTAAATGGGTGCGTGGTGGAGCCAAAGCAATTGACCGTGACAATATTAAACAAGCTGTAGACGATAGTCTCAAAAGATTGCAGACCGACTATATCGATCTATATCAAATTCATTGGCCCGATCGCTATGTACCACGTTTTGGACAGACAGTATTTGACCCTACCCAGGTAGGAGAAACGGTTCCCATTGCTGAACAGCTAGAAGTTTTTGCTGATGTAATCAATGCAGGAAAGATTCGCTATCTAGGTTTGAGTAATGAAACCCCTTGGGGAATTTCACAATTTAGTCACGCAGCTAGACAATTAGGATTGCCCAAAATTGTCTCTATTCAAAATGCTTACAATTTACTCAATCGAGTTTTTGATGGCGCTCTTGCAGAAGCAGTTTATTACGAAAACATTCCTTTACTAGCTTATAGTCCTTTGGGATTTGGCTATTTAACTGGTAAATATCTCAATGGTAAACCAGAGAAAGCAAGAGTTACTTTGTTTGAAAATTTTGGTCAGCGCTATTTAAAACAAAATGTTAGCAAAGCTGTAGCAGCTTACGTAGAAATTGCCAAACGTCATCAACTGAGTCCTGCACAATTGGCTTTAGCATTCGTGCGGAGTCGTTGGTTTGTTGCTAGTACAATTATTGGTGCTACTACACTAGAACAACTAAAAGAGAATTTAGAAAGTATCAATGTAGTTCTGAGCAAAGATATTTTGGCAGAATTGGATGCAGTTCATACTCAATTTGCGAATCCAGCACCATAGGAATGCTGAGTTTTGAGTACAGACGCGATTAATCGCGTCTGTACAAGAGTTAGCTATTAATATGGGAATTAATTTGTCGGTGTTTGTTGGGATTATTAAAGATTTGAGTAATAGCAAAAAGACTTTCTGGTAAACAGGACAAATTCTAGAATCGGTTAATATTTCCCAAAGTTCTACCCGATACTGAAGCAAAAAATTGAGATATTTCATAGGTACAATCATGACGATCGCAACAGCATTAATCGACCAAAATACTATTCGTCGCCGTGGTACTGGTTTAAGAGCTTACAATCCCGACAAGGTATTCAAAGGATATACACTTTTTACCCCGCTTACAGGTAATGGAGAAGTCTATCTTCTGAATCTGGAAGGAGAAGTAGTACATCAGTGGGATTTGCCATATTCACCAGGTTTATATGGTTACCTCTTACCTAACGGCAACCTTTTTTATAATGGTAAAACACTGGATATTCCGCCACATTTTCCTTTGTGGGCTGCCTTTAAAGGTGGTGTCGTCTTAGAGGCAGATCCTAAGGGAAATATTATCTGGGAATATAAACATCCATCCCATCATCATGATGGACGCAGACTACGCAACGGCAACACAATTTTATTAGCCATTGAAAAGATACCTCAGTCTTTAATTCCCCAGATTAAAGGCGGCGTAGCGGGAACAGAAGCAGATGGTGATATCTATGCTGATGTACTTTATGAAGTTACTTCTGCTGGTGAAATTGTCTGGACTTGGCACGCCCACGAACACCTAGATCCAGAGATTTTTACCATCACTCCCCAAGATCAACGACACGAATGGACTCATGGCAATACTGTAGGCGAACTTGCTGATGGCAATATTATAGTGAGCTTTCGTAACATCTCTACTGTCGTAATTGTCGATCGCAACACAGGAGAGATTATCTGGACACTTGGAGATGACGTATTAGCACAGCAGCACTTTCCTAACGAATTAGCTAACGGCAATATCCTAATTTTTGACAATGGCGCACATCGCCGTCACACTGCTCTCAATTTCTCTCGTGTGATTGAAGTAAACCGTCAAACTAAAGAGATAGTTTGGGAGTACGCTGACAACCCACCCCAAAATTTCTTCAGTTCGTATATATCAGGCGCACAGCGTCTACCAAACGGCAATACTTTGATTACGGAAGGTGCTTACGGTCGCATATTTGAGGTGACAGTGACAGGAGAAATTGTTTGGGAATATGTCAATCCTCACTTTGCGGCTCGGAATCTTCCTGGTGAGAAGTCACCAGTAGCGCGTGGGGAGCAAAATTCGGTCTTCCGCGCTTTCCGTTATGCGCCTGAAAAAGTGCCTTGGCTCTAGTAAGAAAGGCAGAGGGCAGAAGGCAGAAGGCAGAAGGCAGGAGGTTTTTGATTTGTACTTTTGCTAATAAACCAATCCTATTGATAGAGGAACATCAACATGGCTGAAATAAAGATATATAGTGCGGTTGTTTGCCCTTATGCTCACCGTTCGCGCTTAGTGCTTCAAGAAAAAGGCATCGACTTTGACTTGATTGAGATTGATTTGCAGAACAAGCCGGAGGGATTTACAGATATTTCTCCCTATGGAAAAGTACCTGCGATCGCACATGGTAATTACCGAGTTTGGGAATCGGCAGTAATTAATGAATATCTCAATGAGGTATTTCCTAATCCGCCTCTTTTGCCCAGCAGTCCCATTGCTAAAGCCCAGGCTCGCATCTGGATTGATTTTGCCAATACTAGATTCGTTCCAGCTTTTTCTGCTCTCTTGCGTAGTCCCGATATCCAACAGCAAGAAGCAGCCAAACAGGAACTATACAAACATTTGGAGTTTATTGAAAATGAAGCTTTAGGAAAGTTATCAGGAGAAGGCCCTTACTGGTTTGGTGAATCCATCAGTTTGGTTGATTTTACTTTTTACCCCTGGTTTGAGCGTTGGCCTGCACTGAAGTACTATCGAGGCTTGGCGCTACCAGAGGAATTTACTCGCCTGCGTCAGTGGAAACACGCTTTAAAACAACGTAATTCAGTGGTGGCGATCGCTAATAGCAAGGAATTTTATATAGAGCGATATGCTAGATTCGCTACTCCTGTTGCTGCCTAGCATCGCGTTTGGGAAGTCAAAAGTTAAAAGAATTTCATTGACTTTTATTATACATTTGGCTTCATGTTTTCTTAAGTTTTTGCCACCCATCAATCTTTTTGGGTGGCAATTATTGATTTAAGTATAACTATCAATCTGCCATAAATTACGCAACTCAATCTTGGGGATAAATCAGCTAGACAGTAGTGCATCTTCTGTCACCAGACTCGATCTGCGGAAATAGCAAGCAGAATTTAGTCCCATCTTATTGCAGAATTCAGCACACTTGCGGCAAATAGCGGCACAGAGCATCATTGTGGCATCGTTACTCATCTGTTCGCAAGCTATGGCGGTGCGATCGCAAATTTGGGCGCACAAACTACAGGTATTTCCCATAAACTCAGAACCGTCATTAATCATGTTGACGCACATCATGCACATTTCTGCACAGTCGCGCATCATGGACATCATAGTCATATCCATGTATTTACCACCCTGAGTCTTGCAGTATTTGAGAGTATCAATACAAGTGGTTTGGCATTCAATGCAGATTTGTTTACAAGCTTCCATTTCGGTGAGTATGGATTCAGTCGTCATCATAATAAATAGTCTCCTAGTTTTCGCAGTTGGTAGTATGGCGGACTAAATAGCAAGGTAAAACTTTATTTTTGGAAAATCAATAGTTTCTAGAATTTCGACAATTTGAAGAACACTAAATCTATCTACTTGACGTAAATTAAGCAGCTTTTAAATATTTGATAAGGATCTAATTGGCTAAAAACCTTATCAATTAAGACTTGAGACTCTTCTGTTAGTTATAGAGAATTACTTCATGGAAGTAAAATATCCCTTAGTATCAAGAATTTACTGTCGGTTCGCTTGATTTTTTCATCTGCCAAATAGAAAAACAGTTGAGGGATGCAGCACTTTTCTTTTCTGGTTCATAAAGCGTAAAAGCCCTATCTAGCAAACATTATAGCTTTATCTATTATTGGATTAACTTATTAGTTTCAAAAATACTATGAGTACATTTTCCTATAATGAAACAATATCAATATTTCATGACTTTATTAAGTTATATTTCATCACGTAGCGGTAGCTTTGGGAATCAGAAGAAGTTTCTCTGAACTGATGTCAAACCAAAGATGAACGCGTTCATCAAACCTCCTCACTTAGAACTTTTTTTGGTGAAATCTGTGCATCAGGTTTAGTTTTGATTTTTTTACAAAATGCACTTGCCTTTTGCGGTTAACCATGCGACACTGCTATATTATCAAAAACTACTTAAAACCTACCGATTTATAGTAGTTTTTGCAAATAACTTAAATCTTGCCATTACTAGGGTCATTATTTGGTGAAAGTACTTGCCAGGTAGTGCATATTTTCAATTAGCAATGCTAAGGATTGAATCTTGGGGATTGGGCAAACTACGTCTCTTTGCGTCGCAATTGCTCCTAACTTTCACTATGTTGTTTCCTAATTCCCATTTCCTCATCCATACTCATCGTCAGGAGAATGATATGTTTGGTTGCAACTATTAGTTAAAGAAGAGTTTAAAGACTGGGTTAGTATTGCTACATTTATTTAATTTGGAATTTTGACACTAATTGATAGTAAAAGGTGAACCGATTGATGCAATATTTTAAAAATAGATTTGAATTTTGGAAATGCCGACGTATGACTCGTCGCCGCGCATTGTTTGCTTTTGGCTACAGCCTAGTATTATCTACTACACTTTTTAGTTGCAGCCATTCACCAAATAATACTCAGCAACAATCAGCTTCATCTAATGTAGCTAGTAAAAATACTACTAATAAAGTAATCAGGATTGTCCGTTCTAAACAACTTACAGCTCTAGCTGTTCTTGAACAAAAACATCTTTTAGAAAAACGATTAGAACCTCTAGGTTACAAGGTAGAGTGGCCTGAATTCGCTGCCGGGCCTCAGCAGCTTGAAGCTTTGAATGCAGGCGCACTTGATATTGCTTCAACAGCTGAGTCACCTCCCATTTTTTCCCAAGCAGCTGGGACACCTCTTGTATACTTGGCTGCTAATTCTTCCGATGGTAAAGCAGTTTCGCTTTTAGTTCCTGCTAACTCTACTGTTAAAAATGCTAGAGATTTGAAAGGTAAAAAAGTCGCTTTTCAAAAAGCATCAATTGGTCATTATCTTCTAGTTAGAGCTTTAGAAAAAGAAGGTCTAAAACTCACTGATGTAGAGTCAGTTTCCTTACCTCCTCCAGATGCAAATGTGGCATTTAGTCAAGGTAAAGTAGATGCTTGGTTTATCTGGGAGCCATTTGTCACTAGAAATGTACAGCAGAAAATTGGACGAGTCTTGCTAGATGGTGGTAATGGTTTACGAGATACTAATAACTTTTACTCGACAAACCGCAAATTTTATCAAGAAAATCCAGAGGCGATCAAAATATTTCTAGAAGAACTGCAAAAAGCCCAAAAATGGTCGAAGAATAACCCTAAAGAAATTGCACAATTACTTGCTCAAGCTACTCAACTCGATCCACCTACATTAGAGATTATGCACAGTAAGTATGATTTCACACTCATACCAATTACTGAACAAATCATTAACAAACAACAGGAAGTTGCTGATAAATGGTACGGTTTGGGACTGATACCTAAGAAGGTAAATGTCAGAGATGGTTTTTTAACTCCAGAACAATATGCCGAAATCACTCCCCAGGAAGTGCTTGCCAAAAAATAGTATCCTCTAGGCAAATGCTATGGATACTATAATTTTTAATTAAAAATTAAAAAAATTCAATTTTTTGGAACCTAAACGCGAATGAAAAGTTGTGTGAAGTAGACTTCGCCTTTGCTATTGCTAGCAACGCCAATTCCAGTTAAATTGTATTGTCCTTTAATGTTCTTGAGATGTCCTGGACTATTAAGCCACCCTTCGACAGCTTTCTTGGCGGGGTCTTGATATCCCTGATTGAAAGCCACATTTTCAGCAGCTGATATGTAGAGAAGACGGGTAGCTTGAACTCGCTGTATAAATCCGTCATGCCCAAATCGAACCCTACCGCTGGCCATATTTTGGCTATGATTTCTTGCTTGAGTGTTGATGGCAGAATTACGCATCAGTGATGGTAGGTTTTGCGAAGCTCTATAGCTATTAATTTTTTGGAAAACTGCATCTTCTAAGGTAGCAGTATTAATCGCAGATTGTGCAATCTGACGACCGTAATTTGATGTATGCGATTGCTTTGGTGTATAACTTTGACTTGGTGTAGAAATGCCCAGCATTCCACTGGTAAGAAAAAGAGTACCTAAAGTGATATCAGAGATTTTTGTTCGGATCATTACTTGTGACTAAGCCCAACATTTGCTGGTAGTAAACTTTCAAACATCTAAACACACGAGTTTTAATTAAACAACTCGGCTATATTGGCTAAATATATGTTTAAGCTGCTCTATAATTCCAAAAACATTAATAAGCTTTCAATTTAGCAGTTTCCTTCAAATATCATTTGTTATTATTTTCAGTGTTTTTGCTGTGCCTAAACTGCTGTAATTACTCTTGGCATGAATACAAAAGCTTTGTTTTGGGAATACCTAGCACTTATTTATCAGGTATATCAAGTAACTGTGACATTATAAGTACTCTTGCCTCAAATTATGCATACACTGCCGCTCTCGTCATTTATTGAAACCCCTGAATTTATTTATGAGGTTTCCCTTCTGCCCTCTGCCTTCTGATAAAGCAGCTAAGGAATTCTTAAAAGGCAAATCTCAGTAGAGATTCTGGGATATCCTAAAATGAATGAGAGATTTGCCGAAGAAAGTAAGAATGAAACTGGCAGCAAGAGTGAGTCAGGTAACACCTTCGTTGACCTTAGCGATCGCAGCTAAAGCTAAGGCACTGAAGGCAGAAGGAATAGATGTTTGTAGTTTTAGCGCTGGAGAACCAGATTTTGACACCCCAGCGCATATCAAAGCCGCAGCAGCGAAAGCTTTGGACGAAGGCAAAACCAAGTATGGCCCAGCCGCTGGAGAACCAAAGTTAAGGGAAGCGATCGCCCGCAAGCTCAAAACTGATAACGGTCTTGATTACAAACCAGAAAATGTCATCGTCACCAATGGCGGTAAGCATTCCCTATACGACTTGGTAGTGGCGTTAATCGATCCGGGTGATGAAGTCATTATCCCTGCTCCCTATTGGCTAAGTTATCCGGAAATGGTGACTTTGGTCGGTGGGGTATCGAAGATCGTGCCCACAGATGCTTCCACGGGTTATAAAATTACTCCCGAACAACTGCGTCAAGCAATTACACCGAAAACAAAGTTATTTATCCTCAACTCCCCATCTAATCCCACAGGGATGGTTTACACGCCAGATGAAATTAAAGCACTGGCTGAGGTAATAGTTGATGCAGATATCTTTGTTGTTTCCGACGAAATTTACGAAAAGATTCTCTACGACGGTGCAGAACATATCAGCATCGGTTCCCTAGGCAAGGAAATTTTTGACCGCACGTTAATTAGCAACGGTTTTGCCAAAGCTTACTCGATGACAGGGTGGCGAATCGGTTATTTAGCGGGGCCAGTGGAGATTATTAAAGCAGCAAGTTCCATTCAAGGACATAGTACATCTAACGTTTGTACCTTTGCCCAGTACGGTGCGATCGCTGCTTTGGAAGGTTCTCAAGACTGTGTAGAAGAGATGCGGCAAGCTTTCGCCAAACGGCGACAAGTAATGTTAGACAGAATCAACGCCATTCCCGGACTCAGTTGCCCTAAACCAGATGGCGCTTTTTATCTGTTCCCTGATATCAGCAAAACAGGTCTGAAATCCTTAGAGTTTTGCGACGCGCTGTTAGAAGAACATCAAGTTGCAGTAATTCCCGGAATTGCTTTTGGCGCTGATGACAACATTCGCCTTTCCTACGCCACCGATTTGGCAACAATTGAAAAAGGCTTGGATAGGTTGGATAAATTTGTACGTAGCCGTATTTAGTTAATGTGAGTTTGACGAGTGGATTTTGACCTCTCCTCATCTCCTTTTGTTTTGAAAAGTTCTGAGCGGAACACACCTCTACTCAGACTTTTCACTCGACAAAACAGAGGTATTTCAAACAATCTATTATTCTGTCGCTCCTTCTGTTACGAAAAGCTATTTTAAACTTTATTTATAATCTAAATCTTAAGGTGAGCCAGTAGGTTAAATACTAAAGTTAAACCATTAGGCTACTTTAAAAACTTGTTGTCGGATAGGCAGTTGAATTATAAACTCAGTTCCTTTATCAAGGGTAGAAAAACAGTCCAATTTGCCACCATGTTTTTCGACAATAATTTGATAGCTGATGGCCATACCCATACCCGTACCTTTGCCCACAGGTTTGGTAGTAAAGAAAGGATCGAATATTCGATTTTGAACCTGTTCTGGCATTCCCAGTCCGTTATCAGCGATCGCAATTTCTATCCACTGCGAATCACTAACTAAAGTACGAATAGTAATTTGAGCAGGATTTTCTTTTATCTCTTCACAGGTACGTTGGGCATTTACCTCATCTAAGGCATCCATTGCATTTACTAGAATATTCATGAAGACTTGATTGAGTTGTCCGGCATAGCATTCTGTTTGAGGCAAATTGCCATAATCTCTAATTATTTCAATTGCTGGACGATCTGATTTTGCTTTGAGCCGATGTTGCAGAATCAAGAGTGTACTTTCAATTCCCTCATGAATATCAACTGCTTTAAATTCAGCTTCATCTATGCGGGAAAAGTTTCGTAGTGATAACACAATGTTGCGAATCCGTTCGGTCCCCATTCTCATCGAAGACAGCATTTTCTGTAAATCCTCAATGAGGAATTCTAGATCGATTTCCTCTGCAAATGCTTGAATTTCTGGATCGTAACTAGAATGGCGTTGCTGATAGAGATAGATCATCCGCAACAAATCTTGAGTGTATTCGTTCAGGTGAGCAATGTTGCCGTGAATAAAGTTCACTGGGTTGTTGATTTCATGCGCTACCCCAGCTACCAATTGACCGAGACTAGACATTTTTTCACTCTGGACTACTTGTGCTTGGGTACGCTGCAACTCACTTAATGTGGTTTTGAGTTCGGCTGTGCGTTCTTCGACTCGGTCTTCTAGTTAGTTCCGCCTTACTATTTTCTAGGGCGCTAAAGAATTCGCCCAATTGCCCTGCCATGTAATTAAAAGAGTGAGCTAGTATGTTGAGTTCTTGGATATTGCTCACATCTACTACTTGGTTTAAGTTGCCAGCTGCCATTGCTTGACTTGCCCGATTCAATCGCACAATCGGCTGTGTAATCAAATGGGAGGTCAGATATCCCATCAGAATTGCCACAGTCAATGCTCCCAGACAGAGCAAAATAGTAGTGCTAGTGTTGGCGTTGATTTGTGTCATAAAAGTGTGTTCGGGCACACTCACCACTACTAGCCAATCCAATCCATATTGGTCGCGCCAAGGTGAGATGTACACAAAATTTGGTTCTCCTTGCCATTTCAGTTGCAGCTTTGTGGGTTCGCTAATAGATTGGAACCCATTGAATTGTTGCTGAATCTGTTGGGTGATGTCCTGAATTAGGGGATCGGGACTATCTGTAGCTTTCAACCGCTGAATGTTTTCCTTAACTAGGGTAAATGGTTGCTGAGGGTTAGAGTTAGCAATCAACATCCCATTACGCTCTAAAATAAAAACTTGTCCAGTGCGACTGACATCCAAACGTCGTAAAAACTCGCTCAACTTCAACAAATGGATATCTGTGGCGACTATCCCTAGCAATCTATTCTGCACGTCATAAATGGGGCGACCGGCGGAAGCAGCGATGTATGGATGATTGGGATAATTCAAGGTATAAATTTGCGACCAGATAGGTCTACCCGCTTTTATTGGTCCTGTATACCAGGACATACTGAAGTTGTCCCAATCATAAATAGTAGTAACACGGGTGCGATCGCCTTTGCGATCGGTGGCATACGTGTAGCAATTTTTTGGAGGTTTCGCACTGCAATCATCGATTGTGAGAGTTTTGCCATCATAACGTCCGGCTCCTGCAGCTTCACCTGTGCTGAGTCCGATGCCGATATAAGACAAATCATATGCCTGCATTTGTTTCCAAAAATATTTGCCAATAGTTTTGCGATCGCGCACATTCAATAATCCCATTCCAATGGCATCAGCATTAATCTGATTCACCTTGTGAGGAATAGATAGATAGGATTGCAGGTATTGATCCACCATCGTGCTGGTTCGAGCCATTAACTGGTCTGCTAGGTCGTTCACAGCTTTCTGCCCATTTTTAAATGACAGATAACCAACTAAACTCACTGCTCCAAAGATTTGTAAAACAAACGGAATAATGAGAACAAGCTGTAATGGGAAAGCTTTAGTTTTGGTGGAGTTAAACTTCTTCATTATTTACTTTAATTATTAAATTACTTTCTAAACTTGCTGTTATTCTAATTAGCAAAAATGGATGACAGTCAAAAATCACTGTCTTGGAGTTGTTTGTATATAGTAAAAAAATAAGAGATGATTAATCTCTGACCTATGTCAATTTAAGATTTTTTGTAATTTAACAAGTTTAACTTTATATATTCAAAAAGAATATATATCTTTTTGGGGGAAGGGAAGACTTTAATCTTGACAAAAAATAGCTATCAATGACTTCTGAAAAATTACTGAGTTTATTCCAGTTGCTGTCTTTCAGGTCAGAGTATTTGCAGACGATTAGAGTATAATCAACAAAAATAAAGTACTCTTGCTTTAGACAAAGAAAGAGAATAATATGACTATAAATAGATGATTTGAGTCTAATTCATCAAATATTACGAAATATGTTGTTATAATATGTTCGGTAAATTACTTATAAAACGTCATTGCGAGCATAACTAAGTGAAGCGTTCGCTGAAGGCGTTCTCGTACCCCTGCTCTTAAGCAAGCTACGCGTAGCGTCTCCGTCAGGAGAAGAGTAGCAATCACAAGTGTTTAGCTGGACGTGTTATTAATTAAAATCAAAGATAAAGAGAACAATTATATAGTTTTACAACTTATAGACAAGCTGGAGCGGCTACGGAGGCTGGGAAAGTAGGGGGAGCTAATTCTATTAAGAATTATCAAACAATCCTTACCCTTACAAAAGAGTTTGGCTCCCCTTCTTCAGATACTTAACTACCTACCCAAGCAAGACACAACTTACGAAAATCGTCGCCTCTGACTTCAAAGTTTGGATATTGATCGAAACTTGCACAAGCAGGAGATAACAACACTACAGGCGCTTGATACTGTTTGGCTAATTCCGCCGATCGCTTAACTGCCTTTTCCATCGTTTCCACGATTTCATAATCAGAATAACCCACCTCTTGCAAGCGTTGGGCAAACATCGGTGCAGCACTGCCAATCAATAATACCGCAGCCGCTTTAGCTTGAATTTGTGCTAACCAGTCTGCATCATCACCGGGTTTTGCCTCTCCACCGGCAATCAAAATTGCTGGACTTTTCACCGAGGCTAACCCCACTTCCGCAGCATCATAGTTAGTAGCTTTGCTGTCGTTAATAAAGTCAATGCCTTCCCAAGTGCAGATATGTTCCAAACGGTGGGCAACCCCAGGAAATTCCCGAATTGCAGTATCAATAGCATCGCGTTCAATTCCTGCTAACCGCGCCGTAGCTACCGCCATCAGCAAATTTTGCAGGTTATGTTCGCCCACCATTCGCAAAGCAGAGGCTTCTACAATTCTTTCTGGTGTAGAGTTCTGCAATTCTACAACCCAACCATCTTCAATATAAAAGCCTTTTTCGCCAATTAAAAAATCTTTGCCTTTAACACTTGTCCAATAGGCATCAGGCCAATGACTTAAACCTACTTTGTGCAAATAGGGATCGTCGCCATTAAATACTTGTAGATGCGATCGCCGCAATAGCTTGGCTTTAATGTCGTAGTAGTTTTCTAAATTCTTGTGGCGCGCTAGGTGATCTGGTGTGAAAGTCGTCCAAACACCAATGCGAGGAGCAAGCGATACAGAAGATTCAATTTGATAGCTACTAATTTCCGCAATCACCCAATCGATTGAAGAATGCTGAGTACAGACGCGATTAATCGCGTCTGTACAAGAGTTAGGAGTTAGGAGTTCAGAGTTATTAGATTTCTCCTCTGCCCCTCTGCCCCTCTGCACCTCTGCCCCTCTGCCCATCTCAGACAGTGCAACTTCACAAGCTGCATACCCAATATTCCCGCAGGCTGGGGCATTTAACCCGGCTGCTTGAAAAATTGCGGCAATTAAAGCAGTGGTTGTAGTTTTGCCGTTAGTGCCAGTGATTCCTACCCAAGGTAAAGTTTGTAAGTGTCGCCAAGCGAGTTCCATTTCCCCAATGGTTTCAATGCCTAATTCTCGTGCTTTAACTAACACAGGAATATCCCAAGGGACACCAGGACTAACAATAATTAAATCAGGTAAATTATTTGCATTTAATTCTAGGGAGTATCCCAGTTTCAAAGTTATTTGTTCGTCAGCAAGTTCTTGTTGTTGTTTGAGGAGGGTTTCGGAGGTGTTGCGTGAAGCGAGGCTGTCCGCGCTAGCGGAGTCGCTTAGTTCCACCTCCCAACCTTCCCGTTTCAACAATCTCGCCGCAGCAACACCGGACTTTCCCAATCCAATCACATGGGCTTTGGACATAGACTGTAGCAGAGTACCCTGGTTAAGCACTCCCTATACTAGCGTTTCTCGGCAAAAATTACACCATCTTTTGTTGCTTTACGCTACAGATTTTTGACGATCGCTCCAAAATCAGCCAATACACGAGCGTGATTCCGCAATAACGAGAGCAAATGTAAGCGATTGCGCTTGATTTGGGTGTCAGAGTCCATGACTAAAACGCTATCGGGCCCATCAAAAAAGTTACTCACGGTAGGAGCAATTTTTTCTAGCGCTGTTACTAACAGTTGATAATTTCGTGACTCTTGGGCTGTTTGAGTTTGCGGCACTAAATCAACTATGGCATTGTAGAAAGCTGCCTCGGAAGGCTTTTGGAATAGTTCTTTGTCAACTACAACTGTTGGTTCTAGCTGTTTAGTATCTAAATCACCTTGCGCTGCTAGCCTTGTGGAACGATTGACGGTTTCATAGATTTTATCTAGAGTGCCATTATCGCGGATTTGTTGGAGATATAAGGCGCGATCGCGGACATCCAACAAATCTTTTAACGCCCGTTCTGTATATTCTGGGTCATTTTCTCCCAAAACGGCGTTCACTAGATCGTAGTCAATCTGCTTTTCTTCTTGCAGCAGTGTACGAATGCGTTGCAGGAAAAATTCTTGCAGTGCTGTGGTTAATTGTGCCTGGTCTTTGTTGTAAGCTGCTGCAAAGTCTGTTGCTATTTGCTCCAATAAATTATCTAAATTGATTGGTAAATCATAAAACCAAGTAATCTTAACTATGGCATTGGCAGCACGACGCAAGGCAAAGGGATCGGAGGAGCCAGAGGGAATTAAACCTAAGCCAAAGATACTCACTAAAGTATCTAATCTATCTGCTAAACTGACAATTTGTCCTGTGAGTGTTTCAGGTAATCGATCGCCAGATCCTGTTGGTAAATAATGTTGATAAATTGCCTTTGCAACTTCGGCATCTTCGCCACTAGCTAAAGCATATTTTTCCCCCATTATGCCTTGTAATTCAGGAAACTCATAGACCATTTGGCTGACCAAATCTGCTTTGCTTAATAAAGCAGCACGTTGGATTTTTTGGCTTTGATTTTCCTCCAATTTGAGTTGAGATACAAGTCGATCGGCAATCTTGATGACTCTATCTACTTTGGCGCGTACTGAACCTAACTCTTCTTGGAATGTAACTTTTTCTAACTGGGGTAAAAAGCTTTCTAAAGGCTTGGCTAAATCAGTTTTGTAGAAAAACTGTCCATCTGCCAATCTGGCGCGGATCACTCTTTCATTACCAACGGCAATATTTTCTGATTTTGTGGGATCGCCATTAGAAACAGTGATGAAATTAGGCAATAGTTTTTCCTGTAAACTACCTTCTCTAAATACAGGAAAATAACGCTGGTGAGTAACCATAACTTCAGTAATTACCTCAGTTGGTAATTGCAAAAACTCTGGTTCAAATTTGCCAATCACAGCTGAAGGATATTCTACAAGATTGGTAACTTCTTCTAATAAATCGGGATAAAGTACTGTATGACCACCTAACTCTTGCGCTGCTAATTGCACTTGCTGTTTAATAATGTTTGCCCGTTCTTCAGGATCGACTGTTACATAGGCAGAGCGTAGTGTAGTAACATAATCGGTGGCATAATTAATGATTACTGGTTCGGGATGCAAGACGCGATGACCGTGAGAAATGCGATCGCTTTTAATTGTTTCCGAACCATTAACTAATTCAATCGGCAGTACTGCCTCATCTAACAAAGCTACCAGCCAACGGATGGGTCGGGAAAACCTCACATCCCCGTCACCCCAGCGCATCAAACGCTTACCTTCTAATCCTGAAATCCATTGCGGCACAAGTTCTGTGAAAATTTCCGCCACAGGACGACCGGGAATTCTTTTTTGCACAAAGACAAAATCGCCTTTATCTGTGGGGCGAACTTCTAGGGCCTCGATTTCCACTCCTTGCTTTTTGGCAAAGCCTGCTGCCGCTGGTGTTGGTTTGCCATCTTTAAAAGCTGCTTGGGCGGGCGGGCCTTTAATTTCCTCTTCGCGGTCTAGTTGCTGCGATGGTAGACCTTCGATTAGTATTGCCAAGCGCCGGGGAGTACCGTAAACTTCTACAGATGTGCCTGTGAGGCTGTTGGCTGCTAGACTTTGGGAAATGCGCGATCGCCACTGCACTAAAGCATCACTGAGAAAGCTTGCAGGTAGTTCTTCTGTACCAACTTCTAATAAAAACGCAGGCATAGGTCAATGTTTTTAACTTTGCGTAGCTTAACTTTATCAATCAATTCCAACAGTTTACAAAAGAAAGGCAGAGGGACGACAGTCGCCACAAGTCTTGATGCCCATACCAGGTACCGCCGAATCTAGCGCAGCGTTCCTCAGTTGCGTCAATGCTTCTACCCTTGCTTTTTTGTTAGCGATCGCTTGACAATCAAGACAGTCGCTACTAAGGACTTCCAAATAAAAAAATAATCAATCGCTTGGGTGAGTAGGGGGAGCAGGGGAGGCAGGGGGAGAAGAAATTGGATACTGGTATTGGATGCAGGAATTGAGTAATTTAATTATTGGATGTCCCTTAAACAATACTGGATAATTTATTTTTTGGAAGTTCCTAATATTGTGTCCGTTTAAATACTTATCCTGAGGATCGACGCAAAGATAGGGTGAAGAAGTAGCATCCAAGACGGCAACTCCCTCACGAATTACGAATTACGAATTACGAATTACAAGTCCCCACCCTAAAGCACTCGACCCTAACAGTAAAGGTGTCAACCAATCACCCCAACGCACGTAAAAAGTCTTTGTTTGCTGTCGATAAATGGTTGTGGCATGAGTTTCGTAGGTATTATATCCAGATATCCACAAGGTTCTGCCGTGAGGATCGACAAAAGCTGAATATCCAGTGTTAGTCGCCCGCACTGACCATCTATCGGTTTCAATTGCTCGCATGATATCCTGGGCGTGGTGCTGCAATGGCATAGCCGCACTGTAATGAGCATCATTAGAAGAACTGAGGATAAATTGCCCGCCTGCCGCAGCTTGACGACGGAATTGTTCGGGAAAAGCCGATTCGTAACAGATACCAATAATCGCCTGACCAAATGGCGTATTAAAAATCTGATTTGGTGAACCTGGCACTTGGTGTTCATCCAGAGGCGATAAGCGCTGAACTATACCACCTAAAATTCCTTCAAAGGGAATATATTCCCCCAAAGGTACTAACTTAGCTTTATCGTAACGACTGACAATTTCACCGTTACCAATAACAGTAAATAAACTATTTGTATAGCTGCGTCCCCGTTCTCCAAAAGCACCAATCCAAGCAACTACACCTTTCTCCCGCACTGCTGAGACTAAGGGAGTTCCTATCAAGTCGCGCTGAAAAAAAGGCATGGCTCCTTCTGGGGTAAGGACTGCATCTACACCTTGATTTACTAAATTTAAATAGCCATTGGTGTAGCCTGTAATGGCACGATGCAATCCTTCTGGAGCAAGTTTAATTTTGTTGGGAATATTACCTTGAATAATCCCTACTTTCAATGCTGCTGCTGGCGGTTGAGCGATGGGACGTATGTATAGTACTAAACCTATAAGGTGTAATGTAATTAATAGTCCTGTGGCAATCGCTAAATATCGATTAACAAACCACCAAGGCGCAGAGGAAATCTTGTTTTCCTTGTAGTTTATCCAGCCTTCAGCAATTAAGCCATTGAAAGCGACGATCGCAGCTGTGATGGTACTAGTGCCTGAGAGTTGACCGAGGTGTAAAATAATCAGGTTGTGTGGACTTTGGGTGTAAGCGAGGGAACTCCACCACAAAGGCCCTGCACTCCAAAGTGCTTCTAAACCACACCAGATGGCTGTGCCAAAGAGAATACGTATCCCTGCTTTTTGCTGGGCAAGACGCACCATCACAGCTGCCCACACGGCGACAAATACCCCTCCATACAGGCTAACAAATCCCCAGCAGAACAGAGCGATCGCTAAACTCGGCCACCAAGGAACGCCTAACCAATCCATGGGATGAATTCCCATAATCCAGGATAGGGCGATACCGTGATAAGCAACACCCCAGAGAAGAGCAAGAGGAGCAGGGGGGGATTGATTTTTGCGTTTTGAGAGAGTGATAACCAAGATCCATAGGGGGGCTAGGGCTATCCAAGCCAAGAACCATGCGCCCACTGGGGCTACGGTTAACCCCATAACTATCCCACTGCCTAAAGCAATCAAGTAAGGGAGTAAGGATAATCTCTCCCCCAGCCTCCCCTGCTTGCCCATCTCCCCCAGCTTTTTACTCTGCTTCTTCTGCATCGGCTGCATCGGGAGGAACTATTGCCACGCCTGTGATAGCGTCATCTTCGTCCAGACGTTGCACTCTCACCCCCGTTGCCGATCGCGATTGTACAGAAATCGCATTTACGGACTGCCGAATGATAATACCGCGATTCGTGACCATCATAATTTCATCGTCGCAATTGACAATGCGTAGGGTTGCCAATTTGTCTTTGGTTTTGCGGTTTTTGAATTTGGTAGCCATTAAACCTTGACCGGCACGATTTTGCAGTCGGAACTGGGCAACTGGTACGCGCTTGCCATAGCCACCGATGGTAATCACCAACACCCAAGGGCCTACACTACCGTTGCCTGGTACTTCTGTAGATTCCTCAATATTCTCGATATCTTCTGTTTCGATATCTTCGATTTCGGCTTCAACTGTATCTAAAGTGTCGAGAATGGCTGCGGGAAGAATATCCATTCCCACTAATTCATCTTTATTCTTGAGCTTCATTGATTTCACTCCACGAGTTGCCCTCCCCAAAGGACGCAGTTGTTCGTGGGTACATCTAAAGTGAATTGCCATACCTTGACGAGAACCAATGATTATGCTGTCTTCTACTCTGGCGCGTCGCACCCAGCGGAGTTGGTCGCCTTCTTCTAAGGAAATCGCAATCAAACCGTTGGCCCTGATGTTACTAAATGCTGCCAATTCAGTTTTCTTAATGTTGCCGCCTTTAGTGAGCATCACCAGATATTCGTTGCTGCTAAACTCGTCAACTGGTACAATCGAGGTGATTTTTTCTTCCCTAGGAATAGGCAGCATTTGTACGATGGGTGTGCCGCGACTGGTACGGGAACCCACTGGAATTTGATAAGCTTTCAGGCAGTAGACGACACCGCGATCGCTAAAGAATAAAACACTGTCGTGGTCGCAGCAAGTCAAGAAATGCTCAACGGTATCATCGTCTTTCACTTTGGCGGCGGCTTTGCCTCTAGTGGCGCGGCTTTGGGCTTCAAAGGTGTTGACTGGCATCCGTTTGATATAACCTTGCTCTGTTAGCAGAATGATCGCCTTTTCATTGGCAATCAAGTCGCGTTCATCTATTTCCCCTTCGGCGTGGGTAATGACTGTCCGCCGAGGTGTGGCAAAGCTAGTTTTGATTTGCGAGATTTCGGTTTCAATGATTTCCAGTATGCGCTCGCGCCGTGCCAAAATATCCTGCAAGTCGGCTATCTGCGTTTGTAAGTCCTCGTGTTCCTGGCGAATTTTGTCTGCTTCTAGGGCAGTCAACCGCCGCAGTTGCATCTGTAAAATTGCATCGGCTTGCACTTCCGAAAGCCCGTAATTTGCGATCAACTCACCTTTAGCTGTGGGTGCATCGGGAGCATGGCGAATTAAGTTAATAATTGCATCCAAATGTGATAAAGCAATCAATAACCCTTGCAAAATATGGTCGCGTTCTTCAGCTTTCCGCAGTTCGTAGCGGGTACGTCTGGTAATGGATTCGATGCGGAAATCGAGGAAAACTTCTAAGAACTGCTTGAGGCTAAGGATTTGGGGTTCGCCATTCACCAACGCCAGCATATTCGCCCCAAAGTTTGCTTGCAGTGGGGTTTGCTTGTAGAGGTTGTTCAACACTACGCGGGGATAGGCATCGCGCTTGAGTTCGATGACGATTCGCATCCCGTCGCGATCGCTTTCATCCCGAATATCTGCGATTCCCTCAATGCGTTTGTCGTTTACCAACTCAGCAATTTTTTCAATCAACGCTGCTTTGTTGGTTTGGTAGGGCAATTCGGTGATGATAATTGCTTCTCTTTCCGGTCGCCCTCGCTGTTCGATAGTTTCAATGTTAGCCACACCGCGCATGGTAATAGAACCGCGCCCGGTGGTGTAAGCTTCTTTAATCGCTGCCGTTCCCAGAATCTGCGCCCCAGTGGGAAAGTCCGGCCCGTGGACATACTGCATCAACTGGAGGTCGGTGATTTCTGGATTGTGAATTAGTGCCACCAAACCATCAATCAATTCACCCAAGTTGTGGGGAGGGATATTGGTTGCCATCCCTACGGCAATCCCAGAAGACCCATTCAACAGCAATTGGGGGATACGTGCCGGCATAACTGTCGGTTCTTGCTGGGAACCATCGAAGTTATCAGCAAAATCTACAGTTTCTGATTCGATGTCTTGCAGTAGGGCGGTACTGGTTAACGCTTGCAAGCGGCATTCTGTGTATCGCATTGCCGCTGGAGGATCGTTGTCTACCGAACCAAAGTTACCATGCCCGTTAACTAAGGGCGATCGCATCGAAAAATCCTGCGCCATCCGCACCAAGGCATCATACACTGCTGTATCGCCGTGGGGGTGATATTTACCTAGCACTTCCCCCACTACACGGGCGCATTTCTTAAAGGGGCGATCGTGAGTCAGACCCAGCTCGTGCATGGCGTAGAGGATGCGACGATGCACAGGTTTGAGACCATCCCTGGCATCTGGCAGCGCCCGACCCACAATTACACTCATGGCGTATTCCAGATAAGACCGGGACATTTCGTTCCGCAAGTCTGTTGGGATAATCCTCTCCTGTGAGAATGTCATAACCTAAAAAACTCCAAAAAATGTAGATTGTAGCCCTTACAGTTGACAATGCGCTAAATTATTCCAAATCTTTCTTGAATAATTGCCATATTTTGCTACAATTCTAACACGATTCTGTCTAGTTATGCTGGGAAAACTACTTTAAGTATCTCGCTGCAAATCTTGTGGGAAAATAGTCGATCAAAGCTGCTTTATTAGCATTTACAATTCCTAATCTAAATTATCAAAAAGATGTTGATTTTTAATTTTTAATTTTTAATTTTGTATTTCTGGTTGAGACTTCAGTTGGGATGCAATCAAAGGAACTTTAGGGGATAGAAAAAATCCAATTAAACTAGCAAAAAGAATTGGTGTAAAAGGACTAAAATTAGTCAGTTTTGATAATAGTATGGTCGTGCTGATAGGTGTGCGCGTCACCGCTGCGTTGATAGCTGCCATGGTACAGATCGCGGCCAGGGCAGGATTAAGTCCTGGAATTAATATTGCTATTGCTTGGCCTATGCAAGCACCCGTGAAAAACAGCGGGATGATGAATCCACCGCGCCAACCACCTGTAACCGTAATGCTGATAGCAGTCATTTTACCAAGGGCCAAAACTAAGAGGAAAACAGCAGAGAAACTAGTAGTGACAACAGATTCTAATTCTTCATGACCAAAATAACGAGTTAGCGGCAATAAAGCTGCCAAACTGCCAAGTCCCAATCCTGCTATTGTTGTGCGTACATAAATGGGACCGGGAATTCTAGTGAAGAAGCGATCGCAGCCTCGAAAAATGCCGATGAAAATCCATCCTGCGATCGCCCCAACGATGCCAAACAGGATCGCAAGAGCAAAATCATCAATGTTTTCTAGGCGGTACTGGGGAAAATGCCAAGTGGGGGCAATTCCCAAACGTGTAATTGCTGCAAACACCAGATAACTGGCGCAACTGGCAACAATGGCTGGCATCAAAGCTTCGTAATATTCCACAATATGCTGATGATGTAAAATCTCCAAGGCGAACATCGCACCGCCAAGAGGTGCGCCAAATAAGGCAGTGAAGCCAGCAGCCATGGCCGCTATACTCATGGATCGCAGATCTTCTCCTTGAAGTTTGAGGCGATCGGCAACCCAAGTACCAAAAGAACCTGTAACCTGTACCAATGGTGCTTCTGGGCCAGCACTGCCGCCTGCCGCTATGCTGACCAAAGAAGCGATAATCATTGAAGGATTTTTGCGCGCATCCAAGCGTCCACCGCGAAAATGGATATTATCCACAATTACGGCGATTTCGCCAGGATTTCCCAGAAAATGGATCGCTAACCCAATAATTAAACCAGCTAGTGGCATTACTATCAGCAAACTCAGACCTTCAAATCGTTGCAGTTGGTGAGTTATCAGTTCTAAAACATTCCAATATAACCCAGCAAATAGACCACAAATAGTCCCCACCACTGCCCAGCGTAGAACCCACCGCGAAATCATTAAAGGATTCCGCCTTGCCAATCCGAAAAGTTGAGAAAATGCCCAGCGTTGACTTTGAGCGGCACTGTTACGCTTATCTGGTAGCACTACTAATTTCCTAGCTATGATGAAACAAAAGATACAAAATTTTGAACAGTTTTATGATAAAAGTCATCCGCTTTAAGAAAGGTTTTTGATTTGGCTGCCTTGCTTAAAAGTAAGTTCTTAATTAAAAAAGATGTTGCCTGCGATCGCACGGTCTCCAGGACACCACGCTCTGCGAGATACTGGTATGGGTTTTTGTCTTTGTGCCAACGCTGCGATCGCAGCGTTGGCACAACCTGAAATTAATTGTGTTCCAATTCTTGATTGGGATGTGCATTACGGTAACAGCACATAAGCCGCAGTGGAAAACAATCCACAAATTGCTTTTACTTCTATCCATCAGTCACCTTTCTTTCCTTTTACAGGCAGAGGAGGATGAGCAGGGTGAGTACAACAATGTGTTGAATTTGCGAGTTTTTTAAGGCAGCATACTGACTGAATATCAACCATTATTTAAAGATAAAGTTATACCGTTTTTAAGCAATTTTCAGCCCAATTTATTGATTGTCAGTGCTGGGTCTGATGCGAATCAAGCTGATTCTTTGGGATGGATTAACTTACAGCCTCAAGATTATAAAGTATTCACTGACTACTGCTTACAATTAACACCGAAAGTCGTTTTCGGTATAGAAGGTGGTTATGAACTTAATAGTCTAACTCAGTCATTGGTGGTAACTGTTGAGCGCTGTCTAGCTATGGGAATTTAAACCCCAAGATAGTGTATGTCTCACAACAGCATCTCTTAAACTTGACCTAGAAGTTAAAAGTAAGATTCATGAATCACGAAACAGTTCCCAGTCAAGCCGAAAAGATGAATCCAGAAGGTGATGCATCACAATTAAGTCCAGAGGTACTTGACACAATCAAACACCCTCCGAATATAGATGATGTCATTAGGCAACAGTCTCCACAAGAACATAGGAGTAACCCAGCTTTAGTACCAGAAATGTTGGATGAACCAACCGATGAAATGATTGGATTTACAGAAGAGTAAAGATATTCAGTAGTGCTGAATGTAGATGTAATATTCTTTTGATTTGGCTTGTTTTCCTAGTATTAAAGACACTTTCCCCTTAGAGAAAGTGTCTTTTTACTTTCGACAAATAATGTAGGTAGAAGAGGAAAAATTATTGGGTATTAGGTATTGAGAAAGATTTCCCCAGCACCCAGTTCCTCATTAACCAATGTTAACTTTTACAGTCCTTTGTTTTTCTGATTCTGCTTTCGGCAAAGTTAAGTGGAGAATACCGTTTTTGTATTCAGCCTGTATTTTGTCGTTTTCAACTAAAGAAGGTAACTGAATTACCCGCTGGAATCTGCCATAGCGAAACTCCGACCGAGTGACACCATTTTCTTCAACCTGAGTTTCAAACTTCCGTTCACCGATAATCGTAACCGAGTCGGGTGTTACTTCTACACTTATATCTTTTGGTTCTAGACCAGGTACTTCCAGTCTCAAATGAATTTCATTTTCAGTTTCTTCGAGTTCAGCAGCAGGAATAAAGGTAACTCCAGTCCTTTCACCGCCATCAGTTGGAATTAACCTATCAAACAAGCGATTTATTTGCTGGTGTAGGGTATCAATTTCTCGAAACGGGTTCCAACGTTCAATATCTTGGCGGAATGGTTCTAAGCGTTCGATGTCCCGGAATGGTTCCCAACGAACTAATGCCATAATATCACCTCTAAGATGCACTATTTAGTCTGAGGAGGCTCAATTTCAAGCTTCCTGACTGGTAGCGAACCAGTGCATTTTCCTAAATCAATCTTCTTCGATTTCTAAAAAGCTCAATCTCAAGCTTCCTAACTAAAACACTAGATCGATATAAATTATAGTAGGTTCGGTTTTATAGTCATCAGCGATCGCAATAACCGTACCATCTAAAAAGTTCACAATTAGTTACAAATCTGCGTTGAAAATAGAGAGTCAGTTGTGAGCCAGTATGGTGAGTCCAGCACTGCGGGAGGGTTTCCCTCCGCAGGTGACTGGCGAACCCGAAGGGTCTTGGGGGTTTCCCCCATGAATAACTGGCGTTAGCGACGCAGGAGCGTCACCCGAAGGGTCAGTTGTTAGTTATTAATTGTTTGATCTTCCCCTGCCCCTCAGCCCCCCATCCTCCCTCAGGGCTGTTTCATTCTAAAAAGGAAAAAAGTAATTTAATATCATGGGCGCAATGTCGTATTGCTCTTGTTAGGGAATCAAAACCATTGTGAGGCAAGAGATTAATCACAAAACTACGAATAATCGAGAAATTAGCAGCAGCATAGCCATCAACCATTTGGGCAGAGTCTTCATCAAACACAACATGTTTTACCCAATGAAGACGATTTTCCACACCCCAGTGACCACGAATGCCTTGAGCAAAATCCGATGCTGGAATGGTGAGTGAACTAATATAGTATGCGGTTTCTTGATCGGGT
>LXQD01000337.1 GCA_003326215.1 Nostoc minutum NIES-26 | reverse complement strand
TTGTAATGCTTCGTAGATGCTTGGCCACTTACGTCTAAATGCTGGTGATAGCGATAAATCTGCCAAACTGTATGCGTTCCGAGTCAGCAATACTGCATCCATTAATTCAAATGTTGCATCATGCGCTCTTCCTAAATAACTGTACGCTGCTTGACGAAACTCCTCTAATTTGGCACGGTTCATATTGGCAGATGAGAATTGGTGGTTCTTTTCTCAGCTTCTGCTAATAGGGGGCCTGTGTTCAAGCACACCCCTTATTTTTTCGTCGTCACACCGCGAACTAGTCTAAACTCCAGTAACTTGAATTTAAACATTAATTAAGTTAAAAGATATCACTATCAATCTCTTTCTAAAGGTGCAAGTAAGTTAACTATTCAGCAGGGAAAATTTATACTATCTACTCATTAAACAAAATATGATTGTATTTTAAACAAGATACGAAACCTATAGTCTATGGCTATAAATTAGGTGTTCAAACCTAATTATTTTGTTTATCAACCAAGATACTAAGTTTATTTTTTTTAAGAATAAAAACTGCTGATTAATCAGAGTTTTACAAGTTTCAAATAAAAAACTAGTAGTGTTGAGTAAAATATGTTGTCAAAGAATTTTAATAACAAAATACTCAGATTCCTAATTATGAGTATTCTAATTTTAACTATTGTGATAGCTCCTTCTGTAATAGAAAACAAATCACATTCTGGCGAGACAGGTCTTTAGTTGTTGCACAAAAAACACAACAGAGAAACACTAACGAAACTGAAAATCCTGCGTCATTTCAAGGAGAAGGAAGAGGTAAGAATACTGATGAAAATAAAAGCAAAGAAGAAGGAAAGCTAGATATTTTCAAAATCGTCACGGGAGCGCTAGCGGGACTCGTGCTGTTTTTGTATGGTGTAACGCGAATGGCTGAGGGACTAGAAGCGATCGCAGGCGCTCGTGCCAAAGAACTGATTAGTAAATTCACCACTAATCGCTATGCTGGAGTGGCTACAGGTACGGTAGCAACAACAATATTAGATTCTTCAAGTGTCACAATCATCATTGTCATCGCCATGGTTAGCGCTGGATTGCTGACATTTGTGGAATCTCTTGGTGTAGTTTTAGGTGCTAACATCGGTACAACCATTGGCGCTCAAATCGTTGCTTTCAAAATTAACGAGTATGCCCCAATAGCAATGTTCGTTGGCTTTTTGTTAACTTTTTTAGGTAAAACAGACCGCTGGAAGCAAATTGGTTTAGTTGTGTTGGGGCTAGGCTTACTCTTCTTTGGTCTTGACACCATTGAGGGCGCAATGGAACCTTTCAAAGACTACCAACCCTTTATTAAATGGATGGAGAGTTTGGGGAACAACACCGTCTTAGGTGCTTTAGTTGGGGCACTATTTACAGTCTTAATTCAATCTTCCTCCGCCACCGTTGCTATTGTTGTGACTCTGGCTAGCCAAGGATTGGTTTCATTACCCGCAGGTATCGCCCTAGTGCTGGGCGCTGAAGTTGGCACTTGCGCTGATACACTGGTAGCTACCATTGGGCGCGATCGCCCAGCAGTACGGACAGGTGTCTTTCACTTACTATTTAATATCGTTTGTGCCATTGTCGGGATTTTCTTTGCCAGTCAATTGGCAGCAATTGCCCAATGGGTGACTCAGTTAGTGGGAACAGGGGATAATGTTGCTCGGCAGATTGCTAATGCACAGTTGATATTTAACCTAGCGGGTGTGGCCTTAGTAATCGGATTTTTACCGTTAATTGCCCGTGCATTGGAACGGCTAATCCCCGATAGAAAAAACCAAAATCGGGAAGCTGAAGCGGTAAAAAATTAATTGAGCAAGCAGTATTCAATTAGCTTACTTTATTTCCAACAGGGCGGGATGCACTACCTCGCCTTGTTGATTATTTGCGTAATAATTTTAGTTTTTCCTGTAATTTCGGCATTCTGGCAAAGCGAAAAAGCGCTGCGATCGCTACATTAGAAGAATACATAAATAAAAATCATCGTTCACCCAGATTCATCCGCAATTCAAACGAAACCATGAGTGCAGTTACTATTTCTCATAATCCCTTGCTCAAAGGTTCTGGCTTACCTCCCTTCACAGAGATTCAACCAGAGCAAGTAGTACCAGCTTTTAATCAGTTATTGGAGGAACTTGACCAACAGCTTACCACCTTGGAGGCTAATTTACAGCCAACTTGGAGCGGTTTAGTAGAGCCTCTAGAAAAGCTGACGGAACGGCTGAACTGGAGTTGGGGCATAGTGAACCATTTAATGGGTGTGAAGAATAGCCCTGAACTGCGCGAAGCTTTTGAAACCGTCCAGCCACAAGTGGTGCAGTTCGTCAACAAGCTCGGTCAAAGCCAACCCATTTACAATGCTTTTAAGCAACTCCGTGCCAGCGATAACTGGACAAGCTTAGAATCAGCCCAGCAGCGAATTGTCGAAGCTGCCATTCGAGATGCAGAACTTTCTGGTGTTGGCTTACAAGGAGAAGCGCGAGAGCGTTATAACGCCATTCAGATGGAGTTAGCAGAACTTTCTACCAAATTTTCTAACCACACACTGGATGCCACAAAAGCCTTTAGCTTAACCTTGACAACCAAAGAAGAAATCGACGGCTTACCCAATAGTTTACTCAGTTTAGCCGCACAAGCTGCTCGTGCTGCTGGAGAAGAAAACGCCACACCAGAAAACGGCCCTTGGCGCATTACCTTAGACTTCCCTAGCTATGGCCCTTTCATGCAGCACAGCACCCGCCGCGATTTGCGTGAAAAGCTTTATAAAGCTTATATTACTCGTGCTGCATCTGGCGATCTAGATAATAATCCGCTAATTGAACGCATTTTACAGTTGCGGCAAGAACTCTCAGATTTACTCGGCTTTCAGAATTTTGCTGAGTTGAGCCTAGCTAGTAAAATGGCTCCCAATGTTGAGGCAGTTGAGGCACTTTTAGAAGAACTACGTAGCGCCAGTTATGATGCTGCTGTCAAAGACTTAGATGCACTCAAAGCTTTCGCCGCCTCCAAGGAAGCAGCAGAAGCACAGGATTTACAACACTGGGATATCAGCTTTTGGGCAGAACGCCAACGAGAAGAAAAATTTGCTTTCACTGCGGAAGAATTACGTCCTTACTTTCCCCTCCCCCAAGTCTTAGATGGTTTATTCGGACTTGTAAAACGGCTGTTTGGTGTCACCGTCACACCTGCTGATGGCCAAGCCCCAATTTGGCATGAAGATGTCCGTTATTTCCAAATTGCTGATGAAACAGGTTCTCCCATCGCTTACTTCTACTTAGATCCCTACAGCCGTCCCGCTGAAAAGCGCGGTGGTGCTTGGATGGATACATGCATTAGTCGAGGCAAAATCGCTGAAAACGGTGTGAGTGCTATTCGCTTACCTGTGGCATATTTGGTGTGTAACCAAACTCCTCCAGTCGATGGCAAACCAAGTTTAATGACTTTCGATGAAGTCGAGACTTTGTTCCATGAATTTGGTCATGGCTTGCATCACATGTTAACCAAGGTGGACTACACCGGAGCCGCAGGCATTAACAACGTGGAGTGGGATGCTGTAGAACTGCCCAGTCAGTTCATGGAAAACTGGTGTTATGAGCGACCCACTTTGTTTGGCATGGCAAAACATTACGAAACTGGTGAACCTTTACCAGAGCATTATTACCAAAAACTCTTGGCTGCACGCAACTATATGAGTGGCAGTGCGACATTGCGGCAAATCCACTTTAGCAGCGTTGACTTGGAACTGCACTATCGCTATCACCCAGGTAGCAATGAAACTGCGGCAGATGTGCGCCATAGGCTTGCCAAGACTACTACTGTTTTGCCACCTTTACCAGAAGATTCTTTTTTATGCGCTTTCGGACACATTTTTGCAGGTGGTTATGCCGCAGGATACTACAGTTACAAGTGGGCTGAAGTATTGAGTGCTGATGCTTTTGCTGCTTTTGAAGAAGCTGGGTTAGAAAATGAAGAAGCCATAAAAGCCACAGGTAAACGCTACCGGGATACAGTGCTGGCTCTCGGTGGTAGCAAGCATCCAATGGAGGTATTCCAATCTTTCCGGGGACGCGAACCGAGTACAGTTTCTTTGCTCAAGCATAATGGCTTATTAGCGATCGCATCTTAAAATAACAACACCTCGATTAGTGAGTTGGTTTGAAATGGCTTTGATGCTAACGAGGTGTTGTAGCGACAAAAAACATTGTTAATGCAGGTCGATGCATTAACAATGTAAGCCGATACATTAATAATGCAGGTCGATGCATTAACAATGTAAGCCGATACATTAATAATGCAGGTCGATGCATTAACAATGTAAGCCGATACATTAATAATGCAGGTCAATGCATTAACAATGTAAGCCGATGCATTAACAATGCAGGACTTAGCGTTTATATTCATGTCCGACTTAATAAACCCTAAGATGCAATAATTGGCAAGTAGTGCCAAACGTCTCCATCAGAATTGCCTAGAGCTTACAGCATCAATTCCTTTGACAAAAGCGTTAGGCAAAAGCCGCTTATATAGTTGCTTGCAGTTGCTCGTAGTCTTTTGGTGTATCAATATCAACTGCACCTAATGGGAATGGCACGCAAAATACTTCGTTGAGGTGTCTGTTAATCAAATGTTTTGCGCCAACGGTTTCTCCCAAGGCTGCTAGTTCTGAGAAAAATATGTGGCTGAACAAAGCAGGTACGCCTAATGTTTCTGCATATTGGGAGGCTACGATCGTTTTTCCTGATGAATGATATGCTTCAACCAGGAGATTGATAATTTCAGAAGATAGAAATGGTTGGTCGCAAACAGCAATAACTACTGCATCTACGCTTTTAGAAGTTGAAAGCGATAGAATTCCGCTACGAATGGAAGCGCTCATTCCTAAATTCCATTGTGGATTTTCGACCACCTGCACAGAAGGTTGTGTGACTTCAGAACGTATATGTTGGGCATTTGCTCCCAAAACAACTATTACAGGTTTGCATACTGAAGCGATCGCACTTTCAATTGTATGGTGAAGTAAGCTACCTCCCTGGTAAGGCAACAGTTGTTTAGGTGTACCCATACGAGTTGATGCACCTGCTGCCAGAATAATGATGGCAACATTTGATTCAGCCGTTTCTACTTGAGTTAATTCCAATCGCAAGTCTTTATTAACAGCAACAATCTGTTCAAATTCCTCATCCGTCAATTTGAGATTAGGAGGTAATTGTAAAGTTAAAGCAGTCATAAACTCCTTCACGAATTACTAATTACTAATTGGGTTTCCTTGACTTCATTCCGTTGGTGAATTGGTAAGGAACGGTCTTTTAAAAACCCACCACGACGGTTTGACAGCACAGCTTGTATCTCAGCGATGATGGATAAAGCTATTGCTTCAGATGTATCTGCTCCAATGTCAATTCCCACGGGACCATGCAACCTTTGGAGCTGTTCAGTAGTGTAATCTACTCCTTCTGCACGTAAATCTTGCAGTAATCTTTCTGTGCGATGTTTCGGCCCCAAAAAACCCAGGTAGCGTGCAGAAGATCGCATGAGCATTTTGAGGATTTCTAAATCATCGAGGTAATTATGAGTCATCACTACAGCAATAGTGCGTGTATCCACTGCTATTTGTTTGTGTACAATCTCTCTACGGGTGAGAATTACCTCATCAGCTATTGAAAAACGCTCTCTAGTTGCCTCACTAGCTCGACAATCGACAATGGTGACGTGCCAGCCCAAAGCTTTGGCAAACTGAGCTGTCGGTACAGCGTCATGACCTGCACCAAAAATTATCAGGCGTGTGAGCGGGTGGATAACTTCAATAAAGACATCAACGCTACCTGATATCAGTTGGTATTTATTGACACTTGAATGTTGAGTTTGAAGGGCGATTTGAGCGTCTTTAATAAGGAAATCAGTCAAATAAGATTCTTTAATGTCAGTCGTTACACGACCTTCTGGATTTAGCATTAAACGTGCCCCAACCTGAATGTTAACCTTACCCTCTACACCAAAAACAGTTGCAATAATACCGAGTTGCTGGTTGCAGAAACATTGCTTAATTAAAGCCACGGGGTTAAGTGGATTATCATCTAGACGTTCAATCAGGACTTGCACTACACCGTTACAGCCAAGTCCAAACCCCCAGACAATATCTTCATCGGCAGTAGTGTCGTATGTGACAACTATCGTTTGTCCATCTGGCATTGATATGCGAGTATGCTCAAATACATCTTTTTCTAAGCAACCACCGCTGATCGTTCCTACCGTTCGACCAGCTTCTGTCATCAACATTCGGGCACCTGGTTGGCGATAGGTAGAGCCTCGAACATTAACAACAGTAGCAAGATACAATGTTTCAGCATTGTGCTGACTTTCTGAAAATGCTTCTAAAATAGCCTGTAGCTCGTTCATTTTATGAGATTGGTGATTGGGGCGGGCATCAGATTTAGTTATATTTTCCTTGCTCCTCTGCCCCTCCGCATCCTGCCTTTAGATCAACTTGTCAGGTGTAATGGGTAGATCGCGGATGCGCTTACCTGTGGCATGGTAAACTGCATTGGCGATCGCAGCTGAAACACCTGTGATACCAATCTCACCTACACCTCTTGCACCTCCTGGATTGAAGTTAAGGTCGGGTTCGCCAACGAAGGCTACCTCAATTCTAGGAGTGTCGGCGTGGGCTGGAAAATGATAGGTGGCAAGGTCATAAACCACAGGATAACCAATGTTTGGATCGAGGTGGCACTCTTCCATTAAAGCTTGCCCGATACCCATGATTACGCCACCACGCACTTGACTTGCTGCTGTCTTAGAGTTGATGACTCGCCCGATATCCATCACTGACACCCAGCGCGTCACTCGCAAACGTCCGATTTCTTCATCGACGCTGACTTCGCAAAAATGTGCGCCCCAAGACTGGAATGCCCATTTCTTAGCTTCATCACCAGGGGCGGAAGATGCTATGGCTTCAAAAGCTGCTCGTTTGGACTGACGCAGAGTTGCAAAAGCCTCCTGTGCAGTCTTCGCGTTCGCAGTTTTCAAGACTTGCTGACAAGCTGACATCACCGCCGGGACGAGGGATGCTGTCATCTGAGAACCACCCGCCAAGCCGCCATCCGGTAGCAAAGAGTCGCCCAACTCGACCCGTACCTGTTCGACAGGTAGCCCCAATGCCTCTGCTGCTGTCACCGCCACAACGGTATATGCGCCAGTGCCCATGTCATTCCCCGCAGTGAGAAGATGGGCAGTACCGTCTGGGAGCAACCTTACTTTCACAGATGCTTTAGTCCGCAAGCCTGGGAAGGTTGATGCCGCCATTCCCCAACCAACGAGCTTACCGTCGCGGGTCAAAGAACGCGGCTGTTTTGGTCTGTCTTTCCAATCAAATTGCTCTGCACCAACCCGCAAACAGTCAGCAAAATGCTTGGCTGAGAATGGCTTACCCTGGCGCTGGTGTTCTTTAGTTTCGTTCTTGAGGCGCAGTTCCACTGGGTCAATCTTCAGCATCCAGGCTAGTTCATCCATGGCCGATTCCATCGCCCACAGACCGGGATTCTCTCCCGGCCCGCGCATGAATGTTGGTGTACCGATGTTCAGCACTGCCAGTTCCTGCTTGAGTTGTAGATTCGGCGCAGTGTACATTACTGGTGTGATGCCCGTACAGGGTTCTGTGAACACATCCACTGGTGAGGTGTATGATTTTACTTCGTGAGCGATCGCAGTTAAACTACCATCAGCGGTTGCTCCTAAACGAATGGTTTGCTCGGTTTCGGAGCGATGTCCGGCGTTGGCTGTCATTTGTCGGCGGCTGAGGACGACTTTCAGAGGACGCTGAACTTGGCGGGCAGCCGCAGCACAAAGAATACCATGGGGCCAGGGGAAAGCTTTTGAGCCGAAAGCTCCTCCTAAAAAGGGTGTGACGACCCGCACCCGCTCAGATGGCAGTCCGAAGAGGTCTGCATAGGTGCGTTGGCTTCCCAATACCCACTGGGACGGTTCATAAATAGTGAGTGAGTTGGCATCTTGCCAGTGGGCTATGGTGGCATGGGGTTCCATCGGCGCGTGCATTTCCGTGGATGTCTTATAGGTGGCTGTAAGTTTTGTTGTTGCACTCGCCAACCCTGTTGCAAAATTCCCCTTTTCAAACTTTAGCTCTTCACCAAACTGGGGTGGAGGCTCTTTAAAGGAGGCTTTTATAACTTCTACAAGTGGCTTTTGGGTTGCGTATTCCACCTTGACCAAATGCGCTGCATCACGCGCCCGCTCGAAGGTGTCTGCCACTACCAAGCCGATAATTTGCCCTGCATAGTGAATTTTGTCATCCGACAACGGTAGACGAGCCTCGTAGATTTTCGAGGTCATAAAATCGTTGGTTGGCATAAACATCTTGGGCGCGTTTTCATGCGTAAAAACAGCTATTACCCCGGATGCCTTTTTGGCTGCACTGATGTCGATGCTTTTTATTTGCCCATTGGCAATGCTAGAGGTGACAAGATAACCGTGAACAAGACCCGGAATTTGATGTTCTGCGGCGTAGGTTGCCGTGCCCATAACCTTTGCTCGTCCATCTTTGCGGCTGACAGCAGTCCCAACTACTTTATTCATACTACCCCTCCTCCTTTGGCTGAAACCGCTAGTGCGCGGCGAATTGCCCGCTTGGCCAATTCAACTTTGAAACTGTTGTGAGTTAATGGCTTGGCTCCTTGCAAGGCAATTTCTGCTGCCTGTTGAAACGTTGCAGCATTGGCAGGCTTGCCAATTAAAAACTTTTCTGCTTCCGTTGGTCGCCAAGGTTTGTGGGCTACACCACCCATTGCCAAACGCACATCTTTAATTTGCTCGCCTGCCAACTCAACGGCAGCCGCTATAGAAATTAATGCAAAGGCATAGGAAGCGCGATCGCGTAACTTTAAATAAACCCCCGATTTCGCAAACGGCACTGGCGGTAAAATCACAGAGGTAATCAACTCACCTGGCTCTAAGTTTGTGTCTCGCTGGGGTGTGTTTCCTGGTAGTCGGTGAAAGTCTGTGAATGGTATCTGCCGCTTACCCTTGGGGCCTTCCACCACAACGATTGCATCTAGAGCCGCTAGAGAAACACACATATCCGAGGGGTGAACTGCTACACACTGGTCGCTGACCCCAAGGATAGCATGGCTGCGGTTAATGCCAGTTGCTGCCGGACAGCCACTTCCTGGTTGGCGTTTGTTACAAGGGAAAGCAGTATCGTAGTAGTAGGGACAGCGAGTGCGTTGCAGTAGGTTGCCACCGACAGTCGCCATATTACGAATTTGCTGAGACGCACCGGCAAGAATTGCACGCGAGATGATTGGATAATCGCGGCGAACATCGGGATGGTCTGCCAATGCTGTGTTAGTTACTAGCGCTCCAATACTCAGACCACCCCCAGGTGTCCGTTCGATGCGCTTCATCTCTAATCGAGAGATGTCAATAAGTTGCGATGGCTCATCCAGGAAAACTTTGAGACGGTCAACCAGATTTGTACCACCCGCAATCAACATGGAATTTTTGTCATTTGTTACCCGTTGAACGGCATCTTTCACCGAGGCAGCGCGGATGTAAGTAAAGTTCTTCATACGGATGCCTCTTGGGGTTCAGTGACCATCACAGTTGCAGCTGGAGAGGGTGGTTTTTGTCCGGCTACCTGCTGTACTGCTGCGACAATACCGTTATAAGCGCTGCATCGACACAGATTGCCACTGAGCCGCTCTTTGATTTCTGCCTCGGAGAGTTCGGCTAGCTGGGGAGGACGAGCCAGATTCGGTGTGACAACGCTGGCACAGCCTCGTTTGACTTCATCGAGTAGGGCAACAGAAGCACAAATCTGTCCTGGGGTACAATAGCCGCACTGGAAGCCATCGTTATCTATAAATGCTGCTTGCATCGGATGGAGAGTATCGCCCTTTGCCAGCCCTTCAACAGTAACAATTTGCTTGCCCTCTTGCATTACTGCCAGAGTTAAGCAGGAATAAACTCGCTGACCATCGATTAAAACAGTACAAGCCCCGCACTGCCCATGATCGCACCCTTTTTTACTGCCTACTAGTCCCAAGCGATCGCGCAGGGCATCTAAGAGTGTGACACGTGGCTCAAGGTCGAGAGTTTGCTGCTCGCCGTTAACAGTAAGTTTCACGTTGACCTCACCTTTGTTACTTTGGGTAGTTTCCTTAGGTATAGCTGCGCGATCGAGTAATGAAGGAGCAGCCATAGCAGTTCCGGCAGCAGTCAGGGCTTGTCCCAAAAAACCGCGTCGGGATGTTTTTTGCACCCTTTTTTTCTTGTCTTCCATGATTCGTACTTCTCAATTAAAAAATGCGGTAATCCTGAAAACTTAGGGATATGCGTAGCTATTTAATATTGTGTACATAAGACCTCTTGCAAAAAAAGTTTTGAGATCGGACGTGCAGCCAAAAATTTTTCAAGCAAAAGCAGCTTTGTAAAATTCCTAGTTTTAAAGCCCAGCAATCAAATGGCAGAGCAATCCAAAACGCTTTTTAAGGTTGCGATTTGGCTAGCAGAGAATACGAAATATCTTCAATTAACAATAAATTTCAACGTTAGTTTCGTAAATCTAACTGTTGATAGTATTTTTTTGAGTAAAAAAATGCTATGTTAAATAAACCAAATTTAAACTTAGTGAAGTACAGATTCCTACCCTCCAGCTTCTGTAAAGCAGTACAGCACTAGTTTCACCGCAACGTACTGACCATTAATGACTGTCAATGATTAAAACAAAATATTTACAACTCACAATAATTCGTAATTGATAATGATGCTCGATAGCAAAACGTTAGCGATGTAGGAGCGTCTGACTCGCTACCGCTACGCTAACGTAATTTGTAATTAATACCCCACACATAAAGGTGAGGGCTTGATTATTGAACAAATTTAAAAAAATAAGGGTCTTGTACCCTCAATAAATTAGTAATTAGTAATTAAGAATTACTAATTATTCGGACATTTAGGATTGCTATATTCATATTTTGCTTCTTGTTCTATGCGATCTAAAGCTTTCTTTGCTCTAAAAAGTACTCTTAAATAAGCTACTTGACTGCTCCACGCTGAACGAGGCAAGAGAAATGGTGCAGTATTTACCTTGCTTTGAGATTCGTCTGGCGATAACTTTAGATTGCCATCTGTAGGATCGGACATTAGATTATTTTCGGTAAAGCTAAAGTTATTATCCATCTAACTGTCTTAATTACTAATTACGAATTGGTATGATTCCTGCTTTTGCTGCCAACTTTCTGACCATTGAATGCTGTCAGCAGTAAAGTGTAGCGAATCATTTTCTGGCCACAGAGCATCAATTGATTCTTCAATCAAAGCAAATTCACCGTTATCAAAAGGTTTGCCCTCGGCTTGATGCTTGAGAAATACTCGTTCTCGAATACCACGCTTAGCTTGTGTGAGAGCGCGATGATGACAATAAGGATTGTTACCTCGTTTGTCAAAAAATACGTGTGCAGTCCAACTACAACCACCTCGACATAGTTCTGCAAATTCACAAGTTTTGCAGAAACCCCACAAATGTTCTGTACCTTTGGGTGTCCCAGCCCCCAGATTAAAGCGCAATTCTTCTGTCTCTTCGATGATGGTTCGCAAAGAGTAGTCACGGATGTTCCCACCAGTGTAGGCTGAAGTTGGCAGCGAAGGACAACCTTTAATTGCACCATCAGCCTCAATTCCTAATGTCGAGAGTCCGGCATTGCATCCTTGCCAAAACGACCAAGCACTCCCACCACGCAAAAATCGCTCGTAAGGGCCGAAGTAGCCAATATTATTCCCTGGCTGAAGCTTAATTCCTTCTTGCTGTGCGCGTTCGGCAACACGAGCAATCATCGGATAGATATCTAGTAATTCGTATGGTTGCAGTAGAATTTCGCTATTATCTGCGGCGTTTCCCATTGGTACAGTCAATTGAATCTGCCAAGCGAAGATTCCGGCATCGCGGATATGTTCGTAGATACTAGGAAATTCTGGTGCAGAAAGCCGATTGATTTGAGTATTACAACCAAAAGCAATACCTACTTCTTTAAGATGACTCATGGTTTTAAATGCCCATTGCCATGAGCCTTGTCTACCCCGGAGGCGATCGTGAGTGGTTTCTAGTCCATCAACAGAAACAGAAACTACTTGAATTCCAGCTGCTTTCATCCGGCGTGCTGTTTCTAGAGTGATGCCATAACCGCCAGTAGTCATACCACAGAGCATTCCCGCTTGATTAATTGCTTGGGCAATTTCTAACCAATCTGGACGCAGAAAAGCTTCACCACCAATCAAAGTAACTTCGGTAATGCCAACGTCTGCCATTTGTTTGACTAGATCGAGGGCTTCGGCTGTAGAGAGTTCTTTTGTCCTTGTATGGCCTGCACGAGAACCACAGTGCTGACAGGCAAGATTGCATTTTAAGGTAATTTCCCAAACTGCATAGCTAATTCTGCGATCGCTCATCACAAATATCCTCTATTGAGCTTATTTAAAGAGGGACGGCTTTTTTTGTTATCCGTCCCGCAAATCTTAAGTGATAGCTCTAAATTGCCTATTCATTAATCGGAATTCCATACACAGGTTGAGGATGAATAGGTGGCCATCTCTTATGTGGTTTCTCAGGTGGATAATAAATAACCCCATACATTGGCTGGTATATTGGCTTGCTACCAATTAATGAAGAAGCCCCACCAAAAACAGTTTCTAGTTCTTGGTCGTTTAAATCTCTGATTTCACTGTCATCAGCATTTGACTCTAATAATTGAGCTGTATATTCTTCAAATTCTTCTTGAGTGAAATCGTAACCAGCTGCTTTGACTAGTCTTGTACATTCATCCTTGCTTTTAACTTGTTGCATTTGAGTGCGAAAAGCTTCATCGCTAACGAGTTTTTCATAAAAAGCTCTAACATTTTCAAATGACATAATTTTCTCCTTAACTAACTACTTCAGGTAGAGCAACTTCATGCATTAGTTGAGATGGGTTGTAATTATCGGTGATAATTTGCGGACAACGCAGACAAGCTGCTTTGCCTGCTTGCTGCCACCAACGGCAATCTCTTCGTATAGAACAGGGAGGAAGTTCTTCTACTACAGCAGGTAATTTTTCTGCAACTCTCGTAGCTAGACGACAATCTTTACCATCAAAATGCTGACAACCTTTTGATGCACAAGGAGCAGCAGTGCGAAAAATTTCAGTGGGTGTAACTGGACTAGCTTTTGCTAACAGTTCATCTGTAACAGGTAGTGGCTGCTTAAGATAAGTTACACGCGCTTGGGTCACTTTTCCGCTAACTAGACCAAAGACTATACTGTCTGCCAGTTCTGGTCTAGCACTAGGACAAAGTGTAGTCTTATCAGCGGGAATTTCCATGAGTTGAAGCTTCAGCGAAGATGATTTTTTACTTAATCAGGACTTACGCAAAATACTTCGTAAGTAGCGGTAATTCATGAATTATCGCTACGGAATAATAGGCTTTTCAATTATTTTTGCGTTAGTCCTATCAATATCTAAGCTTTTGATACATTAGGATCTGTTGCAACCAGTCCCACGATTATTGGAGGATAAACAGGTTTAGGAGGACAAACAGGTTTAAAACCTGCGATCGCAGGTTGAGTTTTACCCCCAACAATATTTGCCACTTCTTCATCAGATAAATTTGTTAAACCTTCACTTGCATCTTGAGCTTGATTTCTACGTGCTAGCGCATTGTTTACAGCTTCATCAATCAAATCATGAATTTCGATTTGATTATTGTGTTTTCTGTTATCTCTTTCCATTTTGATTACTCCCAATCACTAATTGTGTTTTGGATTTACCGTTCATTCTGAGTATAAATAAGTGAAGCGATCGCATAATGTCTTGAAGATAAGACTCTCAATAGATGCCTTATTCCACTTCGCTACACTCTGCTTAGAGGTTGTTTAAAAAGTATTGTTATTAACATCAAAACATTGTAAACCTAATCCCCTTGCCCACTACGAGGTAATGAGGGTTTCAAAGCCTATCTCCTTGCGGGGGAGAGGTTTAGAGAGGGGTTTTTAATATACTTTACAACTTTCTAAACAACGTCTAAGGTTCCACTAAATATTAACATTAAATTTTTATTATTTTATGGCAAATTAAAATATTAATACCTTTCCTACCTTTCCTACTTTTCCCACTTTTCTTACTTGTTATGTGTTGACATTAATATATAAATTCTCTAAGAAGGGCAAACGAATTTGATTTCGCTAACCCATTATTGAATAGACATGTTGTTAAAAAAAATAGCCTATCTAATACTATTCTATTTTAAGATTAATAAATTTAAAAGACTCAAAAAAATAAAATATATATAGATAATAATCATTCTTAGAATCAGGGTATAAGGTTGTCATGAAATTCTAGAAAGCGGCGAGACTTTTTTTGATTTATTGGCCCGATCAACACTCGCCTGCTATTACCATTTCCCGAAAAAAATGATAGACATAATTAAGGAATAAATATGAACAAGCGAAAATGGCTGGAATCACCAAAGTAGAAATATTTAAGTCAGCAGACCAATTGCATGAGCTGCTGAGAAAACAAAAAACAGTATTAGGTTTTGAACGTATTCAAGCGTTGTATTTACTGAAGATAGGGCAGGTAAAAACAATACAGGATTTAGCTATTGTGTTGGGAAGAGAAGCAGCGACAGTACAAAGATGGTTAAAAGCTTATAAAGAGTTAGGAATCACCAGTCTCGTATCAACAAAAAAGGGTTCAGGGCGACCGCCAATCATTAACACCTCCGTAAGAAAGCAACTGTTGGAAGAACTGAAACAGCCGCAGGAATTCAAAAGTTAAGCCGATAAAACACCTTCATATTCAGCACATTCTCCGCAAAATATTAAAGGATAAGTAGAACGATGCAAATAAACTAAACTATGTAACGAAAAGTAAAGTTGCTTGAAAGCCTCTTCCCTTCTGCCTTCTGCCCTCTGCTTTCTGCCTTGTCATAACGACAATTTTTAACACCGACCTACTTACTTTTAGCCAAGAATAAATTGAAATTTGCGGTTTTTCCAAGAATTGATACTAGCTATTTTATTTTTTATTTGGAACTCCTTTGAATATTAGAGAAACACGAATTGTTTGCTGAACACTCAAATAGATGTAAAGCCAGATGTTGGGAAAGTTCTTCACACACTTTCACTCCCCGCACGCTGTTACCACGCGCATCTAGCAGGGGCGAAAATACGGCAATTCCCATCTGATGGGGTACAACAGCGAAAATTCCACCACAAATACCACTTTTAGCAGGAATGCCAACTTTGTAAGCCCATTCACCAGCAAAGTTATACATACCGCAGGTGTACATAACACTAAGAATATCTTTGATGTAATGGCTATCTACCGCCTGTTCGCCTGTGATGGGGTTAGTACCTCTGTTCGCCAGCGTAGCTGCCATTACTGCTAAGTCGCGGCAATTCACCATCACAGCACACTGTTGGAAGTAGAGATCCAAAGCTTCTTCAATATTTTGGTCAATCATGCCAAAGTTGAACATTAAATGTGCCATGGCACGGTTGCGATGTCCTGTGCTGCGTTCAGAGGTAAACACAGAAATATCCACAAACACATCATGACCAATATATCGTCGGAACATATCCAACATCCGATTAAGGCGTTCTGTGGCACCCGAACCTTTGATTAAACTGGTAGTAGCGATCGCCCCCGCGTTTACCATTGGGTTATAAGGTCGCTTCGACTGCTCATCAAGGATAATTGCATTGAATGCATCTCCTGTCGGTTCCACACCAACTCTAGTTAAGATATAGTCTCGTCCATGATCTTCTAAAGCCAGCCCGTAAGCAAATACTTTAGACATAGACTGGATCGTAAATAGCTGTTCGTAATCTCCAACTTCGTAAAGCTGACCATCTACGGTAACAACGCAAATGCTGAACAAGTCGGGGTTTACTTTTGCCAATTCCGGAATGTAGTTTGCTACTGCACCCTCTTGCACTGACTTGTACTTGGAATGTAAGTCCTTGAGAAAACCTAAAAATTGCGATGGGACTATTTCTAAATCTCCTTGATTTGCTTGTGCCATGAGGTTAATAGCTTGCTCTAAAAAATCATGCTTTATCAATTACTTCGGACAGGCGAAATAGTTTGTTACTTTTGTTACATTAGTAATCTTACCTACACATGCCCCAGAGTCTTTTTTAATTGTCTCATCATTGTTTTCCTTTCAATTGTAAAAAATACTAGCTACGGCAATACTTAGTTTTTTGCTTGTTATTACTGGATTTTTTGGAATTAAAAAATACTAATAGTTTTGCAAAAAATAAGTATATACAATGAATAAGTAAATTATATAAAAGCTTCAAAAGAGATCGCGATCGCTAGATTAATTGAAAATAATGTTATCTGTAAGTCCTGGTTTAACTTATTTAAATCAAAATATTAACAATTTATAAACCATAATTAATTAGCTTAAAACGATTGATTTTTTCCTAGTTATATTTAATTATTATGAATACTATTTAAAAAATTTATATGTTATTTAACATACATCTTTTATCCAGAGTATTGCGGCTAAATAAAATTATCGCTTTTGTTAAGTTTTGATAAGAAAGATTTTGCTAATCGAAAAAAATGTTACACAGTCGAAATCCGCATTTGAGAAAGGTTTCGCCCTAAAAATTGAAGTTTAATGTTGATGAATTTATCAATATTTACGCTAAAACCCTGATCCCCAAGTCCAAAAGTTCGTGTTAGTCTGTTGCAGTTATAAACAAAAGGTGAAAGCGGAACGAGTTCGAGTTGCCAGGATTATGTCATCAAAAATAAAAATGGTGAAAAATCTTACGAACAAAGAAACTGCTGTTCTACAGTCGCTTTAAAATCGGACGCATGAATCAAAGACATTTTTGGACTATTGCTGCCCTGTCTCTGACTGTTTTGGGGCTACCCTCAGTCGGTTGTACTCAAACTACCAAGGGAACTGCTCAAGCTTCCCAGAAGGCACCAGTTAGTGATGCTGTCAAGGTAGGAGAGTTTCAATCCCCAGCAGGGAAACCTAGCTCGGATGCTGTGATTACAAACATCCATGCTCACAACATTGGAGGTCGTCAGGCGGCAACTCTGTTTATCCGAAATATTCCAGTTCTAACCTTTTTGAGTTCTAAACCAGTTGCTAGTAGTGATACAAAAGTTGGTGTAATAGGAGATGCTAAGGGCGTACAACAGTACGCCCTTATTGCTGACAACTCAGCAAAAGTAGCGAGTGTTGGAAATCTGACGGATGCAAGCAACCAAAATAGCTCACTTAACAATGACCCGGTTCAAAGAGCTAGTTTAATAGCAGCTAAAATCAACCAGTTGATCAGAGAAAATGTAGATGCTGGGAAAATTACTGTAAGTTGGAAGGGAGACAAATCTACCGTTGCAAATCAAGTTGAGAAAAAAAGCGCTTCTAACCAACAACAGTTCAGCGATCGCTACACAATCAAAATTAACGACCAAGAGTTGGTGGAAATCAACGAAGATACGCGACTAGCAGATACCACCAAGAATCTGGCACAAGATGCATTGCAAGCAACCAATCGCTTGCGGAGACTCATAGGTAATGCATCGCCCATAAAGCAGATTGCTAACTTACCAGCACGTTTACCGTCACTACCCAAACCACAAGATATTGCCAAGAACGTAGTAATGACTTTCAGAGGCATGGCTTCTTTTTACGGCTATGACGGTTCTGGTAGCCAAACAGCCAGCGGTGAGAGATTCAATCCAGAAGCAATGACTGCTGCTCATCGTAGTTTACCCCTTGGCACAAAAGTCCGTGTTACCAACACCCGCAATGGTCGTTCTGTCGTGCTACGAATTAATGACCGAGGCCCATACATCCGAGGTCGAATTATTGATGTGTCTGCTGGTGCAGCTCGGATTTTGGGAATGGTGAGCAGCGGCGTTGCACCAGTACATATTGAAGTTCTGGGTCGATAATTTGGGGACAAATCAATTAAAAATTAAAAATGTAAAATTCTAAATTTTTAATTTTTAATTTTTAATTTTTAATTCTCCAATTCCCCTAGTTCAACCAACTCTTCCCTGCTATTTCAGATATAAACTAACGGGGGAGAGGCTCAATAAGAACTAGGGGTATTTTGTGCGCCTGCTGACAACAATCGCAGCTTTACGCTGCTATTTAACTAAACGTTGCTCCCAAAACCAGCTCGCGGTTCTAGAGGGTCTAGTACTAGATGAAATGACTAGCTGGTATCAGACGGCAGTTGGCTTGATTCCAACGATGGGAGGGTTGCATCAAGGTCATTTAAGTCTGATTGAAAGAGCGCGACAAGAAAATTCTACGGTAATTGTCAGTATTTTCGTCAATCCGCTGCAATTTGCTCCCAACGAGGATTTTGAACGCTACCCTCGGACTTTAGAGCAAGACCGACAACTTTGCGAACAAGCAGGAGTAGATGCAATTTTCGCACCTACTCCGGAGGAAATGGGAGTTGCCGAGAAAAGTATAAAAGAATCTCAGGTTACACAAGTTATCCCGCCATCTGCTATGATATCAGGTTTGTGTGGTCGCTCTCGGCTAGGCCACTTTCAAGGTGTGGCTACGATTGTGACCAAGCTTTTGAACTTGGTACAGCCTGACCGAGCTTACTTCGGTCAAAAGGATGGTCAGCAACTAGCTGTTATTAGACGGCTAGTTGCTGATTTGAATTTGCCAGTAGATATTGTTGCTTGTCCAACGCTGCGCGAACCGTCCGGTCTTGCTCTCAGTTCTCGCAATCAATATTTGACTGCAAAGGAAAAAGAGCAAGCTGCGGTGTTATATCGTGGTTTGCAACAAGCTGAAGCTGCGTTCAAGGCAGGTGTTCGAGATCGTAGCAAGCTGATAGCGGTGGTACAACAAGAAGTGGCAATGGTCAGTAGCGTCTCAGTGGAATATATTGAATTGATCGATCCGACTACGTTGATGTATTTAAAACAAGTTGAGGGGGAAGGAATGCTTGCGATCGCAGCTCGTCTTGGTTCTACAAGGTTGATTGATAATATCATCTTGCGCGATCGCCAACCCATCATAGCCATCGATGGCCCAGCTGGAGCTGGAAAATCCACGGTAGCTCGTCAAGTGGCAGCAGAGCTAGGGTTAGTATATTTAGATACTGGAGCTATGTACCGTGCTGTTACTTGGCTAGTGTTACAACAGGGTATTGCCATTGACGATGAGTGTGCGATCGCTGAATTAGCTAATCAGTGTAAAATTGAGCTAACTCCTAGCCAAGATTTACAATCTCCTGTGCGGGTTTGGATTAATGATACTGATGTTACCCAAGCAATTCGTACAATTGAGGTAACATCTCAAGTATCAGCAATAGCTGCACAAAGCGCTGTACGCCAAGCACTGGTTAAACAACAGCAAACCTGGGGTAAAAGAGGTGGTTTAGTAGCTGAAGGTCGAGACATTGGTAGCCATGTGTTCCCCGATGCCGAAATCAAAGTCTTCTTAACCGCTTCTGTGAGTGAACGCGCACACCGACGACAGCAAGACTTTCAGAAACAAGGTCAACCCGAAGTCAGCTTAGAGCAGCTGGAACAAGACATTGCCGAACGCGATCGCAAAGATAGCACTCGCAAAGTCTCTCCCTTGCAAAAAGCAGCGGATGCCATTGAAATTCAATCTGATGGTTTGAGCGTGTCTGAAGTTGCAACACAAATTATTGACTATTATCAGCAACGCTTATCTCAGTGGTAATCAATACAATTTACTGTTATACCAATTTAAAAAAAGAATGTCACAGATGTAAGCATGTGGAAACCCAGATAGAGTCTGACTTTCTTAATTATGAATTGGTATAAGTTTTTAGCTAAATGTAATGGTGAGTAGGTGCCTACTCACCATTATAAAAATAATATAAAAAAGTAATATATAGATGTTTTTACAATTAGCTATATTTAATTAAATTACAGTTTTTTAATAAAAATTTAACTTTACTTAAGTATTAATTCTTATTGCTTTAGGACTATTTCTAAAAATCTCATTAATACTACTAATGGTATAGGTTTTAAAGTTCTTAAATTAGCTAGAAAGTGGAAAGCACTTATGCTAGGATTTAACGCCATGGCATTTGAACTTCCTCCATTACCCTACAACTACGATGCTCTAGAACCGTACATTGATACTGAAACTATGCGGCTGCATCACGATCTGCACCATCAGGCTTACGTGACTAATGTAAATGCAGCAGTGGAAAAACATCCAGAACTGAATTCCAAGAGCATTGAAGAATTGATTGTTAATCTTAATAATTTGCCTGAAGATATTAGAACAGCGGTACGTAACCACGGTGGTGGACATCTTAACCACACAATGTTTTGGCAAATTATGGCACCCAACGCTGACGGTGAGCCAACAGGTGCGATCGCAGATATAATTAACAACAACTTCGGCGACTTTGAAACTTTCAAACAGCATTTTAATGATGCTGGAGCCAAACAATTTGGTAGTGGCTGGGTTTGGCTAGTTCGCACTCCTGACGAAAAATTTGCAATCACTAGTACGCCCAACCAAGATAATCCGATGACATCTGGTAGTTTCCCAATCATGGGTAATGATGTCTGGGAACACGCCTATTATCTCAAATACCAAAACCGCCGTCCCGAATACCTAAAACAGTGGTGGAATGTTGTCAATTGGGACGAGATTAACAAACGATTGCAGATGTCAAAGCACTGAATAGCTGAGCAAAAATAAACCAGGAGTCGGAATTGATGAATTCAGAATTGGCCAATACTCTACCCATGAAGGGATAAAGTTTGAATAAAGAACAATATTTGAATTTATTTTGAGCTATAGTTCGGCTTGGTTTTAAACCAAGTATTCATCTACCAGTAGCACAGAATCCATTCTGGATTCTGACTCCTGACTCCTTCTTTATAAAATAAGAAAGGCAATTAATCAGGCAGTACAGCGCTTTGGGAACTAAAGTACTGCGCTGCTATCTTATCTTTATTAGACTGCTAATTGCTAATTGGATTTTCGCCATCAGCCATTAGTCATAAGTTATTAGCAGTTTTTATTTATAATAATTAATTTCTCGATATCTGAACTTATTACAACAGTACTTTGTGTTAATCTTCACTTTGGTAGTAAAATGACGATGTTAAGTTTTATAACCCAACATTTAAGGGGATAAAACTGCTACGCACAAAAGCTGTAATTTCCTAAGCTTATGCAACAGCTTTAACCTGGAAAACAGTAAAGAGAGGATTTCACACAATGGCATTTTCACAGCCCCCCTTACCCTTCGACTTTAATGCTTTAGAGCCATATGGCATGAAAGGCGAGACTTTCGAGTATCACTATGGTAAGCACCACAAAGCTTATGTAGACAATCTAAACAAGCTTACTGAAGGCACAGAACTAGCTGATAAGTCTCTAGAAGATGTAATCCAAATTTCCTTCAAAGATTCCTCGAAAGCAGGAATCTTTAACAACGCTGCTCAAGTTTGGAACCATACCTTTTTCTGGAATTCCTTAAAGCCAGCTGGTGGTGGTACACCCACAGGTGAACTCGCAGCCAAGATTGATAAAGACTTTGGTAGCTTCGACAAATTCAAGGAAGAGTTCTCTAACGCTGCTACAACTCAGTTCGGTAGTGGATGGGCTTGGCTAATTGATGATGGTGGTACGCTGAAGGTGATCAAGACACCAAATGCAGAGAACCCTCTAGCTCACGGTAAAAAGGCACTCCTAACTTTGGACGTTTGGGAACATGCCTACTATATCGACTACAGAAATGCTCGCCCAGCGTTCATCAAAAACTTCTTAGATCAGTTGATAAACTGGGAATTCGCTGCTGCAAATTACGCCAAAGCCTAGTACTGCTAGCTTGCGGCAACGCCAAGGGCAAACGCGAGATTCGTAATTTGTGGGTTAAAACCTCGCCCCTCGTGGGCGACCTCTTTTCCCCGTATCCCCGCGTCAAGTTCATCGCCTGAATCTTAGCTTTTTTCAAATACATAAAGCCTAAATCAGTTGAATTACAAATATTATCAACAGTCACGGTTCGTATCGTGGCTGTTTTTGCTCCTTTGAGCATTCTGTTAGCACGGTAGGTCAGAGGATTAGCTTCGTCTTTCTAAGATTGTCTAAATGTATATTAAAAAGTAGTGAAATAAAAATAAAATATACAATACATGGATAGCAAACAACTGGCACAGTACTTAGAGGCAACAGATAGCATTACTAAACCTTGGCTACTAGTGCAACTGCGCCTCAAGAAATTACAAGAACGCCGACATCTAATTTCAGCAGATACCTATGCTGATGAGTTAGCAGACATCCACCAAGACTTGATGAATCTAGGTGAATGGTGGCGTGGTATAGAAGACGAAGTATTTTAAAGTGAGTAGTTAGGAGTTAGGAGTTTTACTGCCTCCTGCCTCCTGCCCTCTGCCTCCTAACTTAAAAACCCAACCTGATGGCTCAAGCTCTCGATCAAGTCGATTACGATACTCTCGATGCTGCAAAGCGACGCTTCATCGATGCTGCAAAACGTACGCTGCGCTTTGCGAACTCCTACGGCATCGTGTCCGAGTCAAGTCTTGGAGGAAGCGCCAATGCTTTCAGTTTTAACCTCGCTCCATTCATCGCAGCGGGGAATCAAGAACTTTCTTTGACACTTGTCCCCGAAGGACTTGGTACCGCAGACGATACCCGACCTGATGACCTCAGTGAAGAAGAATTGCGTCGCTTCTGGTGGAACATCGGTATCAAGATTATCTCTTGTTTGACGAACGATGCCGCATCCTCCGGTATGCAGACTGTACTTCTTGGTCTCTATCTACCGTCGAGTACTCCTGAAACTGTCTTTACCCCTGCCTTCCTTAATGGGTTTCTGGATGGAGTGGTTGAGGGATGCAAACGAGTAGGGTGCGTCTATCTATCCGGGGAAACTCCTCAACTAAAAACTAAGATGATTTCGGGTCGGCTCGATATTGCAGGCTCGGTTTTTGGAGTTATGCCACCTGGTGTTGCTCCTATTGACGGTTCGCGTCTGTCTGCTGGAAATACGATTGTTCTCGTTGAAAGCTCAGGCCCCCATGAAAACGGCTTTACCCCGTTGCGAAAGCTTGCCGAGTCCCTCCCCGATGGCTACAGAACAAAACTTCCGAGCGGATGTGAGTTGTGGGAAGCGATGAACGCCGCTTCAAATCTCTATACGCCGCTTGTGCAAGCGGTACTTCGTGAGGGAATTCTCCCTACCGCGATGGAGAATATTACTGGTCATGGGTGGCAGAAGTTGATGCGGTCGGCGAAGCCCCTGCGGTATGTTATTGAGACGATGCTGCCCGTACCTGAGCTATTTACCTTTGTCGAGCATCATCTTGAAGGCGGATCGGCAATGATGCTTTCTGTGTTCAATTACGGAGCAGGATTTGCCTTCTATACAGAGTCGGAGCAGGATGGAGAAAGAATCGTCAGACTTGCAAGAGAACATGAACTCACGGCTGCGATCGCCGGAAGGGTTGAAGCTTCCCCTACCCGCGAGGTGATAGTAGCACCGCTTGGGGTAACGTTAAAGGGAGAGTCATTTGGAATTGCGCGAGGGGTATAGCAATCTGTAAAGGTTGTTAGATTGTTGAACGCCAGTTCGCTCAACGGGGGAAACCCCCGCACGAGACTGGCTCCTATTAATAGTTGACAGTCAATAAACGATGGCATAGGGTAATTTCTTTATTGGAGTTTATTTCTCTAAACCTGATGTTTACTAAAAATTTTCTCTATAAAGATTCTAAGTATTTAAGTAGTTTTTGAAATATTTTTTACTTAATTTATATAAGCAATCGAAAATACTCATGACCGTAATCATTGAGATTTGCTAACGTAGTCTTAACATATTGAAAAATTTAGCTGATTAAGCTGAGATAAAAGCCTCCAAAACTAGTTTGGAGTGCGGGAAATTTCCCATATATGGATATGGCGTGTTGGTGTGTAGAGAGAATTACGTACTTTTTCCAGAGGGGGTTATGGTTGTAAATTTTGCTCAAACATCTGCTTCTACAGAACTGCTAAAGCAAGTATTCCAGAGAATTGACGCACACAGTTGTCCCAAGTTATTCAATTTTCACATGCACACTGTCCACTCAGATGGAAGATTGCAGCCAAGTGTATTAATGGAACAAGCGATCGCGATCGGTCTTCAAGGCTTTGCTATCACAGATCATCACTGTATTGACGGGTATCAAGCAGCACGAGTTTGGTTAGAAGATTGGCAACGGAACAACAGTAATGCTAGTATTCCCCACCTGTGGACTGGGGCAGAAATTAATGCCAACCTTTTGGATAATGAAGTTCACATTTTGGCTTACGCTTTCGAGATCGAACACCCTAGTATAAAACCTTATTTGCAAAGAAAGCCAACTACAGGCCAAGAATATCAGGCAATCAATGTGATTGCTGCTATTCATGATGCTGGGGGATTGGCAGTACTTGCTCATCCAGCTCGTTATCGGCGATCGCATTTAGACTTAATTCCTGCTGCGGCTAAAAACGGGATTGATGGCGTTGAAACTTTCTACGCTTACAACAACCCCTCACCCTGGAGGCCAAGTGCTTTAGAATCACAACAAGTGCAAAAGTTGGCTGGTGAGTATGGTCTTTTCAATACCTGTGGTACTGATACGCACGGTTTAAACCTGCTACAACGGTTGTAGATAATCCGAGTCAATTTTACTTAAAACTCCTGGTTTAGCCAGCCAGGGGGTTTATTATCTTTTGAGATTTTAGATTAGACCTCTTGCATAAATATTTTTTGTCTCGCGCAGAGACGCAGATAAAAGGGCGACAATAACAACTTTTGCAAGAAGTCTATTGTGAAAGTCTGATACCAATTCTGTATAGTGACACCGCGACCTATTTTTGTACCACCCATGTAAAGAGTATGTCTTCGTACCGCATTAGGTCTAATTTCTTCGCTAGTAACAAAGTTAATTTCTATGACTTCTGTAGAGGTAATTCGTCTTGCCGTTTCTGCTAAAAATTTAAAATATCAGTAAATTCTATAGTTATTAATATTTATATTACCAAGTAAGAGATTCAGAATTAAAAGTTATTTGTGTTTGTACTATAGTGTTTCTTGTAAAATTCATATTGCTTACAGGATCAAAAATAATGCTAAATTTTGGAATATCTTCCAGACTACTTACTACTACAAGAGCATAATCCTTTCTATATTCCCGTGCTTTCAAGAATTCTTTCTTTGTTAATCTTACACTACCATAAGTAGATTTAATGCCTTTATTTCAGCTAAAAATGCTTTTTGTAAAACATCTACTTGAAAATCGTAGCCATCTCCAAATGTTCGGGCATCTTCTAAAAAACCATCTTGAAATTCTTGGATACTTTGGTAGTTTTTTATAAAAAAGAGTTCTGCTGCTTTGCCAGTATCTTGTAGTTGCTTAAATTTGCTCTTTAAAATAGGGCTTATAGATTTTGTATCTATAGTGTCTACACTATCGATTTTTTTGTCTAAGTAGAGTTTGATTATATTTGTATAAGATTTATAATCTTCTGAACCAAAGAGGGAATCAATTAGTATTTTTCTATGAATATATGTATCTCCCTTTTGCCACCATCCTTTTCTTGCATTATCAAAAAAAGGATCAAATAAATCTTGTCTATTTTTTAATGTTCCTACAGTTTTAGCAATGCCAATCTTTACAAAATAAAGAAAAAAGTCTTGCTTAATTTTAAAACCAAATTCTCTAACAAAATCCATATCAAATTTAGCCAAACCATATCCAATTAGATTAAGAATTTCATAATTTTCATGTTTGTTACTATTAGCTCGACTCATAAATTTGATTATGAACTTAAATTAATAAAATAATAATTGAATGGTTTTAATATCAGCGATGGCACTATACCAATCAACATCTAGAACTGCCGGAAAAAGAACATAACCAGCATCCGTAAACCCTCTCCAAAGCTAACTTGCTGTTAAAGTCCACCAACTATAAATGATGCCTGTCTGCAACCACCAGTAATACCATAAAGCGTTTTATCTGTTCTTTCGAGAGAAATTGATAAAAAACCAAGCTTCCCTAACTTGAATAATTCCCAGATTTTGCTGGCAAACTTCAAAGACATCAAAAAATTATCATTAAGAAAATGTTGTCACTGATGACAAATAATGTGTCAGTGTACAATAACTAATGGACGTAACTGGATTCGAACCAGTGACCTCTACGATGTCAACGTAGCGCTCTAACCAACTGAGCTATACGTCCTTAACCACACGATTTCCAATAATAGCATATATTTTTCTAATAAGCCAAGACCAAAGACAGAAATTAGGCAAACTTCATAACTTGACGCAACTAACACTTACTTTACCTGTAGCTGCTGTAGTGCCATTTTGTACTTTTTCTAATTCATGGAATAATCCGCTGTAATTTGCTAATCACACGATTACGAGCTAAAAAATCACTGTTGGCAAACGTAACCTCGCACTGAGAGGCTTGCAAAAAGCATTGCGTATTAACTCAAAAAAAATTGGAGTAGATATCTTATTTATTCATCACTCAAAGTTTCAATCAACAAATCTACCTGCTGCTGTCGCTGCTGCAAAAAACTTTCGCACTGACGCAAATACTCAACAGCCTTACCAAATTGGTCAAAAACCTCTTCCAATTCCAACTCACCCGCCTCAATGCGAGCGATAATTTCCTCTATTTCAATAACCTTTGCCTCATAATTCCAACCTTCCATCGAATCAGAGCTAGAGGAATTCTTGCGTCTAACCATTAAACCCTTCGTGTCCTACTCTACCCTTCGAGAACAATTTCATCTAAAGCGTCTGCGCGCCTACGCGGTTCGTTAATCTTTAATTTCCATAACTTTCACTTTAACCTCTCCCTGCCCCAGCTGAATCAATAACTCTTGCCCTACAGCTAACTCACTAGCAGAACGAGCGATCGCGCCATTTTCTTGTCTCACCACCGCATAACCACGCTGCAATACAGCTTTGGGGTCAAGACTTGCCAACTTTTGTCTTAACAATTCTAGATGCTGCCTTGCTTGCTGCGATCGCCCCATCGTGACTTGCACCAATTGCTGACGCTGCCAAGCTAACTTTTGCGCCTCTTGCTGCACTTGCCGATCCAACCGCAAACGCCGCAAACGGTTTCGCAGTGTTTGCAGTTGATTCTCAGCAGTTTCCCAAACATCATGCATTGCCTCATGTAAAGCAACAACTCGCTGCCGATGCTGAGTATACAACTCTGACAGTTCTGGTACAACCATTTCCGCCGCCGCAGTCGGTGTATGTCCGCAGGCATCAGCAGCTAAATCTACCAAAGATTCATCTCTTTGATGCCCGATACCAGTAATGACGGGAATGGAACAATTAGCAATCGATCGCACTACCCGTTCATCATCAAAGCAAGCCAATTCTTCGACCGCGCCACCACCCCGCGATAAAATTAGCACTTCGGCGCGACCATCTCTTTCTACCCGCTCAATTGCCTTAACTATAGATTCTGGCGCTTGTTCGCCCTGTACAGTGGCAGGAGAAAATAAAATGTGTAAACCAGGATACCTTTGCTTGAGAGTTTTTTGGATATCCCCCCAAGCCGCCGCAGTTGGTGAAGTGACAACAGCGATCGTTTGGGGGTGAAGTGGGAGAGGACGTTTTCGTTCTGCATCAAACAATCCTTCAGCTAGCAAGCGGTTTCGCAACTGTTGATAACGCAGTGCCTGTAACCCAACCCCAGCAGGCAAAGCCTGCCAAACTGACAATTGATACTCTCCTCTTTGCGGATAAACCCGAATGCTGCCCAAAACGATCAACTGCTCGCCAGGAATTGGTATTTGTGCGAGTTTTGCCAATTGGTTATTCCATGCCACACACTTAATTCCTGCTGTGCCATCGGGGTCTTGTAGTGTAAAAAATAACCCACTACGATGGTGGTTAGCGCTAGAAACTTCGCCAGTCACCCAAACTTGCCGCAGATGCTGGTCTTGCTCTAATAGCAAGCAGATATAGTCAGTCAATCCAGATACGGAAAGCGCTGTATTGGGAATCACTGAATCGGCAAAATTAGAAGTCATCAAAGACGTGTAGATAGAGATGGACTGGGTAATGTAGCTAAAAGTCTATCCAAATCCTAGCAAATATCAGGTTTTTATCTAAAAATGAAAATACACCGTGAGATACCTCGCGGTGCATTTGCTTCATTTCGCCTTGTTTACTTGGATGCTAAAAGCTGTGACACCTCAGCGTGTGCCAACACAACGTTAGGTTCACCTTGGAGAGCAGCATAGTATTTTCTGGCAAACGCATTGCCTACTTCTGACGGCGTGATTAGCATCCGCGCATCAGCACTCAAATTTTGGACATCATCCAGCGTTACAGGTTCATCCGCTGCAAGCATGACATCAATTTTTACAACTAACTCAGAAATGCGATGTAGCCAAGCAAATTGTCGATCGTTGATTACGAGTTGCAGCAGTTCTCCGCTCGATACTCGTCCACGCACCTGTTCGTAAGCGATGCGTTCTGTTTCAAGCAACACTTGGTGAAGGCGTAGCAATTTGTTTCGCAAATCACGTAGATGTTGATGTTGACCTATTCGTTGTTGAAGTGTGTTAAAAGTCAATGGAACCCTTCCTCCCATTACGATAATCTTTAAAGGCTTGAATAATTTATTCTTCAGTATTAATTACAAATTAACCATAGCGAACAACTGGTTGGCTGAACTATAAGTTGCACTTATTTGAAGTGTGAAGTGCAGGTAAATAATTGTAGTTTACGTTTTTACTTTGCTAGATAGTTCCTATATATGATTAATCATATATTAACATAAAAATATATACGATTGAACAGATATAGTTTCTACTACTTTACGTTCGGAAAACCGTCTATGTCTCTGGCACATACAATTTTAGGTTTCCTTCAGCAAGAAAAAATGACAGGTTACGACCTGAAAACAAGCTGCTTCGATCGATGCATTGCTCCTTTGTGGTCTGCGGATCAGGCTCAGATTTACAGAACACTTGATAAACTCGTGGGCCAGGGTTGGATTACTTGTACCGTTGAGATTCAGCACGATCGCCCTAACCGCAAAGTTTATAATATGACTGAAGCCGGAAAAGCTGAATTAATTCGGTGGTTGCAATGTCCTCAGCCATTACCGACGCTTCGAGAGCCATTAATCGTTCAGTTATTTTTCGCCGCACAGTTACCGAATGAAGCGATCGTTCAATTGCTAGAACAGCAGCTAACTGCACGCAATGAAAAGCTAGCTAAATGTAAAAATGTTGAGTTACCGATGCTTGGCGATCGTTTTACCAGTCGCGAGCAAATGATGCAAAAGCTCGTACTAGATTTAGTGATACGAAGAGAACAAACTTACATTGATTGGCTAATGACCGCTATTGATGTTATTCGCCACCAGAGGGATGGGGAGATCGGAGAGCAGGGAAGCAGGGGAGAGTTTTAACAACTAACAACTAACATTCTTGGTGCGAAACTACCCAATTTAGACACGCATTAGCCTATGCTTTTTGCTTATCAACAAAAGTGGACGAGTTTACTATCTGCTGAAATGTCCTGTGGTAAATAGCACCATTATCTCCGTAGCTTATATGCGAGAATGTCGCGACGGAGCAGCTTACTTTGAGGAACTACCGCGCATAGTTTCCCGACAGCCGCGCAAGTGGTGTCGAAATGGCGTGAGGTTCCCTCCATTGTACCAATTGACGTGGTAGAAGGATGTTGCAGTGTGTTTAAGATTGAAGAATATAAAAAATCATTGGGCGGAATCAATCGTCATGACCGTTATTGTTGCTAAGTGAACGATTGATGCTGGTATTTTGAGCGATCGCATAGTTGAACTGCTGAAGGGAGAAATTGTCGAAATGTCATCGCAAGGAAAACCCCATGCTTCTTGTAGTCAAATTCGTCCAGATAGTTAGCATAGGCTTCTAAAAACAGGTGTAAATTCACACAAAATTTATATATAGCTGGCTAATATAAAGATTATATAAAAATTAATTTTTATTTGATATTCCTTAACCTGTAGACATTGGTTAAAAGCTTATTTAAGTGAAATTACAGCACTATTAATTTTTGAGATTTGGAGTATTTTCTGATGAAATTAGCCAAAAATTTTGGCGTGGCTACTGTTGCTGTTGCCATCTCTGTTGCTGCTGGTGCTATACCAACACAAGCTGCTGTGGTTAATTACGATTTCATGGTAAATGCGATCGCTGGCGACTATCCTGGTCAGTATTACGGTTCTTTTAGTTATGATGACTCGACCTTAACTGGGACAGGTGAAGAAACCTTAGGGATTAACAATGGATTATCCATTGCGTTTAACTACTTAGGTATAAAGTATACAGAGAAAAATGATATTGATTATGGCTACGGCGCTCCTTTCGTCAGTTTTCAAAACGGTAACCTTTTAGGAATCAACTATTTGGTTGAAGATCGGTTTTTCATCGGTAGTAATCCAGAAAATCTCAATACAGGAGGAGCAAAATTTTATAGCATTGTCAGTGCTGATTTGACCTCCGCGACACAGGTAGGTACAGTAAGTTACTCTCAAGTACCAGAACCTATGACTCTGGGTGGTACAGTAGTTACTGGTACTCTAGGTCTGTGGTTGAAACGCAAGAAAAAAGCACCCGCAGTGGCAAAATAAAACCAATTCTTTTTACTAAAAGTCTTTAGATCGGCTAAAACACATCTTACTTGCCATCTTTTGACTTTTATAGTACATTCGTACTTACAAGAGAAATCCTGATTGAATTGCTCCCCACCTTAGCAGTGGGGTTTTTATTTGGATACAAAAGACCCTGGAATTTCGCTTAACCCAAAATTCCAGGGTACTATACTATTCAAGGTGTAGAGACGTAAATTATTTTAAACAAAACTGCCATTAGATTTCTTAGGGCTAATAGCAATTACAGATGGACGAGGCAGACCTTGAGGTTGATTTTTACCGCCATCTTTAGTTGAGATATTACTTGGCCAACTACTACCACGAGGTACGGTACGAGTCTGCTCAAATAGTGTGCCATTCAAATTCAGCATTTCAATTTTACGACTCAGTATTGTGCCATCGTTAATGGGGCAATCTTCACCAGGATGCTGTACTGAAAGAATCAAAGTATCTCCGACAAAAGTCGGACCTGTCATCTCGCAGCGTACTGCGCCGTGGGCAAAGGGTACTACTTTTCCAGCGTGAGTACCACTGGTGGGAATATAGAACAGCCAATTATTACCAAAAACTCCGGTGAGATTGGAAACGTTACCAACAGCTGAATGGTCGATGGTGTTTGGAGTACCAGTTGCACCAACGTTAAAACCGTTGTGAGTATCGGTGGACATATCTGTAACACCCCAAACATTTCCCTTATTGTCGAATACCAAGTTATCTACGTTGGCGAAACCATCACCATCAATAGATCCTGCTTCTCCACCTTGGGCAAATCTTTCCCAATGGAAAGTAAGACCTGTACCGTCGGTACTATCTTCAACGATCTTATAGAGTCCTCCTGACTGCTGTGTAGCATTGACATCAGTACTTAACTTGGCAACTTGGAAAATGCGTGAGTCTGGATACCCATCGCTTCCTGGCGCACCATCCGTATAGGCAATGAACACCTCTTTGGTGGTTGGATGCACTTCTATATCTTCTGGACGTGCTGTGGGAGTTCCCCCAGCCAAGTTGGCTGCTAAGAAGGCATCGCTAAGTACAGCGCCTTGGGTAGCGTAAAAATCAGATAGCTTTTTATTTTGATAATCAGGTAGCGCTGTTGCTTCGTTGGTGCGATCGCATTTGAATATACCACCATCTCCAGTTTGTCCTGCAATGCCGTTGCGCTTTGGTAGGGGTAAAAGACCCTCTCTTTGTGCTGTTCCCAAGGCATCAAATTCTACAGAAGAAATCATCGAAGGCGGAATCGGGTTAGTGGGAGTAACTAAGAGTAACGGTATCCATTTACCCGTTCCCTTTTTAACGCCCTTCTGATTATTGGGTGGATTGTAACGGGCAACATACAAAGTACCACTTTCCCATAAATTGCTGTTACTTTTACTGCTTGGCTGGGAAACAATGCTAGCACTGACAAACTTCCAGGTATGTCCTCCGCGTTTGTCATCACCCATGTAAGCAACTAATGGCTTCCCTGCTTCAACACGTAAGGCGACATTTTCATGGCGGAAACGACCCAACCAAGTGTGTTTGCGCGGGCGGAAATTCGGATTTACAGGGTCAATTTCTACAATCCAGCCGTATTTTTCTCCTACGAGACCGAAAATCTTGCCAGCACTACCGTCGATGTAACTTGTCTGAGTACCATCAGGCTTGACTGCTTCTTGAACACTACCTTGAAAGTTTTCTTCAGCAGATAAGATAGTTCCCCAAGGAGTTGTACCACCAGAACAGTTGTAGGCTGTACCAATAATTTTATTACCCAATCCATCGGCACTAAGGTTAAATACTTGAGTAGCAGCTGGCCCAGTGCCGATTAAATAATTTTGGTCGCCTTTCTGGTGGCTGCGATCGCCCCAGGAAGTAATATTTTTATACTCATCATCCCGTTGGCTATTAATTGCTAAACCAGAAAGACCATGAATACGGCGATTTTGAGCATCACCCCTGACGACTGTAAAACGTTTTTCGGGGTTACGGCGAGAGACGCGGATAATCGAGCCGCCTTGGTTATATAAAAATTCCCCTTCAGCTTCCAGATTTCTGGTGGAGGGTAAAGCCCACCCAATTACTGATTCAAAAGCTGTAGGGAATCCTTGCAAATCAGACGAACTGCCGATCAATAAATCAGAAAAAGGGTAACTAACGTATTCATGATTGACCCACAGATATCCTATATCTTCAGTTCTACCAATGGGAACAAAACCAGTGTAATCGCAGTTATAACCGAAATAGTCATCGCTGTTGGGAAACACGCGATCGCCCCAACTGACAATTACATAACGTTCGTACTCTGGCGGTACTACTACATCATCAATTACATTGTAACTAGTTAATTTCACATCCGTAGATGCATTCAGTATTTGTCCCTGTCCAATTCCTGTGGGTAAAAAGCTTTTCTGCTGTTGATAAATTGATACGGGATGGGGTAAACGTACTGGGCTAAAGCTTAACTGTGGGATTTTTGCATCAGCAATGCTGGTAACATTATTTAGAATTTTGTCTCCCAATACAGCAGCACCAGCGCTGCCAGCAAAAAATATTAAAACTTGTCTCCGACTCAATGTAGACATCAAACTTCCTCTATATTTTACCGGAAAAATTTGGTGATACAAATCCTACATGTTTCCCAATAAAACTCAGTTTATCTGGGAAATTCTCTGCGTTTTTAAATGCAGATATCCTGTGATTTGTCACAGGTTTAAGTACAAAAATTAATACTCCGTCACTCAATCTAGATAACGAAAATTAAAATTGGGTTATATATTCATTAACTGAAAATTATTAATATGAATCTGAAGCAAAATATTTTTTGCCAAAACTCAATGAGAGCTAAGCAGGTGTACTTTGAGTACCAACAAATAAAAAATATCCCAGTGTCATTGTTGAATGTTGACTGTTAACTTTCAACAACTTCAAGCAGGATACAGCGGATTGCGGGTTCATTAAGTACAATAACAGCAGTTTGTAAACCAGTTTTTTAGATATTTAAGATTAATCAAATCAAGAGCCGTTGCAATCAAAACATCAACTACAGCAGTTTGCAACTATATGAAGTACAGTGTCTAAGTACACAAAATTAATGAGATGTTGTACTAAGTTTAAAAGCTATGTATAAAGCCTTTTTGACTTCTGAATCCTGACTTCTGACTTCTGCTGTAATTAACGTCTTAACCCAAAAACAGCTTATACGCCGGATTCTGGCTTTCATCCCAATAGCGATAGCCCAGAGTATCGAGAAATGCTTGCCATTGCTTCATTTCGTGGGGAGGTACCTGCATCCCTACAACAATTCGCCCATAGTCTGACCCGTTGTTGCGGTAGTGAAACATGCTGATATTCCAGTTGGGATTCATAGAACCAACAAATTTCATCAATGCGCCAGGGCGTTCGGGAAACTCGAAACGGTAAAGTAATTCGTTGTGGGCTAAAGGAGAATGTCCGCCCACCATGTGACGCAGATGTAATTTTGTCAGTTCGTCATCTGTTAAGTCAATGGTTTTGAAGCCACAGCCTTCAAAGGTTTCCACCATCTTCGCTCTGTCGGCAAGGTTTTGAATTTGCACGCCTATAAAAATATGGGCTTCTTTTTCATCGGCAATGCGATAGTTAAACTCCGTCAGATTACGTTTACCAATACATTCACAAAACTTGCGAAGACTTCCCCGTTCTTCAGGAATTGCTACTGCAAAGATGGCTTCGCGTTGTTCGCCTAACTCTGCCCGTTCTGCTACAAACCGCAGGCGGTCAAAGTTCATGTTGGCACCGCAGGCAACGGCAACCAATGTTTTTCCTTGAATTTGCTCTCGTTGTGCGTAAGCTTTGGCAGCTGCGATCGCCAATGCACCCGCAGGTTCTAAAATCGATCGCGTATCTTCAAACACGTCTTTAATTGCCGCACAGGTCGCATCCGTATCGACCAAAATGATGTCATCTACATAGTTTTGGCACAGACGAAAGGTTTCTTCACCAACTTCCCGCACTGCTACCCCATCGGCAAATAAGCCCACTTGGGGCAATCGCACCCGATGTCCGGCTTTTAGCGATTGATACATGGCATCAGCATCCACTGGTTCAACACCAATAATCTTGATTTCCGGACGCAACCGTTTCACATAGGCCGCAATTCCCGAAATCAATCCACCACCCCCAATGGCTACAAAAATTGCATGGATAGGTTGCTGATATTGCCGCAGAATTTCCATGCCGATGGTTCCCTGTCCGGCAATCACATCCGGATCGTCAAAAGGGTGAATAAAAGTTAGTCCCTTGTCTGCCCCTAATTGACGAGCATAAGCATAAGCATCATCGTAAGTATTACCATGCAATACTACCTCTCCACCTCGTGCCCTGACTGCATCCACTTTTACCTGGGGCGTAGTCACCGGCATAACGATAATTGCTCGCGTTTTCAGCCGACTCGCAGCAAGGGCGACCCCTTGGGCATGGTTGCCAGCAGATGCCGCAATTACACCCTGTGCTAGCAAATCCGGCGGCAAGTTCGCCATCTTGTTGTAAGCCCCCCGCAGCTTGAAGGAAAATACTGACTGCATATCTTCCCGTTTCAACAAGAGTTTGTTATTCAATCGCGCAGACAGATTTGGGGCAAACTCTAGAGGTGATTCCTGGGCAACATCGTATACGCGGGCTGTCAGTATCTGTACTAGGTAGTCGCAAAGCATGGGGTAAACGGGTGAGCAAGTACCGGATGAAGATTCATTTTACGCCAGTTGTGTACTTGTTTTACGGGGACTATTTACCGAAACAGTGCTGAGTGAGGGACAACAGAGATGAGGGGGACAAGGAAGACAAGGGAGACAAAGAGAATAACAACTGATTTTTAACTCCTGTACAGACGCGATTAATCGCGTCTCTCCTAACTCCTGCTCCCTCTGCCTTCTACTTAACAGAAACTTCAGACTCTCAAGAAACACATTGCGTTGAGTCAGAAATGGGAGTAAGTTCCAAACCAAAAGCCAAAGCTTTTTTCTTGAGGTTGTTAACTACACGCTCTCGATACCGTTGCTCATAAGCATCAACGCCAGGGTCAATAAATTGATCGCCAGAAGTCCAAAGGCGATAAAAAATACGTGCTAGCTTGTGAGCAGCAGCAGTAATAGCTTTGGGAGCGCCCATCTTGGCTTGCATACGACGGTAATAAGCGCCTAAAGCCGAGTTACTACGACAAAGAGTTTGAGCCGCCATGCGGAAAGCGTTA
>LXQD01000336.1 GCA_003326215.1 Nostoc minutum NIES-26 | reverse complement strand
CCGCCGAGATACCTGCAAATTGGGACACGTTGTAAATAATTATTGCAGAGAAGCTCTTGTTGATTTACTAACTTGCCCAAAAATGATAAAGGAGGAATTAAACTTTTGCACGGTAAACCGAAGCTTTCACCTCTTTTTGTCCCTTACACTTGCCCATAAATGGCCCTTTTAGGGAATGTCTTCATTTGAATGGTTAAGTAATGGTTGAGGCTGAAACAACGGTAAATCAAGGTTTTTGACAATTAGCTTTACAAAACTTTACAACGTGTCCCAATTTGCACGTATCTCGGCCGATACCCGACTTAATCATGAGCAAGCTGCCACCTCAGATTTTCAAACCGCTCTCAGAAGTGTTTAAGAGCTTGGGGTTAATAAAGAGGGCATCTTTATAGTAGGCACATAGGTTAATGTCTGTGTAACCTGTCATTCTTGAAATGGAGTGACTCAGGCGGCATTAACTGAAAACTTGAACTAAAATATGGCGAATCTTCTTAATTCGCTTATAATACTGGCTTGGTACTAATTAAGTACCAAATTAGTCTAATATATGAACCAATTAACAACTGAATTTGTACCATGATTGTCGTTATCGGCGGCATCAAAGGCGGGGCAGGCAAGAGTACAGTAGCCGCCAACCTAGCGGCTCGGCGTGTAGCAGATGGTGACGATGTGTTGCTCGTAGATGGCGACGAGCAAGAGACAACCACCCTCTGGGCTTCAACCCGTAGCGAACATTATCCTGAAGGTAGTCAAAAGCTTACCTGTGTGCAGCTTCGCGGTAGAGCCGCCAGAGATGAAGTCTTGAAACTAGCTCCCCGTTATGAAGATGTAATTATTGACGTAGGTGGACGTGATACAACCACTCAAAGGGCAGCGTTAACCGTTGCTCATCTTGTGCTGTTACCCATGCCACCGCGAGGGCCAGATATTTGGACATTAGAGAAGGTGGCAGCACTTTTAGATGAAGTGCGAACTGTCAACCCAGACCTAAAAGCTTGGGCGTTCCTCAATCGTGCCGACGCATCCGGGCGAGATAACGAGGATGCAATGCAAATCATTCAGGAGACTCCAGGGATTGATTTGATTGCACCAAGGCTGGGAGATAGAAAATCTTTTCCTAATGCCCATACTCAAGGACTGGCTGTAACTGAAATCAAGCCACGCGATCACAAAGCAGTAGAGGAGTTAGAAACACTATATCAGTATTGTTTTGGTACTAAAATAGTATCAAATCCGAATCAAAAAGGTACAAAATGACTATTAAGAAGCCAAGTCGCTCTAATGAAAACCAGCCAAAGCAGGTAGACATTGAGCGTGTCATAAATGCTGGTAGCCCACCACCAATAGAGAACGAAATTGACGACACTCCTAAAGAAGTACGGTTTCAAATGGCGATACCTGAGCAGTTGTGCAACCTCATTGATGATGCACGCAAACTAACTAAGACCAGCCGTAGGGCATGGCTGTTGACTGCTGCCCAGGAGAAACTGCAACGGGAAGGACGGCTGTAGGTAATAACAGTTTAATTTTATAAAATGTCCAACAACTTTTCACCAAAATTCTTAGTCGATATGTACATCCAAATTAAACCAGAACTAGAGCAATTTATTCAGGCACAGTTAGCAAGTGGTAGATTCGCCAGTGCAGATGATGTCATCAATGAAGCCTTTAAACTGCTACAAGAAAGAGAGCAGAGACTTGAAGAATTACGCCAAAAAATTGCTGTAGGAACTGAACAAATTGCAGCAGGACAAGTAACTGATGGCGAAGCTGTATTTGCCTCATTCCAAGAAAAAATTCGTTTAATTGCTGAGGAATCTTCTGAATGAATAATTATTCACTTTCAGAGGCAGCAATTCAAGATTTAGATGAAATTTCTGAATATATTGCTCGGAGTAACCCAAAAGCCGCTAATCAGCTTTTTGATGACTTTCGTGCCAAGTGTAAATTATTAGCTAATTTCCCAAATATGGGTAAAACTTATAGTAGGCTTGTACCAAACCTGCGCGGATTTGTTGTGGATGATTATATTATATTTTACTACCCACGAGAAGATGGAATTAGTATTGCTCGTGTTGCCAGTGGTTATCGAGATTTAGAGTCTTTGTTCACAGATGAATAATATAACTGTAACTGTGTCTTTGCTCTATTCCTCATCGCCGTGTTTAAAAGCATAAAACCAAATTGGTACTAATTTAGTACCAATTTGATACAATATAAGCACAATTTAAGTACAATATAGGTATATCCAAACCTTACAGATAAAATGCTTTAATTATATAATTAGCATGAAAATTCACATATTAAGTGATTTGCATCTTGAATTTCAACCCTTTAATATTCCTGATATAAATGCTGATATTGTTGTCTTAGCCGGAGATATTAATTTAAGAGAAAGAGGAATCAAATGGGCAATTCAAAACATTCCCAATAAACCAATTATATATGTATTAGGTAATCATGAATACTATGGAAGTGCTTATCCAAGGCTTGTTGAGAAGCTAAAAGACTATTCATTAGGAACTAATGTTCATGTTCTAGAGAATGATTTAGTTACCATTGAAGGTGTAAATTTTTTAGGTTGTACTTTATGGACTGACTTTAAACTGTTTGGTGAGCCACGTATGGCAGGTGTAGAAGCAAGTATAGTCATGAATGATTACAAGAAAATTAGATTAAGTCCTCAATACTCAAAGTTAAGAACTATTGACACAGCCCTAATTTGTAAAAAGTCAGTTAATTGGTTAAAAAACACATTACCTAGCTTGTCTGGTAAAACTGTAATTATTAGTCATCATGCCCCTAGTGTAAAATCTATACCTTTTGAATATAAGTCAGATATTTTAAGTGCTGCTTATGCTTCAAATCTTGATACTTTAGTTGATGAATCTGGAGCATTATTATGGATTCACGGCCACATTCACAATCAATTAGATTATCAAATCGGTTTGACTCGCGTTATTTGTAATCCTCGTGGTTATCCAGATGAACCAAATAATTACTTTAATCCAGAATTATCGGTAGAGATTTAATAAATAGCTTGTTTACAATTTAAATTGGCAATTTTAAGAAACTTTAGGATTTAATTTCTTACTTTGGTGGTTACAAGTTAACAATGGTAGTGCTTTCAGTAGCCAATGCTGCATACCTTTCTTGCCCTGTCGGAGTTACGCAAGAAAAGGGAGCGAACTAACATTAAAACCAATAATTGATTCAAATAGTTCCATTGTAGATACTGCCATCTGGCATGATAGTTCTACAGAAAATAGAATCTTTAACCATCTCCTGAATAAACTCAATCTCAGCACCAGTCAAGTCAGCATCAGTCAAATTTGCACCCCGCATGACAACGTTTCGCAGACAAGCGTTAGTTAACTTGGCATCGGTCAAATCAGCACCATCAAGGTTAGCGTGTCTGAGATCAGCACCAGTCAGATCAGCCCCTCGCAAGCTGGTGTTTCGCAAACAGGTTTGTCCCAACTGAGTGCCTTTGAGGTTAGCTCCACTCAAATTACTCCCCTCCATAAAAATCTCACCAAGGGACGAGTTACTTAAATTGATTCCGCTCAAATTGGCTCGATACAATTCATCAGACCCCTCAATGTTAATGAAGGAGAAATCTCTTTCCCCTGCCGCGTAACGTTGCAACAACTCCTCAACATCGATACTTCTACTAATAGCCATAACTTTTTGGGCATTTAGTGTATTTTTCTTGACCTGTTTAAGTTCTACTATCTAAAACCCAATCACAGAAACAGCTTTTCGCTTCTGCTCTGGCGTAACCTCCAGATAACGCTGCAACGTCCCCAGGTCACTGTGACCAGAGATTTCTTGAATAGTTCTCAAAGGTATCCCGGCGCTCGACATCTGCGTGAGAGCAGTTCGCCTAAACGAGTGGGTGCTGACTCCCTCAACTCCAATCCGCTTGCAGGCATCACGCAAAATCTTGTCTGCCATGAATCGGGTCAGACGTTCAGTTACACCGCGCATACCTGGGAACATTACCCCGATTTTCGGTTGGTAATCAGCCAGTATTGCGGATAGTGCTGGTGGAATGTCTACAATCCGTGTTTTGTACTTGCCTTTCGTGGTACATTTTCGGAAAGTGATGGTTCCTGATTTGATATCAGTCTTTTTAAGGGCCAACGCTTCTGATACGCGACAACCAGTGAAAAGGCAAATTCCAAACAGAGCGCGATCGCGGGGAGTGAGAAATCCCTCGGTGAATAATCGCCTCAGTTCGTCTTGGGTTAATATTTTGCCTTGTCCGTTGCCGCTAACCTTCATGTTTTCTACTTTCTAGGGGATTACACGTTATTCATATAACGTGTAATTGATGACCCAAAGTATTGTAACTCCGTTAGCGTCACGAAAGCGATCGCTGCCCATCAAATCCAACTTATCAATCGCAATCGCTACAACCCGCATCCCAGCGTTGGCTGATAAAACCTGCTTATGGTTGCAGCGCGATGACCACTTGCAGGTATGATCCGCTCACGGCTTGGGAGCAAACCCATCTATTCCCCTACCAATGCCAATGCGTGATTGATCACGCGGTCAGATAAATACATCCCACACTGGCGCAATTGTTCTAAAACTGGACGTGCAGCAGGAATTACGGCTCGTTGTTTGGCAGTAATAACAATGCCCAATGTCCCCCGTACCGGAATTCCCAAAGTGGCAGCACAGCGACGGGCTGCTAAATCATCCAGAATTACTTCTGTACCTGGATTTACATAGCCCCAGGTTAGTACGGCTGACTCACCTAGACCCAAATCCCAGCTTTGAATAACGTTCGGGACAGGTGGTGTTTCTTGTACAACCAACCAATCAGTATTATTAAGCGCCACTGCTGTTACGTCTATTTCCCCATACGCCTCAATTTCTGTGGCTACAGCCAATGGAACAATAATTGATGATCCCATTAGGAGCAACAAATCAAGAAAGCCGCCCTTGGTCAAAAAAATTAGTGGGGATGTGTTGATAGCGGGCAGTTCAGCCACGGTTTAACTCGCTCTGTAAATCATCAAAATCAACAGCGAAGACATCCACTTGTTCACGGGCTAGGACAGCTAGAAAGTCTCGGCGGTTTAGCCCAGCAACAGAGGCGGCTTTCTCCATTGAGATTTCCTGCTTTTGATACCAGTAGATAGCAGCAGCGAGGCGCATATCACGCACAAACTCTTCTGGAGAAAGGCGACGGGCGCTAAATACTTCTTCTGGCAGGTTAATCGTGACATTAGACATGATTTCTGTCCTAAATTGCTGCATTAATAATATCAACCATCTCCTTTTAAAAGCGATCGCTGCTAAGGCAGTGCGCTTGTTGTGCTACCCGCAACCCCGATTGAGATAACACGCGCTAGCTCTCTGGGTTCAGGCGAGAGTGACTTACTGCGGTAAGGGGCTTTAGTTTACTAATAATCTACAAGTATATTAAAGCAAGCTACTTATTTAAATAATTACCTGACTGTACCTTAATTTATCTGCTGCTGTAATTTACTTAATTGATAATAACTCTTAGCGGCTTGCCTTATACCATCTAGGTGAGATACCAATTATGCTTTAGGCGTTTTTAGTCAGACACTTTTGAATTTTAGTAACTTACTTTAGTTTTCTTAACTTAATGCAGTAAGCTGCCAAAGTAAAAAGTAAATTACTATTAACACAGCAGTATATTACTTTAATTTGTTTTAAATTTAACGTAACTGACTTTAAATTACCAATACAGATATAGCAGTATATGGCTACTAAAGACTGGTTAGACAATCATGCTAAAGTGACGGCATACCTTGACTTCAGCCTCTACGCTAGTTTAGAGAAGTGGATGAAAACACACAAAATAAAAAAAGCGTCTCAAGCTCTCACAATTATACTTGAGCATTATTTAGAGGGCAATATTCCGATTGAAGTGATGCCAGAGAACCTAGAACTTGAGGTAAAACAGCTTAAGGTGAAAGCCACCGAAATCGATGGTCTAGAGGCAGCCGTAGCAGAGCAACAAAGAGAATTCAATGATGAGATTAACTCGCTTAGGACAGAAATTGATGGGCTACGGCAAGCGTTAATAAACGCTGGATTATCATCTCTCAGAGAGAGGGTTGAGGACATACCCAGAGGCAAAATCAAATTCTCATACTCTGATCATGATGCTAAACAGGGGCTAACCAAGACTGACCTGTGTGAGCGGATAAACATCAACGGCAGTCAAATCAATCAATGGGCAACGATGCTTAACCTAGACCCTGATGAGTACCTGTTTGAGTTGACTGGGTGGAAGAAACCCCTTCAGGCTCGGCGGTACTTCCCGGTATTGGAGAACGAGCAAAAGCAAGCTGCGAAAATTAGTTAGTAGTCCCGCTCACCCAAGCGTCAGTCAACCGAACGGTGGCAAGTACTAATGGGGTATCATTGGCACGTCGAAAGCTATGTCTAGAGTGTCAAGTGATGTAGATATCAGGGAGCTAATGAAGGCGTGTCTTCTTTGTTCTGGGCTGGTAACTCTGGTAACTCAATCCCTCGGCTTTGAAGTGCTTCAACTATCTGAGATACAGATTTATTTCCCAGATTTTCACTCCTGGTCAACCAGAAATAGCAGTCGTGTAATAAATTAACTTACGTTGAGATTCCACGATACAAAATGCAAATTGATAAAATCAACCCAAAGAGGTTTTTACAAGCTAGTGAATATAGAAATTCAAGAAATTCAATCCGCAGATAAAATACGTTCTCAAGTACTTAGAGAAAGAGCTAAACGGTGCAATGCACGCATCACAAGCTGCTTCATTGCAATTTGTAATGATATCGAAGTTGCTTTTTTTGCTCTAGATTTATGGCCTGTACCTAAGCCACTGGTTCTCTATGAGCTTTATGTTGTTCCAAACATGAGAAGTCAAGGAATTGGCTCCAGAGTACTTGTAGAGGTGGAGGCATTAGCTACAAAAAAGGGCTACCAGAAAATAATACTCAATCCAAAACCTCTTGATGATACATATTCGCAACCCAAATTGGTCGATTGGTATAAGAGGCATGGTTATGATTGGAACGATGAGGAATACAAAAGGCTACAGAAATACATTTGTCCGTAAGGAAGAACCTAAAGTAGCATCCGAGTGAGCTTCCTTCCTGCCGATTAAAAGCGATAGCTCTCCCTGGATGCACCAGCAATTGCTACCACCAACAACGATTAAGATAACATCCGCTAGTTGTCTGGGTTTAGGCAAGAGTAACTTACTTGGTTAAGGGATTTTAGTTTACTAATAAGCTAGATTATTAATTACCCAGTAAAAGTCTTTATTTAACTGCACTAGAGAACTGTATACATCAAGCAATTTATCTAAGTTTTGTGAACTTGGATTTGCATCAAAACACTTCAAACATTGTGTCATTCGCGACTCAATATCTCTTGGAATGCCAGCACTAAATTTTTCATCAAAAATAGAGTCTGTGTGCATATATTGCCTTAGCTCTGGAACATCATAATCAATTTTTCCAATTAAATTCCAATACATTTTTAGTTCTGCATCAATTATTTTTATCGTTTCTTGCTTAATTTCATTTTGTTCAACTAATAACGCAATAAGACAATTTCGTATAGCATCAAGATGCTTATAGGTTTTGCTACTTTCTTTGAATAAATTTACTTTTTGGGTTTGTACTAGGATTTTCTGCTGGTTCAAATGTACTGTAATTTCTCGAAATTTATTAGGAACAAAATTTTCGACTAATGTTTTAATATTAGGTGGAATTTCAGTAATATCACGACTGAATTTACTTGATTTTTCAACTGGAATTGAAATCATTTCTTGAGATTGCCAATCTTTACTTAATAAAGATACAAACTCTTGTGGGAAGCACCAGTAAAAATGTTTATCTTGCCGATCATAAATAAACAAGATTGTTGGCATAGGGCATTTAAGCCAGTAATTGATTGTAGTTACTTTAATTTCTTTAGTAAAGAAATTATTCTTAATGTCTATTTTGTTTTTCCCTTTACATTGAGCATTAAAGAGAAGGCCTGTAGGATATTCACCCTCCATTAACTCACAATAAAAATCAATGCCTAAATCTCTGGACTGTGGAATTGGTACTACGTTACAAAATTCAGTAAATGTGGCACTGAAAATATCTGCTGCACTCTCGCCTATTTTTTGTGCATTAGTGCGTTTTGGAAGCTTATAAATTGGAATCACCTCACTAATTTATTTAAGGAACACAATAATCTGACCAAATGCGGCTACTATTTGCTTATTGTTCCCTCATCCGCTTGAGAGAAAAGGGTTTTTTATAAAATACCAGAAATTGGTAACTGACCAGTTTTATACAATTGTTCAACTTGTACCATATACGAATCTAATTTAGCTAAACAATAAGCTCCTACCTTATTAGGTGCAGTAGCAATAGTGTAATGTATTTCTAAACAAATACATTTTGAATTATGAACACTTAATAATATATCAGGCCTAATATTTGATAACCAAGGATGAGAAACTTCTGCTGAGAAACTAAGATTAGCATTATCTTTAAAAAGTTCAATCAAAGATAAAGATAAAGCGCGATTAAATGGTTGATCACCTATATCACTTGTGATTCTCTCATTAATCCAACAAAAAATTGGTCTAGCTTGCTCTAGAGAACTTTCAACTTTTCCACTTTTTCTTCTACCTCGTAAAGGCATTTCACCGCGAATTTGTTTAGCCAAAGGAGTTGTTGAAAGTCTATCCCTAGCATTAGCTTTTTTAAACCAATGTTTAGGGACATCAAAAGTATCAGGAATTTTAAGCCCAACTTCCTGAGCATAAGCAAGCACACTACATACTAAAACGTTAGTTGGAAGATAAAGAATCTTTGTTTTTAAAGAACCTCCTAATGCCATAGAAAGCCTGTTAGGATTCCAACGCGCCTCTCTAGAGTTACCTGTTGCATACTCAGAAATAGCTCTAAAATCAGCGTCCCAAGCTTCATCTATAGAGGTCGGCGATCTCTTGACGAATTGAGATACCACATCTTCTGCCTCTGGATAGCAAACAATAAACCAAACTTCAGTAGGACGGGGTTGAATAGCTCTAACCTGTTCAACATATTTTACTTTCTCTCGATATTTTTCCTGTATTTCTAAAAGGTAATTACGAATAGTCTTCTTATTAATTCCATCTTTATAGGATTTCAATAATATTTCAAAGTCTTCATCAGTTAATTGAAATTCGTAACATGATTTCCCTTTATTAAAAACAGTTATAGTGCTTTTAGCTATGCTAATATAATAATCTAAATCTGGCCCTGTAAAATCAATGTGAGGAACTGTTTTATGAAACAGGATTGTAGAGAAACTTAATCCTGCTGCTTTAATAATATCTAAATCTTTTAATTCTATAATTTGCCAAATAATTAAAATAGGAGTATTACGTAGTAACCCATTTAAATCTCTAAAAAACATTTCAACATCAGGAGCTAGTCCAAAACTTTCTAAATATTCAATTGCTATACATAAACGAGGAATAATATTAGAACCCTCTAAAGGAATAAAACTGTTAATAATATCTTTCTTTTTTTGAACTATATTGTAAATGGCTTCAAATAATTGATTTAACTTTTCATTGATACTTTTACCAATACCAAAAGCAGTCGTATCAATAGTTACAACTTCCTTAATAGGAATATGTTTTCTCCAAGAGAGAGAATTTATAAATGTAGATTTTCCAACACCGGAAAGACCACGAAGTGGCAAAAGATATCCTGATCTTCTTATATCTTTAACAACTAGAGTAATTTGTTCCTCAAAAATATCAACAGGAGTAACAAAATCCCACATCTTAGCACCCAAGCTACCTATAGAATTAATTACTTCTTCATGAGTGGTAGGGATAAAAAGCTCTTGCTCAGAATTATACAAACTAAATCTCCAGAAATATTAGTTAATTTAAATCAGCCCAAAATTGACTCTGACACTCTTAAGTATCTTCAACCCTTAGAGCAAAATTGACTCTGACACTCTTAAGTATCTTCAACCCTTAGAGCAAAATTGACTCTGACACTCTTAAGTATTTGTTTAAATATTTCAATATTCTAAACATTTTGAGGCAAAATTAACCCTGACACCTAAAAATTTATATTTAATCCACTAATTTATACTACTTCTGCTTACGCTTCTATTCAAAATACAAGTGCTGTTCATCACATTGCTCGACTTCTTCAACCTTACCAATTAAGTGAAGGCGGAAATTTAAAAGTGTCATTTTAGTTTCTGTCTGCTTTAGCGGTTCTGTCTACTCCTCTCTCGCCTCTGTCCCCTGTTCCATAAGGATTCTGTCTAATTCTGTCCGTCCTGTCCGTCTGGATGATTTGAACTGATTTCGATGGTATTTACATCCAGCCAGACGGCCAGACTCGCCTCTACCAACTCGTTAAACAGTCGCTTCAACTCAAGAGAACTGAACCGTTGACCCTTTACCTTAAAGTTGGGCTGTATCTCCTGTATGACTGCCGATGTTCTTCCGGTGCGCTGGAGGAATTGCAGCAGTGATTGGGCAACAGGTGTTAGGGATGGGGTAGGGCTAGAGTCTGCTGGGGGCTTATCTAAATTAAATTCCAATTGCCAGATGCGCTCGGCTGTTTGGTGGTCTGTTGAAAGTTTGGGGTCTACATGACTGGTATTGCTTTGAGCATCGCTTGTCACAGATTCATCAAACCGAAAATCAATCCGCTTCTGGTCTAACTTGGGCAGTTCAATATCAATCCATTGCCCATGCCCCGGTAATTTAATCTTGCCCTGACCACTAGCTTTTGCTTCTGTCGTGATTGGGTCAATCGTTGCGATTAGTTCAACTTCCAACAGTGCCGCATCCCGAAGTTTTGATAACCCTTTGGCTTTGGCTAAAATCTCCATTGTGCGGTCGTGAGCTACGAACAAAGGAATCATTAATTGTTTGCGGGATTCAGTCATGGCACAGCGAAACCATTTACCAATAAAATCAGGGTCGGGCTTCCATTTATCATCCTCACAATCATCTGGCATTGGCTCAATTATGTTATCCGTCCAGGTCGTAAATTCCTCAGCGACTACACAGAAATGTTGGTTTGTATCTCTTAAGTGTTGCGTCCATTGCTCCTCAACCATTCCGCTTTCACGATAGGCTTTGTAACGGCGGCGCATTTCCGCCATGTACCATTGCATGAAGTCGGCTATCTCTCTGTAACCAGTAATCAGGTTTACCCCCCGCCATTCAACCTCAGTACCATGTGGGTCAAGTACAAAGATTTGATTCCAACCGGCTTGACGCTTATGCCAGATAATCTCTCTGGTAGTCCAGGATTTACCTGCACCCATGCCACCAAATATCAAAGTGGGGTAGCCGATGGTGTTTTTGATCCAGCGATATTTGTCACTGTTTGCAATCGCTCCTGGCTCAGATCCAGTAACCTTGTCGTTGGGGTCAATCGTCCCCGCTAAGGTCTGACTCCCTTGTAGATAGGGCGTTTTCATCTCTCGCAACTGCTTAATGTACTCCGCTTTCTGTTCTTCGGTCATGCCTGCGGTTTGCGCCTCAAAGATTGCGTCAGTTGCCTCCATTTGGGTAACTTCAATTTCCGTGTGGGCGTAAATCTCGGCTTTTTGTATGTCAACAGTGCGGTCATTGGCGATTAGATCCAAGTCGGCTTGTAGTTGAACTTCTGCGATCGCAACATCTCGGTAGCTCTCTATTAACTCGGAACGTGCCGCCATTTCTGCTTTCGCTGCATCCCGTTTTTGGGCGATGTCTTCAAAAACTGCTCTCTGCTTCTCTTCATCCTGGCAGTGGCGCAGCATCCACCCCGCAAGCGCAAACCCCAGGAATCCACCAAACGCCCAAAACGGTTTATATGGGTTAGTCGCTTTCACCAGCCCGTTTACCCCCATTGCTGGATCTCGCACAACTTGACGGGGCATTCCATCATTCTTCCACTGCTCCCAGTAGTAGGGGGTCATGCGGAAAGGTCGGTTATTCTTATCCTGACAAGTCAATGTTTTCTTTGGGGTCTTAATGCAGAAGTAAATGCGATCGCTGCTCGTTCCTTGCCACGCCATCGCCGCCGTACCAATACCCACAGTCAGACTCAACCCAATTGCGACGGCTTTCTTATCCATTGGCAGGCGACCGAACCACAACATTAAGCCGGATTGTTGTGACTCGGATAAAGTTTTATGTTTTTCAGATAGATAGTTCATCCCGCCACTCCTCAACATCAAGAGCCCAGATAATCAGCCCACGAGCATCTAGTTCGTCTAAACTGACAGCGTTAACTTCTTCGACAAACTTGTCAGGTAATAAACGAAAAATAAACCGAATAAGAGTTCTCATTTACGAGTCCTACCACCAAATAAAAAAATCATTAATATCGCTATAACTAACGCCACAGATGCACCATTCACCCAACTGGAATAATCAGCGGTTTTGGGCAAGTACATCTGTTGAATTTCATGATTCGCTGTACCAGTAGAAGTTCTCGCCTCGTTCCATTCACCAATTGGATCTGAAAGCGCACACAATAACGCACATGAAGCACTGCAACCAGTCATTAAATTAGTGATGAAATTGTTGAACCCTTCACCCGTTGCAGTAGCAGTAAAATACAGGTGTGCAGTGCCAACAGCAAGGAACATTCCAATGGGGTGAACTTGCAATAAATGAAAGGTGAAAATTACTGCCGAATTTAGGCAACTGCCAGCGACAATTTCACAGGCATTACCAGCACGTCTAAATGTCCTACCTCGGTTGTTTTCTGGTAATGGTTGCGGTTGAGATGGTTGCTGTTGTTGTTGTGGTGTTTGTGCCAGCCCTTCAAATGAAAAAGGACTGACGCTATGGGAATCTTCATATCGTTTCCTTACTAGCATCAGTCTTACCCTTTAAATCAATTAGTTATCTGTCGCCCAACTTGTTCCAAAGATTCCCCAACATTGCACCCCAACCTCTCACTGTTCCCGTTGCAGAAACACTTGATGCTGGTGCATGATTTTGGGATTGAAAAGGTATAACTTCTTGTGGGGCTTGATTTGGTTCTAATGCCCTTGAGCCATACCTTGCACGGGCTAAAAGTTGTTGACGTTTTTCTCTTAATCCTGTTGTGATTGCTTGACGTTCAGCTTGCACAGTTTGTCTATTTTCTATCCCACTAATTTTGTTTTCATGTCTCCACAATTCGGCTTGTAAATCGTGGTGTAATTGGGTGGCTACTTCTGCTAGTGCGTGTTGACGTTTTTGGTCAATTCGCAGCAGGTCGGCTCTGTCCTGGGCATCTATCTTACTCATCTCCGAATCAAACTCGGAATTAAGTTTACGAATCTTGGCGATGGCACTAGCAACATGAGAGCCGTATTGCTTTCTTAATTCCGTCCAAGTAACCTGACCTTTTGTCAGCTTCTCCATCGCCTCAAAGACCACCTTGGCATTGTCCAAAAATGGTTCTAACCTATCTGATAATTCTTGGGCGTTATTCGCATAATCTGCAAACTGTTCTAGCTTATTAATGTCTGAAAGATACCCCAAAATATCAGCGTCAAATCCTCCCCAAGACTGCGCTTTTTCGTCAATATGGCTTGCATGACCAAGTACAGGATTACGTATTGCAAAATCCATTGCGTTATTCTCCTTGATGCTGGTATTTAAGTTGATTAACAATCGCATCTGCTAATCCAAGGTGTTCGCCAATTAGCAAGCGCTGGTTAATTTGCTCAATGACTGGCGTAACTGTTGCAAGAGCCTTTTCTGCAACGCTCCTTCCTTCTAAGCTCGTCTGTGTAGCGGTCAAGTTGGATATTATTGCACTTAAAATGTAGAGTTTTTCAAGTCGATTCAAGCTTTCAAATGTTGACCCATATTGCTCTTGCAGTTCATCCAGAAAGCTGCAATCTCCAGGGGTAACAGCGCAGTAGTAGCCTAGTGGTTTCGTCATCTTGTTAAAATCCTTGTGTGTCTGATGCGTAGATACAATGGGGGCGTTCGCAGTGATTCGCAGTCGGTGCGTTCGCTCTCCCATCACTGAAAAAAACCTTCAAAGCGATTCAAATCAACGGTGCTGTGTGCTTGCAGTTCCCAGTCCAATTCAGTTAAAACTTGCTGTGCATCCGCGACATTAACATCGGGGTGAAAATCCAGAGCTTTGAACTGTGGATGTTGGCGAATTTGGGTGAGCAGTTGTTGGGCTTGATTAATCAACTCTGGTAGCGGTTCGTGGCTCATTTTTCTGCCGACTTCTGTTTCGTGTTGGTTTGGGTTGAGCTTTTGTCTGTGGTACTTGTTGACGCTGTTGTAACTGCTGGATACAAAACATTACTGCCCCTGCAATTACTGCGGCTATACCAATCAGAATCATGGTTGTGGGGTTGAGAAGCTGAGAGCCAAAGTAACCTATGGCAACTGCCCCAATAGTTCCGCTAATTGCGAGTAATAAGGTTTTAGATTTCATGCTGCTCCTTTAAAGTTGCCTACCATTGCCGCCAGTGCAGACTTATTTGGCTGCGTTGGGTTTGACATTTGCTCTTGGTGTTTTGGCGATGCTTGCACATTGCCGTGTTGAAATATCAGTTTCTCTACACCTGCTGAAAGGGCTTGTGTCGGTGCGTCTTCGGGCAGTCCAAACATTTGACACAATTCCTGCACTGCCAAATAGCTGACGGTTATACGCCGAGATTCGTAATTCATTAACTAAGCTCCAATTGATATTTGAGTTAATAATTTCAACCCCAAGGCATTGATGAATTGGGGATTTTGCAACACCACGAAACCTAGAGAAGCAAGATTTTGATCCACTACTGGCAAGTCAACACCACCACCCCAGGCGACAAGGTGTTTGGCTCTGTCCAGGTAATTACCAGCAGTTACAAAGTTGGCGAATTTCTCAATTCTGGTACTCCACCATTCATCTAGGCATTGGCTGTACTCTGCCTCGAACTTCTTGCCTGTAAGGGCGTTACCTCCATAAGTAAAAGTGCCTTCAATAATTCCCTGGTTAACGAGACTGGGCGAGTGCTTCACATCCTTGGACAGCAAGCTCACTCGGTCGTTTCGTTTGTCGAGCGCTTCTGCAATCATGCTGTGCAGTTCACCGGCTCCACCTTCAATTAGATGGCGGTCAATCACTGCACCGCTGCCATTAAAGATAGTCACCAACCAAGTTGATGAACCGATATCAAGGGCGATAGCCAATTCTGAGGGGTCTAGTACCAGGGACGCTTCACCAAATAAGCAGTAAGCGATGCTGCCAAACCCCTCTGGATAAATGCCTGTGACTACAATTTCAACTGTCTTGCTGACAATGGAACGAGTAAGTGGATGTTTATGCTCAAAGGTGTGAATACCTTCTACTCTGCGTTTAATCTCAGTTGCCCAGCGTTCTGGGTTGTGATTACTCAAACTAATTTCTAGCTTGACTCCATCGGGAATATTCAGAACTGCCAAATCTGCAAGGATGCTTTCTAGTGCCAGTTCTGCTTTTTTGGCTTTATCTTCGTGTAACAGGGTGTGGTCACTTTGGGCAATCGCTGCACTGCCCCAGAAGAATTGAACATCTTTTAAGTCCAGGCGTGAACCTTCTACATACCTTACCCAACAGCCATCTTTAGAAATGGTTTCGTGGTGGCTGATGTTGCGGTTGCGAACTAGTGAATATGCGGCAGGCATCATGATAGAAAAATCACCGATGATTGCCTTGCCATACCCCGCACCTGAGTCTTTACCTCCTGTGAGGTCAGTTAGCCCGGAATTGGCTAACAAGTCTGCTTGAACTAGCCAATTTTTTGCATTGGTGTATGTGGTTGTCATGGTTCAGATGATTAGTAAAGTCTTGATTTTTCGGGTTTATCGTTGATTTTTTAGCCAAATAGAGACAAATAGAGCTATCCAGCTATGGGTTAGCCAAAACATCACTTTCTGGCTTCTGTTGCCTTTGTTGAGTGGCTGTTTTTGGTTTACCTGTTAGTGATAATATAGCACTAACAGCACTAATAGTGCTACAAGAGAATTTAGTGCTAATAGTGTTATTAGTGCAGATGGTATCTTTAATGTGCTTGGAGAGTAAGATGAATGCTGTATACAGCAATTAGTTCTGAATTAATGGCACGACCGCGAATCACAGTTACCGTGTCTGATGACGTTTATCAGTATCTTAATGAGTGGGCAGACCGAGAAGAACGACCATTAGCTAATCTTGCAGCTTACTTGCTAAGTCAAGCTGTTAGAGAACATCAAGAACAGAATGAATCTGCCAAACCAAAAAAAGGTAAGGGTACAGCATGACTGAATTATCAAGACAGCACGGACAACCACAAACCAGCAGGCTTGACCAGATAGAAGCAATACTTCTAAGTCACAGCCAGATAACAGCAAACCAGCACACAGATGATTACTGATTTAGCTATTAATTTTTGATGTCGCCATGTTAGCTGTGAAAGACCCACAACCCAATTTTGAACTGCCGCCGCACAACGAAGCGGCGTTAGAGATGATTAGGGAAGCTAAAGATTATGAGTCTGCTGTTGCTCTAACGGCTAGTGGTTCTGCGCTTGCTACAGGCGGACTAGTTCATCCGGCTGGCTGGTTACTTTTTGCAATGGCTTACAAGCCGTTGGTACGAGTGCAAAAACTTGCGCGGCTAGAAAAATTAACAGCTGTACTTTTGGATGAGTTTAAAAGCCTTGGAATACAGATCTTTCCAGTGCTTAAGCCAGAGGATAAAAACCCTATTGACTTGTTTATCAGGTTTCCCCAAAGGGCGCACCTGTTTATCTCCATTCGTTCGCGGGGAGATAGTGAGGTTGTCTACAACGAAACCAGAGAAATTCTCCAGGTCAAAAAGAAGAATAAGAGTGGTTTAACCACCTGGAAACCCTGTCCACTAATTGAGCTATCGGATTATGAGAGATGGCTGACTAAAAATAGAGCAATGTTTGGAATGTCCTCGAAAGAGGTGACAAAAACGCCGACAGTAAAAGTTTTGGTCTTATGGCATCCTACTAAGGCAGCTGAAGATCACAATCCACATCTTTATTCTGAAGTTGGAAGCATGAGACTTCTAGCTCTCAGGAGAAAAGGTACTGCATTTGTTATTCAACAGGAGGAAGTGACCGAGTTTGTCAAGGCTTGGTTAGCCAAGTACGAATAAGCTAAACAACGAAAACCCCACGTCTCGACGAGACAGCAGGGTTTTCACACGGAATTGGGGTATCGGGTGTCGAAGCCTAATTAATATCCCTAATAGTAATTTTATCGTACATCATTGGGTGTAAAGCCAATGTACATACTGGCTCCCTAGATGTAAACAGCGTTTCAGGAATTTTACCAAATTACATTTCTGAACGTTTGTATTAGAAGATTACTGTCGCGGGATAGCTCCAATTCCTCCAACACACTTCAGGAGGAATAGCTCTCATGTCACAATTACAACAATTTAATAACACAGTATCGGCGCAATCAGCAGCTGCTAAACAGACCGCTTCAAACCCCGAAATAGAACTTGAGTCTATTGAAGGTAATAAAATCAAGTTCGCGTTTAATGCGACTGGAAAAAATAAAGACTGGGACTTTAAGAAGCTAGCTGCCAACTTCCAAGATATAGAAGGCACTCTAGCCGATGTCCAGCAACACATTAAAGCAGGTCACGCTATCTGTGCTGGCTTATTGGGTGGTAAATGGCGGAGTAAGGTCAATGTCATTGGTTCTCACTGGCTACTACTTGACATTGATAATTCCGATGTCGCCCGTGATGCAGAAGGCAAGACGATCAAGGACGAGAATGGGAATTCTATCAAAGTTTACGATCATCAATTAACCATCGATGAAGCCCTAGCCCATCCCTTCATCAAAAAACACTGTGCTTTAATTTACACTACTGCTAGTCATCAACCAGAGTGGCATAAATTCCGGTTGGTTTTCCTTCTCCCGCAATATGTTGAGGGTGCTGACACTGTAGAAGCTTGCACACGCTTCCTGATGCAGCAGTTACCCCATGACCCTGCTTGTAAGGATGCTTCGCGTGTATTCTACGGCAGCACAGAAGCAGAATTTCCCCTGGTCAACCCCGAAGCCACTTTACCAGCAGAATGGATAAGTGAGGCTGTAGCGATCACGCTGCATGAGAGGCAGGAGTACCAGCAGCGTATCCAGGAAATCGAATCACGGCGTAAACAGTTCAATGAAATTTCCGTCCTTGAAGGCTGGGACATTGACCAGTTAATCCAAAGCGCGCTCTCATTCGTCCCACCGCGTACCCCAGGCAGCGGCAATTATGACGAATGCCGTCAAGTTTTGATGGCTTTGGTAAATCACTATGGGGCAGCCGATGCCGAAATCATAGCCGAGCAGTGGTCGCCCAGTATCAAAGGCGATACTTGGAACATTCGCGCCAAGATTCGCAGTTTTCGGCGATCTGGGATTACGATCGGTACACTGTTTCACATTGCCAAGCAGTACGGCTTTCGCTTTCCGCAACGGCAGTACCAAGCCTATCAGCCACACAAAGGACTAATTAACCGTGAGCAGTGGGAGCTTGGACGAATCAGAGAAGATTTGACGAGCTTCAAAAATTTATTAAAGCAAACGATCGCTCCAATTGCTGAGATATTTAAAGGTTTTGAAGCACCACCATCACCATCACCCGAAATTAACACGCCTGCGCCCAAGGTTATTATCTACAAGCCCGGCAATATCCCATTTAAAACCGAAGTTACAGAAGATATTAGAATCCAGTGCCAGCCAGAAGAACACATTGCCGCATGGGTAGAAGCTGTATCCAAAGGCTGGACGCAAATTTTAGATAATTCCCATCCCGGACTCGGCAAGTCTTACAATGCTGGGCAACTGACCGCGGGGCTATTCGGCGTTGATAAACTAATTTACCAGGATGCCAACCACAGAAACCCGTCCACACTGCCAATTGAAGAAAACTTTGTTGACCTGCCAGTACGAAATAACGGCTTTAAACTTGACCCCACCCGCAAAACTCCTCTAGGTGAAGACTTCCAACTCTGGATTAAACCAGGTGAAACTGCCGACACTAATGGCAATTGTCACAGAACTTATTTATTTAACGCCTTCCGTCATAAGAACTTTACCAACTTAGATTTTGAAGAGAGCAACATCAGCCCCATTTGTAATGGTTGTTCCCTCAAAAATCAATGCCGTTTCGCCAATGGTGAAGGTTATGGCTTCCGTTTTCAAAAACGCACAACAATTCAAAATTATTCCGAACTCAGAGCGCACCCAGATTCTACCCCAGTTACCTTAACTAACGCTGCTGGTCAATTTTTCAGCGTGGGGCGGTTATGGGAAGAAGCGGGTACACTCATCAAATCCGTGCGCTCCCTTGATGTCAAACTTTCTGATTTTGAAAAAACTGTGGGCCAACTGGTGTTATTAGAACCAAAGCTTCTGGCATCGCTACAACCAGTTATTGCTGCTTTACACCCACTATTCACCCAAAATATTCAGCCGACTGACCGCTATGGCTTTGCTGATGCCACCATTCGGGCAATGCTGCCTGAATTTCCATCTGATTTAGATATTGAAGCTGTGCGGCAGGCTTTAGAACCTAATTTAACATTCTTGGAAGACTTAGACACTATTGATGTTAACGGCGATCGCCAACTCAAAAAAAGTGCTGCTGCCCGTTACGCTGCCAAACAAATTGTTAAAGACAGCGCCCGTAATGCCGGCAGGGAATTTCTAGACTTGCCCTTGTATTGGTTGCCTGATTTCCTGGAAGCTTGGAAAGGTGACGGTGCTTTCCATGCCTCATGGGGTGTACTGAGCATTTACCGCAAAAATCCCAAGCACCAAGAATTGGTCAACTCTGCCCAATTTAATATTTTTCTAGATGCCACGCTCACAGCCAATCAGTTGAAATTAAAACTGGGCAGTTCTGACCCTGTATTAGTCATTGAGCAACAACGCCCAGACTACGCCAATTTATCAGTCATTAACGTCACTGGCCTTGGTAAACTGCCTAAGAATCGCTCACCATCCTTAACAGCCCGTGTCAATGCCCTCAAGGAAACTTTGAGAAAGCTACACTCCCAATTGGGCATTATTGATTGGAAACAAATTGCTGATACTGCCACTGACCGCCGGGAATATGGACATTTTGTCGATGGTCGTGGTGTTAACCGATTTAGTGATGCTGACGCTCTAGCCAGCTTTGGCATTCCCTACCAAAATATTGGTGTGATGGCAGCAGAATATCAGGTGATGACTGGGCAACCAGTCAACCTGGAAGATAAAAACAGCACTTTCCAAAAGTATCTCACCGAATTGCTCAGGGCTGAAATTATCCAAGAGATTGGCCGATTACGCGCTCATCGTCGCTCCAAAGAGGAGCTAACTTTCTACTTCTGTGCTGATTATGACCTCAGTTTCCTTGATCGTGAACTGCCTCTTGTGAAATTAGAAGTTGTCGATGCCAGTGATTTCTGCATCGAAGCTGGTAGCCGCGATCAGCAGACCGGACACGCCATAGTCAACGCTTTCACTCAGCTTTGGCAGTCGCAGCAGAAAATTGGCCAAAAAGCGATCGCTAAGATTCTGGACATCTCCCAAAGTTGGGTTAGCCGATTTACCGAGCGTTGGGGAGGGTGGCGCAGATTCAAAAAAATATTACTACTGCTATTAGATAGTCTTTATAGCGATAGTAATAAAAATTTGACAGACCTGAGCGATGAGGAAAGGTGGTTTGCCCATGAATACTTCCCCACGCTGATTACTGAATCGGAATCATCACCCGATAATGCCCTGAAGTATATAGCTGAAGTTGCCACAAGTGTTACTAATACTGCAATGCGGCGGATTCTGCACAGTTGCACACCTTCCGTTAGGGCTGGCTTGCTGATGATTATCCTGCGTTGCTTACCTGCCGAAGTTTACTCAGACCAATCCATTCTCAGTGCCGTTGCAGGAGTGCAAACCATCTGTAACTCGATGGCGACGCTCTAAAATTTATCCGTTTTTAATTTCTACTTGTAGCGAACTGCAAACAATGTGGTTTGGAGACCCCTCTTATTTGCAGTAAATGTGGTTTCAAAATTGCCTTGTTTGCAGTTTGAAGCGTTTATGTTTGCCGCTACATCTACTCAATTCATTAGTAGCAAAGGATGTTCTTCTTCATGATTCTGTACTTAATTATTGAGTGAGCGTCTATATCAACATATCTATACGCTATTTACTGCTTGTCGCCCTTGTGTTGCCTCTTTAACTGTAAGCTACCGTAATTGCTAGACTTTAGATAATAAATTAACAGACTTTTAGATTATTCTTTTTCAGAATAGTCTAATTTATTGAAGTATTTGAATAAAAAAATCCATCCTAAAGGATCTTTCAATTTTAAAAGTTTCCCTATGTAAAGCCAAAGTATAAAATAGTATTTATTCCTGATAAAATTCATTCCTTGGAAACCCCAAGCAGGCAAATGCCCTTTAGGTGAATCTAAGCTAAATTTTAGTTGTTCTTGTTCATAAGATTTCCAAGAGAAAAGATTTAATAAACCCTTAGCACTGGTCTTCCAACCAACTTGCTCTGCAAATTGCTCCTCATCATTCTGTACGCTATCAAAAATTTTCCCCTGGACACTAAATCCAAAGTGGCTATTGCTGTAATTTATCCAAAGCTGGTCAATAATGAACATATCTTTTTCGTAGTTTTCGCTAATAAATTGAATTGAATTATTATCAACGTATTCTTCCTCATCTCTCTTGGCTAACTGAAGGATAATACTTCTAGTTTCTTGATTAGCTTCTTCCCATTCTTTTTTAATTAGTAATTTACGTAGGTTCCAATAGCCACAGCCAATTTTATCGTAGGAAAAAATAATATCAAAGTTTTTATATTTTTTAATTATTCTTTCAATTAAATTTGCATCTTCATCTGCAATCATTAAAAGTTCACGCCAGTTTTGAAACTCATCAAAATTTATGGCATTTAAATTACAATCTTGCTCTTGATACTTCTTTCCAATTATTCCACTATATATATGGAATCTTATTCTATCAAAATATTCTTCTATTTCTTCTATTATTTGTTCAGTATCACAATCTGAAAGTTCCAATTCCTCTTCTAAAGATTTTAATGAATATTTTAATTCTTGGAAATCACTTTGTTTGAAAAAATATCCATTTTTTATATTATCTATACATATCTCTTCAACCTTGCATTTATATATTTCTTTACTTTTCTCACAAAGCTGCTCTTTAATTCGTTGATTATCTTTCTTTACGTCATCATCTAAAAGCTCTAATTCTGTTTGTAAAAATTTTAGTTCTTCCCAACACCTTTTTTTTAAATCTTTTATTTCTTCACAACTAATATCTTTCAACAAATATTTATTTCTCTCAAATAATTCTTCAAGCTTACATTTATATATTTCTTTACTTTTCTCAGACAGCTGCTTTTCAATTAGTTGATTATCTTTTTTTACGTCATCATCTGAAAGCTTTAATTCTTCTTGTGAAATTTTTAATTTTTTACGACAATTTTCTTTTAAATCTTTTAAATCTTTTATTTGTTCACAACTAATATCTTTCAAATAATGTTTAATTTTCTCATTTAACTCTTCTACTTGTTTTTTATATATTCCTTGATTTCCTTTATACAGATCCTTTTGACTTGTTTCTTCAATTTTTTGTACATCTTCATCTGAAAGCTCTAATTTTGTTTGTAACTCTTTTAGTTTTTCACGCTCACTACCTTTTATATCCCAAGAATGTTTATTCTTTTTTAATGCTTTTTTAAATTCTTCTCTATATTCTTCTTCCCGTTCTTTTTTAACTTGCTTGTTTACTGAATCTTCAATCTCTGCAACTTCTGGATCCGAAAGCTTAAGATAACTTTTTATTTCCTTTAAACCGTCTCGTTCTTTAGGATCTAAAGTATAACCATTATGTTTAATATTATTTTTATAAATAGAAGAATAAATGTTAATAGCTAAGTTATGACTTTCTTTGCTTTTTTCTGCTATTTTAGCATTTATGTCAGTTTTAATACTATCAATTTCTTTATTTACTTCTACTAAATAAGAGTTGAATTTTTCCGATGTGATTATATGACTATCTTCATTTGCCTTTTTTAGAATCTCATAAATATTTCCTTTTTTTGTAGCTATATCTATAAGTTCGGACAATATTTTACTCTTTTCATTTAATTTATTTCTAATAGGATCAGAGTTATTATTATATTCAAATTCTTCTCTTAATTTTGTACAAAAATCTCTAAAATTTGAATTTTTACTTATTAAATAATCGTTAAGAGATTTTTTATAAAACTGAATTTCCTCTTGAATTTTATTAAATTCTCCAAAATTTATTTTGAGTCTAAAATCTGAGATAGTATCGGCTTTTGGTTTTAGCTCATAAATAATATTTTGAATATGAATATAATCACCTCCAATCGATTCATTATAATTTCCTCCTCCAGTATGTATATCGCGATTTTCACGTAGTTTTGATTCTTCCATATTTTTGTACAGGTAAATCTAAACACTGGAAACTAGCAAATATTGAACTTATAAATTATTTAACATATTTATTTAATTTTCTTCTACCTCATGCCAACCTTTTATATAGTTAACAATAAAAGCACCTGCTGGGTTATCAATAGCTTTCTCAAAGGCAGCTAAACCACCTTCTTTGACAGCATTGATAATTCGTTCTTTCAATAATGGTTTAGTTTTAATTCTTTTTATTGCTTCTGCTGCTATTATTTCTTTCTGTAATGGTGTAGTGGTTGGGTAAGTTTGCTCTAATTGTTTTAGTAATAGCTGAATCTCGGCAGCAGCTTCAGCGAGACTTTGGGGCTGTCCGGCAGCGTAGTAATTACCTTGAAAGTAGTCGCCTTGAATGCGCTCGTTATAGTTGCCGCCGCCTGTGTTGATATTGCGATTGCTACCCATTGCTGTATTTTCTTATATAGAGGTTTATACTTACTACACTTAATGTGAACGCTTTTACGGACTGTAGGATAATATTGCGCTTACGCCAAGTAACTAATTCTGATACTGGGTGCAGATATAGCTCGCCACCTGTAAAATAAAAAACTGCCTCAGAAAAGAACTAGAGCAGTTTTAAGCTAAAGTTTCTTCGTATAAGTGTACTAATGTAGCCTGTAACAAATTGAGTGTACAAAAGCTGACCTGTTTGGTTGGCTAGTTGGCTTTTATTTCTCATCTTGTTCCTGTGCTGCTGGCTGTAACTCCTGACTGATTTTCAATAGCCCCATTCTCTAATGTACTACCGCCGCCATTATCAGATGCCTTCTGACGGCGACGGCTGCTTTTCTTCAACTCACCGATTAAATACTTGATTCTGCTGCCAGTCAAATTAATCCCCAGACCCTTCAGCATTTCTGACACTTCATCGTAAGTGTAGCCGTACTTATCAGAAGTCAGCTTCTCAATGTACCGTCTCATTTTCCGAACAGCATCTCTGTCTGATACATCTTCTCGCTCTTTTGGCTTCTGTTCTTTCAGCAGTTCAATGGCCTTATCAATCTTACCCTTCGTAATTAGCTCTGAATTGTTCTGCTCACCCATTGTTTTTTTATCAATAGTTAGTGATTACTTAATTACTTATTCTCTTCTATTTTTTGAACTCTACCTGAATTGATATTGTTAATCCTAATAAAAATTGTCACACTGTGGCGGGAGCCGTGACTATCATTTAGCGTTAACTAATTTCAGATTCACTGTAACGGCTATACCGTTACCCCTATTCCAACTGATGCTTGAATTTTTGTGATTGCGGCTATCCCATTTTTACTATTCAGCCTGAGCCGATTTTCTTTAGTCTGCTCCGGCTATGCCGTCGCTAGAATTTCCCCAGTGGTTTCTTTTTGATAATTACGGCTATGCCGTTGCTATGACTCACTGTTAGTTGATAGGATTGTCAGCACCACGGCTACGCCGTATCCTGTCCCCAGTCTCTCGCTGTGCCTCCGTACATACGTAGCACACGATACTTCGCCACCCCCGTACCTGGGCTTGAAGCCAGCCATGCCTTAAAGCTTACGCTTTACCTCGCTCCGCTCGGACGGCAAAGCTGGTTTAGTGGGGTTTCACCCCCCTAAAAACCCCCCTCGCGTGATGTCCTCATTCCCCCTAAACTATGGCAAATCGCAAGCAGTCAAAAGCCCTAGTCCGAAAGCACATTTTTCCAGTTCGGTTGAGTGACATCGAACTCGAAATGATTCGTATTAAATCACAAGACGCAGGGATGTCAGCGAGTGAACTAATGAGACGCAATGCGTTGATGCGTCCATTACCCAAACGGCTGAGTAAAATTAGTCTGCAAACATATTGGGAGTTAGGACAAATCGGGAACAACCTCAACCAGCTTGTCAAAGCAACCAACACAGCGATAAAAATGGGGCGCACTCCACCAGCTAACCCGCAACTTTTACAAGAACTTTTGGAAGTGTTGCACCAGTGCAGACGAGACATTGCCCAAGCTGACACAGAAGAAACTGATTGGGAAGAGGAGGAAGAAGATAGCGATGATTGGGAAGCAGACGAAGGGTAGAGGTTTTCGCAGTCTGTTAGATTATTTAGAGTCAAGCTCAGACGCTAAACTAATCGGCGGTAACATGAGTGGGAGAAATGCGAGAGAGTTGGCGAAAGAATTTAAACTGTCTCGACAACTAAACCCAGATGCCGAGCGTGTTGTTTACCATGTCTCATTGTCAGCAGCCAAGGGTGACAAATTAGATGATGAAAAGTGGAATGAAATCGGCGATCGCTACATGAAGGAAATGGGTTTTGATGCCAATCAGTTTGTCATCTTTCGCCACCATAACACCGACGACGACCACATCCACATTGCAGCCAGCAGAATTAGGATAGACACGGGGCTAGTAGTGCATGATTCCTGGGATTATGTGCGTTCTGAGAAAGTACTGCGACAAATTGAAATTGACTATAATTTGGTGCAAGTGCAAGGCAGTAGAGAGAAACTTCAGCGCACACCCAGCACCGGACAAATCAGACGCATAAGGCGAGAACAAGAAGAATATGAACTAGGTAAACTTGAGCAGCCACCAGGACGCACGATTAAAGAGGAACTTCAGCAGACAATTGATAGGGCTAGTGTTGATAATCCCCAAATGCCAACGCTGATCATGCGGCTGCAACAAGCTAGTGTCAGTGTGAGAACAGGATTCACTAGGAATGGTAAGTCTAAAGGCATTTCTTATGAGAAAGATGGGCAGGCTTTCAGTGGCACACAATTAGGTGCAGCTTACACCTTCCCCGGTTTGCAAAAACATCTTGGCGTTGACTATCAACCAGAACGTGATGATGAACCTATTAATGAATTGCTGCTCAAACCTGCTAAACCACTGCCAATTGAGCAGTTAGAAAAGTTTTTTCAAGAGATTGAACGCAAACAACAACAGCCTCAATTCACTCCACCAACGGAGGATAAAGTTGTTTGGCAAGTATTACATAAGTACTTAAGCGAGAAACGCTACATACCAGATTATATTTCGCAAGGATTACATAATAATCAGTTGCTTTACATGGATGAGCAACGGAATATTTTGTTTATCAAGCGTGATTTAGATGGTGAAAAAACTGGCGCATTAGTTTGGTCAAAGCCTAGAGAAAATCATCGCACTGTGGAGTACGACCAAAACACCTCTACACAAAAAGGTTGGTTTTATCTGAGATTGGGAGGGCAACCAACGGACAAGGTAGAAAACGTCTTTTTGTGTTCTACACCAATTGATGCGATGTCAGCAGCCACCTACTTGATCTCAAGTTGCAAGGGGCTACCACCAACTAGAACCATGTTGATAGTAGCTGATGACCCGAATAACCTACCTATGGAATTTCTCAAGAGTTTCAATAGGGTTGTCGTAGCATTCAATAATGATGAACTTGGGAATAAAACAGCTAGTGCAGTATTGGAATTGTTGCCACAGGGTAAAAGGCTCAAAACCCATAATCCTGATTGGAGTCAGGAATTAGAAGCTCATCTCAGGGAGGAGCAACAAAAGCAGAAACAGCTTGACCGTGGTTTTAGCTTGTGATCCACGCGAAGCGTACACCTGACTCGTTGCCGCGATCGCTCGGCTTTAGTTTTTACTAGCTGGGCAGTTAAGAGAGCAATTTTTTGAAGTACAGTTGCAACACAAACGTATTATATATTCTCAATAATTTTAGAGTTATTGAGAATGAGCCAGTTTGATAAAAATGGCTAAAACCTAGCTGGTGTATGTATTAGACCTCAATTTTTTGGTCAAAGCAATGTTCTAAATAGCAGACATTTTGTACTGAATAGTCAAAGTTTCCTGACAGCTATAACAGTTAAAGGCGTGTATAAGCTGTGCAGAATAGCAGACATTTTGCACAGGAATCGGGGTTTTAGGTGCAAAATGTCTGCTATTTGTAACTGTGATTAATCAGACAATTTCACTACTTAAAACAAGTTTCATCTCTATTAACAAGCGTGGAGATTGTAAAATGAACAATTTCTATTCAGGCATGAAGAAAAAAAATCGGATGTTAAGAGGGCTGGGTTAAGTTAATGAAAGAATTATTGAAGTACAATTGCAACATAAATGTATTATCTATTCTCAATAATTTTGAAGTTATTGAGAATGAATCCAGCGATCAAAATTTGCTGTAAGTCATAGTCAGTGAGCATTACGCAAGAAAATTTCTCGAAAAGCTTTATGCTCAACTGGTAGCAGTAGAGTAGCTCTACTGCTACCAGTTGGGGAATCATTAAATTTTCAAAAACTCGCTTTTTTACTACTTAACTGGTAGCGGTGTGTCACCAGTTGAGCTACCCAACAGCTACCACTTGAGCAAGGTATTTAGAACTACTATTTCAATACTGGTAAACCACATAAAACCTATGTAATAAGTGGTGTTTACAGTATAGCTTTGGTGTAGCTCACAAGTGGAGTGCAGTTGTGATACTACAAAAGTAGTTATTGAGTATTATTTATTGACGTTGGTTCAAAGTTTTTTAGTTTTGGCTCAAAAAATCTGTTCAAACTTTTTGGCGTACTGTGCGTAAGTGAGGGTCAGGAATTTTTGGCGGAGAAATCAGGGTCGTTTATGAGGTTTTTGGGGTCTAAATCCTTAGATTTACCTTATGTTTAGCTTGTAAATACCTTGGATATGCCATTGTTTTACCTTATTTTTGGCAAAAAAGAGGCATTTTGTAAAAAACGGTGATTTTCAGTGTTGAAGGTGCAAATAAATCCTTGTATTTGCCATTGAGATGCCATTGAAATGCCATTGGTTTACCTTATAAATGCCTTTAAAGAGAAAATCCTTGTAAATACCTTATAAATTCCATTCGAGTAAGTTAATGCTTTGGGTGCAAAGTTTTTCGTCAGCCAAAAAATTAGTATGATTTCGCCACCTGCACATAGAAAATTTTTAGGGGCAAGATGTCTATTGATAAAAAAGAACTGGTACGTGGATGACCCAAATAACTTGCCCCTTGAACTCCTCAGAAATATCAGCAGGATTGGGCTGGCATTTAATAATGATGATCTTGGTAATGAAGCCGCCCAGGTAATTCAGAAAATGCTACCCCAGGCTAAAAGAATTGCACCCAAGGGGCGAACTTGGAATGAGATTCTTATTGAACAACAGCAGCAAGAGATAGTGGAGCAAAAGCAACGCTCTAGGGGTTTCAGTCGATGAGCCGTGTTGCGCCGGCTCCCCTCGTGGCCACCATTGATTTAGGTCATGTCATATTTTTTAGGTAAAGTTACCCCATGATTTGAGTATAAGCTGTATCCATCTGCAAACTCTATAGCAGGTTCCCACAAAGCGTGTAGTCGCTGTTCCTTGTCGAATGAGAGTTTGGTAGGACGATTACAAAGAAATACTGTACCTTTAAAAGGAAAAATCCAATGACAATTCTTAATTAATTGCTGAAACACTAACCATTTTTTTTGAGGATAAGTGCAATTTAAAACGGAAGCACAGAAGTCTACCCAACTTGCCTCACACGCCCATAGCTCTGGTTCAATGTATTGAATATTATTGAATCTACGATTTTTAACAAGGCTACTTAGTTCTTCCTCTAATTGGACACATAACTGTAAATAGATTTGATTCCATATTTTTTTACTAAATCCATTCTCAAGTTCAATTATTAATGTGTTGAGTAACTCCATTTTTACTTGGCTTAATAATTCTGTAAAGAATTGCGAATTCAAATGTTGCCTTAGTTGCTTATGTACTGGGTTATCCAATTGACTAAAAGTATTCCTGAAAGCAGAATACGGACTATCACAAAAAACAATTTTAGGCTCATCTAAGCCAATCAAACCATAAGCTTCTTTAACAGCTTTAGCTGCTTTTTCTTTATCTATTCTTTCAGTAGAAAGTGCAATTATTCTCCACTTCTCTCGATAAGCTGAAATCAATGCTTCCTGTTCTGGAGTTAGTTTATCAATCTTTTTATTGGACATAACGAACTAAGGATTCACCACTGTTCTATTGTGAGTATGCTTCTAACAGAGCGGCGGCAGCAAGAGATACTGGAGCAAAAGCAACGCTTTAGGGGTTTTAGTCGGTGATCTCATGTTGAACCGACGAACTCGTGACCGCTACGCTCTCGGAGTCGGTGGCTCTTACGGGCAGAGAGATTACTAGCTGAGTCCGCCAGATCCGCAAGCCCGCAAGAGCCACTCCGCTGCGCCGACTCCGAGCCACGAGTTCTTAAATCTTGAAAAAAATAAACTATCAACCTATCGAGTATACTAGTGCTGGTTTTTGAGCCGAAAATTCCAAAAAAATTTGTTAAATTTTGTATGAATTGAAATCTACATTAAAACTACCTTTCTGTTTGTTTAAATTATATGTTTTACTCTGAAGGCAAAGCTTGTTCAGCATTAATTATTGCTGCTTATTATGGAAATAAAGATATTGCCGAACTATTAATTACTGCTGGTGCAAGCGTTCATTTTGCAGATGGTTTGGGTGAAACACCCCTGCATAAAGCATCCTTTAAAGGACATCAAGATGTAGTTGAACTTTTGATTACTAATGGAGCGCAGATAGATGCTAAAACTTCAGATGGTTGCACTTCCTTATATCTAGCAGCTTACGGTCAACATAAGGAGATTGCTCAACTTTTATTAAACTATGGTGCTGTCATAGAGCCAGACATTGCTGTGATGCTTGGTAATATTGAATTACTCAATCACTATTTAGATTCAGGTTTAGATGTTAACTCCTTTCTTATAAAAGGATTAAACAAAGGAGAAACATGGTTAATTGCAGCTATTAGTAGCAAAAATCGACATTTTGTAGAATTTCTCCTCGATCATGGAGCAAATGCTAATAAGAAGATGGAATTTAAAAATGTTTCTCCATTGCATCGTGCATCTGCTATGGGTTGCCTAGATATTTGTGAGCTTTTAATATCTCGTGGTGCAAAAGTCAACGCTGTTGGTGAATATGGTAAAACTCCTCTGCATTTGGCAAGCCAGTTTGGGCATCAAGAGATTGTAGAACTTTTGTTGGGCTGCGGAGCAAATGTTAATGCCCTAGATTGGTCAAAAAGTAGCCCACTATTTGAAGCTGCAAGACTTCATCATCTAAATGTAGTAGAGTGTCTTTTGGCTAATGGTGCAGAAGTCAATTTAACAGACGAGCAAAATTGGACACCTCTGTTGCGTGCTTTTCAGCACTCTGGTAATGATGAAATTGTCAGAGTTCTTATTTCCTTTGGTGCTGACGTTAATGTTCGAGGTTTGAGGGGTGAAAGTCCACTTCATCTAGCTGTCGCACAAAAGAACAAAAATATAGTTGAGTTACTGTTAGCTCATGGTGTCCAAGCAGGTTTAATCTGAGTATTAAAATTTTATCTATACTATCTCAAATCTGGTCATTATTGAATTGCTTATCATACTTCGTGATGGTGGTAAAAGTCTGCTAGATTTAAGTTGAAAACACTCGTTCCAACAAATATTGACAATACAACTAAATTATAAAAATGAATCTAAAGTACGGTGAATTCAATATATTGGAGCGAGAACTAGAAGCTATTCCACCTATGCATCGTGTGGCGTTTGCGGCAGCTTGTTGCGAGAGATTGTATCCACACTATGATATTTTATTGCGAACAATTAGAGAAGATGACTGGGATGGGGAAGATTTATTTAGAGTAGCACTCGATGAAATCTGGCAATTTTTGGCAGGAAAAAAGATTGATGTGGCAAGATTTCGTCAACTGTATTCTGATTGCGACCAAAGCTACCCCAGCGAGTATGAAAACGTAGACACTCCAGAAGCACAGAGAGCCGCAGATGCAATTCTCAATACTTTGGAACTTTGTATAGATCGAACTACACAACAGACTATTTCAGTAGCAAAAGAAATAGACGAAACTCTTTTCATGTATATAGATTATTTAAGATGCGAGTCTGAAGACGAATACTTGGAAGATATTTCCCACGAAGAACTATTAGAAACAGTTGCTAACCATCCGTTTACAGTACGAGAAATGGCAAAACAAAGCGAAGACTTGCAGCGCTTGCGAGAAACTCCCACCTTAACTGCTGAGTTTTTACAGTGGCTGCGTACTTCTTCTGAAAATGGTGGTAAAAGTTTACTAGATTTAAGTTGAAAACACTCGTTCCAACAAATATTGACAATACAACTAAATTATAAAAATGAATTTAAAGTACGGTGAATTCGATATATTGGAGCGAGAACTAGAAGCTATTCCACCTATGCAATATTCAGGTTACAGCGATTAGTAATTTAGGTAGCTAAAATATATATTGATGTGACTTCTGTGTACATTTTTATAGATTTAAATCAATGGCTTTCAATTATAAATCTATTATCTATCAAATTAAATATTTTATTTAATGCTTTAAAAGATTATGGTTTATGAATTTAGATTCAATCAAATTTAGGTTCTGTATACCATTTTGTCAACTCATTGTACAATTCGTTCGCTTCGTCATTTGCCTCAATCCACTCAGTTGGAGCATCTGAACTCATACTCCAATTATTGTGTACAGACTGGACGCGTAATCTGTATCCTTTGGGTAATGTTTTCCAATAGGTAGCAGACCAAGGTTCGAGAACGTCCCAAATTTCGGTTCCTTTAACACGAACTACGGGTGCTACATAGCACTCTATATTGAGATATTTTTCTATAAATTCTTGGTTAAGACATATGACTTCTACACTTCCTTCTTCAGATTTAGTAAATGTATAGAATATAGATACATATCGATTCCAATCGGGATTCGTTAAACTTTCCCAACGAGATGCTCCTTTAGGAGTCAAATAATATAAAGCTCCTAACTCTCCTGATAAGTTCGCCTCAATTTGAGATGGAGTTAACACTACTGGTTTTCTAACTTTGAGTGCAGGACTTAGCAATTCTTGATTAGAATTCTCAGTATATTTTGAGTTAGGAATGTCTTGCTCCGGGTATATTGCCTGGATAGCAGTTGAATAATCTAAATACTCTTCTCCTTCATCTACTATCTCAGCCAAAATCTCTCTATTTTTAAACAAATTATTGGCAGAATAAGCTACCTCAGCATTAGAAATTTTGTAATCATTCGGTATATTGTAGAGAGATTCAGGAAATTGTAAAGCAGATTTAAGAATTAAGTACTCTACTTTATTCATTTTTTTCAGTAGTACAGTTGATTCAGGGACAACAGTGAAAGGCTTGGATTTCTGCATCAGAAACGTTTCAGTAGCGCTCAGATCGCAGATTAGTCAATGGGTTAAAACTAGAAGCATCATAGCAAAATATAAAATCTAGATATCTTGCTCGGTCGTGTCTGCGATCGCCTTCTTTTATGTCGTTATATGTGGGAAAGCCGACATTCAAGGGAAAGCGGCTAGTATAAGCATTTAGGTTAAAGTATGCTCTCATTGCCACTCTGCTAAAAAGATGCTTAAGTTTGCACACTAAATTCTTCAGGAGCAATACCCCAGTTTACCCAACAAATACCATCTTGTGCTGATTTAATATCCGGTGGTACGCGCAATACATGAATCCTTTGGGTGCTAGGGCAGGTCATTTTCAACAAATAAATTGGTTCTACATCTATATCGGAATTAATTTTAAGAAGCGTGTATTCTTGCCAGGAATCTAATTCAACTGCTTGTAACTCTTCAATAATTCGAGAATAACCAATGCCTTGAATTAACACGCGCCGCAGTTCAGCGTTCTTTTCTTCTAATAACCATTTTGATTCCCACTGTTGAGGGGCTAATTGTCCATATTTTTCGGGTAGTGTGACTCCGTGGTAGGAATATAAACTATAGCCATCAGCGAATTGTATGGCAGCTTCACCTTCAGCGTGGAGAAGGTACTCGTTATCAAAGGATAGTTTGGTTGGGTGAGCGCAGACAAAACAGAATCCGTCAAAAGGAAATATCATTCCACCTATAAGTAATACTTGTTGTATAATTTGATATACTTTCGAGTCATAATAACAATTTAACTCCGAGACAAAAAAATCAAACGTGGCAGCAATATATATCCAATCGAAAGGCGAAATACATACAGCATTTACATTTTTGCTCCAAAGCTGCCAAACTAATTCAGATTGATTCATAGCAAGAACTATATCTAATAAATTAAAGGAATGTTCGGCGTAAAACTCTAAATCCATATCTTCTAAATTGGGCAACAAATATTTCAAATATTCAGAACTAGCCCTTTTTAATGATGTTTGCTTCCAAAAGTTATGTAGTTGTACATTTATTATTTTTGTTATATCATCTACTAAATTACTGTTTAATTGGCAATGAGACGAACTAAGTAATAGCATTTCGTTAATTGCTGCATAAGGGCTATTACAGAAAATAATTTTGGGATTTGTCTTATCTACAAGTGAATATAAAGCTCTCACAAGCTCTGAGGCATTATTATTAATATGTTCAGTTGAAAATGCTATGTTTTTCCACTTCTCCCGATAAGCTAAAATTAAAGCTTCTTGTTCTGAGGTTAATTTTTGAAATTTTTGATTAGACATTTCAAGCCCAAAATAGTTACTGTCTAATTGTGGCTACGCTGACCCCAATTGTACAGTTCTAAAATCCTTGATTTATTTATGGATTGGGCGTAAGTAAGAAAGCCCATTAGAAAAAAAGCTAGTTACTTGTTCAACTACTTGATTTGTAAGGGTTTCAGCAGCCAATGCTGGCTACTTTGATTGCGCGGTCATGGACGATTGCACTCCCCCAACCTCCCCAGCTTCGACCTCGCAATAGAGATGCTCAGTAATGGTTAGGCGATCAGTCTAAGGTAAAAATCTTGACATTATGCCAGAAGAATCATTTTTCTCTCGTTACTTGGCAGGTGATCACCAAAATGTTTGGGAGGAACTTCAAGCATTAGGTGAAATTGTTGAGCAGCCTTTAAGAACTGATGCTCTAAATGTTGCGCGTGAGACTATGAGGCGTGTCAAGATTAATTTAGAGATGATAGTACATCGTCTTAAGAAATTAGGTTTTCAATTTTCTTTATCAGATCAGGTGTTTGTTCCAGTCCAGTCCCATACCTTACAGTTTTTAAATGACTTTGAACAACGATGGGGAACACTACCTTTTTCTGTTCGCGCTTGGTATGAATATGTTCATTCAGTAAATCTGTTTGCATCAAAACCTATATCAAAAGATTTAATTAAGTCGCTTGACCCAACTTTGATAGCTTTGGGTTTTTACAGTGGCTCACCCCTGTTTGATTACTTATCTAACAATGATGAGCTACTTTGGTATATGCAAGGAATTACTTTTTTGAGTTTGTCAGAGAGCCTGACAGAGGCTTTAGAGTCTAAGAAAAAGTTTCAGCAAGATTGGGCAGAAGGAAAAGTTGATGATTGGACTCGCAACTATTGTCTGAAAAACAAAATTGACCCAATGATTTTGACTGTAGACTTCTTACCAGTTGGCATGGCTATGAGTACCTGTGAGCCAATGGGTTTTGAGGTTGGTACGGCTAAGGCAGACTGTGTTATATCTCACGACGATGATGAAATTAGATTTGTTGATTTCCTTAGAGATCGCTTACTCTTAGGAGGATTACTACATGGGCATTGTGCCAGAAATCAACAGTACGATTATCTCTATATTGGGAAAATGCCTAATCACCCCGTAGTAATCTCTGAAATTTTGGAAGGACTACTATTATTTTAGTTGAGTTACAGCTTGGTTTTATATAACTCAGCCTAACAACGGTACTGTACCGTCAGGCAAGAGTTCAAGCTTTTGCGTAACTTTTATAGTTGTTCTGCTAAGTGAGGTGCGCTCTGTCTTAGAAGCATACCCAAAATAAAAATAAACATTACCAATGTCTTTTGGTTGTGCTGAATTCGGGTTAGGAGAAACGTTTCTCCTAAATTAATTTTCATGTGTCTCCTGTCCCTTTAAGGCGAGAATCTTTCTAAGATTTCAACGTACTCTTATAGATCAGCAATCGGTAAAACTTTCTCTTATATCCGAAGATGAATGGTTGCAGGTGTTGTCGCTAAAAGTCACTTGTCCACTAGTGAGGCAAGACTTGGGGCGGGAGCCTTCTACACTCCTTTCACCCGCTCTCCGTTTTGAGAGTAGCGTCAAAAATTTCTCAAATATTTGGTTTAGGAAAAACGTTTCTCCTAAATTCCTGATCATGTGTAGACTGTCCCTATACTGGGGCGGGTGCAACGCCAACGTCACAAAGCATCTACAGTTACCCATAATTGATGGACGCAACTGAAATCCAATCGGGAGCGGACTTGGGTGGCCGCCGAGATACCTGCAAATTGGGACACGTTGTAAATAATTATTGCAGAGAAGCTCTTGTTGATTTACTAACTTGCCCAAAAATGATAAAGGAGGAATTAAACTTTTGCACGGTAAACCGAAGCTTTCACCTCTTTTTGTCCCTTACACTTGCCCATAAATGGCCCTTTTAGGGAATGTCTTCATTTGAATGGTTAAGTAATGGTTGAGGCTGAAACAACGGTAAATCAAGGTTTTTGACAATTAGCTTTACAAAACTTTACAACGTGTCCCAATTTGCACGTATCTCGG
>LXQD01000335.1 GCA_003326215.1 Nostoc minutum NIES-26 | reverse complement strand
TCGAAAAATTTTCTACTAAACACTCAATCACTTCATCAAGAGTTTTTGAGTCTGTTAAAATCGGTTCTTCTGGAGACTCGCTCTTCTTGGCAATTCGGTGAGATGAAACAGTCAATTTCAAGAGCCAATATACGACACACTACTTTGATCATTTCACATTTTGAACTACTGCAAAATATGATAATTATTTTTTATAGTTTACGTATTATTAGATACCTGTTTCTCAGTATTCTTCATTGGTGATATCTGCTGTATCCCTAATGGTTCGCCCTTTTGAGGAAACTTTTTGGTTTACTGATAGAGATAACTATTAATCCACTTCACCAAACTTTCTACAACTGAACCAGAATAAGGCTCAAATTTAGAAATATTCTTACTAACCCACTCGAAAGTACGGTTTAAGACTGCTGGATAATCATGATGAGAGGATTTGAGTAATCCTGGGAGTTGCTGAATTTCACGTAGTAAGCGATCCATAGCCAAACGCCATTGTAGGCTCTGAGGTGGGTGTTGACGTATCTGCGTAATTAAAGCAGTCAATTGTTGTTCTAAATCATCCATGCCACTTTCTTTGTTCAACAGTGTGGTTTTTACCATAGCTTTGCTCGCCTTAGGCATCGCCATTATGCCATTGAGCCAATTGAAAGCTCAAAAACATTTCTTAACCGTGGAGGTAACAGACTGTTACCACGAGAATTATTGCAACTGAAACAAGCCAAACGCAAATTCGAGAGACTATTAGATCCACCCAGGCTCTTAGGAACCAAGTGTTCAATGGTTCTTTCCGATTTGGTCATTTGCTTACCACACCAGCAACAATGGTTTCCATACATTTGTAGTAGTTGGTGTCTCTTGCGACGCTTAGAGGCTGGAGACATATTAGCCATAATTCAGCTGCCTGAGTTTCAAGGTTTGAAGGTGTTCACTTGCTTAACAGGGCAGTATTAAAAAATGACGCAAAATTTTTAAGGGCGTTGTAAAAAGCAGAAACTATAGCAGTTCTTGTTTGGATGCAACGGTAGCTTATTCGTGCCAACTTAACCTTAAAAATGTGGTTATAAACCGCACGGCAGTTCCTCCACGAGAAAACCTCCAAAATCAGACTGCCGATCTGCGCTAACACTACGGTGCTGGCTCGTGTACACAAACAAAACTTCCCTCCAGGTAAGGGATTAGAACCAACGGAGCGTTCTGATTATTTTGTAACTCAAAGCTAAAATTTTAATAATGTAGGGGTATATCTGACGAAGCAATGCAGGGAAATGAGCGAACTATATAAGGCTGGAATCATTGAGGTAACAGAAGCAGAAGATGAGGATGAGGATGAAGATTTATTTGAAGTCGCGGTGCATTTTGACGGCGATATTTTTCTTCCCAGCGTTGTTTTTGAAGGCAAAGACCACGCATTGCGGCAAGCTAAAAAACTTTATGATTGGCTAGAAGCTAATCCAAAAGAAATTAAGGGTGAGCGACTACGTTGGCAATCATACACAGTTAATCGCGAATCTTTAAGAGAATATCCAGCTTGCTATTTACCCTATTACTACTTCAGGTACGAGCAGTGCTTAAAAGTTTCAGTTTTTGACGAGCAAAACTCCCAAGCGATCGCTTATGGTTGGTTAGAGGCTGAACCTTTACCTTACTATGTGGATAAAGAAGATAGTTTGGTAGTTCTTGGAGACATTTCAGATGATGCTGTGCTTGCTGGTTGGCATAAAGCTATTGATATACGCATTCACATTTACTCTTTTATCTACCAGTCAAATAGCAGTCACAAGCTTTAACAATCAGTTGACAATTAGGAGCTTTAGGTGCAGCGAAAAATCGAGTTAAAAAGGGGTGTTGATAATACACCTGTTGAAGCCTATCTAATAGATTTAGGACAAAGACATGTTGATGATTATGTCAATGATTGGGTCGAAAATTTAAGGTTATTCACTCAAGAAGATAAATACTGGGACTGGATATTTAAATTAAGATATATTGCCAATCAAGAAAATCTTGAAGGTTATGCAGTTGAGTGCGGAAACACAACTCAAGGTTTAATGATAATAGAAACACAAATGCACGGTTCACGGTTGAATATTGGTAAGAGACTAGTTTATGTTGATGGTATTGCAACTGCCCCCACTAACCGAATTGAAATTCAGCGTCCGCCTCAATTCAAAGGTGTTGGTCAAGCACTTTTAAATTTTGCCAGAATTAGAAGTGTTGAGCTAGGGTATGAAGGTAGAGTTGGGTTGCATTCTTTACCAAGGTCTGTAGGATTTTACGAAAAACAAAATATGTTTAACTGCGGGCCTGAAGAAGAATACGATAATTTGGTTTACTTTGAGTATGGGGCATTGAGACGGAGATAAAGTAACAATTTATGAATCATCAACAGCAAAATAATAATTCTCAGGTGAATGAGCCAGTAACAAACCAAGAAGCTATAGATTTACTTTTTGGGGAAGGATGGCTCGATGAAGCTGTTCGTATCGAAGATGAAGCCAATTGCACTATTGGTGCTGGTCTGGATTGGGGTAATGCACTACCACCTTTAATGCTTAACCTTCCTTTATTTGGCCGCCTATCAACGCTGCGTGTATCACTTAACCGTGAAATCAGGCTAATAATTGAAACATGGGATTTAGGTGTAGGTACAAAAGCGGCAACGGAGACTGCAAGGAGACGCATTAAAGAGCGGTTACTATCTCCTGCGCCTGAGCTATTACCTCACTTAGAAGCCACCTTGCTGCAAGATGATTTATACAGTGAAGAGTTTATATCTAACCGCGAAGCTCTCAAATCGCTACTTGCAGTACTTCTTACTGATTCTGATAGAGCAGAAATTGCAGAGACGGCTGCTAATTCAATACGCGCACAAGTTATGTCGCAGGTGAATTTTTCCGAAAAACTTTCTGCTTAAATACTTAATATAATAACAACAATATTGCATCAAATTAAATCAAATTCATCAAAGGAGCAACCGCAAGAGTAGTAGGTACTTCAGTAACGCACAAGCCGAGCCTAATTATTAAAATTATTGGCTCTCCCAGACTTGGGTTGATAAATTAACACTAAAAAATGGCTAAAACGATTGATATAACAAGGTTTGTCTAAAATAGAATCAAAGATTTAATAAAAATTTACTTTGTCCCTATTGAATCCCAGACAATGTAAGGATTTAACCTGATATCAAGTATTAATTTTTTATAGCTAGTCTAGGAGGATTAATTTTCTCCCTTAATCATCAGAACTATAACAAGCACTAACGTGCAACTTCATTAGATGAATTGAAGTTGTATAGAGATGAAAACTGTTATAAATCCTAACCCAAAAAAGGCACAAAAATCCCCAAAATCTACATTGCAGACTCAACAAGTTAGCCTGTTTTTAGATGAGGCAGATTACTACGACTACGAAGCAGAATTGGCACAAGAAAAGTCAGACTACTATCACTTGCAGTACGGGTACTAAATTTAATCTACTTTCAAGCATCAACTCTTCCTAGTCAACAACTAGTAGCAGGTAGCTGCTACTGGTTTTTTATATCAAAAAGTAAATCATGACTCAAGCAATTGAACGCGAAATCAATCAACTCACGCTCAAAGAGTTAAGCTTAGATGCTGCTAAACTCTGGTCACAGATAGAGGAAGCAAGCGAGTTAGGCGAAGAAGGTAAAGTAGAACAACTCGTACAAGAACTTATGGGTGTTCAAGATGGTATCGAAACCAAAATCGATGCGATCGCCTGGGTAGTAGACCAGTTAAATCTTGACCTTGAAACCTGGGAAGAAAGAAAAGTGCGAGTAGCCGAACTCCACGACCAGGTAATCTCACGTCGTAAAACTCAACTTGAACAAATCAAGCGTACCCTGATCCATCTGCACGAGATTGGATTAATCAGTGATAAAAATATTGGTAAGGAAAGGGTAATTGAAATCAGGGATAACCCACCCAAAGTCGCTAACTTACTGGTAGAGGTAGACGATCAAGAGTTTCCTGATGAATTTAGAGTTATTAAGTACCAAGCTAATAACAAGGCAATTCTTGAAGCCTATAAATCTGGTAAAGATATTAGCAATGTTGCTGAGATAACTATTGGGAAACAGGTACGGTTTAAGGTGCAATCAGCTACTAAGGGGCGCAACAAGAAAAACCACAACTAATGGCATACGCCTCAAACATGTAAATCAAACACAGGTATATCCCATCATTTTACAAATATATCATCAAATGGTTAAGAGTCAAATCTTAATCATTTTTATTTTTTTAAAAACTCTACCTCAATTTTAAACTTATTAAAAAAATCATCAAACCTTTGCTTAAATTTAAAATCAGTGAATATATAATCGGTAAAACAGTAAATATCAATTTTAGCAGCAGTAATTATGTGCCGGACTAGGTACAAACATCGTTATGATAGGTTGGTAAATTTAACCTTATTTGGTGTAGTTCAATAAGTAATTACTATTGATTATGTATTTTCAAACTTTCAACTATCAAGATGATAATTCAAACTAGCTTTAAGTTTAATCTCAAGGTATGCAATCACCATAAATAAAATCAAATATTAGCTATCGGGAGCTACCTTGAAATGTCATATCCTCAAAATCGAAGTATAGTTATCCGTAACGCTATTATCAACAGTTTGTTTATTATTTGGTGTTTGGTTTGGCGTACTGGTTTGGGGCTAACCTTTTTCATCATATATGCTTCTCTTGGCTACATATATAACTGGCCATTCTATCTTCCAATTTCGATTATTTTGGGATTTGTCCCTTGGGGCTGGAAGGTGCAAGAAGAAAGAAGGATTAGAGAAGAAGAACAAAAAATGAGGAATTTAAAAAATCAAATTGGGAATGGTTTTATCTATGCCAAAGCCGAATCAAATGTCGAGATAAATTACAGGGGAGTTATCTTCCTTAAATCAGTACTTGGTCTATTTGTTAGCGGATTTTGGGGAATAATACTTGGCTGGAAAGCTATTTTGGAAATGATACTACAGTTATTTGATAATATTAGAACAGTTGTTAAATATATGTAGAGTGGCATCTTTATCGAAGCAAACTAAGCCCAAAATATTTCATCACTGTTACGCCATTAATTTATTATCGAGCCTTTACTTCAGAGTAAATTTACACAAGCTAACGCTTTGATATAAATAAAAAGCTGGTATACCGCTTCATTAAATAGCCAGTTATTAATTATATCAACAGGAGTTAAAGCAATGGAATTAGCACAGTATATGCTAACAGGGCTTCTCTACATTCTTATTTACGGATTTTCTACTTTCTTCATTTTCCAATTCTTGCTGGAGATATCTATCGCTTTTGAAAAGCACTGCAACTGCACTACATCCATAAAACCCACTGTAAGTAAAATCGAAAACTTAACTGATAAATCCAAACTTCGTATATCAAACAAAACTCAAGGATCTACAAACAAACATATCACTGTTCAACAGTTAAGGAAAAGATGCTCACAAGCTGGAATAAAATGGAGTTACGCTATTCAAGTATCTAAAACAGGCAAGAAACGACATCTCAATCGAGAAGAAATGTTAATAGCTCTAAGCCAGATTAAACAGTCAGCATAATAAAAATATAAACTGATAGTAATTACTTTTATTATCAGGTTACATAAAATGAACAATTACTGTATTTGTTGGCGAAGAAAAAATTCCAGTAAAGACGCATCACCCCTAATTTTCAATCATCCCAATTCTAGACAAGAAGCAATGATGAAAGGTGATTATGGAGAGATAGAATTATGGGATAACCTAACTGCTGCTCAAGCAGAAGTAAAAAAATTTAATCACAGATATCCCAATCTTTTCTTTTGGGTAAAAGAACCAAATGTCAAATAATCATCCCTACAAAATTATTCCTGACAGAATTACCAAACTAGCAAAAAACCAGATTTTTGTATTTGGCAGCAACACAGAAGGAAGACATGGTGCTGGAAGTGCTTTATTTGCGCGACAGTACTGCAATGCAGAATACGGTAATCCCCAAGGACGACAAGGACAATCCTGGGCGATCGTGACCAAAGACCTAAATAAGGGTATCCGGTCAATTCCCCTTCTCCAAATCAAATCCCAAATTGAGAAACTAGTCGAATATGCAAAGACTCATCTTGAACTAGAATTCCTAACAACTAGGATTGGATGCAACCTTGCAGGATACACTGACCTAGAGATAGCTTCCCTGATTAGCAATTTCAATCTTCCTCCTAATATTTGGTTGCCCCAAGAGTTTGTTGATTTCCTCATAGAAGATAAACCAACCCTAAAAGTGGCATTTACAGGAAACAGCCACAAAAAATTTGATGAGTCGGGATGGAAGCAGGTACGTAACCGACTTGAAGCTATGATTGTTCGTGCTTGCGATCGCGCCCTTGAGTGGGGTTACAAACGCATCCAGTTCTATTCAGGCATGGCTTTGGGGGTTGATACAGCAGCAGTAGAGATAATCTTAGGCTTAAAAGATAAGTACCCTATTGAGATAAATCTTACTGCTGCCGTACACTGCATTAACCAAGATGCCAAATGGAATAATCTCGATAAGCAGAAGTATCATTGGCTGTTATCCCAATGCGACGCTATCAAATTTATTTCCAACTTACTTTATCAAGAAGCTGGAGGAATCAAATGTTTAAATGCTCGTAATCGATGGATAGTTAATCAAATAAAAAATGCCCACGATATGATGATTGCTATCTGGGATGGACAAGCGGGAGGAACAGCTAATTTTATCGCTGATGCAGCAAAATTAAACCGCAGAGTCATAATCTATAACTGGGTTACTAACACTTATCAAAAGTTGGGAAGTTGGTAAATTAATCAGCAGTCAATAAGACTGCTGGTTAATGTTGTTAAATAATGCCTCATCCATTTGGTTAGTGAAGCGAGCGATATTTGCAACAAACCACTTTCAAGTGTGGGTTTTTATGAGACGTAGTGGCGTGTCTAGGCTAAAATGTTGCAATAAAAATGTTCGTAGTTGCGCTTTAGCGCCTTCTAAATCAACAATCTAATGCACAACTTTAGGCTAGACAGTCCAGTAGGCGTAGTTGGAGGAAACTAATCATAAGTTACTTGGATAGAGTTAGCTCCATACCCCATTCCGACATCTTTTAGAAGGTTTAAACCATATGGTGCTATAAAAATCACGGGTTTATCTATGTAGTAACCTGGCTCCAGTATATCTGGTTGTAAGAACCGATTATCTGCTATGGGTATCACACTGGTTGATTTGTTGCCGTAATAAGCTCTGATATATTGAGGATAGACTCTCAAGGGAACGTTCCCAGTATTTTCTAGTCGAACTCTCACAAGGTAAACATCATGCCCTGAAAGTAGGAGTAGCACAAGTGCAGCAAAATCAGGTGTGTTGGCTGTCATGATAAAATTTATTCCTACCGCAGTAAGTTCTAAGCTGTGGGCGGTACGCCAACTAAAGTTTAAACGTGCAACAGACTGAGCTATTAATTGCTCATTATTCAAGCTATAAGATAAAGAAGCATTGGAGATATTGCTATCCTCATTGATCAGGCTATTGCTATTGTTATCTGAAACAATTGGCGTAACAATTTGCTTTGCATTAGCAATAGCTGGAGAAGTAATTGATAAACCGAATGCTGTGATACCTGCGATTAATTTCTTCATTTCACTATTTAATTTCTCAATACTGGCATAGTAATGTGGCTACTAAATCAAAAGAAATGGGGAGAAAATAAATAAAAATAAATGGGCTCGCGCTTTAATCAAATTCCCGATCAAGAAAATCACAAATCAGGTGTGTTAACAGAAACCATATCCAAGAAAAAGCTACATCAGCAGTAAATAATCCAGCATTGATAGCAGGGAATGGAAGAAATATTAGTGCTGACAAAGTAATCCAAGGTTCGATCCAGATTGCGTACATAGCGAGCCAAAATAATATCCAAATCAGTTGTTTTAGCTGCTTTAGACAACCTTCCTTTCTGAGTAGAATTAATGCAACAATATAGATATGTAAAGTAATTACACAGTAGGATACAAATTTAAAGTCAGACCACATCGCTCCAGAAAACCACGGCACTATTAATCCATAGACAAAATCTTCAACGGCTCGATCTAATTTAGAAGTTGATTTTAGTTCGTAAGTAATTTTGAGCGTGCATTGGACTATAATCCAAAAAGTCCAACATTTTAACAAAATGTTTCTTGGAAATGATATTCTGCACATAACACTAATTTTTAGACGCGATAATGATTCCCAAAAAATAAAAAATTTGTAGGTTGGATTGAACGAAGTAAAACCCAACAAACTTCGCAAAATGTTGGGTTTTCTTCCCTTCTGCCCTCTACTTCTCTTTGTAAACGATGGCTAAGTCAAACAAAATAGGATGTAAATAAATAAAAATAAACGGAAGAATTATCTTCTCAAGTCGTATGCCCAGTAAGCGGTGCTGAGTTTGAGTGTGTCATCAAAAGAGTAGTTGACAGCAATAATGCGTAGCCCTCTTAATTTATCGATAAATCTTTCGTAGGGTGTGTAATGTAGGCTTTTATCTAATAGTGTCCAGGTTTTGGCTTGGGAATGATATTGGAATTTACCGTAAGCTATTGCCAGTTTAATCATGTCCCAATTAATTGCTCTTTGTTGCAAGCGGCGATTGAAGTGATTGTGGTCTTTTGCACAAGAGAAAATTTCAATTTTGGGGATGGTTTTGATTATGTCGTCGGTGCTAATTAATTGGCTAAGTTGCTTTTGGAATTTCATTGGTTTTACCTTGACTTAACTGAAGGCATGGTAAAACTGCTCCAAAATAAAGGTAAATTGGAGATAAATAAATAAAAATAAGAAGAGTGAAAGGCTTAATTATTAGCTGATAAGTATTGTTTATTTATTACCAATACCATCGCAGATTTTTCGATCTTCTTCGCTAACGTTGGGGTTATTAGTTAGGTAGTCTCGCGCCCAGTCGCAACCTCGTGCCATTACTTCATCAAAATCCAAACTCCAGAGTTTAATTGTGTTATCAGGATTAAAAGAAGTAGAAGCAAGGGTCTTGCTATCTGGACTAAATAAGATACTGTTAACTGTACTAGCATGACCCTCAAAAGTATAGAGTAATTCTCCTTGCAAGTTCCAAACTTTGACTTTTTTATCCTCACTAGCAGAAGCAATTTTTTGACCATCTGGACTAAATACTATTTTCTCAATCTTCCTTCTATGACCCTCAAGAGTATGAAGTAATTGTCCTTGCCTATTAAATAATTGAATTGTATTGCCTCGACTAATAGAAGCAACAGTTTGACCATCTGGACTAAATACGACACTTTTGCCATAGTTGCAATCTATGATTTTGTTTAATGATCTCCCTTCTAAATTCCACAATTTTACTATTTCATCAGAACTAGCAAAAGCAACCGTTTGACTATCTGGACTAAATTCTATATTGTTTATTTCAATACAACGTTTAAATGTATAAAGTAATTGCCCTTGTAGATTCCAAAGCTTGACCGTGTTATCTGTACTAGCAGAAGCAATCATTTGACCATTGGGACTAAATTTTATATTATTACTATTATCTTCTAAAGTACGAATTAGTTGTCCTTGCGGATTCCAAAGTTTAACCGTATTATCTCTACTAGCGGAAGCAATAGTTGAACCATCAGGACTGAAATTTACTGTAGTAACATCATCCGCATGACCTTCTAGGGTACGAAGTAATTGCCCTTGTAGATTCCAAAGCTTGACCGTATTATCTGTACTAGCAGAAGCAATAGTTGAGCCATCGGGACTAAATGTTACCTGATTAATATAGTCAGTATGACCTTCTAGGGTATGAAGTAATTGTCCTTGCAAGTTCTGTAATTTAATAGTTTTATTCCTATTAATAGAATTAATAGAAGCAATAGTTAAACCATCAGGACTAAATACTACGCTATTAACGAATGCGATGCTATTAGCATTATTATCTGTAATAGTATTAAGTAGTTGCCCTTGCTGATTCCATACTTTGACCGTGTTATCATCACTAATCGAGGTAATAATTTTACCATTGGGATTGAATTTGAAACTTCTAATATTCTTACTGTGACCTTCAAGAGTACGAAGTAATTGCCCTTTCCAATTCCACAATCTAACTACTTTATCACTATTAACAGAAGCAATGGTTTGACTATCGGGACTAAATACTACACTCGTAATTAGGTTATCAGTATGGCTGAGAGTATGAAGTAGTTGTCCTTGTAAATTCCAAAGCTTGACTGTGTTATCATTCCAATGAGTAGAAGCAATAATTTGATTATCGGGGCTAAATATTACTGTACTAGTACCATAATCGCTAGTATTAATCTTAATAGTACGAAGTAGTTGTCCTTGTAAATTCCAAAGCTTAACTGTCTTATTCTCACCAGCAGAAGCAATAGTTAAACCATCGGGACTAAACACTACATTAGTTTTATCTTCGAGAGTACGAAGTAATTGTCCTTGTAAATTCCAAAGTTTGACCGTATTATCTGTACTAGCAGAAGCAATAGTTAAACCATCGGGACTAAACTTTACCTTATTAACAGTATTAGTGTGACCTTCTAGGGTACGAAGTAATTGTCCTTGTAAATTCCAAAGCTTAACTGTCTTATCCTCACCAGCAGTAGCAATAATTTGACCATCTGGACTAAATGCTGCGTCCATAGCCATATTCAAATGGCCTTCAAGAGTATGAAGCAAGTGTCCTTCTAAGTTCCACAGTTGTACTGTACGATGACTAACAGTAGCAATAATTTGACCATCTGGACTAAATGTAACGGTGGGAATACTAAACGATAAAAAAGATAAAAAGCCATTATAGTCTTTAGTATAAACCTTAAAAGTATGAAGCAATTTACCTTTCTGATTCCAAAGCTTGACTGTGTTATCTAAACTAGTGGAAGCAATAATTTGACCATCTGGACTCAATGCTACGTTCATAGTTATACCAGTATGGTCTTGAAGATTGTGAAGCAGTTTTCCTTGCTGATTCCAAAGCTTAACTGTGTTATCTATACTAGTAGAAGCAATAATTTGACCATCTGGACTAAATGCTGTAGTAACAACTGCTCTTGTATGACCTTCTAAACGATTAAACTCTTTAACTCGATAAAAAACATTTTGTAACCCATCAGTTAGCTTCATTTTAGTTCTAGGATCAACTCCAAAAAAACTATTTTTAATTCTTCTTCCAGCCTTCAATCCAGCAACTAGTGCATCAAATTCTTGATTTGACGCTAAAAATGCTTCTTTTGAGTTAATAAGAGCATTTATTTCATTAATCGTTGCTCGACGTAGTTGCCAAGTAGCAAGTCCAGTTAAGCTTAATGCAGCTACTAAACCGCCCAACAATGTCCAAATAAATTTTTGAGCATTGATACGAGCTTTTCTTTCTTGCTCTAATTCTTTTTGTCTACGTGTTTCTTCTTTTTGTTTGAGAAAATCTCGGTTATCAATCGATAGTTGAAAAAATTGATTCGCTATAGTTGAAAGGTCATCAGCATACTTAACATAAAATTCTTCAAATTTTGCTAAAGCAACATTGGACAACAAGAAACCATCTAGCTTCCCATTTTGTTTCCACTCATCGGCTTTTTGATTAATTTCTTTTATTAAGCGATATTTCTCTCGATTCTCATCTAACCACCATTTCAGCGTTTCCCAATCCCGTAATAAGATTTCGTGAGCGATTTCTACTGTAACTTTATCTTTGTTTTGACTATTAATATTTTCTCCGTCAACTCTAGCAGCTACATCTAAATTATTTATTTGCCGATTCTTCTCATCATTATCACCATTAAGCTGTTCTTGATTAACTAGAGATAAATTATTTTCTTCCCCACTTACTACAATCAATCGCGCATTAATCAAAGCTTGCAAAGTAGAATCTAAAACATCTTTATACTTATCAATCAATAATTCCGATATGGGTAAACGCCGACGGGTATCTTTATTGCTATCTTCTTGTTCTTTGACCAAAAATACTAAAGATAGAAAAATTGACTGGGCGCATTCCTGTTGAGCTTCACTCAGATTATTATAGGTTTCCTGGGCTTTATTGCTGAGAAACTTACCCAATTTACCAATATGTTGCTGATAATCCTTAACAGTTAACTTTCCCCGACTGCGTTTGTGCCATAATTCTTCTAGAGCATATTGTAATAAAGGTAAACTTCCATCTTTTAATTCTTCTAGCAGCAGCGCAATTAAACCATCTTCTACTTCTAAACCAACTTTTTGCGCTGGTTTAGCAATAATTTGACGATATTGTTCGTCTTCGAGCCGACAAGATGGGACTAATACTTGAGATTTTGTAATTAAAGGAGCTAATTCGATCATTCCCAAGCATTCATCAAGAAAATCACTTCTGAGAGTGATAATTACTTTAAAATAGTTACCAGCTTTTTTGATTGCACCTAAAATCAGACTGAGAAAATTCACACGGTCTGTTTCTGCTGTCAGGGTAAATAATTCTTCAAACTGGTCAATTACTAACACCGATATTTCTTTGGGTTGTTGGCGCAACCATTCCACTAAAGAATCAACTCCTAAATGTAAAACTCCTTCTAAAAAATCTGGGTTATATGGTGCTAATGTTTTTGCTAAAGCCGCTAGAGGATTATCCCCAGGAAGCATCACCCAAGATTGACAGGATTTAGACTGTTCTAATTCAGAATCAAATAACCCTTCTGTTACTAACTGGGGTATAACTCCCGCCCTAACTACAGAAGATTTACCACTACCAGAAGCCCCTACTACAGCTAAGAAAGAGGTAGATTGTAATTTATCAATAATTTCTGCAATTAGTTCTTCTCGACCGTGAAAAAAGTAAGCATCATCTTGGGTAAAAGCTTCTAAACTTTTATAAGGACAAACATTAATTTCAAATATTTCATTATATGAACGTTGTGCTTCTACTGAGAGAATATCTATGACTTCAGTAGAACCCGATAACCACAGGTTGAAATTAACATTACCTTGGGATGCTCCCCATTTTTTTAATTGAGTAACTAATTCCGCAACCCAAAACTCCCTTTCTAATTCTCCTGCGGTTTCCAAGACAGTTACTAATTCATGGAGTAACTTTTTATTATTAGCTACAGAACTAGTGAATGTAATCAAACACAGAGATTTATCTTGACTGGGTTGCAAAATTTCAACTAAACTTTTATTAGTCTCGCTTGTGTCTAAAATATCAGCAATAATCACAATTTCCTTAACAGGAGAATCCTGCAACTGCTGACCAAGCCAATTCAGATTGATTCTGTTGTCATGATTGCAAATCAACTCGTATGTTTCTGGGTTAGTAAATTCAATAGTTCCCGCTAAATACAAGAAAACAGTTTGATTACTTTTCTCCTGTAGACAGCTAGTTATAATTTGCTGAATATTTCGCCTCTGCTTTTCACGAACAAAACAATAATCAACTTCAAAATTACCTCTGGCTTTCAGTATTTTACATAGGCTAATATTGACTAACGATGAAGATAAATTGTCAATAATTACAGCCTTTCTCTGAACAGAAAAAGTAGCTAATCCAATAATTAATTCTCCACTACCTCTAGCAATTCTCTGGGGAGTTTGAGAAGCATCTAAAGGGAGTTGCTTAACTTTTAATTTATTAGAATATTCTTTTAAATTCCCTAACATTCCCTTAGAGAAGCTATGTTCACTTAGAGGATTCTTCTTATATTCAATAAATTTCTTACTACTGCGTTCGACATACTTAAACAAGGTGTCTGCATCAATCTTACCTTCAGTGTTTGCTGCTTTCCCTCGTAAACCTTCAATCAGACAGTAAGTAAATAATCCATGTTTTAATTCGGGAATTTCCCAAGAACGTTCTGTTTTATTGCAGGAAAGCATAGCATAAAAATCTTGACTTTGTTCTGCTTGCTGTTCCAAAACTGCTAACAGTTGACCAGTAGGATTTTGTCTAATTATGTCATCTTGCTGTCGTTCTCGTTCTTGACAAGCATCTAGCCAAACAAGTTGACGTTGTGCTTTACATTGTCTGAGTTCATTTAACAGAGTATCTAATTTTAATCCCGTTTCGGCTAAATCTTCTAAATTTGTATCCGTCACACATAAAATTGGTCGATTATTAGAGTCAAGATAACCATGTCCTGAAAAGTAGAATAAAACCGTATCTTCTGGTTTAGCCAAACGAAAAATTTGGATACTGTTATTGATTTCTAATTTATTAGGTGGCTTATCTCCACCATCATAAAGAGCAATAATTTCTGTTTCCTGAAACTGTTGAGTCACTATTTTTAAAGTATCTGCCAACTCTTTACAGTCATTAGCACAGTATCTCAGATCGAGAATTTGATGGTCTTGATAATGATTTACTCCGACCAAAACTATCCAGGTTTTTCCCTGAACTCGTTCTAGCTGTTGTGTACTGGGATTAATTACTATGGCTGACATCTATAACCTTCAATCCTTAAGTTTTAAGTTAAATTTTGATTTAAATAAAAAACAATATTTCTTGACGATAATTTTTAGGTATCGTTTCAACTTTTCAAAATTGAATTAGTTTAGGTGTTCAATTCATATTTGTAGAAAATATTTCTACAGCCTTTTGAACTTAGGTGAGTTACGCATTAAACAATGTACAAGCATTATTTTTAAACTTTGCTGTCAGAGAAAATTATCACATTTCCACTACCAACTAAAATACTATATTTTTAAGGGTTTTTAACTCCATGAAAATCAGTTAAAATAAAGATACATAAATAAAAATAAATTTAAATAAACGCCAAATATCTTATTGAGCTACTTTACAATAAGAATTAAATGCTTTGGGTTTCAAATATGCTATTTTTAGAAAAAGAATACTTAGAGTGCATAAGCAAACAAATTTTTCCTGGTAATGTACGTCCTGAGTTTCAATATTGGACTTTTATTCAACGGTTTGATCCTAATAATTATTACTTCAAAAGTATTGACATAGCTAAGGGATTAGTCCAGATGAAGCAAGATATAGATGAAAATTATGTATCAGGAATCAATCAACATATTAAAGAAGTAATAAAAAAACTAGACCGCGTATTTCGAGATGAACTAGCTCAAGATGGTATTACCGAAGAACAGCTTGGCTTGGGTCAAAAAAGAGATCCAGGTCGGTATAGTGCCGATATGAAAAGCCCTTGGCAGATTGCTTATGAATGGTTGTGGGAGATAAAATATTCTCGTTGGCTACAAGACTATATTTGGAACAATTGGAAGCAAAGAGCGCAAACTAATATAGAGTGGATACAGTTCTGCGATCGCCCTGCTGGATATGCTTCTAAAGGAATGAAAATTCCCCAAGCCTTACCGAAAGAAACTATTCCGATTAATACTCCGTTGAGCTTAAAAATAAATTTTGAGCGTCCAGGAAGTTATCTAATCTTATTCAATCGCGGGCAAGATAAGCAAGGAAATACTACTAAATATTTAGTCACTCCTTCTCAGGCTTTTGCTCCTAGCTATCAACTATTAGAAAAAACTATCTTAATACCTCAACAGGATGCAATACTCTATGAAGATGGTATTGAATTTGATACAGAGGGTAAAGAAGAATATATCGGGATTGTAATTGATAATCCATTAAATCTACCTTGGCTAAATCCCGATCCTGATAACCCTGCTTTGGAATGGCAAGGTAAGCATTTAAAAGAAGTGTGGGAACAGCTACGCGCTCAAGATAACTGGCGTGTTTTCTATCGAGATTTTAATGTCGTATCTGCAAATATTTGATTAATTTAGCTTGATAGACATTTGGGTAAACTTCAGTTCGTTGCAAATGTATTTAAGGCTGCTATATGTTGAGTGATATCGTCAAAAAACCAACGAACTGGACGATACCCACGCATGATTAAAGGAAAGAGGACAGGAAACAAGAGACTTGGCGCGATCGCAGCCATCCTTAGTTCTTCCTTTGGACAAGATAGCCTTGGCGGTAATCACTCTTCTTTAATTTGGAAGCTTGACGTGCAGACCACTGACGCATAGGAGTAACTTTCTCTACATGAAGTAGCTTCTGGCGATAAGTATTATTATCTGTCAGTTGGGCGATCGCACCAGCAATAAATCGAGCGCAGCGTTCTGGCTGAGATGAGACTTGTTCTTCTGCAAACCGGATCACCAGCCAGTTTGCATCGACAAAACACTTGTTTCTATAGTCATCCTCGCCGATACAGTGAGTAGGCTTCCCAGTCGTAAATGAGATAGGTTCATCAACTTCCAAGTCTATGTGTAAGCCAGTATTTGGTTCAACCATCATAAAATCAGCCGTAAAAGGTAGTCGATGCCCCGGTGGAAGCATCATCTGCTGAGGAGAAACAATTTCACCAAAATAATGTTTGAGAACATTTGCAAACAGCCCCTCACTTGCCCCGATTGGTGCATCTCCTTGTCCAGACGGAAAAACTAAAGGGGTAAACTGTATTTTGTCTTTAACTAACTCTGGAATAACAACAATTGGATATTCCGGTGTTTTGGCCATAACTGAAAATCGAAAAACTTGGAAAATCAGAACTCTTGGCAATTATCTAAATTCACAACACCATTACACAATCAACAAAATACTGAAAAGAAAACAACTTTTTTCTAATTTTTTGGATTTAGAAATTAGAAAATTATCAGTTATCGTACAGCATCTCTTCTAGATAAGATTGCTTCTGATTACGCTACAAGCAACTAAGATGAAGTCTAGCTTTGAGTATCTAGAAGACCTGCTTGCGGACAATTATCCAATCATCGCCTGTGAATCCCCCCTCCAAGAACGCCACCGCTTCCTCATTCGTATTACTACTTCCTGTCAGCAAGTAGGTAAAAAAATCTATATATGGAATTTAAGCGAGGACAGTATTAAAGAATTAGTCGTCAGCACCGAAAATAATCTTATTTTTCAAGAGTTTCACGACTATAAACCTTCCATCAAACAAAAGACAGAAGATTATTTTCAAGTACTCAATTTTTGGAGGGTTTATTCTGGCACTGGAGTATTAATCGTTGAGAATATTTTTCCTTGGTTAAAAGAAACCATAACTAAAGATACTAAATTTATTCTTCTATCAGAATGGATTAAGTCGTCGTTAGTTAATCTAAAATTTCATACAAACAAAAGTGATAAGACTACCATATTACTAGGAGCCAATGCCGAGTTAGCAAGCGAAATAGCAGCAGGAATACCCCTTTGGAGTCAAGAATTACCAGATACACAAGAAATTATTGATAATTTAATCAACAGTAATTTATTTCCTTTAATTTATACTGAACAAGATTATTTAGAAATTGCTAACGCTAGTGCTGGTCTGTATATTTCTGATATTATTCATTGCTTAACCGATATTAGAAAAAATCATGACTTAGGAAATTCCAGTGAGATAGCAAAGCTTCTACTAGCAAAAAAAATTCAATTGCTCAACCGCTTGTATGACATCGAATTCTTACCTCCACCAAAAGTCGAACTTGGTGGGTTAGAACTCATGCAGCAGTCATTCAAAAAGTTCAAGCGATTGCTTACCCCGCGTGCCAAACAATACAATCTGCGCGTACCCAAGGGAATTATGCTTGTGGGGCCACCGGGGACGGGAAAATCACACTCAGCAAAAGCCTGCTCTCAGAATATGGGTATTCCCCTCATCATGGTCGATTGGGGCAACTTTAGAAGTTTTGGCAACCAAGCAGAAATGAAACTCAAACGCTTGTTGCGACTGGCAGATAGGCTCAACCAAGTAATTTTGTATTTCGACGACTTTGATAAAGGCTTCGCCGGGGATGATGACCTCGCCAAACGGCTGGCTGGTCAGCTTTTGACGTGGATGCAAGAGCGCACGTCAGATGTACTGGTTATCGCGTCAGTCAACCGTATGGAATGGCTGCCACCCGAACTCACCCGTGCCGGACGGTTTGACTATTTATTTAAAGTAGACCTGCCCAATAATGGAGAAAGATATAGTATCTTCAAACTGCACGCTGCCCGGTTTGACGAACGCTTTCGCAATGGCGGCGACCCCTGGAGTGAAGAACAGTGGCGCAGAATTCTTAAAGCCACCAATCGCTGTGTAGGTGCAGAAATCCAGACAATTGTAGAACGCGCCGCTAGTACGATATTCTGCGAAACAATAACAGAAGATACCTACTCAGAAAGCCAACTCCCCACACTTGAACTAACAATCGAGGCATTACTAGAAGAACGCCGCCAGATTAACCCGCTTGCCATCCGCGAAGCCGATAGAGTCGAATCGATGCGTAACAAAGCTGACCAACAAGCTTTACCTAGTAGTCCCCTAGACGAAAGCAAATTTGCTGTTGGCAACATTGATATTTTCAGCTAGCACACCTCATAAATCAATTCAAAGTTTCATCATGTTTGGACGAAAGCAAATGTAACCAAAACATTTCAACAGTTCATAATGCTCGCCATTTCTAACCACTTTACTACCTTATTTAGCTAAAACTATGGAAGTTACAAGACAAACCGCTCAAACCAACATTCAAACTAAACAAACACAAAATCCAGAAAAAAGCCTATTTTACAAATTCATCAAATTTATCAAATTTGTTGGGCCAATTGCTGGTTTTACTGCTGCCCTCTCACCCCTACCGCTATACTTTTGGACTCGCCAGCCCCAGTATTTACCTATTGGCGCAAGCTTTACCAGTAACAATCAAACAGTTCAACTCGAATTAGCAGACGATAGAAAGGAATATGCCCACGGACTCAAATTTCGTAATTCGATTCCTGAAAATCACGGAATGTTATTTGTCCTCAATAAACCTGAAAAAGTTAAACTTTGGATGAAAGATACGTATATTCCTTTAGATATGATATTCCTCCAAGATGGAGTTATCAAATCAATCATAGAAGCAGCTCCTCCTTGCAAAACCAAAACCTGTCCTAAGTACGATTCAATCTATCCTGTTAACCAGGTTATTGAATTACCTGCTAACAGCACTAAAACCCTCAATCTCAAAGTAGGCAAGAAACTCCAACTCGATTTCAACACAAATAAAACGCAGAATTAGTTTACGGAGAGTTTATCCATCACAACAACCTAGCGGTAAACAACCGTAATTACGCTACCTCATATATCAATGTTTGACCCCCGATATAGCTTATATCGGGGGTCAAACATTATGAAATCAACCACTGATTTAATTATTAGAACTTGTCAAGCAAATTTGTCTAAGTTTTTATTGAATGATTTACTGAAAAACATAGTGTCTAAAAATAGAAAATTTTTAGATGATTTCACGGTTATTAATCTCATAAAATAATTTCACAAGTGAGAAGTTGGAGCAGATATTTACTCCAATCACAACTTTGGTAAAAAGCAGTGTTTCGACCTTAGTTACTCTACAAAGTTTCATCCACTAATTTCTGAAATAATCTTTTTATGAGAACAGACTACGAATCTGATTTTGGTAGCGATAGCGAAGCGCTGCTGCGAAGCGCAGATCGCGTTCCTTCCCACGAAGCATACGGATACTCTACTCCCAGCCGTCGCCGTCGCAACTGGAAAGAAAACGCCAGCATCGCTGGACTAATGGCAGTTGGTACTGGTTTGATGATTGCAGATATCTCGCTCCACCACATGGTTATGGCATCACTCGCGTTTGGAACTGGCATCGTAGCGTTACTACCCAAGGAAGCAAACTTGCTACTTTCCAACTTTGAGAAATGGCAGCGCAAGTATGGCATCAATATTTATACTGTTCTGTTCTGCTTGGTAGGTGTAGTATTTATGTTGGATATCGCCACTGCACCCGCAAATGCCCAGTTTATGCAAAACGCAGAGGACTTCTTCACAGAATACTTTACTGGTGTCAATGAAGATATTATTAGGTACGTATTCGCTGTACTGCGCGGTTTGTTCCTAATTTACTTGGGTATTGGTCTTATTAGGGTTGTTCAAGCAGCCAGAAACGACGAAGATTGGCAAACGATCGCCCGTACACCAATTATCGTTGCTCTCACAGTTGTAGTCGGAGACTTGCTCGCAGGACTGGTAACAGGCTGATACTTCACTCGTCAAAAAAGCCACCACGAGTGGCACAATTCCACAAGTGCCACTCATCAAGATTTCAAAAACTGACTTTTGTCTTTCGTAATAATGGGCAGAGAACGGGAATTTCGTACTGTCAACCGCGTATTAGGAGAACAGCCACGCCTTGGGCCATTCCCCGCCGACCAAATTGTTCCCTGGAGTGCGATCGCTCTCATCTCCTACATGGTAGTTAAGGGTTTTATGCAAGCTTCCTGGCTGGCAACCGGAATTGTAACTGCTTGGGGATGGGCAACCTGGTGGACGGTAAGTGCCAACAAAGCTTTTTTGGGTAAGTTTGTCGGCACGCCGCGCATCACCCGTGGCTATAAACCTTTTGTTTCTCTCGTTAATCCTTTACAACCTCAATCCCAGAAAAAGCACCAGATGAAAAAACGCAGATAAAGCTGCTCAAGTAAAAAATATCACCGAACGAAACTACAGGCTATGAGTTCGACCACCTCAACGAAAACAAAGGACAAAATTGGTAAAAAATCCCTCGATACCGAACAATTAGGTGTTGTCAAAAACCTAACACCGTTTGAGGATATTACTCATTTAGCCGGGATTGCAAGTATCTCGCTTGCTGGTCGTAGAGATATCGGCGCACTCATCCTCCAGAAAAAAGAAGATATTCAAATTAAGTTCTGCTTCGACGTACAAGGAGTCCACCCATCTTTACCAGAAGAACAGATTCTCCCGATTTTTGAAAATATTGAGGGTGGACTCAAAGAACTTCCCGAACGCGAAACCTTAACAATTCACCTTGGTTCGTTCACTGACGATTTTCTCCGACAGCAGGAACTAAAAAAGATAGAGGATAAATGCAACTTAGAGCAATTAACTTTATTAGTGCGATCGGAACGTCTGCGAACAAGAGAACTCACTAAAGCGGGAACTCGTAAAAATAAGTTTTTACGTTTCTGGTGTACCTATAGTGTCCTGGCTTCTGAAGATAGTCGCTCAAATGATGCAATTGAAAAAACTATCAAACAATTGCAAAATGCCTGGTTCCAATTTACTGGACAAATTCACGATGTTCGGCAAGAACGAATTGAAACAATTTTACGGGATAGTTTTACCTCTGGGTTTCAACGGTGGGAACAACTTTTGACAAACTCGATGGGGCTAGCAGTACGAGCAGTCACAAGTGAGGAAGTATGGTCAATTCTTTGGAGTCAATTTAACCGTAGCGATGCACCCAAAGTTCCCAATCCCCTCATATTAGATGAAGAGGGACTTCGAGAAGTTCAAACTAGCGATTTCCACATTCGCCACCTGATGCTGGAGAATGAAAAATCTGTCCCGTTTCTCGATCGCAGCTGGGTAAGACTGCAAGACAAGTATATCGGTGTCCTGCAATTTAGCGAAAAGCCCCAAGGCTGGGTAGACGAATACGCCCAGCTTCGATACCTCTGGGAGGTAATATCTAAAGAAAAAATCTCCGACACCGAGATTATCTGCCAGCTATCTAAAGCCAACCAGGGGCTTGCCAAAACTGCTCTGCAACGAATTACCAAACAGTCAATTACCTCCAGTGCCATGTCTTCCGAGAAGGGATCAATTGACGTAAAAGCCAATATGAACATTGAGGAGGCAGTTAAGGCACAAGAAACTATCCTCAGAGGCAGTCTCCCGATTCATACTGCTGTTGTTTTTTGTGTCCATCGTCACAGTCGTCAAAAACTTGATGAAGCTTGTCAATACCTTTCTAGCTGTTTCTTACGACCTGCTGTAGTTGATAGAGAAATCGAGTACGCCTGGAAAACATGGTTACAATGTGTACCTGTTGTTTGGGAAAACCTACTTACAAGACCCTTTAACCGCCGCCTCCCTTATTTCTCATCAGAAGTTCCCGGACTCATGCCGATAGTTAGAACGGCTACAGGAGATAAATCCGGGTTTGAGCTAATTGCTGAAGAGGGAGGAACTCCAGTACATCTTGACTTGTACAAGCAGCACAAAAATCTCGCCATTTTTGGTACTACCCGTGCGGGTAAATCTGTCTTAGTAGCAGGTTTATTAACACCTGCCTTAGCTCAAAATATTCCCGTAATTGCACTTGATTATCCCAAACCCGATGGTACTAGTACGTTTACCGACTACACCAAATTTATGGGAGAGGAAGGGGCATATTTCGATATTAGTAAAGAATCAAACAATCTATTTGAATTACCTGATTTAAGGGGGTATGAGCCTGAAGTTATTAAAGAGAGGATGACCGATTTCAAGGAATTCTTGAAATCCACATTAATGATTATGGTGCTAGGGACAAATCCTGTAGGGGTAAGTCCGACAATGGTATCAAATATCGAAAGTATCATTACAATTACAATTGAAACTTTTTACAACGATGAAGATATCAAACTTCGGTATAAGCTAGCATTAGAAAATGGATTAGGAACACCTGAATGGGCAGATATTCCCACACTTAAAGATTTTTATAATTATTGTTCACCTGGATTTATCAAACTCGATTCCATCACCAATAATAGTAAAGAAATTCTCGATGCCCTTGACCAAATCAGATTGCGATTAAAGTTTTGGCTAAATTCACGAGTTGGGCAATCAATCGCCAATCCATCTAGCTTTAGAACTGATGCACGACTGCTTGTATTCGCACTGCGATCGCTTGGGAGTGAAGCCGATGCCGCAGTCCTTGCTCTGAGTGCCTATTCCGCAGCCTTACGTAGAGCTTTATCATCTAAAGTATCAATATTTTTCTTAGATGAGGCACCAATTTTATTCAATTTTGAGAGCATAGCCGAGCTAATTGGTAGACTCTGCGCTAACGGTGCAAAAGCAGGTATACGTGTAATTTTATCTGCCCAAGAACCAGAAAGTATTTTCCAAAGTAAGTCGGCTTCCAAGATATTCGCTAACATCACAACCCGCCTGATTGGTCGGATTCAAACATCGGCAGTTGACCCATTTGTGAACAGGTTTAAATACCCTTATGAAATTATCTCACGCAATAGTACCGAAGCATTCTTTCCAAAACGCGAAAGTATTTATTCACAGTGGTTACTTGATGACAATGGCAAACTTACTTTCTGTAGGTATTATCCTGCTTATTGCTTACTTGCAGCAGTAGCAAATAACCCAAATGAGCAAGAATTACGCACTCTATTTCTCAATAAATATGCCGATAATCCAATGCTGGGTATGGTGAAATTTTCAGAAAGCTACATACAGATGCTTCGGGGAGATGAGTTAAGCCAAGAAGCACAACAATTATTGGATAACAATAACAATCAGCAATTAAAGTCAGCATAAATTATATAAGAATAACTAAGAATAATCTGGATTTATAAAAACAAGAATCAATAACTAATAAACAAGTGGCTTAACTTTAATTGCCACATTGATTATTTTATCCACGAAAAGTATGAAACCAAAATTCAAGTTTACTAAGAAAGGAGTAATAATCGGGTCAATAATTGGTCTGGTTACTTTACTCGGTACAGCACCCAGTTATGCCTTTTCAATTGACGATTTCTTCAAGGTTTTAGGGAAATTCAATAACTATTTTGAGGAAACCAAAAAGGAACTCACTTCAGGAACTAATAAATGGGGTGGGATGAAAGGCGAAGCTAAAACTGCTATTCAGACTGGCAGTATGGATATGCCAGACCCAGTAAACTCAGCCGAAAAGCTCAAAGAGCAACTCAAGAGCAAGGGTAACTGGAATGAAAGCAACACAGTTGAAGCTGCGGTCAGTGCAGCTAACGAACTGGAGAGAGAAACCACCCGCGCCACAATCGCCAGCGTCTTAGGGGAAGTCGGTCAGGAACGTACCAAAAATGAGATAGAAGCAACTGAACAAACTGTAGCTGAGGCCAAAGAACTCGCAGAATCTGCACAACCAATGGATGCTTCACAAAACATCCTCAAGGTCATTGCTGCCCAAAACTCGCAAATTGTCTCAATGTTGGGTCAATCTCGCGTTGACGGACTGCAAACACGGCACGATGCCCAGCAAACTAACCTAATGCTATCTCAACTTGCCGAACAAGGGGCAAGCGATCGCCGCCGTCAAAACCTGATGATGGACGGTATCAGCGCCCAGTATGTCGAAATCAGTGGGTTTAGCAGTCTCAAAACTACCGCCGGTGAATAATTCACCCTAATTAGTTGGTCATCTCAATTGCAGAGATGACCAACTCTCTATCAGGTACATAATACAGACCATGTTAGAACATCTTGTAATTGCAACCGACCCATTCTTCGGGCAAGACATTTTAGAAAATGCGTCAGCTGGAGCGCAACTAGTAGCAGAAGGTTTCAATGAACTTTGGCAAGAAACCCTCAACGGCAATTTGTACGGCTCGATGTGCAAAGTTGGTCAGTTTTTTGCGATCGCTACACTCACCCTTTTTATGGTTGAGTTAGGCAAAAACTGGATAAATCAAGAAGATATGAAAGCTCTCTCCAGTTGGATATGGCCCATTCTGGTTATCGGACTATTAGCTAACAATGGCACTTTACTCAGAAGTGGAACACTCGCCATCCGGGGATACATTAATACTGTTAATAATGACATCCTAGAATTTACTGCTGCCGGAGCCAACCTAGAAGTAGCATTCAACCGCGCAGTCGGCAATATTGCCCTCCAGCAGCAAGTAGGGGCAGCAATGGAAAGATGCCGTTCCATCCCCGGTAACACGCAAGATTCAATCACCTGCTTGCAACAAGCAGAAGCAGAACTTAAAACCTCTGCGCCCGATCTATTTAAAGGAGAAGCCCCCGATAGCGGTAGTTGGGAATTTAACCCACTTCAGGCTTTATCTGATGCTAAAGACGCGCTCGAAAATCTCTCCCCTGGTCAAATAGCCGAAAAGATTGGTAATACTATCACCAGTACAATCGGTTCGATGATTACCGGATTTGTCGCAGTTATCCTCCTCGCCCTCAATAACGCTTACCAATGGGGCATCGAATTCACGATGCTTTTAACTGCCCTACTTGGCCCGTTGGCAATAGGCGGTTCGCTACTCCCCTTTGGCGCAAAACCTATTTTCGCTTGGCTAACTGGTTATTTCACTGTTGGAATGGCGAAACTCTGCTTCAACATGATTATTGGTTTGTGCGGACAACTTATCGCTAATTCCGAACAAAATCAACCGATGATATTTCTGCTTTTTGTTGGGTTAGTTTCTCCTATCCTTGCATCTGCATTAGCCGCAGGTGGTGGAATAGCTGTTTGGACAGGATTAGGTAAAACAGTAGCATTTGGCTCTGAAATTGCAGCAGGAATCGCTACAGGTGGAGCAAGTACAACTGCTACGGTTGCTGTCAATGCCACTAAATTTGTTAGTTCCAAAATCAAAGTTAAAAAGTAATTAACAAATAATTATGCTTAAACCTAAGTCTAAATCTCAACCGGCTCGGCTTCTCAGTTATGGTCAATCTACCTCCACACCTATTGCAATGGCGATCGCCGTAACAGCAGGAGGAACTATCTTATCTACCCTATTGCAAATAATAAATATTGGCATGAGTGCTAGCACAAATCATCATGTCAAAGGCATGACGATTGTTCAACTTCAAGATGGGTCTATTTCACCTGGTAAATTTGCCGCTCCCAACGAACGCGAAGCCGAAACTATCAAACGCTTTATCTCAGATAGCATGATTAAAATGTTCGGCTGGAACGGAATAATCGAAGCAACAGAGAATGGCGAAAATGTCACTAAACCTGATAGGGGAATAGAGATTCAAACAACAAAAAATAGTAGAAAAAAAATTCCCACTAGAGCCTGGGAAGCTGCATTTGCACTATCTGAAAATCAAGATTTTCGGGCAAATTTTCTCAAGAAATTAGCAGAAATCGTTCCAAATGGTGTATTTAACGGTGAAGTTCAAGTTTCACTCGTCACCCGCCATATCTCTGAACCCAGAAAAATTAAGGATGGACAGTGGGAAGTTGATTATATCGCTACACTCGTAAGCTTTAATAGGAACGAAAATCAAGGCAAAGGAATTGCATTTAACAAAACAATTACTGTCGAAGCTGTCGATACTCCCAAGTTACCAAATAAGCCAACTGAACTCGATAAGAAAATTTATTTAATACGAGAACCAGGTTTAGAAATTACTCAAATCGTTGATTATAACCTCGGCAAGAAATAAAAATCATTAATCAAGCATAAAATTATGTTACAGCTAGAGAATGAGGCTTTCAATAAACATATAACTTCCGTAGATAGTCTTTTACCAATCGATAGAGCAGAAGAATATGAAGTTAAAAATTCACCATTTGAGGTGGTTGAAGAAGATGAAACTGAAGTAGAAGACCCCGCGTTAATCCAAACTAAACATGACTTTGTTACATCTCCCTGGTCAAGGTTAGGAATTATTGGTGGTGCATTTGGTGCTGGGTTTCTAGTTATATTTGTTGTCCTCAACGGTATGATGAATGGGAGTGGTAAAAATGCCAAAAAACCAGAAGTAGCCCCTACCCCAACTCCCACGGTTGCCGCATCTGAGAAAAAAGAAGGCGATGTTTATGCCAAGCTTGCTCTCGCCAAGCAACAGGAAGAACTTGATGCCCTAAATGGTCAAGCTAACACGGGAGACAAAGAGGAGAAAAAAGAAGCTACTGAAGAACAATCCAAAAACCCAGAGAAAACCCGTTCTATTCGACAACGAAGGGTAGTTGCTCAAGAAACTCCCCCTACTTCCAGAAGACGTGTATACCGGGAAGAAACACCCGAACGTGTTAGACCAACACGTAGAGTAGTGGCCTCACAGCCAATACCACCTCTGCGTCCTAGCGCTCCTCTGCCAAAATTTGCCAAACAATTAGTTGCCAGCAACCAGAGTGTCGCCAAAGATCCAATAGCTGAACTCGAACGCCTGCGTAACCTGGGTTCGGTTGGTCGAGTTGAGTATATGCTAGCCAGTACCACTGTCAGTGAATCTACAAACACAACAGTACCAGAAGTTACAGCTAAAACTGAAGAAACATTACGCCCAGCAGAACAAAATAGCGATCGCTCCCGTCGTCGCCGTAGCCGACGCAGCGAGAATACGGAAACAGTTACCAATACCCCTAATCAAGTTGAAGAACTGCGCCCGCGTTGGCAACCTGTAACCACAAATGATAGTACTTCTGAGTATGGCAATACTGATGACAAAGATAACAATCAAACCATGCCAGTTATTTATAGCTTCTCGATAAAAGAACCACAAACCAGATCAGAACTTGACAAAGAAAAGACCGTAGAATCCAGTTTTGCTAATAATAAAGAAAACAACTCCACTCAGCAAGTCGGACAAGTTGCAAATAACTACCTGCCAGAAGAAGCGCAGATACTCCAAGAAACACAACCGCAGTATTTAGTTGTCGGTTCGTTTGCAAGTGCAACCCTGGTAACTCCACTCGTTATGCCCCAAACCAGTAATAACACTCGTTCCCAGGAACAGACAAATACCTTACGGTTTGTCGCCCGGTTGGACGAGCCGCTTTATAGCAATACTGGCGAAATAGCCATTCCCGCAGGAACGCAGGTAACTATCGCTATGATTTCGGTTGATAGCACATCAGGTGTGCGTGCCGAAGTCACGGCCATCCTCAAAGACGGCACAGAATATCCTCTATCACCTGGAACGATATCAGTTTTGGGAGAGGCGGGTTCGCCCCTAATCGCCAGACCTTACGACGACAAGGGATCTGAAATTGCCAAATATGATGCCACATTAGGGACAATAGCTGGTCTTGCCAAGGTAGGGGAAATTATCAACCAGCCGGATGAAGAAATCACAGAAGATTTGCCTTTAGGTGGGACAAGAACTCGCAGCCGCAATAACAACCGTAACCTGGGAGCTGCTTTCCTTGAAGGTGTCTTTGGTAAACTTGGCGAAACAGTCAGCAAGCGGACAGAACGTGCTACTGACGAAATCAATCGCCGTCCCAATGTTTGGTATGTGCCTAAAGACACCAAAATCACAATCAAAGTCGATAGATCAATCAAGCTGTGAAACTAAGAGATATAGCCGATTTTAGTTTAAGGATGCCTTGGGCGATTGCCTTTGGTGGGTGCCTCACCATCGCCTCAGTGCTTGCACCAAACCAAATCGTACTAGCAAATACTATCCGTCAAGTTGCAGCATCCCAGGTATCAGGGGAAAATGCCCAATTGCAGACAGTTAAGGTGTGGCCCGGACATGGGGTATCAATATCGTTCTACAACACGAGAGAAATCATCAAGAAAATCTGGCTGGATGACCCATCTAGGTTTGTTTTTGATGTAGACGGATGTCTTGAGGGCTTGGGTAAGTGTTCTGGAAGCAGCACGGGTGCAGGACTAATTCACATTCGCCGCATTGAGACAGTCAAAATCCCCGGTTTACCACCAGCTCCTTACGGGGCGCACATGACAGTGATTACTGAGTCTGGCTCAACAAGGAAAAGCTATCACTTCCGGATTGTAGCGGGCAGAGGCACACCAGAGTACAGCCAAATTGAAATTATTGGCGACACTCCCAGCAAACCTGAAGAAGTAAAACCAAAGGTCAGTTACACCGCATTATCTGATAGCAAACATATCGCCAAAGGGATGCAAGTTGCCCTCAAAAACCAGTGGGTTACGACAGACAGCAAGCTCTGGAAGCGTTTGAACCAACTTGTGGAGTTGCGATCGCAAGGAGAGGAACTTGTCGTCGCCGCTAGCACCACTGGAGTATCAATGCAATTGGTTGAAAAACTCATGCTGTTGGGTGGAAAGCGCTTGTTAGAAATACCACCACAGCGCAATAACCCTCTCACAACAACAAATCCAGGTAAAACAAGTTTTAAATAACAGTGATGTATAACGAACATCTGACCTCTAACAACCAAATTTTAGATACTACAGCAGAAGTAACTGCGATGCCTTCGGCGGGCGTAGCCATCGTACCAGTGAGAGCTGCAAGCCAGGAAACTACTCACAACAAAACCAACCGAGGGCTTGAGTATCGGATGGAAAAATTTAATAAATTACGCTACCTAATGGTTGCAGGACTTATTGCTGGGCTTGCCCTACATGGGTTAATCCGATATGGAGGTAGCTATAATATCGGCAGTCTCCTATTCGGCGAAAAAGCGGTAGCTCAAACAGTTCCATCGAAGTATTCAAATTTGAACACTTCGATAGATAAGACAAAACAAACCAAACAACCACAGCCGGTTGCAACAAAATACGTCAATGGCGCACCTACTCCCGATTGGAGCAGTATCACGTTTAGAAACATGAAATTTGGCGGTGCTGGCAGTGTTGAATTTCCTAATATCAAAAACCCTGGTATGAAGGAAACACGCACCTGGAGTGCTGGGCAAAGCCTTGCCGAAGTCATGGAACTGGGTGATTTTGAAGCAACTGAGTTAAATATTGAAGATTTCACGCTTGAAGATATCGCTGACATCACGGGCATTCAACTTAAAAATCTCAAACTGTCAGATTTTGAAACACTCGATTGGCAAACACTCGAAGACCTCGCCGAAGCAATTCCTAATTTAGAAGATTCAGAAGTCGGAGCCATCCCACCAATTCAAGAACTAGTAACCAAAGTTACAGGCAGCACCGCAAACTACCAAACTGTTGGTGAAGTGCTGGACAATTATCCCCAACTGGGAGAAGTGGAACTTGGTGAGTATGTCAAACTTGATAAATATAAACTCACCAGCATCCCTGGTATTGAGAATGCACAGCTAAAGGACTTTACTAACTGGCAAAACACAACAATTGGTAAGGTTCCGGGATTAGCTGATGTACCGTTCGATCGGTTCCCCAGTGTTCCCATCCCCGATGTTAGCTTTATCGGCAAAGTAGACTTACCCCTCGGTTCCCTTGAAAGCGGACGCTGGAAGTCAATAAGCGGTAGTTACCAAGCTGGGTTTAATATCCCATGCGAGAAAACCTGTGGTCACATTGAAGTTTCGGGAAGCGATATTGTGACTGGCGCACAATGGATGTCCGGTAAAGACCAAAAAGTTAAAGGCGGATTTGGCATCTTGGGCAGCCTCAACGGTGGAAAAGAACCCACAGGTCGCCATCCTTTTGGGAAATCATTTAAACAAGTCATTTGGGATATTAACGAAGCGGACGGCAGTATCACCACCGCGATGTTCTTCCGTATCTGCAAGCGGGGATGGGTTGACTTGGGTTGCTCGCCCTACTTCATTGGCCCAGTTCCCTTCTTCACCTACCGCGAGATAGACCCAATTATCCTTGGTACACCCCTCACCGTACCAAAAAATTAACAAGTAAAAAGGCAATCATAGAAGAATTTATCCTCTTTAACTTTCGACTTGGAGAGGACACACCAGATAACTAATGAAGAAATATGCAACTTCACTTCACCGCATATTTCTTCGATTTCCTCATGCAATTAACACAGATTAATATGAATAATTATCTGTTTGCAACCGCTAAAACTAAGACAGTTAGAGAAGTAAAAGCTGCTCATAAAAATAGCAATACTGACTTTAGTAAGTATACAGATAGGTTCATGTCACCTCAAGGTTTGGCACTTGCCGGGGGAATTGGCTTATTGTTGCTTTTACAGCTTTTTAGTAATGGTAAAAAAGGCAAGCTTGCTACTAGCTATTGGGGTGGAGCAAAAGAAACCGCTCAAGCTAAGAAAAAAGCCCTTAAGCAAATCGTCGCTCCTAAGTGCGATAGTGCCAGTTTATATATTGGAGTACACAAATACAAGGGTCAAAAATTACCCAAGGGGAGTGGGGGAGTTCCAGTTTATGTACCCGATGTCCAACGGGGAACTGCTGTAATTGGCGCACCCGGTAGCGGTAAATCATTCTCGGCTATCAACCCGATGATTTACTCAGCAATTGACCAAGGATTTGGTATAGTATTATACGATTTTAAGTATGTCAGTCAAGCCAAAATCGCCAGTTATGCCAAATCCAAGGGGTATGACGTACATATCTTTGCACCAGGATTTCCCGAATCAGAGGTATGTAACCCAATCGATTTCTTGCGCGACAGTAGCGATGCTGAAACTGCACGGCAGTTAGCTACGGTAATTAACAAAAACTTCCGCCTGTTAGGTAATGCGTCTGAGGATGCCTTCTTTGGCCCCGCCGGCGATCAGTTGACCCAGGCTATTTTAATGCTAACTAAAGAGTTCGGCGATGCCTCCGGCGGGCATAGCCATCGCGCTGATATTATGACGGCTGCGGCAATACTTTCTAGCGAGAAGATGGTCGAACGCCTGATGGCAGCCGAACTAAACCCTTGGATTAGGATAGCTTTTGGTCAATTATTTAGCTCGGCTGGCTCAGAGAAAACTGTAGCAGGTATCGCTGGTAGTGCTTCATTGATGTTCACTCGGTTCATGGCAAGGGGTACATTGGGATGCTTTGTCGGTAAAACAACCTTGCCCTTGGAGGTAAAACGCAAACAGATGATTATCTTCGGGTTAGACCGCGAACGCCGCGATGCTGTCAGCCCCCTGATGACCAGCATTCTCCACATGGTAGTTTCCCGCAGTATTGCCAAAAAACGTAAGGAAGACGGCCCATTAGTAGTGTGTCTTGACGAGTTGCCAAGTATCTTCCTTCCAGATTTATTTAGATGGCTTAACGAATCTCGTTCCGAAGGATTCTGCGGTATCCTGGGTTGGCAAAATATGGGTCAGCTTGAAAAGATTTATGGTAAAGAAATCTCTAAAGCTATCCTTGGTGCGTGCGGTACAAAATTTGTTTTTAACCCTGGTGAAGAAGAATCAGCACGATTATTTTCTGCATATTTAGGTGAAGAGGAAATTAAATATAAACAAAAATCTCGCTCAACTGGAGGGGGTAAAGCCAGCACATCTATCAGCGAACAAGAACGGACTCGCAAGCTATTCGAGCCAGCCCAATTCCTCAAATTACCACCTGGGAAATGTCTATTTATCAACCCTGCTTATAGTAATGAAAATGAGGGTTCAGTACCACTATTAAAAAGCATCAAAATCCCCAAATATATCATTGGATTAGAACAAGAAAATGACGCTAACTGGGATAAACTCATCAAAGAGCTTGCTAGGAAAAGTACCCAGAAAAAACCCACACAGGAAGATTTAGATTTACGAGTCAAGGAAGTAGATCGGAAGTTTCCTATCCCACAAGCACCCGTACAAGCGGGCAATGCACCGTTACCTGTTGATGCGTACAAAAGCTTTTTCTAAAAACTTTAAGTTTAATGACCAACTGGTTTTTATAAAGCACAGTCAGACTGTTTGAATTTATAGATTATTTTTACCACATTTAATATATGTTTGACTCCAGACACACTCAAATTAATGAATCATATTTAGGTACAGCCGATACTGCAATTCAAGCAAGTCGAGAATTAAGTAAAAGCCTCATCAATGTACTTACTAAGATAACTAAAGTAATTCTCGAAAAACTCAAAGAAGCTCAAGAAGCAAGTAAAATTGCAGTTGAAGTTGGCAAAGATATTTACAATCTTGTACCTGATGAATCTACCCCTGGTGCATATAAATGGGAAAAGGTAGATTTAAACAGCCAAAGTATAAAAAGCAATCGAGAAACTGATATTGTGTTAATGCCCGATTTATTAGTAGAAGGTCAATACACAGTAGAAACTGAACCTTTTTCTGACTATCAAGCACAAACAATTGCTGCAAGATTAGTAGAAGATGTACCCAATTTAAATAGTGATTATCAGCAAAGAAGTGATAACACTCTGAAAATTACAGCTTATCTAGAGTCAGATGGTTCAGAAAAACAAATCGTTATCTACGAACAAAATAGCGAAGGTAAATGTACAACTAATCTGGTCACTGAAATACTTACTCCAGATGAAATAATAGATGTGGCAAGTGAACCATTAGTTAAGCTACTATCTCCATCTGCTGACATTATTAACAATTATAAAGATACAAAAGAGTTATTATTTGATAATGGAAACCCAGATGTAACAGAAGTAACTCCACCATTAGACAATTTACTAGTAACACTGAACGAAGATAATAAACAATTAAATTCTGAAATTGTAACTACACCAGTTAACTTGGATTACGAAGAAGAAGCTGCGGTTGGTTTTATAGATGATATCGATATTAGTAATCCACCCGAATTTGACTACCCACAAGATGTAGATTATTATCAGTCTCCTGTAGCCAAAAACTATCCTGAAGCAGTAGAGGAGACACTCAACGAACAATCTGAAACTAACATTCAAACAGTCGAATCAAATACTTTACAGCAGTTACTACAAGATGAAAACAGTGAAAACAGTTCGTCTAGAAATCAAGAAATCAACTTATCTTTTGAAATAGAGGTAGATGACAGTATTGAAGATGATGTGGTTAATAATCTTCAAGAAGAAATTGCACAGTCCGAAGAAATTATTCAAATTCGACGGATAGTTAATAGTAACTATCAATCTCAAAATCAAGCTGAAGAGGAGGTAAATAAAAATGTAACTCCCAATCAGTTTTTTGCACAAGAGCCAGAGGAACAAGCAACTAATAATCGAAAAAAATATGCACCTGAATTTACCTATCAAGAAGTAGCTAATTATCAAGATGTAGAGCCAGCAGCGCAACAGTGGGCGCGTCAGGTTGAAGTACCTATTTATCAAATTAATAATAAACAAGCGCGGGAAGAACGTTACAACGGGGAAAATAAAGACATTGCTGAAACTGCGATCGCAATGTTAAAAAAATACGGCACTCTTGAACAAGATGGGTCACGTATTTACCGTAGCGATACATTTGTGATTCGCCAAGAGGGAGACACTGTTAGCATTCATCGCCGCAGTGATGAATTATTTGGGTGGGAGAACTCTTTGATGGATTTTAAACTCAACAAAAAAGAGGAACCCAAAATCACGAAAAAGTCTACAGAGATGTTACCTGTTGAACGTCAGGAGTTTCTCATTGTGGCAGAATACTTAGGCGACAATGGCAAGCTACCTGACCTCAACAATGCCGATATCCGTGATGTAGCAAACAGCTTGGGGAGTCTTGCACCTGCCGGCACAATTAAAACGCTGGAAGTATTTAAACAAAACGAGATGTTGCACACCCTGAATAATGTCCTCATCCAGGCTGATAAGGAAGAACTTACAGTAGGTGAATTTACCATCAAGCGATCGCGCAACCCCGAAAAAAATCGAGCCAGCTTGCAATTATTTAAAACTACTGAAGAAAAAAGTACTCAGGAACTTGTCCGGTTTGACCTAACTAAAACCGAAGCTGGCATTACCAAAGAAGTCAGCAAGATGAATATCTCTGAGTACGATATCAACCAAATTAAGTTTATTGCCCAAAACGCCAGTAAACTCAACCTGGAACAAATCTTTGGTGACGAACAATCTACTTCCACAAACGCAGATGCACCCAAAAAACCAGTAATACAAGCAGCTGGCGATTTGCCTGTCACAGTTCACCCTTACATCGCCGAGGAATGGGCAAATATGGTCAAGCATGGTGGCCCTGACTGGGGAGGGGCAATGAATCAAGGCAATGAAGAAATTCTTCAACGGATAAATGAGAACAACGGCAAGTTACCAATTGCCGACCAGCGAGAGATGTACTTCAAGATTATGACCTATAAGGCAACTGAAGCACAAAAGCAAGGAGAAACAGTTGTCGATTTTGTTCCGCTTAAAGATATTATGAATGACTTGCAAGCATGGCGAGGAGAAGAAATTCGGCAGCAATATACCCCTACTGAACGCATACCCTCCCCTCAAAAGCAAACTATCGCTGCTGCACCTAAAACCAAGTCAAGAGAAGTTGAACTATAAATTACCCGTTACCAAGTTTGCAAAGTTGCATTGGCAATATAAAAACTTGGGTTTAGAAGTTACGCAAATTTACATCAGTTGCAAATTTCAAATTCAACAAGCTTTTCATTTATTTAAATGATTAGTTCATTGTTTTGAATAACACAATCCAAGGAAAAATTACTACGTAAAGCTCACGCAGATACTCAATGTAGTATTTCAAGCAAAAAATCAAAAAGTGAGCTTAACATCTGAATTAAAAAATAGAAATTCATCTATCAGGAGATGGTTTGACTCTAGACTAAACCAGACAGTTATTAAAATGATTACTAGCCATAAACAACTATTAGAAAATCAAGAAATTATCAGGCCAGTTGATGGTGTAGATTTTCCATTAGTAGGAAATGCAATTGCCAAAGCACTTGCTAAATATCTAGGAAGTATCTATGAAGATAAAAGATGGTTTACTAATTGTCTTGCTCAGGTTGGAGCCAAAGCCCTCAAAATAGAATATGCTTTTGATTACTGCGTTACCAATTCAACTTCCCTTGAAGAAGAAGCTCTAAAGTGTATGCTACTGGGTGCGTTAGAAAACTATGCACGTAGCCGTAACATACATGAAATTATTCAACCTTTTCTACAAGGAGAAAAAACCCTTCAACTTGAACCAGAATATTTCAAAAAATGACTTCCTAGTATTCAAGATACATCTCAAATTATCGGTATTTTACCCCGTACTTGGCAAACTGTAGCTAATCAAGTGAGCGGAAATATCACCTGCAATGCTTCATACCCTTTAAGTGAATATCTTGGAGGTGCTGATTGCCAGATAATCGCTGGAAATACTCTTATCGATGTAAGAACAACTGCCAAGAAGCGTCCCTTCTCCCTAGAAAATTTTTACCAACAAATTAGTTATGTTCTGCTTGATAGCAATGACACCTATCGTATCAATCAACTAGTCTGGTTTTACAGCCGCCCACAGTCGGTATTCTTCTATCCCATTAACAGAATATTCCGCGACTTGCAAGCAACAAGGGAAGAATTTAAGAAAATGATTCTTGATAATTATGAAACAAATAGACTAGCAGAACAGAATAAGGGTTTATATCTTCCCCAGGAAGGATAAAAATATGATTCAAGATTTTCAACTTAACCCTAGCTTCAATATTTACTTTGATGGTATGGAGTATCATAGTTTTCTACAACGCACCTATAATGATAAAATACAGAAAACTAATAAATAAGTATTGGGAGGTGATAAATTTTGGCAGCAAAAACACCTAGTTTTATAACTGAAATTCCATTAAAAACAACCTCTAAAGACATGGCTATACTTGCTGCCAGATTAGAAGCAGGAAGACAGTTGTATAACGCTGTATTGTCTGAAGGTTTAACTAGATTAGAATTAGTTCGTAATTCTAATCTATATAATCAAGCTAAACTAGTTTCAAAAACTAACAAGAAAGAACGTGCTACAGCATTTCAAAAAGCGTGTGAAGCTTATAGATTTAGCGATTATTATTTACAATCTTTTGCCAATACAACAGCTATAGCTAGTGTTTGGATTAAATTAAATCTTGACGCTCAAACTATTCAAAAAATAGCAACCAGAGCGTTTAAAACTTTAGAAAGATTAATTTATGGAAAGGCTAAGAAAGCTAGATTTAAACAAAAAGGACAGTTTGCGTCTTTAGAAGGTAAAACGTAAGGATTCAGGTCTAATATTGCGGAAGCAAAGAAGGACGAGACAAATAATTATTGGAGTCAGCAATTAGAGCTTGTGCAAAAAAATCAATCACAGACCGACCTTGACGACGGCAAGTCTGCACCACCGTCAGTAAATTAGCAGTGTGTTGAAACCGCTCCATCGAACGGGAACCACCACTAACCTTGCGTTTCGTGACAGCCAAACGTAGCGAACGCTCAGCTTGATTGTTATCAGGAGTAACTTCAGGGTTATCAAGGAAATACCACCATTGATTGGCTTTATCCCGTAAA
>LXQD01000334.1 GCA_003326215.1 Nostoc minutum NIES-26 | reverse complement strand
TAAATTTTCTTTGGACTAGAATCAGTCGTAAAAGGAAAGGAAGTCGATTAATTTATCGCACACTTTTTACACTTAAACAGATGTTAGCCTTTTTATCTCAAGCCTTACAGCGTAAATATCAAGTAGTTGAAAGCATTTATCTTCCATCAGGTTAATATTGATAATTTCTCAAGCAACTAATCATAAGTCATCATAATCTATACTATGTCTGCTCGTTAAAGGCTTCTGTATAAAAAAGTATTAAAAAATATAAGTATTTTAGTGATCGCTCTTTAGAGAAAAACTTTTTGGTTTACTGATCTGTTTGGGATTTTTATTCAGCATCGCCAGGAAGTTTTCAGGGCAGTGATACTGACGCAGAAAGATGGCTATACCGCTGGCATGGAAACTGGCGATTTTCTCAATGCTGGCTACAGCATAGCGTGTTACGCCCATTTCAGCTTTTTTGGTGGGGTAGAACTGAATACTTGGGAACTCGAACTAGCAGCTTACAGCACTGCCTTGGCTCAAGTGAAACAAGCTTCTGCTCAAGCTTTTATGGACATAATGCGGCAGATGGTGAAGAATTTGAGGGAAACGGTGAGTCAACCGGATTGCTTAATCGGAACTGCCTATGATGAAACAGTGATGCTCCCTAAGCACCATCAGGACAATGCACTCACTATAATCGCCCAAGTCTATATCAATAAACTGCTGCTGGCCTACTCTTGGGGCAATTACACGGCTGCCCTAGACTACATTGCCCAAGCCAAGCCGTATTTGATGGCAGTATCGGGATTAATTTTTGTTCCCATTTTCCATTTTTATGCATCCCTGACGCACCTAGCACTCTTACCCACCCAGTCAGAGCAAGAGAAAGCCAAAATTCTTGCTGTTGTGGAAACCCATCAAGCCGTTTTGCACCAATGGGCGCAAAATGCTCCTATGAATCATCTGCATAAATGGTATTTAGTTGAGGCTGAACGTCATCGGGTTTTAGGTGAAAAACTCGCAGCCATTGAATGTTATGACAAAGCAATTTCTCTGGCAAAAGACAATCAATTTCTCAACGAAGAGAGCCTAGCCAATGAACTCGCAGCTAAATTCTATCTTGACTGGGGTAAAAAGCAATTTGCTCAACTTCACATCACAAATGCTTACTACTGCTACGCTCGCTGGGGAGCAAAAGCCAAAGTTAATCACCTAGAAAAAACCTATCCTCAATTACTCCAACCCATCCTGCAACAGCAACGACTCAAGCTCAACCCCTTAGAAACTCTTGCTTTCATCGGAACTTCTACATCCACTCATACGAATAGCACCAGTATTTCCGACTTTCTAGATTTTACTTCTGTCCTCAAAGCAGCTCAAGCTATTTCCAGTTCTCTAGAATTAGACGAACTCATCGCTAGCCTTACCCGCATTATCCTCGAAAACTCTGGTGCGAAAAAATCTGTATTGCTGCTTCCCGAAGATAACAATTGGCAAGTCCAAGCAATTACTTTTATTGAGCAAGAAAAAATACAAACCATTCTTTACTCACAATCAATAGATAATTGTCAAGATATTCCCGTAAAAATTATTAATTACGTCAAAAATACACAAAAAACAGTTGTTATTGATAATCTGCAAACAGATATTCCTGGAGTAATTGGGAAATATATGTTGGAATATCAACCTCAGAGTGTATGTTGCACTCCGATTATTAATCAAGGGCATTTGCTGGGGATTGTTTACCTAGAAAATCAACTGACTCAAGGGGTATTTACTCGCGATCGCCTCAGTGTAATTCATCTTTTGTCTTCCCAAGCAGCAATATCTCTAGAGAATGCGCGACTATATCAACAAGCAGGGCAAGCATTACAAGAATTACAACAAGCACAACTGCAAATTGTCCAAAGTGAGAAAATGTCTGCACTGGGTAATTTAGTTGCAGGGGTAGCCCATGAAATGAATAATCCTTTAGGCTTTATTGCCGCCAGCCTCAAACAAGCTAAACCCACCGTTGCTGATATTGTTGAACACTTGAAACTGTATCAAGAAAGTCTACCCAATCCAGGTAATGAAATCAAAGACCATGCTGAAGAAATCGACTTAGACTATACCTTAGAAGACTTACCCAAAATAATTGATTCTATGACAATGGCGTGCGATCGCCTCCACAACATTAGTACTAGTCTCCGCACTTTTTCCCGTGCAGATAAAGATTACAAAGTACCATTTAATATCCACGAAGGTATCGACAGTACGATTTTAATTCTCAAACATCGCCTCAAAGCAAACGAACAACGTCCAGCAATTGAAGTAACCTCAAACTATGGTAATTTACCGAAAATAAATTGTTTTTCTGGACAATTAAATCAGGTATTTATGAATATTCTGGCAAATGCCATTGATGCTTTGGATGAATCAAATATAGGTAGGAGATTTGAGGAAATTCAGGACAATCCCAACCGAATTACAATTAAAACCTCAGTAGAAAATGAAAGCGCGAAAATTGCCATTACTGATAATGGTCAGGGGATGACTGAAGAAATTAAACAAAAGATTTTTGACCAATTATTTACAACTAAAGCTGTTGGCAAGGGAACAGGATTAGGACTCGCGATCGCTCGGCAAATTGTAGTGGAAAAACATCAGGGTTCGATACACTGCAACTCTTCCCCAGAAAAAGGTACAGAGTTTGTAATTGCAATTCCGATTCGACAATAATACTCATTTGTAATTCGTGAGGCAGTACGGTGAGTCCAGCATTGCAAAGGAGAGACGCTACGCAAATGAGTCGCCGTCAGGCGTTCCCGCAGGGTAGGGTAATTCGTAATTAAGGCAAACAGAACAATGACTACTGACTAATAGCTAAACAATCACTTTCTGGCCACCAAGCATAAATAGGTGTGTCACGGTCTGGTAAATTGCCAAAGGTGTTAGGCTGCAAAACGTTGATGCTGACACCGTTCGTTAATTCCACAACATAATTAACGTGGGTTCCTAAATACATCACAGTGACTAGCCGTCCTTCAAAGCAATTATTCAGCACAGTAGGCTGATATAGTGAAAGCTGGATTTTTTCTGGGCGCACGCTTACCACTACTGCTTGTGATAATTCAGTTGGTGTATCCTCAGCACGGGTGACTACAATTGTTAGTCCTGTTTTCGTGACAATTTGCACGCAAGCAGACTCCACCACAGCAACTTCGCCGCTGAATAAATTAGTATCACCGATAAAATCAGCGACAAAAGATGTTTGGGGACGTTCGTAAATTTGGCTGGGAGTGCCGACTTGCTCAATTTTACCTTGATTCATCACAGCAATGCGATCGCTCAAGCATAGCGCCTCCTCTTGGTCATGTGTCACCATGACAAAGGTGAATCCTAAATCTCTGTGTAAATTTGATAACTCAACCTGCATTTCCCTACGCAGTTTTAAATCTAACGCTCCTAGAGGTTCGTCCAGCAACACAACAGCAGGGCGGTTAACTAGCGCTCTTGCCAAAGCAACTCGTTGCTGTTGCCCACCAGAGAGTTGATTGGGAAAGCGCGATCGCAAACTTTCCATTTTTACCAACTTTAAAGCGTCTTTAACTCTACTTTCAAGTTCTGATTTGCGTAATTTTTGCAGCCGCAGCCCAAAAGCAATGTTATCCCACACATTCAGATGGTCAAACAAGGCATAGCTTTGAAATACAGTATTGACGGGTCGGCGATAAGGAGGCACATTAGTCATGGGCTGACCCTGAATTAATACCTTGCCTGCATCGACTCTTTCAAATCCAGCGATTAAGCGTAGTGTAGTTGTCTTGCCGCAACCGGAAGGGCCGAGAATACTGAAGAATTCCCCTTGCCTAACATCCAAATCCACTCCATGTACTGCTGGTTCTTCGTTGAAAAATTTGAATACATTACGCAGTTCAACATCAAGTGGCTGAAAAGTCGTTATTCCCCTCTGATTCTGCATGAAAGTTTGAGCCATAATCTTCAGTAGAATGCCGTGATTAAAAGAATGAAGGATGAAATGTCGATCCTTGGATGCAAGTTAAGGCAAGTGGTATCCAAGACTGCGACTCACTTGATCCTTTATACTTCATACTTCATCCTTCAGTGAACACTCTGGCTTATTGTATCCATCAAAAACAATTGATTGGGAATATACTTGCTAGATTGTTACACCGACAATATTCGGCAGAAGTTTACGGGAATTATATACAAATAATACTAATCTCAGGATTTTTTATGTCTTTGTTCCCATCGTCGCTACCAAGTGGCAAGAAAGATACACGTACAGTCGGACGTGGTTCCCAACCAATATTTTTAATCCTATTTACTTTATTGATGACTGCTGGTATCGAAATTCGTTTGGCATATTTGCAAATTGTTGAAGGGCCAAAACTCCGGCAAAGAGCAGAAGCAAACCGAGTTCGGACGATTTCCAAACAACCGGAACGCGGTAATATTTTCGACCGTAACGGTAAGCTTTTAGCCAGTACGCGCTATCCTCATTCTGTTTACTTATGGCCAATGGCACATACCAAGCCTTCCTGGTCGATTGTGGGGCCGCGTCTCGAAAAAATTCTTCACATCCCGCAAGAGGAGATGCAAAAAAAATTAGATGAGGCAGGTGCTAACTCGTCTTCCCTCGTCCGCATTGCTCGTGACTTGAGCGAAGCAGAAATCACGGTTTTAAAAGAGTATAAAAACGAATTGCCAGAAGTAGAAATTAACACAGAAGCTGTTCGTTATTATCCCCAAGGTAAGGGAATAGCACATGTACTTGGGTATACACGTGAATTGACCCCAGAACAGTTAAAACAAAAGAAGGCAGAAGGCTACCGACTGGGAGACGTGATTGGGCAGATGGGGATCGAAAAGGCTTATGAAGCAAAATTAAGGGGTGAATGGGGCGGTCAGCAGGTGGAAGTGGATGGTGCAGGTCGGCCAATCCGGGTTTTAGGAGAAAAAGAGGCAAAGTCTGGTAAAGATTTACACTTGACTATAGATTTAGATGTACAAAAGGCAGCCGAAAAAGCTTTAGGAAAAACCCAAGGGGCGATTGTCGCAATAGACCCGAACAACGGTGCTGTCTTAGCAATGGTGTCTTACCCTACCTTTGACCCGAATATCTTCTCGAAGCAAAAACTCTCTCAGCAAGATTGGGAAAGTATCCAAGGGAAAAACCATCCTTTGGTTAATCGTGCCCTTAGTGCCTTTCCACCTGCCAGTACCTACAAAATTGTCACTACGACAGCTGGACTGGAATCAGGTGAGTTTTCCCCTGGCACAGTATTACAAACTTTCGGTTCCCTTACCATCGGTGGAGTGACCTTTGGTGAGTGGAATCATGCTGGTTTCGGTCCATTGGGATTTCCGAGAGCGATGGCCATGAGTAGTGATACATTCTTTTATCAAGTTGGTAGAAAAGTCGGCGGCCCAACTTTGATTAAATGGAGTCGTAAATACGGTTTTGGTCAAAAAACCGGTATTGAATTTACCAGTGAAGAATCAAAAGGCTTGGTTCCAGATGAGACATGGAAACAGAAAGCTTGGAAAATGCCTTGGACTATTGGCGACACTATCAATATGTCAATTGGTCAAGGCGCTCTGCAAGTGACACCGCTACAATCAGCGATTATGTTTTCTGTCCCTGCTAATGGCGGATATCGAGTTCAGCCGCATTTGCTCAAAGACAATGAACGGGCAAAAAGCTGGCGAGAATCGTTAAGTATGAAGCAAACAACTATCAACGTTCTCCGAGACGGGCTGCGGAAAGTAGTCACTGAGGGTACAGGTAAGAGTTTGAATGTGCCATCAATTGCCCCAGCATCTGGAAAGAGTGGTACTGCTGAAGCAGGTACTGGTCGCCCAAATCATACGTGGTTTGGTGCTTATGCCCCTACTAATCACCCAGAAATTGTGGTTGTAGCATTCGGTGAAAACTCTGGCGATCATGGTGGTACAGTTTGTGGTCCTATGGTCTTACAAGTACTGGAAGCCTATTTTCAGCATAAGTATCCAAGTAAGTACGCACCAGCCCAATCAAAAGATTCACCAAACAAAGCTCAGAATTCAACATCCAGCATTGGAGACTAAGGGGATCGGGGAATTCTAGGCCCCCTTTAGAGATTAGGGACAATAGGGGCTGGGGACGCAAAGATAAGAAGAACTTCTGACTCAGCACTCTTAACTACTGACAACAGACAACATATCCGATTAAAGACCTAGCGTTAAGACCGCAAAGGCGAAGTCTTCGGGCTTTCTGCATAGATTCGGGAATTTTAACTTAATTGCCGGACTTGATATGACTCCTCACTTAGCACTTTATCCTAGACCTAATAATCAAATATATCCGATAAGAGCTTGGCACATTTGTATACAGATAATACTGATTGAAAAATTCTTTTTGTCTGATGCCAAATTGAGAAAAGCTGTATGATTCAAGAAGGGATAATAAATTGTAAATCGCCTATATCAAGGGGCGCAAGGTCTTGCGTCCCTAAAAATTACGAATTACCCTCCGGGTGACGCTCGCAAGCTCGCTAACGCTGCGCTAACGGCAGTTCCTCTTTGGGGAAACCACCAAGATCGGACTGCCTCACAAATTACGAATTATTATTATGGTTTTATTGCACCCATCTCCACTTAGTGAGAAAAAAAATACTCGCACGGTAGGACAGAGTTCTCAGTCTATATTTTTAATTTTATTTACCTTATTAATGACGACAGGTATAGGTATTCGTTTGGCATACTTGCAAATTATTGAAGGACCGAAACTCCGGCAAAGAGCGGAAGCAAACCGAATTCGGATGATTCCCAAACAACCAGAAAGGGGTAATATTTTTGACCGGAATGGCAAAATTTTAGCCAGTACGCGCTATTCTCGCTCCGTATATTTATGGCCGATGGCACATCAAAAGCTGTCATGGTCGTTTGTTGGTCAGCGTCTAGAGAAAATTCTGGGAATTCCCCAACAAGAGATAGAAAAGAAACTACAACAGGCAGGTGCTAACTCTTCTTCCCTGATCCGAATTGCTCGTGATTTAAACGAAGCACAAATCACGGCTTTAAAAGAGTATGAAAACGAACTTCAAGAGGTGGAAATACATACGGACGCTATTCGTTACTACCCTCACGGCAAAGAATTGGCACATGTGCTGGGATATACGCGAGAATTAACCGCAGAACAGTTAAACCAAAAGCAGCAAGAAGGCTACCAACTGGGAGATGTGATTGGTCAGATGGGAGCCGAAAAAGCTTACGAAAGAATACTCAGAGGTGAATGGGGCGGTCAGCAGGTAGAAGTAGATGGGGCTGGACGACCGCTGCGAGTGTTGGGAGAAAAACAGGCAAAAGCTGGTAAAGATCTACACTTGACTATAGATTTGGATATACAGAAAGCAGCAGCAAAAGCTTTAGGCGATCGCGATGGTGCGATCGTTGCACTCGATCCAAAAAATGGTGCTGTCTTAGCAATGGTGTCTCACCCCACCTTCGATCCCAATATCTTCTCAAAGCAAAAACTCTCTCAAAAAGATTGGGAAACTGTACAAGGTGCAGACCATCCCTTGGTTAATCGCGCCCTTAGTGCCTTTCCACCCGCTAGTACCTTCAAAATTGTCACCGCGACTGCTGGGCTGGAATCAGGTAAATTTTCTCCTAGTACAGTGCTACAAACTTATGGTTCTTTAAACATTGGCGGCACCCGATTTGGTGAGTGGAACCATGCTGGATTCGGACCGTTGGGTTTTGTGGGGGCATTACAGTGGAGTAGTGATACCTTCTTCTATCAAATTGGTAGGGGAGTCGGTGGTTCAACTTTGATTGAATGGACTCGCAAATATGGATTTGGCAAAAAAACCGGCTTTGAGTTTTCCTCAGAAGAAACAAAAGGTCTAGTGCCAGATGAGACATGGAAGCAGAAAGTTTGGAAAATGCCTTGGACTGTAGGTGACAGCATTAATATGTCAATTGGTCAAGGTGCTTTACAAACTACACCTTTACAAGTCGCCATCATGTTTGCTGTGCCAGCTAATGGTGGTTATCGAGTCCAACCACATTTGCTCAAAGATAACGAACAAGCAAAAAGCTGGCGAGAATCTTTGAATATGAAACCGACAACCGTAAAAATTCTTCGCGACGGACTGCGAAAGGTAGTAGCTGAAGGTACTGGTAAAGCTTTGAATCAGCCAACAATTCCGACCGTAGCTGGTAAAAGTGGTACTGCTGAGGCATGGAAGGGTCGTGTAAAACAAAATCACGCTTGGTTTGGTGCCTATGCCCCTGCCGATAAACCCGAACTGCTAATCGTAGCATTTGCCGAACATTCTGGTGGTGGTGGTGGTAGCATTGCCGCCCCGATGATTTTAAAAATTATGGAGGATTATTTCCAACGCAAGTATCCTGGCAAGTATCAGAAACCAGCAACCGAGTGAGGGAGGTAAGAAAGCAGAGGGGAGGATACTTACGTGCGGTGAGGGGGTCGCAGTCTTGGCGGTGAGGCAGTCCGATCTTGGGGTTTCCCCAAGTGGAGGAACTGCCGAACCCGTAAGGGTTCCCGTCGTTAGCGCAGCGAAGCGCGAGTCCTCGAGCGTCTTGCGATAGCGTAGCGTTAGCGACGTTAGGAGCGTCACCCCCGAACCCGATAGCGTAGCGTTAGCGACGTTAGGAGGGGGTTCTCCCCGTTGAGGAAAGTGTCCGTTGCAGAGGGGTAGGCGAAAATTAAGGATGCAGGGCAAGGAGAAAAACTCCTGTAGAAGCGAACGACCGTTTGCTCTTACTGATTCATGTATAACTGCATGCGATCGTACCGCACAATCAAGTCCAGGGTTTTGCTGTAACAACAAATTGGGATAGATAATATTGTTGGAAAAACAAGGTAATCTATAAGAAACTGTCTGTATCAAGTAGGGGTATGTTGCAACACACCCCTACTAATTACGAATTAGTGTTGAAAGCATCGCTTAACCTAACAATACCAATTGCTTAAATCTATCAGGATAAAATGCCGTCTGTAAATATCTAACTGAAAGATGTAAGCAGATTCGTCTTATACCTTTTAAGCTAAATCAAAGTTACCTATTCTATGCCTCGTTCAGCATCATCTTCATCCCACTCCAACCCAAAAAAGTCATTGGCTCTTTCTTCCTATCATATCCGTCTAGAAGCCCTAGAGAAAGAACATCAATGGCTACTGAAACAGATTAAGAGAAAACGGACTGAATTAAATAACTTTGTCGAGCAGATGCGTTCCTTGGCTACAGAAATATTTCATCGATGCACTCCTACTTTTGAAAAACTAGTAGATATTGACCGGGAAATTCATACACTATTTGATGAAATATTTAGTACGAGAAAGTTTGGCAAACAAACCAAGAAAGATGTTGAAGGAATTTACCATAGCCTCCAGTTAGCAGGAATCATTAGTCCAAAAATCGAACAAGAAGATGAAGATACAGAATTAGACGAACTATTTGAAACTAACGAGCAAGAAAATAATTTTTCTCAAGAAGATACTGGTAAACGCTATCAGTATCAGGAAACTCGACAAGATATAGAATCACCCATTGTAAATAAGAATGATTCTTCAAGAAAAGTTCGCCAGACATTTTTAAGGTTAGCTGAAATCTTCCACCCCGATAAAGTTACAGATGGCGAAACGCAAATGCGTCATACAGAAATTATGAAGGAAATTAACAAAGCTTACCAAGAAGGAGATTTTGCTCGACTGTTGGAAATTGAACAACAACATCAGGTAGGAGAAAATATCAACATTAATAATGAAGATGATTTAACCCGAAAATGTACTCGTTTAGAACAGGAAAATGAATTCTTAAAAACTCAATACGAAACATTGAAACGGGAATTACGTTTAGTGAAAAATACTCCAGAAGGAGAGATGGTTTCTGATTGTAGAAAAGCTGCTCGAGCAGGGATAGACCCGATGGAGCAGATGTTAAAACAAGTTGAAGCCCAAATTCAAGTTATTTCTTCTATCCGCAATTTTGTACAGGACTTTCGAGAACAAAAAATAACTATCAAAGAATTTCTCCGCGGTCCAGAAGTTTTGCGCTCCTTGAATCGGGAAATTATGGAAGATCTGCTCGAGCAGATGTTTGACGAATTGGGTGTGATTGTGAGGTTTTAAAATAGCGATCGCACTTTTCAAAAGAAGTTGGTATTGAAATACGCTGATTGACAGTTCTATAAAATAGGAAAATTAAATATGCTTCCATCTACATATCCATAACACCTCTTGTTAGAACAAATGAGCGAGTATGGGTTTGTGAGAAGCTTGCTATTTATTAAACAGTTTGTGCGGTTTGCAATGAACTATCAATCTGGGGACGAGTTTTTACAGGACATGCCGCTAATTTTGGCGGGGCCGATTTTACAACATATAGATCCCGAATCGGTTACGGTCTGGGTGGCACTGAAAGTGCCTAGTCAGGTAGAACTCAAGGTTTACGACACCATAAATGACGGTACTGTGCTAGGACATTCTCTGTTAGAGGGAAGACGCTCTACTGTTGCCTTGGGAAAATCGCTACATGTTGTGGCAGTAACAACTCAGTCTACAGGTAGGCAATGTTTAGAAAGCGATCGCATCTATGCCTATGACTTGCAATTCACCGAACAGACCTCTCAGAATCAGCAAACTTTACAGCAAGCTTTACAATCAAACCATTTTCGGACTGTTAACATCAGCTATTTTGCACATCAAAAACCAACATTTGTGCTGCCGCCGAGCCTTGTTGAAGATTTACGAATTGTCCATGGTTCCTGTCGCAAACCGCACGGGCATGGGTTTGATGCATTACCCGTCCTAGATTGCCTGATTGAGGATACTGCAAATCAGCCGCGAAAACGTCCCCATCAACTGTTTCTCACAGGCGACCAAATTTATGGCGATGATGTTGCTGAGCCGCTATTGTGGGTATCTACCATGCTTGGTGACGCGCTACTAGGTTGGGAAGAGAGGCTACCAGTCACTCAAAAGCAGCCTACGGATGTTCCTGATTACACACCCAAGCAGTTGCCTCCTGGACATCGGGCTGAGGTTGCTACTGACCAAGCTGGCTTTACCGCCGGATTACACAATAAAGCTGACAAGGTTGCCAGTCACTTGCTCAGTCTGGGCGAGTACTACGCATCTTACCTATTAGTTTGGTCGCCAGTATGCTGGCCAGTCACTTTCCCTAGAGGAAAAGAGAGAATGGATACTCGCAAAGCGAGTCGGCGATGGGATCGGCAAGTTCGGGATATGCAGCAATTTATCCATACCCTCTGGAAAGTGCGGCGGGCGATCGCTAATATTCCCATGTACAGCATCTTTGATGACCATGATGTCAGCGATGACTGGAACCTCAACCAAGCTTGGTGTTTACGGGTACTGGGAAAACCCTTGGGGCAACGCACCGTGCAAAACGCTTTGTTAGCTTATGCAGTTTTTCAGGGATGGGGCAATACACCCAAGCAATTTGCAGCGGGTCAATCTGGTGAAAAATTATTGGCAGCGGCTCAGGATTGGTCTGCTTCTCAGGGAACGGATACCACAGCCGAACATGCGATCGCTCGTTATGTGGGGATGCCAACCATTAACCCACATACCAACTTACCTGAGTTTATTCAAGATGGCCCCGTGTTCGTGCTAAAGCGTCACCCGGAGGCACTCACTTGGCACTATACGGTACGCAGCCATTGCCATGAAGTGATTGTTTTAGATACGCGTACATGGCGGGGTTATCCTGCTGACCAAAAAACCACAGCACCACCAATGCTGCTATCTCCACAAGCCTTCGAGCGCCAACTCTCTTTACCTCTACAACAAATATCTGAAATTCCAGCCACATTTTTGATTGCACCTACGAATCTATTCGGTTTGAAAGTAATTGATTGGATTCACCATTGGGAGTTGCGACGTGACAAAGTCTTTGCTACAGATGTTGGAGACGCTTGGAATATTCACTCTGAAGCATTGGCGCAATTTCTAATTACTTTGTTTGAGCAACGCCAACAAGTGATTGTTCTGTCTGGAGATATTCACTACAGTTCTGTTATCCACTTGTCTTATGCAGATGCTTCTTCAAATTTTCAAGCTAAATCTGTCTTGGTACAGTTAACCGCTAGTGCATTGAAGAACGAAGAGCCGATTACTCGCATCCTGCATACAAGACTGAAAGACTGGCTTTTACCGGAAAAAGTACGACGTTGGATTGGATGGTCGCATCCACCCAATATGGTAGAAAAAACAGCCAGACATTCGCACGACATTAGCGCGAAGCACCTTGTCGCAGTACATAGCCAGCCGCCAACGAAACCTGATTGGAATTGTGCGTTGGAGTGGATTCCGCGACAAAAGACTTATGTTTCTTATTTTGGAGCCAATTTGCCGTGGCTCAGGACTCCAAGGCAAAAAGCAAAAAACGACAAATGGCGATGGTTACAGCGTCTAATGTTTTGGAAATCCCCCTGGTTTCAAGATGGACGAGAAGTGGTTGGATTTAATAATTTAGCCTTAGTTCAGTTTGAGTTGACACCCAGTAACTCTTACAAAGTTATTCAAGATTTGTACTGGTTTTCTTCCTGGTATCCCACCCAAATTGTTTATAGCCGCTATGAAAGTGAGCTTGTACCTAACCAGTCTTTGTGGAAATGAGGAAGACACAAGGCATATTTAGATAAAGTAGACCTGAGTGGCATAGATATTGACAGGGCAAATATGCAAAGAGCAGGATTGACTGAAACAAAGATGCCTGACGGAACACTTCACAACTAAATGAGTTAAGTCATTTTTAACGTAAATTTATAAATCTAGGCAGTAGTAAGGGAACAAATATAAATGATTACTGCCTTAGAAATAGTGTTGTTTATCTAAGCATTTGCTTCAGCAGTAAACAACACTATGCCAATGATGTGAATAACACCGTTATCGTCAGCAACATCTGGTCTTGTAACAGTGGCATTATTTACCTTAACACTATTATCAAACTTAGTTTTTCGCGTCCAACCCGCCGTTTTAATTACGATCGTTGGATAAACGGTGCTAAAAGACTGTATTGTCAAGCTGCTGAAGAGCCATAATGTAATTAGTAAAAATCGCACATAAGCACAAAATTATAAAAAATAAAATTTATTTACTTCTAAAAAAGAGAGTAATTTCCCTATATAAAGTAATCAATCAATTTGGAAAATAAAGCATAAGATTGAGAGGAGATTCTTAATAAATACTGTGTTTTTAGTGCTGAATCAATCCCTTATAAGCACTATTTAAACACGAAAGAAACATTTCTAGATAATTTCTGACTTTTTAAGAGGTTTGTGATGCGAATAGCTCAGATCGCCCCACTATGGGAGAGAGTACCGCCTCCAGCTTATGGAGGTATTGAGTTAGTAGTAGGGTTGCTGACCGATGAATTAGTTAGACGCGGACACGAAGTAACTTTATTTGCATCTGGAGATTCTATCAGTCTGGCAAAACTCGTATCAGTTCACCCCCGCGCCCTCAGACTCGATTCTACTATTAAGGATTGCAGCATTTACGAGATGCTGAATCTAGCTTCAGTATATGAACGGGCAAAAGAATTTGATATTATTCACGCCCATACTGGACATGGGGCGTTAGCCTACGCAAATCTGGTCAGCACTCCAACAGTTCACACGTTGCATGGTATTTTCACGCCAGACAACGAAAAAATGTTTAGATTTGGTAAAAAACAACCCTACGTTACTATTTCCAACGCACAACGGGAACCAAGGTTAGAACTGAATTATCTCGCAACGGTCTACAACGGAATTGATGTCAGTAGTTATAAGTTTCATAGCCAACCAGAAGATCCTCCCTACCTGGCGTTTCTAGGTCGGATGTCTCCTGAGAAAGGAGCGCACTTAGCAATAGAAATTGCCAAACAAGCTGGTTGGCGCTTGAAAATGGCAGGTAAGATAGATGCCGTTGATGTGGAATACTTTGAGAAGGAAATCAAACCACATATTGACTCCAAACAAATTGAGTATCTGGGTGAAGCTAACCATGTTCAAAAAAATGCCCTCATGGGAGGTGCAGTAGCAACTCTGTTCCCTATCACTTGGCGAGAACCGTTTGGGTTAGTGATGGTTGAATCAATGGCTTCGGGTACACCGGTAATTGCTATGAAATTGGGGTCTACTGTCGAAGTCATTACCGACGGTAAGACAGGTTTCCTCTGCAATAGTATTCAAGAATGCATCAGTGCCATCGATCGGGTAACTCAGTTAGACCGCTATACTTGTCGGCAGCATGTCGAAAATTGTTTCAGCACTCGGCAAATGACTAATGGTTATGAAGCAGTTTATCAACAAATTCTAGCAGAGCGATTTGCTCAAAATGGGCATTTCGCTGGTGGTAGTTTGCTGAGTTTAGCTAATAGCCAAATCTAGTTAATTTGAACTTGCTTGAACTTGTCTCTAATAGTCTCTATATGTTAGCGATCGCCATCTAAATCGCTTTGACCTAAATGTAAAGCTGAGCGCATCTAAAGCACATCAGCTTTACAGTCTAGATGGAACTCTACATTATCTCCAAATCACAACAAAGCACTGTTAAATTTTGCATACTAATAATTTGTACTTTTCAGTAAGTATCACTGAATCAATACAATCACGAGATCAAAATGGAATCTGAAACAATTCAAAACCAACAACAGCTAGATTACAAAGTTTTGTTAGCTAATGCAAAGCTTGCCTTAAAAGTTGAATATCAGAGATCAGCCGCTTTAATTTCAGAACTGCAAGCTATAAAAACTCAGTTAGCACAAGTGCAGGCTGAAAACAAAATCTTGAGAGAAAGTGCTTATGAAGATGTAATTAAACACTTTGAGGCACGCACCCAAGTAGCAGAAGCACAATCGCTAAAAACTGAAGTGCGTCAACAGTTCATTGAAGCTAATGGTTGCAAGGATGATGAGAGCTTTAACACTTTATGGGACAGCATTAAAAATAAGATTCAGATCAAAGACGGAGAGGTGAGAATTGTGGCTCAAAATGGCACCCCTAAGTTCACCTTAAATGGCAAAATGATGACTTTGAGGGATTTTGTTCAATCGCTTAAACAAGACCCAATCTCTAGAAAATTTTTCTTGAACTAGCCTACCTGGGAAACTTCTCGGTTAAATCGGCATCTGATTTTGACTGCTGACTTTAAAGAACTCTTGGATCTTTTGGTAATTTAATCACAAAGCTTGTGCCTTTAGCCTCAAGGCTTTCAACGAAAACTATGCCTTGATGTGCTTCAGTAATGCTTTTAACCAGAAATAAACCTAAACCCCATCCCTTCTGGTTTTCAACAGATTTGGCTCGACGAAATTGTTGGAACAGTGTTGACTGTTCTTTACGTGCAATAGGATTACCTTTATTGTGAACTGTAAGCTTTACATGCGCTTCGGTTTCTTCAAGCACGATCGTGATTGGCATGTTGCGATCGCCGTATTTAACAGCGTTAATTGCCAAGTTTTCAATCATCCGGCGTATTTCCTTTAAGCTGCAATAACTGATAATAGGATGAGAAGATACAAAAATAAATCTCTCTCCGTAAGTAAAGTTGAGATCCTGTACTAAATCTCTCAATACAACGTCTAGTTTACATTCTTCAAAATTAAGCTCTAAGCTCTGCCCCGCCCGAATCCTGCTGGCATCAAGCAAATCTTGAATCATCGAATCGAGCCGATTGATTGCCTTATCAATTCTATTTGCAATATTTATATGAAGATCGGTTCTTTCAGGATGTCCAATAATAATTTGAGCTCCCATTTTTGCTACATTCATTGGCCCCCTAAGATCGTGGGTAAGAGTAACCATAAATAGTTCTTGAATATCTTGAAGAGTCTTTGAAAACTGAGTGGCAGCATCGTTAACAGCTTGCTCAATTGAGTTAATTATAATATCTCGTTCATTTATTTCTAAAGGTGTTTCTTCTTCCATAACTTGGAAAAGTACCTGCCGCAGGATATGGTACTCTAAGATGACTTGATCTAACGAATAGTTTACAAAACTAGCTCGTTCATGGCCATGCTGATTACCAATACGAGTGCTTTCTACCTTATCCGCGGCTATTTGCACAGAAGTCTTTTCAACTTTATTCGATAGTTCCTCTGCAATTTGGCTTAAATATTCAGGTAACGAATTCTGCAATGAAAGAGAGGTTTGATGAATAGCTGCACTTATTTCATTGCGAGCTCGCTCTTCCCATAGCTGCATAATTTTTTTTAAGTTTTTTTTAAGACGGTCAGAAGCTTGATTAGGGATTTTCTGCATGAAGATACTAAGCACTAGGAAAAAATATCTGTAGACTCGAAGCTTAAATATTGACTTTTACTAGGAGTTACATTTCCTAGCCTTTCCTGATAATTCAGCTTAGTTTCTTGGATTCAACACATGATTTCCTATGTAATATAACTGTCCCACATTAGGCTGTTAACAGTATTGACTTAAACTAAGCTGCTCCGTAACTAGGGTAGCCTAGTTTACTTAATCCTATATACTATGCGGCGATAGCTTTTATAAGAAAACTATTCATCTTCGTCTCCTGGCGGTCGTTCGCTCCCGCTTTGTTGGGCATTCCATTCCAAAACAATGCGCTCCAACATTTCAGACTGTGTACAGTTATTCACAGCAGCGTACATTTTAATCAACTGTCTGACTTTAGGACTAATGTAGCGTATCTCTAGTTGGTTACTTTGTGCCATGTCTGTTAACGCTTGCTATCTATTACATATGTTGAACTATTAAACTGTGTCTGTTACAATAAGCTTTTTTAATAGCGATCGCTTACTATCCTCAACATCGCCAATCCCAAAACAACACAAACATTACAGCGAGTGTAATTTTAAAGCAGGCGATCGCACGCTGGTTTAGTTTTTCCAAAAAAAACAAAGAGGGACTTTTTATCTTTTTGTTTTGAGGTATTTGCAGTTGATTACATTTATGTGGAGGCAAGACGGCTTTGAGACTGGCGATTTCCATAAAGCGATCGTCAGACTCAAAAGATTAGGTATACTCAGGGTAAATCAATAGTGCTTTCATCAAATCCTTTTTACACAATTGTCTGTACCACAAACACCTATCAAAAGCTGAAACCATTTTGTAGAGATTCACGCTCGGCTCGTTGAACTGGAATGTTACCTCAAGTAAATCAAAGTCCAAAGGTAGTATTTGACACCATTAGTCAAAGTACTGTAAATAGGTATATAGAGATGATACAAATGCTAAAATCATCGATTTGTCGTTGACCGTTTATAATCGCAACACATCTATATGAAATTTTGTAATACCTTCGCTAACTGTATCAACGAAGATATCTTTAGTACTTAAAATAAAAAACTTTAGTTTTGTTCTTTCTCTAAAGTAATAAGGCTAGAGTGAGGCTTATCCTGGAAGCTACTCACACAAAAATTAATGTGGTCGCGGATAGCTCGCTCATAAACTATAGTCTGCTTTGTTCGTATTCCTACAGGTTGATATATCAAGGTAATTTCAGGAAAGTCGGACCAATACATCAGAAAAATATCTTTGGCAGGAGTAATAATTTCATAATTATTCTCTTGTCTTTTCTTCTTTAGCCTACAATTATTCAATTGTAATTTTTGTCTAAATAATTTTTCAAATTCTGGAATTAGATTTGAAGTGGTTTGCATATTTTCTACACGTTAAAACGTGTTATGTAGGCAAATAATATCTGGTGATGTTACTAAGTATAACACTTCAGCTACTTATCATAAAATTTAGTGTATTCTTTTAGAGTTTGTTTGATAATTGAGGTTAATTATTCCCTCCTCAGCATGACGGAAACTGGCTCAGTCCCAGTTAATTTTGTTGCAGTTTTGTGCTAATATACCATACTTAGCGATTAATTGTTTACATTACTTTATATAACGCTTTTCCAATTTCCTGCCTGAAAGTTGTCTGCTGTGTCATGATGGGAGATGAGAGTTAATTCGGTTAACAGCGTTTGTTTTTAGTATTGACAGGCTTTTTGTTTTTGGTATTTACAAACTTTTCTCCGAAACCTAAATCTCTACACATTTATAGTTTCGGAGACAATCTATGTCAGTTTATGTAGGCAATCTTTCTTACGAAGTTACAGAAGAAAACCTAAATGCTGTGTTTGCAGAATATGGTTCTGTCAAGCGGGTTCAGTTACCTACTGACCGTGAAACAGGACAGCTGCGAGGTTTTGGTTTTGTAGAAATGGGTACAGATGCTGAAGAAACAGCTGCCATTGATGCACTCAATGGTGCAGAGTGGATGGGACGTGACCTGAAAGTGAATAAGGCTAAGCCCAGAGAAGAAAGAGGTTCATTTGGTGGTAATCGGGGAAACAACTTCCGCAACCGCTACTAAGTTTCATGGATTTAGCTGTTTGAGCTAACCCATTAATCTAGCAAATTAATTTTATTTAGCAGTGGCTCAGGCAAGAATGCTTGAGCCTTTTTGATATAACATTTAAACTGAAGAATACTTGAATTTATAAATCCATCTAAGGATGAATTGAATAAAGCTTGGACAAGCTTCATAATTCTTAAGCTATAGAAAAATTATTTTCAAAACAATTTAGAACTTTTGTTTCTAAATATTAGCAAAAATTTGAGGCTTAGGAATGAATACAATCCGTGTAGTTTTAATTGAAGATCATGAGCTTACACGAGTTGGCATACGTGCTGCTTTGCAGAAATTGGATGACTTTGAGGTCATCGGTGATGCTAGAGATGCCAAATCTGGTCTGAAGTTGCTCGAGTCTACTCAACCAGATATTGCAATTGTCGATGTGGGTTTGCCTGATATGAGCGGTATTGAGTTGACTCAACACTTCTTAAATTCAATGGACAAAGAACAGACCCCCAAAACTAAAATTTTAATTATGACCATGCAAGATAGCGAAGATACTGTTCTGGCTGCCTTCGCTGCGGGAGCAGATTCTTACTGCATGAAAGATACAAGTATTGATAAATTGGTAGATGCTTTGCAAATCACTGCTAGTGGAAATTCCTGGATTGACCCAGCGATCGCTCGCATCGTGTTGCAACAAACTCAGAAAGCTTCAATTGCTGCCAATGCTCGACCACAGACAACTGCAATTAATGGCTTGTCACCGGAATCTAGTCACATCGTCGAAACCTATCCCCTGACTGTACGAGAATTAGATGTCTTAAAGCTGATTGTGGATGGATGCAGCAACGCTGCGATCGCAGAGAAACTCTATATTTCAGTAGGTACAGTTAAGACTCACGTTCGGAATATTCTCAACAAGTTATGTCTCAGTGACCGGACTCAAATAGCAGTTTGTGCTTTACGAGGTGGATTAGTTGCTTGAAGTTAAATGATACTGCTTCTCACCAAAACTACAGCAATTTCTTCAGTGGTCATGTTCAGATGATTGCCAACGAGAAGATTGCGATCGCCGACAGTCTAAACACTATTAATGCACCAAGTGCAACTTTTCTGCCACTTGAGTCAATGCTGCCTTCAAAAAACTGATAAATTTTCAAAGGCGATCGCGTTCCGCTTGATCTCTTCATGCTTGCTCTATTTTTTACACACTACTTTAGCTTGATATAAACTTTTTACCTTTAATTAATTATGCTCGGTTACACTAAACCGAGCATTGACAATATTTAGTGGCAATTATAATGATTATCCCATCACGATCGCCTTGGAGTTAAAAGATGCACGCACAATCAACTCCGTATAACAAGCCTATTAACCATTCAATTTAATGACACCTTGACTAACTAAATATTCAAGCTTGTCATTGTGCTGTATTTGCTCGCGCACCAACCTAATCTGCTGGTGGCTGACAATGTGTAATCCTGGACGGATAACATAATCTTTAATGATGATGCTTTGTGGCTGCTGGCTATCGGTGCGATTGTAAGTTATTGAAGGCATATTTGCAAAAGGCTTTTTAGCAAAATAGATACAAGAGAGTTTGATTTTGTATTCTTAATACAGCTTCATACAGATTCTTAACCAGAGTGTAGTTAGCAGTATTTAGTAGTTAAGAAACCCATAATTTGAGTGTTGAGCGATAATTTAAAACTGTATTAATAGGTAGTGAAACCTAAAATTCTGAAAGATTTCTAACGAGATATAGGACATACCTTTATTTTATATTACCTTAATGTTCCACTAGTGATTATAGTTATTCCATCTAGTCTCAATGTAGAAATTTTTCCTTTCCCCATAGAGCTAAATACAAAATGCTCTGACTCACACTTAAATAGCTTACTGTCTTTACCCGATAAATACCTTGCTTTTGTATAGGAGACTTGTTTTCCTTGTAACCTTGATTTAAATTGCTATCTCAACATATGCTAACAGAGTATTAAAAAATTTACCAAAATACAAGAAAGAAAAATAATTTACAACCCTATGTCGCCAATTAAACTGGAGTCTATATAAAACTAATTCGAGAGAATAATGGTGTTACTTTTGTATCTCCAACACAATGACACCGAAACATAAAAAGTGTTTAGATGCCTACATCAAAGAGGAGAATCCCAAGTAGAATAACCGCTGACAACTAACTCTTGTACAGACGCGATTAATGAGCCAGCGCGTTGCGGGGGTTCCCCCCGTTGTAGCGACTGGCGTCGCGTCTCTCCTAATTTCTCACTCAAAACTTAATTAATCCCATTTCTCGCAAACCTTGACGCAATCTTTTTGCTTCTTGAGGGTTCTGCTGTTCGTGAAGGACGATCGCATTGCCAAAAGCTGTTAAACTAGCTTGGACATTGCCAACTTTCAACAACACTACCCCTAAGTTTTGATACGCTTCGGCATAACTGGGATTTAAACGGATGGCTTTTTGGTAAGAGGCGATCGCATCTGTAAATAAGCCAAAGGCTTTTTGGATCATTCCCAAATTGTAATGTCCAGTAGCAAAATTGGGGTCTATCTTCAAAGCTGTTTCATAAGCTGTTTTTGCACCGTTTAAATCGCCAGATGCTTTGAGTAAGTTACCCAAATTGTTGTATGCTCCTAATTTGAGTATGGGGTAAATTGGTAATTTAATGGCAGTTTGATAATGGGCAATAGCTTGTTGAGGATTTTGCAAATGACTGTAGGCAATGCCTAAATGGTAGTGCAGTTCATACAAAATTTCGTAGTTTTCCTCACAAGCAGCGACTCCTCGTTTCAGTAACTCCATACCTTGGGTAATTTTGCCAGTTTCCACATACAATGCCCCCAACTTACTGCAAACATAGGGATCGTGAGGATGGGTAGCAAAAAACTCTTCCATCGCTGCTGTGGCTTTGGCATGTTTGTTGTTTTGAGCGATCGCAATTTTTTGATATCCTTTGTGTAGAATGGCTACTTCTTGTAAATAACCTATCTGCCAATGGGGTTCCTTCGTTAAAATGGCGGCAACGCTGTCATCCACTAAGGCGTGATAAGGACGTTCAAAGCGAATATCTGGGTGATTGCGAAATAGTCGGGAAACCAGTGAGTAGGGAGATTGTGCTGCACCAACTTCTTGGCGGATGAGGTTCATGAGCAGATATTCTTCGTTTTGCATGACTGCCCTGATCTGCGGCACAATACTTGGTGTCAGAGTTTCATCAGCATCTAATACCAGAATCCAGTCACCAGTCACATATTTGAGAGCAGCATTGCGAGCAACACTGAAATTATTACACCATTGAAAGTGATGCACTTTTGCACCAAATTGTTTGGCAATATAGGGAGTGCGATCGCTTGAGCCTGTATCCAGCACGATCGTTTCATCTACTACGTTTTTGACACTGCTCAGACATTTTGGCAGTGCAGCTTCTTCATTTTTGACAATCATGCACAGACTGAGGCTCATACTAATTCGTAATTAAGACAGATAAGAAAATGCTTGATACAGAGGCTTTCCACTACGTTATATCATTACAGCCTCTTTGCTACCACCTGACAGCCGTCAGTCATCAACTAGCACTCAGCACTCATTATTATGTGCAAAAATCAAGATTAATGAATCAGTGAGTGCGTAATTCTAGGAGCAAGGGTGAATTTGATGCTGAGTCAAACGGTGGGTGGACGCTACCAAATACTCGCTCAACTGGGACAAGGAGGGTTTGGCAAGACTTACTTAGCTTTAGACATCCAACGACCGGGTAAACCCCAGTGCGTTGTAAAGCATTTGAAACCACTCTCTAATGATGAATTCACTTTACGGGAAGCTAAACGATTGTTTGACTTAGAAGCAGCCACTCTTGAAAGTTTAGGAAAGCATGACCAAATTCCCCAACTGTTGGCTCATTTTGAAGAACATCAAGAATTTTATTTAGTTCAAGAATTTATTCCAGGTCATGACCTCAGTGAAGAACTACCTCCTAGAAGCAACCAACTGAGTCAGGCTGAGGTGATTAAACTTTTAAAAGAAATTTTGGAAGTTTTAAAGTTTGTCCATCAAAGCAATGTAATTCATCGAGATATTAAGCCTGCTAACATCCGACGTAGAAATTCAGATGGCAGAGTAGTACTAATTGACTTTGGAGCGGTCAAACAAATTAGTACTCAAATAGCTAATTCTCATGGGCAATCAAGTTTTACTGTTGCTATTGGGACTCCTGGTTATATGCCCAGCGAACAAGCTAATCAAGTCCCACAATTTAGTAGTGATATCTATGCAGTGGGAGTGATTGGTATCCAAGCTCTGACAGGTCTAAATCCTGCTGATTTCAGTGGTTTAGGATTACCAAGAAATCCCAACACAGGAGAAATTGATTGGCATCATCACGCACAAATCAGCCCACAGTTAACACAAATAATAGATACAATGGTGCGCTATGACTTTCGTCAGCGTTACCTAACAGCAGAGTCAGCATTGCAAGCTTTAGAAAATCTAGAGAAGCCAGCAGTTACTCAAGTTCAGAAAAAACCACTTTCTATATCAGCCAAGAAAGTTTTTCTGGGAGTGGGAATAACTGCTGTAGTTGCGATCGCTATTGTCTTATTCTCTCAATTCAAAACTCCTACTCCCATTATTTTAACTAAGGAATACTCTGAGGATGGGGTAAAGATAAAATATCCAGAAGCTTGGACAAGACAAGATGTCAAAAACCCTGTTACTCAAGAATTAGTTATATTCTTGTCGCCCAAACAAAGTGATAGCGATAAATTTCAAGAAAAGCTAACTATCAGTTTGGAAGACCTGTCTAGTACATTGGATGAATCTAGAAATTTATTTATTCAGGAAATCAAGAATTCTGTGTCCGAGGCGAAGATTGTAGATAGTAGTGAAACTACTCTGGCAAATAAAAGAGCGAATCAATTGATTTTTACAGGTAAGGATGGGGAAAATAGTTTAAAGAATCTGCAAGTTTGGACTTTAAAGGGCGAGCAGGCATACGTAATTACCTATACAGCAACAATCGATGATTACGAGCGCTTCTTGCCAACAGCAGAGAAAATGATTCAGTCATTTGAAATTAATTAGGTAGGAGGCAGGAGACAGGAGGGGATAGACGACAGTTGCTGTTGCTATTTTATTTTCATGTCGCCATTAGTATTATGAGCCGCAAACCACGAAATCACCAATCCGGTTTTTGCTATCACATTACTGTCCGTTGCAATAATCGGGAGTTTCGCCTCACACGCACAGAGTGTCGAGAAGTGTTTCTCTACGCTATCAAAAAAGCTCAAGATAAATATCGATTTAAGCTTTATGCTCTTTGCATTATGAGCAACCATGTCCATTATCTGTTAGAACCTGCACAACCAGAAGATTTACCTAAAATTATGCACTGGCTAAACTGGTACACTGCCATGTGCTTTAATCGGATGCTCAACCGCACAGGACACTTTTGGGAGAAACGCTATCACAGTAGTGGCTTTGCCAACACAGATAGTAAAAGAGCATTAAATACCCTAAGATATATCCACGCTAACCCAAAAGCCGCCGGAATGCAGCAAGGCTTTTTCTATGATTTTAGTAATTATGGCATTCACGATAGATTAGGTGATGATGGTATCACTCAATGGCATCCAGCGTTTTTGAAGTTGGGTAAAACCCTGGATGAGTGTGCTGCAAAGTATCGAGGATTTTGTAAAAAATACCGTCCTCAACTCAAACCAGAAAAGCACAACTACTGGGGAAGCAAGTTATTAGTAGGGTTGAGGGCTAAAGCAAAGACGAAGAAATCCTCTCTAGGACAAATGAGACTACCTTGGGATGAATGGGAAGCAAGTAACCAAGAAATAGAAGAAGTAGCGTCTAAGTTTATCTTTGCTAATTGTTATGACAGCCAAAAAGCTTGCATTGTACTACAAGCACAACAAGAAGATTTTGCCAAGTACCAGGTAACGGAAACGTAGAAACCGCATCGTGCAAAATGACTTGTTTGTAAATCTTCACAATTTTCTGTAAGCTTTATATGTTACAATTTACAAGTCTCGACGCGAGAAAAGAGATAACCCCACCCCCACCACCACCCCCCAACCACGCACAACCCACACAACCCGACCCCACCACGCCCCACCAAACCCCACCCACGCCCCACCAAACCCGCCCCACACCGACACATCGACGGGAAGGTGTCCTTCGGGGGCACTGAGTGAAAACGTGAGTTCGTCAACTCTAAGCCATCGCGTCTTGTTTTCAGTTTGTTGTTTCAATCCAAACCATTTTTCTATTACAACTATCTCAGACTTTCGCCAGCCGACGCGATCGCCAAACTTCTCGTAGTCGCCTTCGACGCTTTCCCAAATGCGCTTTTGCACGCTAAACCCAAAGTGCCCATTACTGTATTTTACCCATAGTTGGTCAATGGTGCGTAAGTCAGTACAGGGAAAGTTTTCAATAGATTCAGTATTAAGCCAGCTTTCTTTTTCTCTACCAGTGGCTTTGAGCATAACTGCCAGAGTTTCTCTATCTGCTTGTTTCCACTCACAATCTCTGAGTAAATCGCGCAATCGCGTATAGTCTACACCCTTTTCAGAGAGTAGGTCATTACCAGTAGATTGCTGTTCTTGTCGCAGTTTCTCGGCTTCTTCTTGTTCGCGCTGTTGTTGCAGCCTTTCGGCTTCCTGTTGTCGTTGCCTCTCGGCTTCTATTTGTTCTCGTAGTCCTTGCAGCCTTTGTGCTTCCTTCAGTTGTCTGTTGGCTTCTTCTGCTTGTTGTAATTGCAGTTTCTGTGTTTCTTCTTGTTCTCGCAGTCTTTGTAGCCTCTCAGTTTCTTCTTGCTGCCTGAGTTTTTGTTTACGCGCCTCAATCAATTTCTCAGCCGCATTCCAAAATCCCTCAGCTACATTAGTAAATGCAGCGTCTTGGTCAGTCCACGATTTCACAGGTAGGATATTATTTTGCATATCCTTGGGCAAACCCTGAATGCGAGCAAATGACGCGGATTTCCAATAAACGCTTCGCAGAATAATGGGAATAACACAAGCATCTCCTGCATTGTGACGTTCTATTGCTTTTGTTACCTCAACTTCCCAACAGTATTGGGAAGCCATAAAGTCAGAACTTACAAGCAACAGAATTATGTCGGCTGTATTCAGGTTATGTTTAATCTGCTGATCCCACACTTCCCCTGGCATTATTGTGCCATCATGCCAAATTGAAATTTTACCCTGGTGTGTGAAAACACTCAGATGATTAACTAGTTCTTTCCGTAGAAGTTCGTCTTTGTGAGAGTAGGAACAGAATACCTTGAGCGATACTTCTGTCATTTTGCATTTCAGGAGTAGGATAAGTTACGCTTTAAGCAAATTATAGTATTTTTGCTTGATTTCCCTGAGAAGTTAACGGCAGTAGCTGGGGCGGCTTGCTTACGCCAAAAATCTTGATTTTGTTGCTGCTAATGTTCTCATGAATTGTCCTTACGACAGAAACTTCCGTCCTTACGACAGCAAGTATGGAAGTAGCGATCGCAAATAAATAACTTTACAATATTGTGCGCTGACTGAATTTCTTTGTAAATCAGGTAAGACACCATAATAGTGAATGATAGCTTTGCTAAGGACTACCCTTGTCTTATCCTGTAAGAACGCGGTGCAAACGGCTTTTGCTTTGTAGTACAAGAATGCCCAGAGGAAAAGTAATACCTTTATAAGTAGAACGGCTGAAATAATTCACGCTATGTCATTGCGCTAAGCGAAGCCATGCCCGAAGGGCTTTATGGAACAAAGTGGAATGAAGCAATCGCAAGGGTTATATTGATTTTACATTCTGTTACATAGCTAGGTTTATTTTCACCGACTTACTTACTCAACAATTAATAATGTAATTAAGTCATCACTCTTAACGCAAAACAAACTCAATGACAATTCTCAACGTTCGTAATTTATCCCTAGATGATGTTCAGCGTCTTTTTGGCTTTCAAGAACAGTATGATGACTCATTTTCTAACCTGTTATCTCTAGAACCTATCTCAGAGATAGAACAGCAAGAACTTCAGCAAATTAGGGATGACTTTCGGCGCTACCTCAGAGCGGGCAAAGTTTCCGAAGGTCAGGCAAAGTTTCTTGCAGTTGCTCCTTTACTCAGATTAGCGGGCTTTTATAAATATCCTATTGAGATTACTTTGGAAGAAAATATAACTGATATTGAAGTTGAAGATGAAGATGTAATAATTAAAGGCAGGATGGATATTTTAGCTGTAAGTAAGGCTAAACATACAAAAACTCAAGTCTATTTTTGGATACTGTTGATTGAATCAAAAAATAGTCAGATTGATATATACACAGGATTACCTCAACTACTCACTTATGCTTATAAAAATTTAGATAAGCAAAAATCAGTTTGGGGTTTAACAACTAATGGCAGAAGTTATCAATTTGTATACATCGAACAAGGAAATCCGCCTATCTATCACCTGTTGCCATTACTGAATTTTATGGAATCTCCGCGTGCAATTGAATCGTTACAAGTTCTCAAAGCAATTTGCCAGCTATAAGCAAACAAAGGGATATAATCAATAGTTTAAATTTTCCAATAACTGTGCTGTCTGCGATCGCTCCACTAAAGAATTGGCACACAAAATACCAGATGCAGCCACCGCAGGTACACCAATTCCTGGCATTGTGCTGTCACCCACGCGATATAAACCCTGGATTGGCGTTTGCGTACTGGGAAACATTTTACCAGCTGCGATCGCCGGGCCATATGTTCCTTGATACCTTCGTAGATAATGAGCATGAGTCAGCGGTGTCCCAATGAGTTCCAAAACTACACGCTCTCGAACATCGGGGATAATTCGCTCTAAGGCATGATATAAAGATTGCGCTTTCTGTTGTTTCTTCGCTTCATACCCATCATTTCGTTCCCATCCCGCGTAAGGTTCCAGGCTATAAACATGAACCACATGATGTCCCTCTGGTGCTAAATTCCGATCCCATACACTCGGAATCGATATCATGCAAGTATTCCCAGGGGCGGTAATATCTTGACTAGAATCGCGAACTACCACATGATGTCCTGTTAAATTTTCCAAACCTGCCGCCCGAATACCTAAGTGCAAATGCATAAAACTATCAACTGCTGGTGTCTTTAAAGCAACTTGGCGGTAAGACGCAGGCAAATCTTCAGAATTTAGTAAGTTATTATAAGTATCCCAAATTGTTGCATTAGAAATCACCACAGGCGCTTTTAAGATTTCACCTTTTTGCAACCTAACACCAACTGCTTTTCCAGTTTCCACGAGAATTTGCTCAACGTGGCATCCCAGACGCAACTCACCACCCCAACGTTCTAACCCTCGTACCAAAGCATTCACAATTGCCGCACTACCTCCCACAGGATACTCAACTCCAGCACGGGAACGCTCACCTAACATAAAAGCTACCTCTGGAGCAATTGTTCCATGTGCCTTTAAACCAGAAAGCAGAAAGCATTCCAGGTCAATAATTCGCCGTAACCAAGAATCTTGCACTGTAGCATCCATCACATTGCCAACAGAAGCTCCTACAAGCAGCAAATAAGGTAATATTTTCGTCAAAGATGGCAAATAACGTTTTAGCAACACTAAAATCACTTGCCAATCAGCCCTCAGCGCCAGAGTGGGAATGCCTTTCATCGCCTCGTACAGCCCTAGCAAGCGTTCTTCAAACTGCTGAAATTCTCTAGCTCCTTGTGGCGTAATCTTAGCTACTTCTTCTCGATAGCGTTCGGCATTACTATAAACTGCAAAAGTTCCTTCAGGAAAGTGATAATGTCCTAGAGGATCGTAGGGTATAACTTGGAGAGATTCACCAAGCACGTCCAGAACTTGTTTTACAGGATTCAAACTCTGGGAGTTGGTCAGACCACAATAGAAAGAAGGGCCAGAATCAAATTCAAATCCCCGTCGTCTAAAACTGTGGGCTGCACCTCCAGCAATTGTATGACTTTCACAAACAATTACCCGCTTGCCATAACGGGCCAGCAAACCAGCAGCACATAACCCGCCAATTCCGCTACCAATAACTATGACATCACTATTTTGCATTTTTGTCAGTTGTTAGTTGTTAGTTGTATTTTCCACTGACCACTGACCGCTGACCACTGACCCTTCGGGTGACGCTCGTTCCTCGCTAACGCTGCGCTAACGCCAGTTGTTCATGGAGGAAACCACGCCAGATGCTCCACTTGGGGAGACCCCAAGACCGCACTGGCTCCCCAAGACCACACTGGTTCACCACTGATCACTGACAACTGACCATTAATAATGACTGAACCACTAATTGAACTCAAAGGCGTTTCTAAGACCTTTGGTAACAATAAAGTTTTAGATAACGTAGACTTGACAATTTACCGAGGAGAAGCACTGGGGATTATTGGGCCTTCTGGAACTGGTAAATCGACAATTTTGCGGGTAATAGCAGGTTTATTGAATCCCGATGAAGGAGAAATATATATACAGGGAGTGCGACGAGACGGCTTGATTGAAGATAGTGTTGACCCAGTTGGCATCGGTATGGTATTTCAACAAGCAGCGTTATTTGATTCGTTAACAGTGGACGAGAATGTCGGGTTTTTACTGTATCAACATTCCAAATTATCGCGATCGCGCATTCATGAATTAGTCAAAGAAAAATTAGAAATGGTAGGTTTGTCGGAAATAGGGCATCTCTACCCATCTGAACTTTCTGGAGGAATGCGAAAACGAGTCAGTTTTGCCCGTGCAATTATGTCTAACCCCGATAATCCCAAAGATAGTCCAGAAGTTTTACTATACGATGAACCAACAGCCGGACTTGACCCAATTGCCTCAACAGTGATAGAAGATTTAATCCGTCAATTGCAACTAGCAAACGGAGTTTGTAGTACCTATGCCATTGTTACCCACCAAGACAGCACTATCCGTCGTACAGCTGATAGACTAGTGTTTCTCTATCAAGGTAAAGTCCAGTGGCAAGGTACAGTTAGTGAAATAGAAAGCACAGACCATCCATTAATCAAACAATTTATGAGTGGGAATGTGCAGGGGCCTATTCAGGTTGTGAGCTAGAAAGTTAAGAGTGATGAATTAGGAGCGATCGGTTGACAGTAAGTAGTTGAATTTAACTCCTAACTCCTGTACAGACGCGATTAATCGCGTCTGTACTCCTAACTTTTAATCGGTTATTGGTAGAGGATAAACATGCGAGATATCATAACAAACCGCTTCGTATCTAGGCGAACATTGAGAGAAGGTTCAGTAGGATTATTTGTGCTACTGGGACTAGGGGCATTTGTATTAATTTTCTTGTGGTTGAATAGATTTACCTCTGCTAATAGTTCATATAAAGCTATTGTTGAATTTGCCAACGCTGGCGGAATGCAAAAAGGCTCGCCAGTTCGCTATCGTGGCGTGAAAGTAGGAAGTATTTCTCAAGTTTTGCCCAAGGCAAATGCTGTGGATGTGGTCATTGAAATTGCTTCACCAGACCTGATCATGCCCCGTAACGTTTTAATTGAAGCTAATCAGAGTGGACTAATTAGCGAAAGCATTATCGATATCACACCAAAAACTTCGCTACCTACTAGAAATATTATCGCCAAACCGCTAGACAAAAGTTGTAATTCCAACCTCATTGTTTGTGATGGTTCGCGGTTACAAGGACAGATTGGCATCAGTATTGATGAACTTATTCGCAGCTCGACTAGTTTGGCTACTGCATATAGTGACCCCAGATTTTATCAAAGAGTAAATAGACTTCTAGAAACCTCATCAGCAGCAGCAGCTAGTTTTACAGAACTCAGTCAAGATATCCGAAGTTTAAGTAAGAGTTTACAAGGACAGTTAAATACATTTACAGCCACTGCTAATTCAGTGCAACGGGCGACAAATGAACTCACAGCGTCTACTACTAAAACGGTAAATCAATTAGGTGTAACCGCAAGTCAATTTGGTTCAACCGCCAGTCGAGCTAATAATCTTCTGAGCAACTTAGATAACTTAGTAACTACAAATCGTTCTGGGTTGGTTAGCGCTTTGAACAATATTACCGAAACCAGCAATCAACTACGCGTTACAGTCAGTACCCTATCACCGGCTGTGAATCGCTTAACCCAAGGAGAGTTACTCAAAAATTTTGAAACTCTTTCAGCAAATGCCGCCCAAGCTTCCGCTAATTTGCGCGATGCCTCTAACAGCTTAAACGATCCCAAAAACTTAGTACTATTGCAACAAACTTTAGATTCAGCACGGGTAACGTTTGAAAATACCCAAAAAATTACATCAGATTTAGATGAATTGACAGGTGACCCAGCTTTTAGACAAAATCTGCGGCAACTGGTAAATGGCTTAAGTGGTTTAGTATCCTCTACACAACAGATGCAAGAACAAGCAAAGGTGGCTGTCACCCTAGACTCAATGAAAGCTGCCGTTGCGAATCAACCCAAGACTATTGCTGCCAGCCCAGCATCAACTAAAAAAGCGATCGCTGACAACAAACCCTCACCTGTCTACACAACTAATCCTCTACCTGCTACTGTTCAGATAGTTGAGAAAAAACCTGAACTTATTGTCAGTCCCGTAACTTCCATTTCCTCTCAAGAAAAGCTATTGCAACAATTGCGAGAGCATGGGGAACAGCGGAAACAAGGGAAGATTGAGCAAGGGAAGTAAAGAGAGATGGGGACGTGGGGACGCAAAGACAAAGAGATAAGAAAAATAACTCCTAACTCCCGTAGAGACGCGATTAATCGCGTCTCTACTTCTAACTCCCCACTCCCCTTTCCAAGCTGGCCCGTGTTGTTTTGCGCGTAAATGAATTCCAGGTATCCAATTCTTCTATGGAGTAGTTGAGAAGGCGCGTTCTATGTTCTTCGCTGAGTCCCTGCACGTTGGAAAAATCTGCTCCAGCAATACTTTCTAGTTGCTCAAACTCAACATTAGTCAAATCGGCTGCCCGTAAATCCACGTATGCCAGATTTGCTCCATTTAATCGGGCATTTCGTAAGTAAGCTCCTGTCAAAAAAGCTTTCCGCAAGTCAGCACTACTGAGTCTAGCTCCTTGTAAATTTGCTCCTGTTAGGTCAGCACCACCGAGATAAGCCCCCAGTAGATTCGCACCATGTAAATCGGCATCTCGCAAGTTAGCAGTATTGAGATTAGCACCATTAAGGTTGGCACCTGGCCCAACCGCTCCTGAAGTTTTGTACGCAAATCCTTCAGGAAAAATCGTTTGACTATCATACTGAGATACTTGCAGCTTAGCTCCCTCTAAATTGGCACCGCTGAGGTCTGTTCCACTAAGATCCACTCGGTATAAATAGGCTCCCTGTAAGTTGGCGTTTCTCAAGATTGCTTTGCTCAGGTCTGCTCCCCGTAAATCGGCTTCGCTGAGATCGGCTTCACTCAAATCTGCTTGACTGAGATTGACTCCAATCAAATTAGCTTTTTTCAGGTTGGCTTTTTGTAGGTCAAGACCGCTGAAGTCTAATCGGTAAAAGTCCTCTTGGTTGAGAGCTTGCCCTGACTTGAGGGCAGCTAAAACCTCTGGGGATGGTCGCTGCATCACCTTGCCTGTCATGAATTGAGATAAATCGTTTAGGGGTATTATATAGTCCCTTGACCCCTAGAAAATCTATCGGTAAATTTGTCAGGAATCGTCGTAGGATGAGCAATGGTGAAAAGATTCAGATTGACCCGACATGAGCAGGACGATCGCTGACATTTCTATCAAAACCATTGATGGCAAAGACAAGCTCTTAAACGAATATCTTGGCAAAGTGCTGTTGATTGTTAATGTAGCATCTTATTGTGGCTACACTAGCCAGTACAAAGGATTGGAAGAGCTATACCAGAAATATCGCGCTAAAGGGCTGGAAATTTTAGCATTTCCCTGCAACGACTACGGAATGCAAGAACCAGGAACTAACGAAGAAATTGTACAATTCTGCACAACCCGCTACGGTACAAGCTTTCAGTTGTTTGATAAGATACACGCTCAAGGCTCGCAGCAGCATCCACTTTATGCCCACCTCACCAAAGCCGTAGAACCCACTGGCAATGTTTCCTGGAACTTTGAAAAGTTTCTAGTTAATAGAAAAGGAGAAGTCGTTGCTCGGTTTAAGAGTGCTGTTTCACCCAATGACTCCCAATTGGTAGCTGCGATTGAGAAAGAACTAGCTCAATGAAGGCAGAAGGCAGGAGCAGTCCCAATGAAAAAATTTCACCGCCATGTATGAAAAAGGGACAAGGGGGACAAGGGATAAATTCCCCCTACATCCCTTTACCTTTACACCCCTACACCCATTTTCGAGGCAGAAGGGAATAACCTAATTTAGAAGCACTCTGAGGTAGAAAAAATGGGACTCATCCCTCCTATGACAATGAATGATTTCTTTCGCAAAAGCGAAGGAGTCTGGTTTATCCAACGCACGGTGCATCATTTTGATTTAGTGACGGATGAGTCGGGGGAATCAAATCTTTATATAAGTGTCATTGCTAAGCATGACCCACGAGTCAAAATTATCTGCGAACAGCAGGGGATTGACCCAGGAAGGGCAAGAGGAGGTGCTAGCTTCATGTGGCAAGAGAATACTGATGTCCAAGAACCAAATCCGGAATATGCAGCAGTATTAATTGATGTGCCAGATGATGAAACGGGGCAGTCGGGTAAACTCTTACGCAACCAAGGCTATGTAGAAAAAATTCCGGTAGTCAGTCGTTACTGGTTTGGCAAAGACGGCATTTTGACTATTGATACAGAGTATGACAACAATCAAGGACAGGAGCGCTGCTGGTTCCTTACAGATGATTTCCGCGTGCGTGCCAGTACGGTTCGCATGATGAACGGCGTTTATTTAATGACCTATTGCTCCGAACGGCGTTGTGTCTCCAATGAAGTTTTAGCTCAAATGGTTCAACGCAATTTGTTGAGGGAGTAGGGAGTGGAGAGCAGGGGGAGCAGGGGAGGCAGGGGGAGATGAGGGGATGAAGAAGACGCGGTAACGCGGTGAGTCCAGTGCTGTAGGCGGGTCTCCCGCCGTAGGCAACTGGCGAACCCGTAAGGGTGACGCAGGGATGAGGAAGACAAACAAAGAAGTTTCCTAGTTTCCAGTCCCCAATACCCAGTCCCTTAAAAAATTAAGGATTGTTGCTTTATTGATGAGAAATGGGACGCGGATTCACGATGTTTCGTATTCTCAGGAGTTAAAGGTATATGAGTCCATAACAATCGATGTATACAACCTTTATTCAGCATCTAGAACAATCACTATTTCAACGGTTTAATTTACAAAGTCGTCCGATTCCAACTGGTCTGGAGTATAAGGTAAGCGATCGCGGTAGAAACCCCGCTACTATCCGTAGTTGGTGCTATCAGTGTCCAGAATTACGAAAAATTCGCTATACAAGTATTGACGCAGGGGCAAGTGCCCAAATCCTCAATAGTGTTATTTATCCCAGTCCCCACTATGAATTACCTTTACTCGGTATAGACTTTCTATCTTTCGGTCAGGTTAAAAACTTGATTGTTATGGACTTTCAACCTTTGTTTCAAAATGAAGCCTACCTGGCCAAGTATATCTATCCTCTGAAAGCTTTACAGGATAAGTATCCTGAACTGGCACAAGATTTAGAAATGAAGTTCTACGACGCTAATCAGTACTTCTCAAAATATCTGCTGTTTGCAAAAACAGATGCAGAAACGGTCAGAACACGAGTGTTTACGGCGTTTAAAGATTATCTGAATCTGTATTGGCAGATGCTAGACTCAGTCGAACCCCTAACCAATTCTGAAGACATTCAGCGGATTGTTAAAGCCCAGAAAGACTACGACCAATACAGCGCAGAACGTGACCCAGCATCCGGTCTATTCAGCAGCTACTTTGGGCATGAATGGTCGGAACGGTTCTTGTATGAATTTTTGTTCGAGGATGCTGTGCCGTTAGCTGCCGGCTCAGTCAAAAAGTAATTAGATTTTTGAAGAAGTAGTCAGAAGTCAGGAGCCAGAATTCAGGAGGATTCTGTGCGACTGGTGAATGACTATTGGCTAAAATTTTTTGCAATCAAACTTCATGCCTCTATAGCTGTAATCATTCTGATTCCTGACTCCTGTATTCTGACTTCTCTCATCATGACTTTATATCAGCCTTTTTTGGATTACGCGATCGCCCTCTTACACGAACGCCTCGACCTGCAACCATATCCTATTCCCACAGGATTTGAATCTAAATCGGCGCTTGTCGGTAAGGGCAAACATCAAGAAGAGGTATTAACCACCAGCACAGCATTTAGTGCCCCGAAACTGCGTCAGATCAGAGCTGCTCATGTGCAGGGTGGTAAATCGCTTCAGGTTCTCAATTTTGTGATTTTTCCTCACTTGAACTATGACCTGCCTTTCTTTGGGGCAGACTTGGTAACGCTACCAGGAGGACACTTAATAGCCCTGGATATGCAACCGCTGTTTCGAGACAATCCGGCGTACCAAGCGAAGTATACTCAACCCATATTGCCCATTTTTGAAGCATATCAACAGCACCTCCCTTGGGGAGGAGACTTTCCCGAAGAAGCCCGCCCCTTTTTCTCACCAGCATTTCTCTGGACTCGCCCACAGCAAAATGAAGCAGTGGAAACGCACGTATTTGAAGCTTTTAAAGACTACCTCCAAGCCTACTTAAATTTTGTTGACCAAGCACAGCCAGTAACTGACTCTCATTCCCTTGCGGACATAGAACAAGCTCAACTGCGCTATCTGCGCTATCGCGCTGAAAAAGACCCAGCAAGGGGAATGTTCACCCGTTTTTATGGGCCAGAGTGGACAGAAGAATATATCCACGGCTTTTTATTTGACCTAGAAAGAAAACTGGCAGCAGTAAATTGAATTAGAGAGTTGGGAGTCAGTTGTCAGTTGTAAGTTGCCATTCTTCTTTTCCCTGTGTCCTGCCGTCCCCGTCTCCTTGTCCCCGCGTCCTCCGTTCGCGTAGCGTCGACCATAGGAGAAGTTTGCAAGGGCGGGGGAACCCCCCGAAGTTGCTCCACTTGGGCAAAGCCCAAGACCGCACTTCTCTCCATGTCCCCGTGTCCCCCTGCCTCCTCTACCTCCCCTGCTCTCTTATCCCCAATCCCCCTTTATGAGTTGGAATGTTAAGGAATATTAAGGAAACTATCACAAAACTCATGATAATTCGTAACAAAAAATGATCCAACGACATAGTATAAACAAATAAAGAGGTTTAAATGCAGGTCTAAAAGATAGGTACAGGTTGTCTGACCACCTAGTTATTCAGGCTAGTGCAAGTTAACCTATACTAAGAAATGTAAAATTTTCCCAATTTCCTAATTCGGAAAAAACGGAAACATTTCGCTGGTGACTCATCAACAGGCTTTGCCTTGCCCAGGCTGCCTAGGTAGTTTTACGCCAAACTTAACCAAATTCGGTTGTAGTCTAAACCCTGCTCAAGAAAACACATAGGAGATTAATATGGTTCTCGACGCATTTGCAAAGGTAGTTTCTCAAGCTGATGCAAGAGGTGAATACCTCAGCGCTTCTCAACTAGATGCTCTGAGTGCATTGGTTGCTGATGGCAACAAGCGCTTGGACATCGTAAACCGTATTACCGGTAGTTCATCTTCAATTGTTGCTGATGCGGTTCGCGAACTGTTTGCTGAGCAGCCCCAGTTGATTGCTCCTGGAGGCAATGCTTACACCAGCCGTCGGGCAGCTGCTTGCATACGCGATTTAGACATTATCTTGCGCTATGTCACCTATGCTATTTTCGCTGGAGACTCCAGCATCCTAGATGACCGCTGCTTGAACGGTCTGAGAGAAACCTACCTAGCTCTAGGTACTCCCGGTGCTTCTGTGGCAGTGGGCGTTAAGAAGCTCAAAGATAAAGCGATCGCGATCGCCAATAACACCAATGGTATTACCTACGGTGATTGCAGCAGTTTGATTTCTGAACTGGGTGGCTACTTTGATAAAGCTGCTTCTGCTGTTGCTTAATAGTTAACTGCGGTACAGGCGACTCATCAGAGTTGTATCTTTATAGCTATTCGCGATCAGTCCATTGCTACATTTTTCACAAAATAATTGGGAGATAAAAAATGACGAAAACACCTCTAACCGAAGCAGTAGCTGCTGCTGATTCTCAAGGACGCTACCTCAGTTCCTCCGAACTTCAAGTTGGATTTGGTCGCTTGCGTCAAGCTCCAGCTGGTCTACAAGCTGCTAAAGCCTTGAGTGCAAACGCTCAAAGCCTAGCTCAAGCTGCTGCCAATGCGGTGTACCAAAAGTTCCCCTACACCACCAGCACCCAAGGCCCCAACTATGCTTCTACTCAGACTGGTAAGGATAAGTGCGTTCGTGACATCGGTTACTACCTCCGCATTATTACTTACGCTCTAGTTGTTGGTGGTACTGGCCCATTGGATGATTATTTAATCAGTGGTTTAGCTGAAATCAACCGCACATTCGAGCTTTCCCCCAGCTGGTACATTGAAGCTTTGAAGTATGTTAAGGCTAACCATGGTCTTAGCGGCGACCCAGCTGTTGAAGCTAACTCGTACATCGACTACGCTATCAATGCTCTAAGCTAGTTGATAATTTTGCCCGGAGGGGTATGCAATGACTGACAGGTGTTGGTGATTGCATACAACTCCGGGCATTGTTTTTTATGGAGAATTGAAAATTATAACTTTTTAAATTTTGCATTTTTAATTTTTAATTATTTAGCTATGGAAAACAAATATGATATCCAGGACGATAATCAATTAACAGTAGAGCAAGCGATCGCGAATCTCCAAGGTGAGGATTTGGGATTGCGGGTGTATGCTGCTTGGTGGTTAGGGCGTTTTCGGGTTGATGCCCAAGAAGCGATTGATGTATTAATTGCTGCATTAGAAGATGAGGAAGATCGCACAGAAGTTGGTGGCTATCCCCTCAGACGAAATGCGGCACGGGCATTGGGAAAACTCGGCAATCGGCGTGCGGTCGCGCCACTAATCCGGGCACTGGAATGTTCTGATTTTTATGTGCGGGAAGCAGCAGCCCAGTCCCTAGAGATGTTGGGGGACTTGTCCTGCATTCCTATTTTGATTGAGTTACTCAAAGACAACGTTCCCGGAACCCTACCTGCTCCGGAACCCCCTCAGCTGGCTCAACCCTATGATGCGATTTTAGAGACCTTGGGAACCCTAGGGGCAACGGATACAATTCCAGATATTTGTCCTTTTTTAGATCACTTCATACCTCGGATTCAATATTCCGCAGCGCGGGCGATGTACTTATTAACCGCCGATCCAGAGACAGCAAATCATTATGGCGATCGCCTTGTGCAAGAACTTTCCAACGATAATTTGCAACTGCGCCGCACTGTCCTAGCTGACTTAGGAGCAATCGGATATTTACCTGCCGCCGAAGCGATCGCCCAGACTCTAGCAGAAAACAGTCTCAAACTAATCGCCCTCAAAGGTTTACTAGAAAAGCAACTGCAACAGACCACACCACCAGATTTATCTTCAGGGGCAATTAAAGTGATGACATTGATGGATGAATTACTTTAGAAGTAAGTAGGTCAACCTAATTAAACATAAAACGTTCAACTTGGTACTGAGCTTGCACGGCTCTATTTTCTATACCCTCAATAATAGCGATCGCTAATTCATATTCATCGTCAAAAACTCGGCCTGCAAGCTGATCACGTTTGAGATGCAACCATTCATCTTCAATGCGATTCATTTGTGGGCTATAGGGAGGTAGAAAAAAGATGTACAACCCTTGCTGTTGCCAACGTTGATGCTGCTGGCGAGCCAAAAGACTTTTGTGAACAGAGGCATTATCGTGAATGATTACGGTAATTTGTCCA
>LXQD01000333.1 GCA_003326215.1 Nostoc minutum NIES-26 | reverse complement strand
CCCTCTAAGCCAAGATGCTCCCATCTATGCAATACTTCTCGTACTGTTTGTGCAGTCCAATGAAAATGAGCCGCTATTTTCTCTACATACCATCCATGTGCGCTCAATCTAATGACTTCTGCTCGATCTTTCACTTTCTGGGGTACATCTGCCGTTCTTAGGTGAAACAATGTTTTATCTTGTTCAGGAGTCAGAAATACCCTTAAACGGCTGCCCATATCCCTGTTACCTTGGTATACACATTCTACGTATTTACTTATCTTTACACAGTTTTGTTTTTTCGCCTTGTTCTACTTACTTCTATTTCAGTGTGGGCGTAAATCTCAGCTTTTTGAATATCAACAGTGCGGTCATTGGCGATGAGATCCAAATCCGCTTGCAACTCAACTTCTTTGATAGCAACGTCTTTGTAACTATCTAACAATTCGCTCCGTGCTGCCATTTCTGCTGTGGCCGCGTCCCTTTTCTGGGCAATGTCAACAAAAACTGCCCTCTGTTTCTCCTCATCTTGGCAGTGGCGCAGCATCCACCCAGCTAGAGCAAACCCCAAAAATGCAGCTGTAGCAAAAAAAGGTTTGTTTGGATTGCTTGCCCTGACTAGTCCGTTGACTCCCATCGCTGGATCTCGCACAATCTGGGTGGGCATTCCGTCTAACCGCCACTGTTCCCAGTAGTAAGGAGTCATGCGGAAAGGTCGGTTATTCTTATCCTGGCAGGTCAATGTTTTTAAAGAAGTTTTAATGCAGAAGTAAATGCGATCGCTGGTCGTCCCCTGCCACGCCATTGCAGCTGACGCAAGACCGACAGTTAAACTCAACCCAATTGCAACGGCCTTCTTGTCCATTGACAACTGACCAAACCACGCCATCAAACCCGATTGTTGCGACTCAGATAACTCTTTATGTTTCTCGCTTAGGTAATTCATTTACTCTTGCCACCACCAAAGAGAAAAATCATTAATATCGCTAGAAATATGGCCACTCCTGCACTATCCATCCAGCTAAATTCATCAGCAGTTTTTGGCTGATAAACGGACTCAATAGAAGCCTTAACTGTGCTAGTAGAAATTCTCGCTTCATTCCACTCACTAATGGGTTCATTGAGCGCACACAGTAGGGCTAGTGATGCACTGCAACCAGTCATTAAATTAGTGATAAATTTGTTGAATCCTTCACCTGTTGCAGTGGCAGTAAAATACAGGTGTGCAGTGCCAACAGCCAAGAACATTCCAATTGGGTGAACTTGCAACAAATGAAAGGTGAAAATTACTGCACTGTTTAAACAACTACCAGCGACAATTTCACAAGCATTACCAGCACGTCTAAATGTTCTACCTTTGTTGTTTTCAGGTAATGGTTGTGGTTGGGATTGTTGCTGTTGAATAGGTTTTTGTGCCAGCCCTTCAAATGAAAAAGGGCTGACGCTATGAGGATATTCATCTCGTTTCCTTTCTAGCATCAGCCTGTGTCCTTTCAACTAATTATCTTTCGCCAAATTTCTGCCAAAGATTTCCCAACATTGCACCCCAACCTCTCACTGTTCCCGTTGCAGAAACACTTGATGTTGGTGCAGAATTTTGGGCTTGAAATGGTATTACATCAAGGGGTGAATAGTTCGGCTCTAACGCCCTTGAACCATACCTTGCACGGGCTAAAAGTTGTTGGCGTTTTTCTCTCAATCCTGTTGTGATGGCTTGCCGTTGGGCTTGCACGGTTTGTCTATTTTCTATGCTGCTGATTTTGTTCTCATGTCTCCACAATTCCGCCTGTAAATCGTGGTGTAATTGTGCAGCCACCTCAGCCAGGGCGTGTTTACGTTTTTGGTCAATTCGCAGCAGGTCGGCTCTGTCTTGGGCATCTATTTTACTCATCTCCGAATCGAACTCGGAATTTAGTTTGCGAATCTTGGCGATGGCAGTTGCAACATGTGAGCCATATTGCTTCCTTAGTTCTGTCCAAGTTACCTGTCCCTTGGTCAGTTTTTCCATCGCCTCAAAAACCACTTTGGCATTGTCCAAAAATGGCTCTAATCGGTCAGATAATTCTTGGGCATTATTGGCGTAATCTGCAAACTGTTCTAGCTTGTTTATGTCTGAGAGATAACTGAGAATATCTGCCGAAAATCCTCCCCAAGAAAGTGCCTTCTCATCAATGTGGCTTGCATGACCCATTACTGGATTACGTATTGCAAAATCCATTGCAAGCTTCTCCTTAGCGTTGGTATTTGAGTTGATTTATCAATGCCTCTGCCAGTCCCAGGTGTTCGCCAATATGAACTCGTTTATGAAGACCTTGAACAATAGGAGAGACTGTTGAAAGTGCATTAACTGCTGCTGAACTACCTTGGACATTTACCTCTGCATTCAACAGATTTTGGACGACCCCATGCAGGAGCAATAGTTTTTCTATCTTGCCTAGTTGCTCAAATGTGCTTCCGTACTGTTGCTGAAGTTCATCCAAGTAGGAGCCATCATTGGGCATGGCTGACGTGAAAAATCCTATTGGTTTTGACATATTGCTAATATCTTTATGTGTCTATGATGCGTAGATGTCGGTAGGGCGATCGCTGTCCTCCCCAGGTGCGATCGCTCCTCCCCTATTCCTCATTTCCAGAAAAAGCGGCTCTAGCTAATGCACTGGCTAGAAAACCACCCCCACATACAAAGATTCCTCCGATACTAAACTCTCTTTGCATTGCCCAGTTCACACGGCTCATCAAGGTATTTTGGGCGGAATTTGCTGCCATTATGCTCAAGCCGTGGCAGATTAATGCTCCACTGCCAAATAATCCTGCTGAAATCAAAAGTGCTATCGCGCTTGCATGTAATGCGGTATCAATCGAGTCAATTACTTTCTTCATTGGTTGAATCCTTCAAGGCTAAATACTTGCACTGGTTCAGGGCTTGGGAAAGCTTCAAAGCGAAGTTCGTTAAGAGCTTGAATAGCGTCCCCAATTGATAAATCTGGGTGATAGTCGAGTGCTTGAAACTGTGGATGCTGCCTAATTTGTGTCAGTAATTGTTGGGCTTGATTAATCAACTCTGGCAGTGGTTGAGTGTTCATAATTCACCTGAAATACTTTGATAACTTCAGTCTCTATTCAGAGCCTTCGCCGCACCTTCTAGGCAAGTCTTTAATCTCAACAAAAGGAGATTGGCTCAAATTTTTAGTTTGCTGCCAACTGGTATATACATAGCTGCCAACAAATGCAGGAATCACAATACAACCCATTAAAAGCAGCGGATGAACCTTAAATGCAAGCCACTTATAAGCAGCTTCTAATCTCTCTCTGTTAGCGTCGATTTTGGCTGACATACATTGCTAAACCTACTGCAAATAAACCCACACCAAGAGGCGAAATAACTGCTGCTACACCACCGATTAGAGATAGGGTAGCCACACCGGAATAAAAACAAGTCTCAGTAATTATGTGCATTTTTCTTGATCTTGAAACCTTCAACAACAACGATAAAAAGCGACTATCAGAAAGTGCTAACCTGTAGGCAATGTCTAGATATTGGCTGCCAGATTCATGATTTCTTCTAGTGATTTCTGAGCAGTTCGTTGTTTCGGGGCGATCCCCCGTTGGGTTAAAAAATCGTTAGCATCAACTCCTTTGATGGAGTGAGCAGCAGCAGTTAACTCACCTGCCAACTCATCTAAATAGTTTTCTAAACCGCTTCTAATTGTGTTGGAGTGGATATGAACAAAGTTATTAACTACTGATTGACCACTGATAAATGCCAAGGTAGAAGTAATTTTATCAATGGTCAATGTGTAGTTTCCAGCAAATTCGCTCAGAGCATTTAAAGCTCCATTAATAATTTTTTGTTGTTCGGTAACTGGCAAAGTATTGTTAGTTGATGGAGCAATCGCGGCTATTTCTCCAGTTTGTTCTTGTGAGGCTTTCTGTTTGAGGACTTGTGCTAAAGTTTCAAACTCAGCGAAACTAATCTCTTTGAGGCTGTCAAAATTATCTGGATGCGATTCTTGCAGAGAAAATCTAATAATTTCTTCTGGCATCTCTAGCAGTTCGCAAACTTCTTTAATAGCAATCATATCTTTTGTACTCATGCTGCATTACCTCTGGTTACTTGATGAAATTGGCTTTGAAATTTTGCAGGGCTAAAATCTTCGGGATGCTTTTTGATATAGTTCTTGACCCGTTCAGCCGATTTGAGATTTTGCATGACCCGACCAATACGGGATAAACACCAAGATTGGTATGGTGACAAGGGGCAAGAACGGTCTGTACTGCCATCCGCCTTGACTGGATAGGCTTGGCGATAGCTATCTATGCGGTAAAGAGCTATACCGTCCCAACTAACCAAAGTTGAACGGGCAACGTTAAGAATTCTTGCAAGTTCAGATTTTGTCACATAAGTTTCGCAAAACAAGCCAGGGGAGTCTAAATCAAGTCCCCGTGCGGAATTTGACGCTTTCATATCGCATCTATTGATTAATGAGCAAATAGTGATTGATAGCCAGCGATAGTTACTGGCAGTTGTCAGGCAGGTGGATGGTAGTCACCGCTGCTTTATCTTGTCCACACGCCAAAAGGTTTGAATTATTCGCTTTTCCTTACTCGGTGGACAGGCATTAGTTAACAGTGCTTGCCGTTTTCCTGTCTTGTCTGTTATTGTGACTCTTGGTGAGTCACTTGTCAAGTAAAGACTCCAAAAATTCGACAAAGGCTTCTTTCGGATGATAATGAGTTACTAAGAGTAACTTATGTTTTATGCCGTCAGACAAGCCGAGAATACAAATTAGGTTTGAGGAGGAAGATTTTGGCTATTTAGAGGAATGGGCTAAATCCGAATTTATACCAGTAACGCAATTATGTAGATCACTGATTCTTAAGGCTGTAGCCAACCGCAAGAAAGAAAAAGGAGATAACAAAGGAGAAACAACATGACTACAGAACAACGACTAGACCGCGTTGAGGATGACCTAGCATTATTAAGACAACAAGGAATAATGCAAACAGCGCAACAGAAGTGCTGTCTTTCAGTCTTAAAGTCAACTTAATTCAGGAGGTGAGTAGCATGAAGCGCCAAAAAAATACAAGCCAAAACAGCTCCTTTGTTCAAAGAGCTGCTCTTGGCTGATATTATTTTTTTTACAACCAACAAGCGGGTTAGCTAATCTCCTGCGACTTCAATCAGTAAGGGCTGGAAACCAAAAAAACTGATTTAGTCACGGGGGGACTGCTCTGTGATGCGTACCCTAACAGGTGCGCCCGTAAATCTATATTACAAGATTGTTGACCAAATCTTGTTACTTTCTGCTGGAAAAATTCCCAGAATAAGTGACAGATTTTTTGCACATCTTTTGATTTCATCAAATTCTGTCAAAACACTTAACAAATTGGTGAAATCCAAAAATAAGCAGCACTCTTGAAAGATAGCAAGTATTTATGGCGCAGAACCCGCTCCAATGACCACATTTCAGGAATTGGAGTTAATTATGACGATTATAGGGTTACTACCAAACAACAACCTCAAGACTTTTGATATTCGGAATTTTGCACAAAAGCTCACTTCTACAGACGGAAAATATTTTGAGCAAGGGTTAAATCAAATTGCCTACATCAGATGCGGCGTAGTCCTTAGCCCGATCCTCCTCGCGCAAAAGGGAGGTCAACTCTAATGACTACCACCTTAATTCAGTCCGTCTCCCCCGAACAAGACTTACGCAGCAATCGATTTGAGAGCTTCGAGCAATTTCAACAATTCATCCGCACCTCATTTACCCTTGACAGCGGCATCGCACCGGAGATGTTTGAAGCTTGCGTGCGCTTCCACCGCGACCTTGAATTTAGTGATGGCGGCGACGTAGAAGCCCCAATCCATGAAGCCTTGGGATGGGACTTCACCCGATTCGGTAAGCAAGCAAGCGAACCACTGTACGCTGCATTCTTGCTAAACGAGGACGGTACATTGTGGCAAGCAATAGTCAGCTTGTGGGACGACGAGCGACAACGCCCATACCGCTACCTCGCTCCCAAATCAAACGGCGATCGCGTATTCCTCCCCCCAATACCAACAGAAATTAGAAAACGTATCGGGGCACGCTACGGCGTACAAGTACCGTTATCTGGTAGCTTCTGGGAGTGGTTCGCCAACGCTCCAGAAGCACTGAAAATTCCCCGTATTCCCACCGAAGGCGCGAAAAAAGGGCTGTGCGGACTCTCGCAAGGCTACGTCCCCCTGGTATTTTATGGCTGTACCTGTGGCGCTAAAACTAAAGATGCTGCCGACAATAAAATCTTCCCAACCCTAATTTCTGATTTAGAACCATTCGCTATCGCCCAGACTATTTGGTTATTCGCCTTTGACCAAGACTCTAAACCCAAAGCCAAAGCAGCCGTAGCCATCGGTAAAAGAAAACTCAGAACAGCCCTAATAGACGCAGAATGCATCGTAGGGGATATCCTATGGAAAGCAGAACAGGGCAAGGGATGGGATGACTTAGTGGTAAACAACGGCAGTGGCGCTTTTGATTCAGCATACAGCAGCGCGATCTCCCAGTTAGAAAGACAATTCCAAAAACACCAGTCAAACGACAACAAAAAATCCAAACTCCCACCGCGACGGGCAGCCCAACAACTGCTAGAACGCTATCGTGAAGCCTGGAAATACGACCTAGAGCAACAAACTTGGCGCTGTTGGCATAAAGTTTGGGGGCCAGTGCCAGATGAAGTATTTACCCAAGCCGTTTACCGCGATTTAGAAATCCTGCCTAATGTCGATTACGACAATTTCGCCTACCTGGAAAACGTTGTCAAATTCCTCAAAATCGAGCTACTAGAAAAACAATGGCATTCCTTTAACCGCATGGAGTGGATTGCCTTTAATGACTGCGTTTATGAAGTAGCCACAGGTAAGACCCACGACCACGCCCCCGGTTTTGGCTTCACCAGCTGCTTAGAACATAACTTCCCCAAACATACAGTCATTGACCCCAACTCCACACTCTTAGAGCAACTGCGAGTCAACACCCCTACTTTTTACAGCTGGGCAATGCACGCCCAACAGGGAGATCCGCTCAAAGTCCTGAAGTTATTGTCAATCATCAACGGGGTGGTGAAATTCCGCTTCTACGATTTGCAAATGTTTGTCCACCTGTGCGGCGTTCCCGGCGCAGGTAAAGGCACTTACGCCCGATTACTCGAATCAATCGTCGGCAAGCAAAACCACACCAGCGCCAAACTGCACAAACTGGCAGATGATAACGTCATCGCCGCCGTGATTAACAGTCAACTCGTCATCTGCCCAGACGAAAAGAAACAAGCCGTGGACTACAGCGGACTTTTAAGCTTAACAGGAGGGGATAACATTCCCTACCGCCAAATCTACAAACCCCAAGCTAACGGTAAGTTCCTCGGCACAGTTGTAGTCATCAGCAACGCCCCGATATTTGTGGGCGATGTCCTGGGCATTGACCGCCGCTTGTGCTTGGTGACTTTTGATGTACCGCTCGATGTTAGAGACACAAACATCGAGAAAAAAATGCAACTGGAAGTCCCAGCGCTGACAGCCTTTGCTCTGTCGATGCCAGACGAGCAGGTGAGTGACATGATTCGGGGGACAGGTGAAGCTGCGATTCCTGACTTTAAACGCCAACAGTGGCTGCACAAGACCGAAAACGACTCAGTAGCTTTATTCATGGAAGAACGGCTAGTAAAAGCCAGCCCGGAATCATACGTCGTCGTTGGCAACAAAAACAGTGATGCTTACACCCTCTACGGTGCTTATGCTCAGTTGTGCGAGGAGAATAACTCTAAATCCTTGTTTACTGCCAATAACTTCCGCAATCACCTTTTAGAACTGTGCCGCGAATTGGGTTGGAAAAATGTTCGAGAAGCGCGACAGCGCGATAACCAATATCGCATTTACGGGGTGAGACTCAGGGACAAAGAAGATACTGCCCTCCGCATCAGCGAAGTTTTAGGCTCACCACCATTACCCGAACCGGAGCCAGCCGATTTACCAGAGGCTCTAGCCGCCGTTGAATCGGCTAATACTCCACCACAGCCACTCATTTCTACAACCAATCTGCCAGAGTGTGTAACTGTGTGTAAGGACTGTGTAGAAGGTGTGTACAGTCCGAAACCATTGTCAAATATAGGGTGTGTAGAGTGTGTAGACTCTAAACTCCATTCATCGCCTGAAGCCATCGACTCAGATTTCAAATCTGTTAATTCAGATCCAATTAAATTTGATCGCCCCCCTCAAAGTGCTACACACTCACACACTCATTGCACTGATTGCGTTTCGACCCCTACACCCCAATCTACACAACCACACACAACCGCACACACAGAACTGATTATTGGTGTAGGCAGGTATGCCGATTACTATGGCGAACGTGTTGAGATTGTTGGCTGGGAAGATAGAGGTACTAAGGTACAAATTGAGTTTAAGAGTGGTAAATGCCAGCTGGTTAAGCGTGGTTCTCTCAAAGTATGGAACTCTGACAAATCAAGTGAATAAATGACATGACAAAAGCATCAAGATTACTTATTAAGACAGGGTGTAGGGTGTAGTAAAAGGTTGAGTATTTTCTCTACACTCGACCCCCGTTACACCACACCCAGTCCCTAGCCTTAGCCCCTAGCTTTGATTTTTAATCCATTTTTCTTGACGAGTGCATTAACTATGGCTGTAAAAAATTACCGACCTACCAATTTGTCAGAATGGGTCTTTTTTGGGAAGGAAGGCACGTTTAACCATCTTCTAGGTGGTCAAATAAACTATATCAATCGCGTGAGAGCTAACAATCGCCCAGTGATATGTATTGTTCAGAAGCCACGCGGAAAATATAGATGGCTCTTAGAGTTTGATTGTGTAGAAGGTTTTGCAAGGGAAACGTATTTAAGCGAGATAGGTGCAGTAAAAGCGGGTGAGATAGCCAGAAGTTACCCACACAAAACAATATCTGTTTTGGGTAAAGCTTACTCTTACTTTTGTGCGCGGTATACAACCCAAGAAGATGCCGTAGCGGTCGCTAACCCCCTATTAGTACCATTGGAACAGAAAACCGGGTTAAGCATTATTACACTAATAATACAAATGTATTTCAAGACTGAACCCCTTGTTTTCTCGTTAAGCAGCTACCTGGTAACTTGAAACATCAGCTAGTACAACCCTCAATAAAATCCTTACAGGATAAGACTTTTAAGCTTAACCCGGTTTTCTGTTCCGATGATACTTGTACCCCTACTCCCTCAGAGGATAATTATCTAGCATTCCGCAAGAAAGTTAAAGCTATAGTCAATAACTCGAACTATGGTGCTTTAGTTAAAAGCCAAAAACTCTCCCCCATTATTAGAGGCTGGAGAAACTATCATCGCTACTGTAAGATGGACGGCTCAAGGTTCAGACTGTGGTTCACTCGCAGGAGAGCATGGAATGTCTTTAATAAACAATCCAAACTTAACCGCTATCAAACGGATGCTTTAATAGATAAAGCATTCCCCGCAGTACCGTATTCAGAAAACAAGCACGTCATGGTTAAAGGAGATGCGTCTCCTTTTAATGGTGACATTGTTTACTGGAGTAAGAGACAATCCCTCCACTATGATGGCACGACAGCCAAAGCACTCATAAAACAAGACCATACTTGCGGACACTGCGGACTTAAGTTTGTAGATGGTGAAGATGTACATCTTCATCACGTAGATGGTAATCATGATAACTGGAAGCCTAAAAACCTCCTCGTTATTCATCAATCCTGCCATCATTACATCCACATGAGCAAATAAGTAAGTTTGTCGGGAGCCGGATGCACCCAAAGGCGCACGTCCGGTTCTAATTGGGAGGGGCGGGAGATAATACTCCCCCTCGACCTAACTCAATACCGTATAGATGCAGGTGAAAATAATTTTTCAAGTGTCGATCTTAGTGTTCCAGAGATAGAAGAGGATTATCTCAACTTTCATCCCTAATACTCTGAATTTAGAGGTGTGCGTAACAAGCACCAAATCATTGAGGAGCCGTGTGAAATTAACGTTTCATGCACGGTTTTGTAGCCGAGTCAGGGAGGTGACTTTCTGGCTTAGGCATCCACATAGGTAGCGACGCAATGAATGAAATACAAGGGTATCTTCTTTCTCAAAAGAGGTGATGTTCCTAAATTTGCGAGTTTCTAATTATACGTGAAATGACGCACTAGTGAAAGACTTGGGTAGAGATTTTGATGAATAATCTTCATTTCACAATTTATGGAATGATTTGGCATAAAAAATAGCAAAACTAGTGAAATAACTGACTAGGGATGTACTGTTATTAACAAATATAAATTAACAGATTGCACCTTATTAATGATTTTGGAGCAATACAGTGTCAAAAACCTCCTTAGCAGCACAACTTTTGACTAATGTTGGAACTGCATTAGCTTTTGTCCTTTCATCCTTTGTTTATCCAGAAGTAACAACCGCACAATCTACGCAGACTATATGTGGTTTGAAACCCCCGCTCGGTTATGTGGCTGTTGGTTATTTTTATAGCTCTGCATGCAATACAGGACTCAGTACAACCATTTCGCCAAACGCTACTAATATCCAAACTCCCTTTACAGGATTAACTATATGTGGTTTGACACCCCCGCTCGGTTATGTGGCTGTTGGTTATTCTTATAAATCTGAATGCAATACAGGACTCAGTACAACCATTTCGCCAAACGCTACTAATATCCAAACTCCCTTTACAGGATTAACTATATGTGGTTTGACACCCCCGCTCGGTTATGTGGCTGTTGGTTATTCTTATAAATCTGAATGCAATACAGGACTCAGTACAACCATTTCGCCAAACGCTACTACCATTATCACTACTACACCTCCGTCACAACCACCAATACCACGTCATCTTAGTACAAACCCGATTTTTGATGCTGATTTTTATTTGAGCCAAAATCCCGACTTAAAACAAGCTTTTGGTACTAACTACAAAGCCGCAACCGAACACTGGTTAAATCAAGGTTTACCTATTGAGGGCAGAGTAGGTTCACCTACATTTGATGTGAAATATTATCTTCAGAGATATCCTGATTTAAAGCAAGCTTTTGGCTCGAATTATAGAGATGCAACTGAACATTGGTTAAATCAAGGTTTACCCAATGAGGGGAGAATTGCCTCAATTGTCTTTGATGTGAGGTATTACCTGAATAAATATCCCGATTTAAAGCAAGCTTTTGGTACTAACTACAAAGCCGCAACCGAACACTGGTTAAATCAAGGTTTACCCAATGAGGGCAGAGTTGGCTCAATTGTCTTTGATGTGAGGTATTACCTGAATAAATATCCAGATTTAAAGCAAGCTTTTGGTACTAACTACAAAGCCGCAACCGAACACTGGTTAAATCAAGGTTTACCTATTGAGGGCAGAGTAGGTTCACCTACATTTGATGTGAAATATTATCTTCAGAGATATCCTGACTTAAAGCAAGCTTTTGGCTCGAATTATAGAGCTGCAACTGAACATTGGTTAAATCAAGGTTTACCCAATGAGGGCAGAGTTGGATCTCCTTAAAAATTCGATGCCGTTAAGAAAATAAACAATGTCGTAGATGGGGTCAAATGAGCATCCGTTCCGAAAGTTACGCGCTTGGACTTGATGAGCAACTTTCAATACTGCGATCTGCCGTAGGCGGCAGCGCTTCGCTATCGCCAGAAATAAAACTGTACCAGTTGAAGCCTAAGTTATTTGGCACAGCATTTTGTCACGTAGCCACAAGGGTTTCAGGCTACAACAATTAGAGGGGTTCAAATGGTACGGCTAAAAGTAGTGGATCTAGTCTGCCAAATCCTACGTTTTAGGTAAAAGTTATTTTTTTATGAAACCCAGTCTGAGTAAGCTTTACAGACGACGCATGGCGGCAAAATGCGCTTTGGCTACTTTTACCCCTATTAGTACCATTGGAACAGAAAACCGGGTTAAGCATTATTACACTAATAATACAAATGTATTTCAAGACTGAACCCCTTGTTTTCTCGTTAAGCAGCTACCTGGTAACTTGAAACATCAGCTAGTACAACCCTCAATAAAATCCTTACAGGATAAGACTTTTAAGCTTAACCCGGTTTTCTGTTCCGATGATACTTGTACCCCCTAACCAACTGGCTCTTCTGACACTAGATGACTTTCAGCTAGACAATAAACCTATGGTCTAGAAAAATAATGGATGAAACCGCACTGATTTACTTTGATGGCGGCTCCCGTGTTAATCCCGGCCCGGCTGCGGGTGCTGCAATCATCGAATTTGCGGGGCAGAGGCACACTTTTACTCGCTATGTTTCTGACGCTACCTCTAATGTAGCGGAGTATACGGGATTGATTCTGGGACTAGAAAAAGCCCTGGAATTGGGCATACAGCAAGCTCGAATCATGGGTGATAGCCAATTGGTAATCTATCAAGTAACTGGCGCTTGGAAAATTAACAAACTGCATCTACGACCGCTTTGTGAACAAGCGCGATCGCACTTATCCAATTTTGTTAAGCACGAATTAGTATGGATACCACGAGAGCAGAATACCCTGGCTGATGCTGCCGTTAATGAATGTATCGATTCAGCAAATACTCATTAATAATTTCTATCCATCGGGGCAAATATCCCGTTATAGTGTTTGCCCCGATGGCTATATCTTGTCCCCTTATCTTTGGTTTGGATCTGTCCTCAGACGCTTTTCAACCCGCTGTAACTTGACATTGCTATAGCCTGTACGTTGCCAAATGCCTTGTAAATAGTTGTGGATATCGTCTGAGATTTTTACCGGAATAAATTGATTGAATACAAGGAAAATCGACAAAGTAAATAATGCAGTAAAAAACCCCATCGTTCCATATTTCCCTATGGGTTCAGAGCGATAAACCTCTTTTTCTATGGTGATTGGCTCTGGGCGAGGGCTGTTCTTCAACTCCTGAATAACCGTAGTCAACCTGTTGGTGTGATTCACTAGGTCTTGCCAATTCGACTTCAGCGCGGAGATTTCGCTCTTTAGCCCTTTTAACTCTAAGCTCTCTAATGTCGATGAGGATTTGCTTATACTCTGTGACTGACTGAGTAAGTGAGTTAATTCTTGTCTCAAATTCTCGTTGCTCTGCTCGAACTCGTTCCAGGAGAGATTCTGATTCTTCAGTTCGCCTGTCAGCATCTCGATAGTCGCCATCGCTTTGCTGAGGAGTTGATTCTGAATTAAATTCGTTTGCGCCCATGCTTGTAACTCTGCCCTATCCCTTTCGCGTTCGGTTTTTTGTGATTGCTTAAAACTTTCAAATTCTTTATACAGTCTACCCAGTGCTGTTTTCACTTCTCCCAGTTCACCGCTCTCTACTCCATTAGCAGTTGAAGGATGAGAATTGTTGTGATTGCCGTTGCTATTACTATTGTTGCTCATTAGTTTTCTTTTGACCCCGGCGAGAAGTAGATGCAGTTGCTTTTACTTGTTTTGAAGTTGTAGCGCTTGAAGATGCAGCTGGTTTTACCTCTGGTTGCTGCAACCCTAGATAAAGACCTGCCTTTTCAAGCTCTGGTTTAGCCTGATCCAAAAACCCACTCACTAGCAGATAATCCCCAAAGGGAAATCCATTCTCTTCTGTTGCAGCCGAGTAAGGTAAACCTTTCTCTATCAACGTGTCAAAGGTTGAATACTCTAGCTCTGGCATAGATATTTCTATACCTTGAAGTGAGGCGATCGCCCCCGACGTTTTACTATTCTCCCAGCGCTGAAAACCTGACCCTTTATCCCAGCAGAGATTTTTCACAATCACATAATCAGCCTGATTCCCACAGAAGTCAGCCATCGTTTTTAAGCTAGTGATGACCGAATAACCAAGGTTTAATACAGTCACTAGCGTTACCCGATAACCTAAATCGCCTGCAATCTTAAATAGCCCAAATTTACTAATAATCTCTCTAGTTTTATTACTTGATGCCCCTGGCATATCTACTATTACTGAGTCTGGTGATTCGGCTTTTATTTCCGTAAAGAAGCGTTTTGCCTCTGCCACCTCTATAAAGTTCAACAGCCTTACTCCTGAGCCAAAGTTTTGATAATACTCATACAGTTCTGGATTCTCTGTATCAGCGTCATAAGCTAGATAATTAATCCCCTTTGAGTGCATTACATCCAGTAGCAAGCGAGTAAAGGCAGTCTTACCTGTACCACCCTTGCCCCCCAGTATCATCACTATTCTTTTCATAGTTCACTCCTATCAGTGATGTTAAATTGGGCAGAAGCTTTAGCCGTTGGTTTCTTTCGTCTCGTAGTTTGAGATGTCTCGGAGTCGGATGGTTCACCACTATCAGTTGATGAACCATCTGACTCTACCGCTGAAACCGAGTCATTAGTTTTGGTTGATTCATCAGTTGATTCTGGCTCGTTATTGTCATCAACTGATGAATCAACCGCCTCATAGTTACTCGAACTCTTGTCAATTGATGAATCAGCTTTTTTATGAAAACTCTTCAGACCACTAGCCGCCAGTTCTACCCCATGCCCCTTAAATACCTCAGCAACATCTGAATAGTCATAGCCAGCGTCCAACATATCTTGAATAGGTTTAGCTAAACTTTTGACCAAATCAGACAAGCTAATAGTCTTAGGAGTCGCCGCTTTTTGTTTGAGACTGGCTTGAATTTCATCTACTTTAGATAAAGGAACAGCTTTCGGTTTGCGGGGCATAGTCGCAGTAGTAGTAACAAATTGTTCCATTGTAAAAAAAATTGCATCTCGAAAACTTTAAGTTTTTTGTGTATATGTGACGAATATCAACAAAAATTAGCTACAAAGTTACTACGTTAGACTAGGCTAAAAAAAGCAGTAACCGCGTGATGACAAACTGGCGTATCGCCAGGATGAGCGGCGACCGTTTGACAAAGCCGCTCCCCCGGTTACACCGGGGTAGTGCATCCAGTTCCCCCGCCATGAACCAGGGTTTGTACTTGCCGAGTTCTCGCGCTGTGTCCCCTGGCTCACGTTGACCCTATCCCGTCGCGGGGGTATAGGCAAGCAATACGCCGTAACGCGCCTGCGGCGCTCTTTCGCTCCGCGAAAGCGGCGTAATTGCTTGTTGGGGGTGTCCCCCAAACCCCCAAAAAATGAAGTCGGAAGTCGGAAGTCAGAAGTCGGAAGTCAGGTTAGAAAATGGGAATTTTAACGCCAGTTCAAAACGAGCAACCCATAGCAAATGAGATTTTAATCCTCTCATTCAGCAATACAAATTTGTCACTTCCGACTTCCGACTTCCTATTTCCGACTTCATTAATTGTTCCGGGTTATTCGCCTACCTGCTCGGCGCTACGCGCCATTGCAGCTACAGCGAATAACCCGGTGTAAAAAATAAATATTCAGATAGCTCTCCGCCTAATCAGTTATGCAAACAGACCCACGTACCAATCTGAATAATGAACTAGCACAGCTATTAAATAATCGGATAGTAGAGCCTGATAATAAGCGAGAAATAACCATCACGTTTAGGGTAAGCTCTGCCGAGAAAACTAGGTTAGAGCAGCGGTGCAGTGGAGTGGTACAAAGTGACTATATTAGAGCGAGATTATTTGACTACCCTTTGCCACATCCTAAGTTAGTGATTCCTGAAGTTAACCGACAGGCTATCTACGAGTTGAAGAAGATTGGTAACAACCTGAATCAGCAGACCAGAGCTATTAATGAAGCTGTAAAAATTGGTAGCCAACCTCTGACCAGTAATGTGAAAGAATATCTGCAAACTATAAAAGAACTAGCTGCTCTATTAGAACAAACTCACGCCAGCTTATCTCAGCCTATATCAGATGAGGATTAGCGAAATGATTACTAAAATTAAAGCTAACAAATCATTTCGCGGCACTACCAAATACGTCATCGATAAAGAGAAAGCGAAAATTATTGGTGGGAATATGTACGGTCAAACCACCAATAAACTAGTGGAGCAGTTTACATTATCAGCCCATCTCAACCCGCAAATAAAAGACCCATGCTATCACCTAATGCTTAGTGTACCTAAAACTGATAGAACTTTAAATGATGATGAACTAGCTAATCTATCCCAGCGTCACTTTGCAACTGTCATTGTGTTATCGCGCCTAAAAGGTGATGAATCTCAGGTAAAACAACCATCAAAAAGGATATCAGACAGCAAGTTAAACCAACTAGTTGATGAATTTATAGAATCAGAACTACCAGCCTATGACTTCTTCATAGCTCGACACTCCGATAAAAAACACGACCATACCCACATCGTTGCATCCAGGGTTAATAACCTAGATGGTAAATCCATTCGTACCTGGAATAATTACGCCTACTCGGAACACTCCGCCCGACTACTAGAGCGAGAATTTCAGCTAACCCAAGTCCAAAGTAGTTGGGAAAGTAAACACAAAGCTATGACTCGGAATCAACTGGAACGAGTCGAGCGCGATGGGCTTCCAGGTGAAGAAATAATGCGCCGAGCGATTGACAAAGTGGCGGAAAATAAACCAAAAATGCCTCAGTTTATTGAGCAGTTATGGAGAAAACATCAAGTTAAAGCCATCGTCAGTTATTACGGTCACGGTGGGGTCAGGGGTATTAAGTTCGGTATTGATGTCGGCTCAGTTAATGAAGATGGTTCCCCTCGACTGCTTTGGAAACAGGGAGGTAATTTAAATAAATATAAGTGTTCATTTAAAAAGCTTCAGACAGAATTAGGCGTAAGCTATGACCCCAAACGAGATGATGCTGAAATTAAACGCCTGAGTGAAATGTTAGAAACTGCTCAAATTTTGCCAATTAATCAGCAGACAATCAACTACACATTATCTACTAAAGCTACAGGTAATCTGCAAACACCCACTAACAAATCTGAATCAATGTCTAAAATGAAATCCTCATTAACTTCTGAACAAGCATTAGAGTTATACAGGCACTATAGTACTGGTTACGAACGGGAATTGGTCACAGACCGAGATAAATCAGTTGCAGCCAAAGCTCTCAAAGATGGTCAACCAACCCATGAGGTTGAAGATATTTTGAAAGCCAGTCCTGCCCTATGGAGTGCATCAGAAGCAAGAGCATTGGTATTAATTGCTGAATCAAACCTGGAACTACAACAACATAAATTCCAACTATCGCCCACAGAAAAACAGCAACTAAAGCAGGAATTATTAACTTTAGCTGTACCTGTTGCTGTAGGAATAATCAATCATCTACTCAAGGATAGTGATGAAAATACTCTGAGGTTTAAACAATCTACTCTCACAAAACAGGGTAGCGAATTAGTGTACACACATGATACAAGGGGTGAAATATTTCGTGTAGAAGTGAACAAAATTCATCAAGGGAAGTTAGAGTATTCACCAATTCATGTAGGAGAAATCGAGCGAGAAGATATTGACCATTGGCACAAAGCAAAGGGAGTATTAGAGGAATACCTCCAGTCAACACAACCACTTCAACAACCACAGCCAGTGAGTGAAACAAAGAGTAAAGGATTGTCTTTGTAAATATTGCAGGCTCATTGCGACTTTGTGGTAATAGTGATCTAGATGAGTGATTAAGGTTTGATTAGGAAAATATCACCAAAATACTTTGGGGTTTCACAACAGATATCAACTACATCTTGAATACTTTTAGCATGACTATTACTACCGAACCACAACAGTTATTATCAAATAATCAAAATAATTTACCACCTACAGAGTCTCTACAATATCGAGCAATCGGTCGGATGTGGGGACGGTATGTTCCGAACGCGGAGCAGATTCGTCAAGGGCAACTAATAACAACAGACGGTGTAATCATCAATGTCAATCTCATGAGTAAAGTTGCTAAAATAGTTGAGAATAAACTCGACTTATCGCAAGAATACTTGTGGACTGTTTACCCGAAAACACCACCAAAAGATTTGGTGATAGGGCTTTATCTAAGTTTAATAGGTGTGAAAGCTCCCTCAGAATATACAGAATTAATCAAAACTGAATTGCAGTCTCAAGCAGATAACTTTTCCATACAAGGAGAAGTAATATATCAAAATTTTGAATCAGGAATAGTGACAGTAAAAATTCAGCAGACACCTCGGAATAAAAACGGTACTCCTAAAGAGTTTAGGTTAAGGCTATTAGGATTTTTACCGCCCAAATCGGCTAGACATTTCTGGAATCTTCATGTGCGGCGTATAGGGACTGACTTAGTAATTCAATCAGGGCAGTGTATTAAATTTCTACGTCCTAAGAAATCAAAAACTAAAAAATTATTAACTATTCCATCAGAAAATCCTCACGAATTAGCAGAAGTTAATGCCCGGACACAGTCAACAGAACAACCTTAATCATTACTGTGTTTGCCTTTATTGACCCCATGCCAAAAGTTGAGCCGTAAAATAATTCGTTATGCCCAAACGTAAATCCCAGAAAAATAACAACCAATCATCACCAGAAATAGTTACGCCTCAAAAACCAGCTATTCTACGTATCGTCAAGCAAAACACTACGGACACCTCAGCTAATAGCCTTGCACCACCTGAGTTATCAACTGCTGTAGCCAAAGAAAAACATTCAATTGAGCCTGAGTTACCTGGAAATAATAACCAGAACCAAAGTGCTGAAGTTTCAGAAAAACACAGTAGCTCTGCTGTTGCTAATCATGCTGTGCCTCAAACAATAATAGTAAATAATGAACAATCTGACTTCCCTCTAACAGTAGAGACAGTACCAGTTAATGTAGAAGAATCAACGGCAACAAAGCCGAGTATATCTGATACTTTAGCTGAACCAGAACCAGACACAGAACTGACTAAATCCGGGAAAAAATTCTCATATAAAAAATTAGAGATAGCCACTAATAGCCAAGGGCTGACTTTTACTGTAGATGAAAAAATAGAAGTTATTACCTGTAATTTTGGCACTCAACAGGCTGTGCTGGAGTTCTTATATTCAGCACCAGATGGTAGTATTTGGGCTACTTACTATCCTTTAACTGAAGAACAAAAACAGCAATGGCGGCGGGGTTGCTGCCGGATTGAATATTTGAAAAAGCTCTCGGAAAACTTTTGCAATAGTTAACGGAATAAATAGCGGTTAATTGCTCAGTTTTTGTGAAGCGATTTTGAAGAAAAGGCGATCGCTATAAGCATCCACGTTGGCACATTGTAAGATGAGCATATATACAGAAATTCCTATACTAAACCAGAATTATTCTCTTCTGTCCGTTAAGGAACATAAACCACATCAAAAGCCCCCTGGATGAGGGGGTATTTTTATGGCGGTAGTTGCCACGCGCCCTTGTATCAATGAATCGAGAAGATTTTGACAGCTACATTACACGAATTAGCCCTTATGTGTAACTTGATACGGTCGGTGTGCAAGCGGATTGTTATGCAGTGCTTTTCCCAAATGCTTTACGGAAAATGATCTTGTCATCTCCTGCTTTGTAGAACTCCCGAATCCGAGCTTCCTCGTCATAACCATTCTTTCGATAAAATGATCGGACATATTCAAAGCTCTCAAGACCGGACGTTTCCACTAACAGCACACGTTCACCGCGATCTGCTAGTACTTGTTCAACATGACTCAGCAGGACACCACCACGTCCTTGTCTTTGACGATCAGGGTGAATAGCAATCAGATAGAGATTCCATGTCCCTTCGGTCATTCGTTCCGGCGCGACATACGCCACGCCTACTACCCCATTATCATCGTCGGTAAACCACAAATCTTGACTCTCCAGTTCGCTATTGAAGTGTTGATCCAGCATTTGGGCGAGTTCCTCGGTTTGATTTGGCTCGAATAACCCAGACGCTTCTGCCAAAGCGATCAAGGTAGGTGTGTCACTGGGCGTAATCAGTCGAATCATAGGTTTTTGGTTAAGGAATACTCAGCACAAATCATTGATGGCTGAATTTATTAAGTTGGAGACAGGTATAAATTAACCTCTCATCGAGAATTTTAGCGGTATAACGTTCCGCTTCACCCACTGCTAGCAACCTCTCGGACTCAACCAAGCATCTGTCAGCAGTCGGGTGCAAGCGGGTTGTTCTGCCACTGGCAACTACTTTCAGGCTTTCCTAAACAGTTTGGATACAACTCCTTTGAGAATATATGGTAGTAGCTTCGGAGCGGGTAAGAAAACAATCCCTAACTGCTGCATCAATCCGAGTGCATCGCCAAGCCCCCAATGCTCCACAATCTTTCCATCCTCGACTCGATCGATGTGCATGATCGACAAATTGATTTGTTTACCTGTTGGCGGAAGACCTTGAAATTCTCCAAGATGTGTGGCTGTGAATCTTCCATACGTTACAACCCTATCGCCTGAAACAATAACTTCATCAAAAATGTGCTGTCCCTGACCGAAGGCTAAATAAAACGACATCCCAAACTGCTTAAACCCTGCCCCGTCCAATGGCTCTGCTATACCCGCTAGATGAGCAACAAAGTTTGGAGCCAAAAGCTCTAAGGCTTGCTCCATTTTGCGTTCGTCAAAAGCTTTGTAGAACTGGAGAACGAGGGCTTTGTTTTGTTCAGTCAGCATACAGAATTTCGTTTTGAACTAGATTGTAACGCGGTGATTACGAGAACTTAACCGGGCTTTCTAGCCGACTTGAAAACACTACCTCAGCGATCACCTTCAAAACACGCTGGCTTTATGCAGCATTACACTTATGAGCCATTACGTGTAGCGTGGCTGACTCACGGCTGACTATATATTGATGTGACGAATGGCGATCATTGAAGCTCACGCAAAACATAGATTTTAATCAATGCCCATCAGGTAATAATGATGGAATTAACAAGTATGAGGGCGGTTCTAAGAAAATTGAGTAAGAAAAGGAATTGATTGACTTGCCCAAAAGCTCTGTTGATAAAGGTTTTGGCTGCCAGTGCTGGTCAACTTCCTTGTGCGGTCGCGGCTGTTACCCCTAACAACACTAACTGTAGGCACGGTTAGAAACACAAACCTAAAACGCAAAGTTATTAATGTTGTTCAACACCTGTGGTGTTACGTTGTCTAATTGTATGAACGGTCTGAATATTGCCGCACCAACAGTACCATCGCGATCAAGTTGCAGGATAGTACTATTATCACTGCTGCCTTGTACCAATCGGATATAGCCATCAGTGATCGCATCGCTGCCACTATAACCACTAGGCACAAGACTATCAAGTAGCTCTGTCAGCACGATTTTGTCGTTACCAACGGTAAAGTCAGTGATGCGATGACCCACTTCTCGAATATTGGTGTAAACAAACTCATCATTACCAGCACCACCTGTAATGGTTTTGCTACCAGTACCACCGACGATGCGATCATTGGCAGCAGTACCAGTAAGAGAGTCACGACTAGCACCGCCATTAATAACATTGAAATCATTATCGGCAATGGTGACACTAGCAGAACTATAATATGTATTTATGTCATAGTTGTTTTGATCGCAGAGGCTGAGTATAACAGTTTCACTACTTTCAGTCAAAGTATCATCTACTGGAGTAATAGTGACATCAACAAAGGATTGACCAGCGGCAATAATAGCAATACCAGTGAGTTGAGTATAGTCGCCGCCGTTAGTGGCAGTTCCACTAATGGTATATTGTAATGCAAGGGCAGTACTAGTGTCGCCAGTGCGGTTGATACGAAAAATAGCTGAGTTGTCTTTGGCTTCCGCAGCGTAAGCATCAATAGCTGTAACGCTGAGTATGGGAGGGTTAATCTTGGTGTTCAATACCCACAACTCTGTACCATTTTTGAAATTTGCAGCGGTAAAGTAGAGAGTTTCGTTAATCTTAGTTAAGTTTTGAACACCAAAAAGGCTATTCTCAGAGTTGATGTCTTCAACCAATACAGTACCTTCTTTTGTGCCATCACTCTGCCACAAATGGAAATCCTCCAACGTCGTAGTACTGGATTGGGTTTTTTTAGCAGCACTGAAATAGAGGATACCGTTGATGTTGATTAGTGGTTTACTAATGTCATCAAAGATGATGTTTTCAAGAAGCATAATGGTACCAGCAGCAGTGCCATCACTCTTCCACAACTGATCGCCACTGGTGAAATAGAGAGTACCATTGAGGTCTGTCAGGTGCCTAATATCTGTATCTGCAGCTCCAAGGTTAATGTCTTTAACCAAGACGGTACCCTCTTGTGTACCATCACTCTTCCACAATTTATAACCGTGAATGCCATCGTTAGCAGTAAAGTAAATAGTGCCGTTAATGTTAGTGATTTTATCGGGGTAGTTTACACCAATAGTAGAATCATCAGAACCAGGGTTGATGTCTTTAACTAGAACAGTACCAATCTCTGTACCATCGCTTTTCCACAACTCATTACCGTGGATACCGTCGTCAGCATTGAAATAGAGGATACCGTTAACGTTAATCAGGTTAGAAATACGTCCTGAATCACCAGACTCAAGATTAATATCTTTGACCAAAACAGTGCCTGCTTCTGTGCCATCACTTTTCCACAATTCAACTCCGTGGATGCCATCATCAGCAGTAAAATAGAGAATGCCGTTGACGTTTGTTATATATCTTGGATAAGAATCAGAACTAGAATTGATGTCTTTGACCAAGACAGTACCAATCTCTGTGCCATCGCTTTTCCACAACTCATTACCGTGGATACCGTCGTCAGCAAGAAAGTAGAGAATACCATCGACGTTAGTTAGGTAAAATATAAGAGAGGTACTTTCTGAATCAACAGGTCTTGGGTCGATATCTTTGACTAAAACTGTACCTGCTTCAGTGCCATCGCTCTTCCACAATCCATTGCCGTGGATGCCGTCATCAGTAGCGAAATAAAGGGTGCCATCGACGTTAGTCAGGAAACTATAAGTGGAATCACCAGACCCAAGATTAATGTCTTTGACCAAAACAGTGCCTGCTTCAGTGCCATCACTTTTCCACAATTCAACTCCGTGGATGCCATCGTCAGCAGTGAAATAGAGAATGCCGTTGACGTTGCTCAGGTTAAAGGGATATGAACTTTTATACCCAAGGTTAATGTCTTTTAATAAGCGAGGTTGAGCTAATACTGCGGTGTTGGAGTTGTCAGCAAGAAACACAGTGGCAGTGATTTGAGACGTATCAATGTCGTAATCTCTTTGAGTAGAGAGGGTGAGAGTCACAGTTTCGCTGCCTTCCCTGAAGATATCAGCTACTGGAGTTATGGCGATGTCTGCAAAGGATTGACCTGTGGCGATAGTAACAGTACCGTTGAGCTGGTTATAGTCGCTACTGTTGGTAGCACTGCCACTAATAGTGTATTTGATATTCAGAGCAGTACTGATGTCGCCAGTGCGGCTGATGCGGAAGATGGCAGGGTCACTGTTAGCTTCAGCAGCATTGACATCAGTGGTGGTAATGCTGATTATCGGGCTGGCTACAGGAAGATTGGTATTTAATGCCCATAATTCCCCACTGTGGATGCCGTCATCTGCATTAAAATATAGAATACCATCAACATTTGTCAGTTCAGAAGGTAAGGAATTACCAGACCCAAGATTAATATCTTCTACTAGAACAGTACCAGCAGTAGTGCCATCACTTTTCCACAATTCGATTCCGTGTGTGCCATCGTCAGCAATGAAATAGACAGTGCCATTGATATTAGTAAACTCAGGGAATATATAGTGGTCAGTAGAAAAACTACTAGATGATCCTGGATTGATGTCTTTGATCAACACTGTACCTGTTTCTGTGCCATCACTTTTCCACAATTCATACCCGTGGATGCCATCGTCAGCAGTGAAATAGAGAGTGCCATTAATATTGGTTAAGTTGTAGCGAATGGAATCCTTGGCTCCTGGGTTGATGTCCTTGACTAAGACAGTGCCAACAGCAGTGCCATCGCTTTTCCACAATTCATACCCGTGGATGCCATCGTCAGCAGTGAAATAGAGAGTGCCGTTAATATTGGTTAAGTTGTAGGGATAGGAATCCTTGGCTCCTGGGTTGATGTCCTTGACTAGGACGGTACCAGCAGTAGTGCCATTACTTTTCCACAATTCGTCACCGTGAATGCCATCGTTAACAGAGAAATAGAGGATACCGTTAGCGTTAATTAAATTAGAAATATAGGAGTTTTGAGATCCTGGATTAATCTCTTTGACCAGAACGGTGCCTCGTTTTGTGCCATCACTTTTCCACAATTCTGAAGCATTAATAGTATCGGGATAAAAATCAAGTTCTCTGGAATAAGGTATGCCTGTACTGAAATAAAATGTGCCGCTAATGTTAATTAGGCTGGAGGCAAAGAAAGTATTATAACTTTCTTTGCCTTCAAGGCTAAAAGGATTTACCGGGAAGGTACCGATTTCTGAACCATCGCTCTTCCACAAGACATAACCAGAGCTATCATCAAGATAGGAGAAATAGAGGAAATAGAGGGTACCGTTGATGTTTTTCAGGTTGGAAGCAGCATAAGAAACGTAGTCTGGATAATTGTCAGGATCTTCGGTGTTGATGTTCGTGACCAACACGGTGCCTGCTTCTGTGCCATCGCTCTTCCACAACTCTCTACTGTCGATGCCGTCATAAGCACTGAAATAAAGAGTGCCGTTGACGTTGGTTAGGTCATAAGGATCAAAACTAGTAGACCCAGATATCGTGTCCTTAACTAGATAAGGTTTAGCTAACACCGCTGTATACCTCTCCAGTGTTGCCTTCTCAAAAGCAAGTGCAGCAGTAGTATTTCCCGTTGTTACTTCTAGTTCCCAGTCTCCCCCCAATGCAGTACTGCCAGTAAGGTCATCGGATGCTGCCACATTTGAGCCAATGAGTTTACTCAAACGTTTTACAAATGCCTTGCCTAAATCGGTTCGAGCGACTTCACACCCATACAGCAGCACTTGAGCATCTGTTGTCAAGGCATTTGCCCAGTCCATCAGTTGTTCAGTATAGCGGTTGAGAGTTTGTTGGCTGAGTTCTGTATTCCCTAGGTAAACCCGTCCTGGTGCGCCGTGGGACACGATATGCAAGCTGTTGACTCTCGCCTGTTTTGTTAAAAGTACTTCACTTATTTGTTCTATGCCATTACGGTCGGCATCCAGGATAATGACTTCTGTGTTGGATAAGACACCTGCGGCTAAACTCTGGTAGTCTTGCACTCTAGAGTCGATAAAAACAAGGCAATTCAAAGACAGTTGTCTTGTTGAAGATGGTAACTCAAAATAGTTATCTTTTATCATAAGAATACTCATTGAAATTATTTAAGTATTAATATCAACGTCAAACTTTCAAAGAGGGAGATTTAAAATTAACAATATCCTTTATAGATAAAGAAACTTCTGACAAAGATGCTTGGTATCTTTAATAACTACTGTTGCACAAATATTTTTACTCTTACCATAAATAAATTCAACGGCTTGTATACTTATTTGGTTGTCAAACGATACGGTTTTATTGACAGGCGACTCATTCCTTCACAGATTTTCCTAAAACCGCAGAATTTTCAGTTTTTAAAATAGCCAATGTCGCGCAAGATCATTGCGCGGTAATGGCGACCAAAAGTATTGAGATTGCGCGGCTTGTGACAACAAAAGTAAGAAATACTGTCTTGGAGTTTCTTACTTTGAGGTTTTTTAGAGTATTTTCCCATCTGCTATCTTGAGGCGATCGCCTGAGTACCCCATTCCTGATAAGCAACTTTTATTAATGCTATCAGCCTTTTGGTGTCAAGTCCTGTTGACCAATTGTAACAATATTGTTATATTACTTTACATAACTAAACAAACAATCGAAAAAACTATGTACACCACTGTTAATGAAAACGGCGTTCTCAACAACTACCCAACTGAACCCCAGGTATACTGCGCTGAGTACCCTGCAATTTGGGAACAACGCAAATACGTTATACAGGGTGTCTTCGCTACATTACTTGTCACCACTCTAGTTTTGGTTGGTATTAGCGTTAGCTAAGATTTTTGCGCCTTCGGTATCGGTATCTCAAGCTCGACTATTGGGCTTCTCCCCCGAACCTCGGTACTTAACGCCGGGGTTTTTTGTTGTGGAGTGCGATGGCGCTCAAGCTCAAGCTCTTGACTAACAATTTTTCACAAAAGGAAAGGCGATCGCACTTGGATCGCCGGCTTAAGCTATTGGCTTCTTGCCATATTTCTCAAATAGGTCATTTAACGCAAGAGCTAGCAAGGCTTGAACTGTGGTGTCTTGTTCCAGTGCCAATTGCTTTAACTGCTTAGATACAGCTGGGTCAAAATGACCAGCGATCGCTTTTTTCCCCTGTCTGCTTGGTGGTAACTCCGGCTTATCAGCAGCCTGCAATTGAGAAACAGAGCGTTCATTGGTCGCTGGTTTTCCAGATGCAAGTTGTAGAGCGTCTGCAAGATTCTTTTTAGCCATATCTATATATATGTCGTGTATTTTCAACTCATATTACAAGTTTACTTGTATACAAGTAAAAGTGTTTATATTCCAACTTGTTTACACATCCACTTGTAAAGTTGTTGGATTTCAGATGCAGCCCTACCACTTGGTTCATATTCCTGAGCTGTTTGTCCTGCTGTCAGGCTATGCACAAATGCAGCTCGTTGTCCTACTTGAATAGGGGCGACTGCAACTTCATAGGTGGCAATCGCTTCAGTTGCCTCACTTGCTGAGGAACCGCGTGGAGGGACAGCATTGAGAACGACAGTTGCAGTTTTCTTGGCCAGGTTTACTAAGTCAATGCTATCGCTGATTGCTCTTAAATCAAGAATTGCAGGGCGACAAGGAATCAAAATTAAGTCAGCCGCACGGATAGCTGCCAATGCTGCGGTTTCTGAGTGCGGTGCTGTATCAATAAAAACTATATCTGCCCCTGAAGTTGCGGCTGCTTCTAAAACTTTTGGCAGACGGGCAGCTTGTGCTGATACGACCGTTGGAGCATCAAGAGTTCTACTGTCCCCCCAGCCAGTAGCCGAAGCTTGTGGGTCTAAGTCGATAATCGCTGTTTCCCAACCATCAATAGTAGCAGCAACAGCAAGATGCACCGCCAGGGTTGTTTTACCTGCACCGCCTTTTCGAGAAATTATGGCGATTGTTTTCATGTAGATAAGATTACATATAAAAGTGTTTACACGTTAATATATTTAAATGTTTACAAGTTGACAAGTTTATTTGTAGACAAGTTTCAAGCGTGCGACCTGGACAGGAATTTATCAGTAAGCTGAAAAATAAGCGATTAACTTGAATTAGATGTGGAATAGCTTATGAACAGTCAACCAAAATCTGTTGTGAGTGATTTAGAACAAGCCCATAGTCAGGATATTGAAACAATTACCCGTTTGTTAGCGAAGATTTCCAACCGTAGTCCATCGGAGATTAAACCTCACTTGAACACCATGCTATTGCAGCTGGTTCAACCATCAACAGAACGCCCTTTCTATGAAACTGCAACAGCATCTGAATGGGTAACAGCTTTCCGGGAATGGGCAGCAAGTCACCGCCATGATGCACCTCCCCTTTCGGACTATGCGGTTAGCCGGGAAAGTATGTATGAGGACGAGAGGCTCTAGTGGCTTATCTGCTTGACACCAATGTTCTGCTGCGGAGCGCAGACCCTAACCACCCAATGTACAACTCGGCCACCAATGCAATTTCCTTGCTGCGGAATCAGGGGGAAACGCTCTGCATCGTACCACAGAATCTCATCGAGTTTTGGAATGTGTATACCCGTCCAGCTAATAAAAATGGGCTGGGTCACACTGCCTCTGAAGCTAGGGAAGAAATCATCCGGCTGAAAGCTTTCTTTACTTTTCTGACGGATACCGCAAGCATTTACGACGAATGGGAGCGGCTTGTCATACAGTATCAGGTACAAGGGATCAATGTCCACGATGCACGGCTGACAGCGGCTATGCTGGTGCATGGGCTGACCCATATCCTTACGTTTAATATTAGTGATTTTGCCCGTTATTCAGAAATTACTGCTATTAATCCCAGTACGATTACACCTTAAGTTACACCTATACATGGCAACTTGTATACAAGTTGCCATGTATAGGTGTTGACAAATTAGCAAGAGGTAAGAAATAACTAAGCAACAAATTTTCGCGCCTTGCTCAAAAGCTAGATATATAAAGGTTTTAGGCAGCTAGTGCTGCGTAGCTTTATTGCACAGTCGTACCAAAAAAACGACTGGACTAGCCGCGAGTGCATAATCCTCTTGTGCGGTCGCTGCTTGGATAGATTTATAAAGCAATTTGGGACATTAGGATAAACCAGAGATAGAGGATTATCCCTCTAAAAGAACTTGGAGTGGGTAGGAGTGTAAGGTGCTCGAATTAAAAAATTATCAAGTCTGGCGAAATTTAACTGAAATATTAGAAAATACCGAATTGCAGTACCAATTATTCTTCTAAATCTTCATTTCTGGAAAACTTAACAAACAAACCCTCTTCTTTGGAACACCACAAATGTCCGCAGTAGCAAGTAACCTCTTCATTGAAAGGAAGTGCAAGATTATCTCCACACTCTTGACACCAAATGAAACCAAACTTACACTCTCTACACTTACCAGCTATCCACCAATTTATAAGCCCATCAATTACAACTGCTCCGTCCATATCCAAAACAATACAATCCTGATGGCAATTAGGGCACATTGCCCACTTATCTGGCACTAGCAAATCTAAAGCATCTTCAAGAGGCAAGAGTCGTAATGTAAGATTTGCAAATTCTGCTTTTTTAGCGGCCGGCTCTGTCCATCCGTTAGCAGCAACAATCACAGCTTGTGAAGCATTAACTGCATTAGCTAAAGCAATAACTTCCTCTACAGTCTTAACATCAATTTTCTCTGCATGAAATTTTGCATCAACCACTATCTGTATAGTATGACCATAAGCTTCAATTTCGACCAACACATCAATCTGCCGTCGCTGACCTGTTACCTTATCAGGAATAGTTACATTTCGATGTACTTTACCAAAACTATCTAATTGCTCATAAAAAAGAGCGACTGCTTCTTGGTACTCTTGCCATTTCATAATTAAAATAATTCTCAGAAACTACAACTAATAATTCAAAAACTTTATAAGATTTTTAGGTATTGAGTTAGTATCTTGATTTAGATTACGGCTCCTATCTTATATAAGACTTGTTTTTCAAGCCTTGTTTATCAAAATAAGCTGTTAAGTATTTAATTTGCACATTAAGGCCGCAGGGGCGCAGGGAGCAGGGAGCAAGGGAGAGGGTTTGCAGCTTTTATTACTACGAAAATGGGGTTAATCCGAGATACGTGTAATTTTAAGCAAGATGGTCTTTGCTCCTTCTCTAATAGAGATGTCATTTGATTCATATTTCCCGATGCTGCTTTCTAGAATTGCTATTTAAGCATAATTTATGTATGATTTTATACTTAAAATGAACAATAATATTGAGTTGACTTTGATACTGCCTTATGATAAATTGATTTTTCACTGCGCTTTAGTAATTTTGTACTACTTAGTGTAATTACACTAGAAGATGAATAGTAATGCAAACTCATCCAAAAATTAATTAGTAGATGATTATATATTCCTTTGTACAATTTTTTATTAGCGTTAAGCTATAAGATTTTTTAGCTTTTAATACGATTTAATTTTGTAATTTGTAAATAAAATCTAAGATATAAACATTGCATATGATTTAATTTTACCTGCCTTAGCAGAGATAATAAAGCATCAAATTTTTCAAGCTAAAGCTAACAAATTTAGACAATGAAAGCAGAGAGTCAAGAATGAAGCTAAATCGAATTGAGGCAAAAGATATTCCACCTGTAAAGCAATTCTTTGTTGATAATCTATCTAATGTTGTAGTGCTAGCAGGCCCTAATGGTGTTGGTAAAACACGTCTAATCCAGGGATTACTGCAAGCATTTCAATCAACTGGTAGTTACCCTAATATTCGTTTCATTCTTGAGGCAACTGCAAAATCAGAATCTGAGCAGTGGGGAAAGGATTTTCTTGACACTTCTATTTCGGAAGATGCTCAAAAACTGATGATAACGTTACAACAAAGTCGCCGTCGAACTAGATGGGAAAGTAGTGTTATTCAGTTTGAGAGTAATCGAACAATTCAACAGATCCAGCCGTATAGCTTTACTTGGGACATTATAGATCCTTGGGAAGAGTTAATAGGCTGGAATTACAGTTTTTCTGAATTGAAAAATAGATTTCAAGATACGCTACATTCATTATTTCGTAAAGTGCAAAGTAGGCGTGATGAAATAGCTAGAAAGGCAGAGATGCTCATCAAACAAGGAGAACGAACAATGAGTCTGGATTTTCCAGATCCTCTCCTGCCTTTCAAAAATGCATTCAGTCAGTTGCTTGCTCCAAAAGAGCTTCTTGAACCGGAAGCAAGGCAACAAGAACTTTTCTATTCTTATGAGGGTCAGCAGTTTCCCCTCAGTAGCCTTAGCTCAGGTGAACGAGAAGTTGTAAACATTGTATTTGATTTCTTACTTCGTAATCCTTCCCATTCGATTATTATTTTCGATGAGCCTGAGCTACATCTCCATCCGGAACTCAGCTATAAGTTGCTACAAACTCTACAAACAGTGGGTAATAATAATCAATTTATTTATTGCACACACTCTCCTGATATTATCACTGCATCTCTGGAAAATTCTGTAATATTTATAGCTCCTCCAAAATCAACCACATTAAACCAAGCAATTCTTGTTAAGGAAGATGACGAAACGCATGAAGCACTTCAAAAAATTGGTCAATCAATCGGAATTGTTGCTCTGGGTAAAAAGCTTGTACTGATTGAGGGCAGTGATTCTAGTCTTGACAAGCAGGTATATGGTGCAATTCTGAAAAATAAGTTTCCTAATCTTGTTTTGGTTCCCAGTGGAGGTAAAGAAGTCATCACTTCATTCTCATCAATAGTGAATTCTATTTTGGAGCGTACTATCTGGGGTGTAGAGTTCTTTATGTTGTGCGATCGTGATGCTGTACCATTATCAGTATCTACAAGCTCTCTCGAAGATGCTGGAAGGGGGCGACTAAAGATTTTGAAATGTTATCACTTAGAGAACTATTTTCTAGATGAAAACGTTTTAGCAGGAGTCTTCTCTATGATGGAGCCAGAGGATTCATGGCTCTGTAATCCTGAGAAAATTAGGGTAAGGTTAAGAGAAATTGCACAACAAATGATTCCTTATACTGCTGCGCTTATTGAATCAGCAAAATATCGAAGTCTAGTTGGTAATTTGGATATTATGCCTAAAGGCTGTCATGACAAGTCTCCCAATGAGCTTGCAATATTGATTCAAAAGCGTGCTCAAGCAGAAAGGGAAAGGATTATTGAAATCATAAATGATGATGATATAGAAGTTTCAGTTATGAGAACTGTTGAAAATCTGCAACAGAGTCTAGAAAATGACACTGATGACTGGAAAAGTGCTATACCTGGCAAACAGTTGTTTAATAGATTTGCATCTCAAACAAAGATTGATACAGGTCGCCTCAAAACACTTTATTTACGAGAAGCAGATAACCATTCACCATATCCTTTTGCAGACATAGTGGCTATTTTTAAACAGTTTGCCTGTATGTAAATTAATTGCGTACTTGAATCGCACCTTAAGCGGCGTTGGAGCCGATGACATCCTCTCGTCGCAGAGTGCAACTCTCGTTCCCCGTTAGGTCGGAGTAGGCGCGATCGCTTGCTTGATCCTCAGTTCTCTTCCCAAAGGTGCGCTCGCCCCCTAGTTATGTGGGAAACTTACTAGGGAGCAATCACCGATAACAAACCTTATCGGTGATTCGTTTTCACTCTTCAACCCTACTGACGGTCAGGGTAGGCAATCTCGATGTTGTTGATTTTATGTTTACACATACCGAGCAGGGGATAACTCGCGCCCCTGGCATGGCTGATGTTGCCAACACCGCGCAGCTTGTATCGCTGTGGTTGACGACTAAGCGCAGTAAAGAATCTCACCGCGCTTACGAAACTGATATTCGCTGTTTTGTGGCTTTCCTGTTGGGACAGAACCCGCAACAGGTGCGGTTAAATGATATCGACTTGCGGACTGTCACCATCAACGATGTGCAAGCATTCGCCGATTTTTTGGAGACTCACCCCACTAAAACCAAAAAGCCCTTAGCACCAGCCAGCCGCGCGAGGAGGATTGCCGCTCTCAAAAGTCTTCTAAATTACGGTTGCAAAATCAAGTATCTATCTTTCAATGCCGCAGATGATACCTTGCTACCCAAGACCAAAGACCGACTCGCCGAGCGGATTCTAAGGGAAGTAGAAGTGATGACGATGGTGGCGTTGACGACCAATGAACGCGACCGGGCTTTGATTCAGTTCCTTTACTACACTGCGGCTAGGGTGGGTGAGGTGTCCCTGGTACGCTGGCGCGATATTCGCTCCAATCGCAACGGACAAGGGCAAGTGACGCTGTTTGGTAAAGGCGAGAAGACCAGGACTGTGCTGATTCCCAAAAAGGTTTATCAGGCATTAACCAAACTGCGTGAGCCATCTGATACTTTAGATGCGGCGGTGTTCAAAAGTCGCAAGGGAGGAGAGCCTTTAAAGGAAAGACATATCCGCTTACTTGTTGCAACTGCTGCCGAAAAAGCTGGTATCAAGGGCAAAGTTAGCCCCCACTGGTTACGACACTCTCACGCCAGCCATAGTTTAGACAGACACGCATCGGTGCATCTGGTGCAGCAGACTTTGGGGCATTCATCTTTGCATACCACCAGCCGCTATGCCCACGCCAAGCCTAGCGATAGTAGCGGTCTTTACTTGCCTGAGTAAAAAGTGTATATATGCTTTTTTATACCAGTTTTAGGGGTTTAGGGTTTTAAATCCTACGTTTCAATCAGCAGTGCTTGTATCTTCTTGCTTTTTTTCTCCGTTGGAGCGAAACTCTTCTAACTTTTCTGGATGTTCCCACTTACTACTTGTGTTTAATTTATAGTGATTAGCACGTCCAGTTTTGGTCTTATTCAAAATCTTTACCTGACAAAGCGTTTCCAGTGCCTGCATAACCTTACGTTGATTAATGCCACAACAATCAGCTATCGTTGCCTGACTTGCATTACACATTCCTTTTGGCCCCGCTCTACGCGCTACATGGGCTAATACTCGAAACTCGTAGACATCTAAACCATAAGTATCTAGAGCTTTGCTGATAAAAATCCATTGGTTTTCCTTATCTTCGTCAAGGTCACGCTTATGGGGTTCCCACTTATCTGTTACTTTTGGCTTTTTTCGAGGACGTTTTCCCTGTGTAATGCTTGCTTGCTTGTTGTTCTCGTTGATCATTGGAGTTTGTGGCCGAGATACGTGCAAATTGGGACACGTTGTAAAGTTTTGTAAAGCTAATTGTCAAAAACCTTGATTTACCGTTGTTTCAGCCTCAACCATTACTTAACCATTCAAATGAAGACATTCCCTAAAAGGGCCATTTATGGGCAAGTGTAAGGGACAAAAAGAGGTGAAAGCTTCGGTTTACCGTGCAAAAGTTTAATTCCTCCTTTATCATTTTTGGGCAAGTTAGTAAATCAACAAGAGCTTCTCTGCAATAATTATTTACAACGTGTCCCAATTTGCAGGTATCTCGGCGGCCACCCTTATTGATTAAACTCAAAGGGATGTAGTTGAGCGATATCTACTTGACTAGGTTCTCCCTAAGAAGGATTTAGTTACTGTGGGATTTTATTTATAGGGTATATATTTTGTCTGCTATTCAATGGCACTTCTGATATGTTTTTTGTAAACATATCAGAAGTGCTTTTTAAAAGCACTTCTGGATATTATTTTAACAACAGTTCAGATATGTCGTAATATTACATATCTAAACTGTATTCTAGTTGTTAATCTGATAATTCTCTTAAAGACATAGCAGAGATGTTTGAAGTAGCATACCTGCTATGTCATAAGAATACATATCATAAACAGATGCAGATGCTAGACCCTTTTCCAGATAAGGGATACAGTGAAATCATCAAAGCTAAAGATTAAGCTTATAGTTCATCAAAATAAAAAATGACATTAAGAGTAAAAGTTACCCGCGATGAGTTTGATGCTGCTGAACCAAATGGTTGGGTTGACGGTCAGATACAGGGCAGAAAAGGCTTGTATGTTTACGTTGAACTGGGTGAAGAGCTAGAGTACATTCCCAGAGCAAATGACAACCCAAAAACCGAGTACAGATTGTTTAAAGGTTGCACTGCGTATTTTGACACAAGCCAAGAAAATCTAGAGCAGGGTCTGTACCAAGCAGTACAACCCAATGCAACAGTGGTCATTTACTGTTAGAAGCGGCATTATCTACCGGGACAGACTTGCCTCTTTTGAGTCCACGTCTTTGAACATAACGAGTTGCAATCTTGTCCTGGTTGTTGTGGAGATAATCTTCCAACTCTTCCTGTTTAACCTCAACACTGTCTCCGTTTTTCAGATAGACGGTAGGCATAAGAATAATTCACTGTTTGTCTGTACTTGGATCTTACTTCATGAATATGCGATCATAAAGTCCCGAAAAAACAAACGTTAGGTAAATGCAACCAAATTCAACTAGTGTGGTGTTGAGGAGGTATGCCCTGTTGTATACCCGCTCTAGTCCATAAGAGACGCAACTGAATTGACCAATAAATAGGTACTAATCGCCTTGACAGTACCTATTTAATAGGTACAGTATCTATTTCTTCTGTAAACGCCGATGTTGGTTCCTCCTAGTCGCTCCATCTGTTGAGAATTGAGCGATATTCCGAATCTTTGTCGTCCATATTACCTAAATATTTGCGACGGTGTTTAGGAACAGCATCATAGGCTTGCTGCAAATACTCCTTATTTGTCTGGTTTGGCTCATGTTTGTATTGTGTTAATGCCTGTCGGCAAATCTCTCCTGTTGTTAGCTGCCCATTGAGTCGTCGGATCTCATCTTCAACTTCTTTAACAAACTCCTGCTCCTCAACTGTTGACTTCACTTGATGGGCGGTGAAGTTAAGACCAGACACCATCATTGAGACTCTGGCTCCTTCAGGCAGATGAGTTCTAACCCAACCTTTGTTCACCTTTTCTTTGAAACCATCAAAGTCAACCATCCCCCAGCAATCAATTCTGCTGTCTTTGTAGACTTTGATTTCGGTGACAAAATAGTGATCTCCATTCTTGATAAAGGCTTGCAGAAATACGCCAGGAATGGTTACGCCATTAACTATGCGATAGGTCGTGTTAGAGAAGGACATAATAACAGAAACCTACATATAGGAAATATAATCTATGTCAACCGATTACTGCGCGTTTGGAAGATAAAATTATTAACTTGCTTTTTAGTAGGTTGCACCAGCTTTTAGCAAAATCTTCTTAATCACTGGATGTTTCTGTCCTGTATTTTCAGCAAAATATAAGGCTGTTTTGCCATCTTCAGTTCTGCTGTTGACATTTGCACCAGAGCGAATCAACGTTCGCATCGCCCAAGCCTTGGAGCGTATAACGGCTTTCATCAGTGGAGTTAAACCATCTGTGGCAGAGAACTGGTTAATGTCTATCCCAGAAGCTACCAAAAGATTAATTAACCTGACATTACCACTCTCGGCTGCCAAATGAATTTCCGTTCCTTTCCAAGAACCATATTTAGCACCGGCCGAGACAAGGATTTTTTCAAAAACTGGTGGAATACTCGGATTTAAAACCGCATAGTCTAAAGCTGTGTATCCTTCCCGATCTCTATAGTTGAGGTCAGCACCAGCACGAATCAACGCCCGCAATGCCCTAGCTTGAAAAGCGTAGATGCCAATTGTAGACATCAAGGGCGTTCGCCCATCTTCATCGAGGCGATTTAAATCTACTCCTAATTCTGCCAGCAACTCGATCATTCGCACATTGCCACCAGCGACGGCACAATGAACAGCAGTAATACCATCTTCATTTAAAGAATTGATATCTAAACCTTGTGCGACTAACTCACGCACTGTAGTTGTATCACCCTCACTAACAGCATCGAAGAATTTTTGTAAGGATTGATCTTCTCGTCGCTGTTTGCGAATTACTGCTTTTGGTAACTCTCGCTCGGCATATTCGATTTCTTCTGGGTCTGTAATTAAAGGGAGTAGATAATCACAAACTTCCTGATGTCCTTCGTAGACTGCGGCTGAAAGCGGACTCATGTAACCATCTAAGTCAATCCACATATTTGGATTTGCGCCTGCTTCTACCAAATAACGGACAATCCTGACTTCTCCTGTTCTGGCAGCAGCAATTAAAGGTGTACCCCACTCTGTGCGGTAATTTAAGTAAGCACCAGCCTTAATCAAAACTTCTAAAATTTTGATATCTCTACTCCAGACCCCATGAGCAAGAGCATTAGATAAACAAAGACCATCAAACTGCTGTAAGGCTAATATCTGTTGAACGATATTCAGCCTTCCCAAGCTGGCAGCTCTTTCTAAAGCTTCTTTAAAATAGCGAGTTTTATAGTTTTCAGCCTTACAAGTAATAGCTTGAACTAGAATTTGTTTCAGTTCTATATCGGTTTCTTCTAATAACCATTGTGGTTGCCATTGATGAGAGTGCATTTCTCCATATTCCATTGGCAGCGTAACGCCGTGGTAAGAATAAAGCCCAGTGCCATCAATAAATTGAACCGCCGCTTGTCCTTCTGCATGGAGGAGATTTTCGGAATTAAATAAGAACTGGCTTGGACGGTCGCAAACTAAACAAATGTTTTCAAAGGGAATAATCCAACCACAAGAAGTAACAAGTTGCTTCCATACTTTCCAGGCATATTCATCATAAGGCTCAAATAGTGTGTGACTTACCACTGAAAAATGAAAATCGAAGAATCCACCCTCACAGGCATACCAATGGAGTGGAACAAACCAATAAAATTCATATCCGCCTGAAAAGGATTTTGATTTATCTTCTAAAAGGTAATTTTTTAAACTCTCTGATAACTGCCTGTCTATTTCTGAAGTTGCATCCGGTCGTAATTGAGAACTAATAAATTGATCCCAATGACCTATAGCATTTACGTTGTTAATATACAATTTTTCGTGCAGTTTACCTATTAGTTCGTTGGCAAATGATAAACCATCTTCTGTGAAGTAAGGACGCTCGTCTAGTAGCTTCGCTACTGTTGCTGCTGCATATAAACTCTCAAAAAATTGAATTTTTGGCGTTGGTAATTTTAGCAGTTCATAGACAGATTGAACTGCTTCAATAGCTTTTTGAGGGTCAATCCTATTGGTGGAAAATGCTATTTTCTGCCACTTTTCTCGATAACTTGGCATTAAAGATTGTTGTTGGGGTGTAATTTCATCAACGAACGCCATAATCTCACCAAATGCGGCTACTATTTGTCTACTGTTCCCTCATCTGCTTGAGGCTTTTTTAAGCATTGGCTTTGGTTCGGTAGATGCCATAATCATTTTTTATCGCCGTTTGATTTAATCTTAAACGCCCGCCCTGATGTTGATAGTCTTCTAGTAATAAAATTACCTGTCTGCTGTCTGGCGTTCTGTCTCTTGCTCTGTCTACTCTGTCCCTTGCTGTACAAAGATTCTGTCTAATCCTGTCTGTCCTGTCCGTCTGTCCAATTTTGGGTAATTTCGATAGTATTAGCATCCAGCCATCCGGCCAGACTATTCTCAACTAACTCGTTAAACAGTCGCTTCAACTCCTCCGAACTGAACCGTTGACCTTTGACTTTAAAGTTGGGCTGTATCTCCTGTATGACTGCCGATTTTCTGACGGTGCGCTGGAGGTATTGCAGCAGTGATTGGGCTAATGGTGTTAGGGATGGGGTAGGGCTAGATTCTGCCGGAGGCTTATCTAAATTAAATTCCAGTTGCCAGATGCGCTCGGCTGTTTCATGGTCTGTGGAAAGTTGGGCAGGATTTGGGTTATCCTTTGCCTGTGGCACTGGGTTATCAAGCCGAAAATCAATCCGCTTGTGGTCAAGTTTGGGCAGTTCAATAGGCAACCATTCACCATGCCCTGGTAATTTAATTGCGCCTTTACCGCTTGCTGTTGCTTCTTTAGTTACGCTGTCTATATCTGCAAACAGTTCCACCTCTAACAGTGCCGCATCCCTGAGCTTTGATAATCCTTTAGCCTTGGCTAAAATCTCCATTGTGCGGTCGTGTGCCACAAACAAAGGAATCATCAACTGTTTACGGGATTCGGTCATGGCACAGCGAAACCATTTACCGACAAAATCAGGGTCGGGCTTCCATTTTTCATCCTCACAATCATCTGGCATTGGCTCAGTTATGTTATCTGACCAAGTTGTAAACTCCTCAGCGACTACACAGAAATGTTGGTTTGTGTCTCTTAAGTGTTGCGTCCATTGCTCCTCAACCATTCCACTGTTACGGTAGGCATCGTAACGGCGGCGCATTTCCCCCATATACCATTGCATGAAGTCGGCTATCTCTCTGTAGCCAGTAATTAGATTCACCCCCCGCCATTCCACATCAGTACCGTGCGGGTCAAGTACAAAGATTTGATTCCAGCCAGCAGTACGCTTATGCCAGATAATTTCTCTGGTAGTCCATGATTTACCTGCACCCATGCCCCCAAAAATCAGAGTGGGGTAGCCGATGGTGTTTTTAATCCAGCGATATTTATCACCGGGGGCGATCGCTCCAGGCTCAGGTGAAGAACCTTCTACCTTATCGTTGGGGTCAATCGTCCCCTGTAGAGTCTGGCTACCTTGCAAGTAAGGCGTTTTCGTGTCGCGCAGATGCTTAATGTACTCTGCCTTCTGTTGCTCGGTCATCCCCGCCGTTTGCGCCTCAAAGATTGCGTCAGATGCCTCCATCTGAGTTAAGTAAGTCGTGGAGAAAATTTACAAGTATGTAACAAAGAGTTAAGCAGAAGAACTAGAGTTAAATCTTACACGTTGCGTACTGTAATTTCCTTTTTCTCCTCTCGTTTGGACTCCATCAATGACGGCATAGGCAAGGTCTAACTCATCCTCAAAAGTTTTCGCGGCTAGTTCATCTTTTTTGAGATGTTGCCATTCCAATTCAATCGGGTTCATTTCTGAGCAATATTTGGGTAGAAAGAAGATGTACAAACCCATGTCTTCCCACTTTGACCATAATTGAATAACTTCTTTACAC